>NZ_BPFX01000015.1 GCF_019655855.1 Pseudomonas paralcaligenes | reverse complement strand
TGCAGGCGCGGGCTCATCTCGCCGACGCCGTCGAGGAACAGGGTGCCGCCGGCGGTCAGTTCCAGCAGGCCCAGCTTGCCCTCCGGCCGCGCGCCCTCGAAGGCGCCGGGGCCGTAGCCGAACAGCTCGGTCTCGGCCATCGATTCCGGCAGCCCGGCGCAGTTCAGCGCCATGAACGGCGCCTGGCCGCGCGGGCTGGCCAGGTGGCAGGCGCGGGCCAGCAGTTCCTTGCCGGTGCCGGTCTCGCCCTCGATCAGCAGCGGCGCGTCCAGCGGCGCCATGCGCCGGGCCTCGCGCACCACCGCCGCCATCACCCTGGAGCTCTGGAAGATCGAGTCGAAGCCGCGCAGCTCGTGCTTGCGCACGTTGTAGATGCGCTCGCCGACCCGGTCGGCGCGGTGCAGGGTGAGCACCGCGCCGGCCAGCGCCTCGCTCTCGTCGTGTTCCGACTGCAGCGGCGCGATGTCGGCGAGGAACACGTCGCCCTTCACCTTGACCCGCAGGCCGTTGATCCGCGCCTTGTTGGCGCGCACCAGTTCGGGCAGGTCGAAGTCCTCGATGTAGCGCGACAGGGCCATGCCCGGCACCTCGTCCACCCGCACGCCGAGCAGCTGGGCGGCGCTGCGGTTGGCGGCGACGATGGAGCCGCCCATGTCGATGGACAGCACCGGGAAATCCAACGCGCCGAGCAGCGCGTTGAGTTCCAGGTGGCGCCGCTCGCTGGGCATCAGGCCGACGCGCTTGACCCCGAACACGCCGGAGATGGACTCCAGCTTGGGGCGCAGCGCCTGGAACTGCAGGTTGATCAGGTTCGGGCAGTGCAGGTAGATGGCGTTGCCCTGCTCGCCGCCGACCTCGCCACGGGCGACGTTGATGCCGTAGTCGACCAGCAGTTCGAGGATGTCGCGCAGGATGCCGACGCGGTTCTGGCAGTGGATCTTGATTCGCACGGTGGTCGACCCTGTTTGTAGTTATGCTTGGGTCACGGCCTGATTTTTCGCAAGGCGGCCGCTGATTTCCGTCAAGAATATGTGACGGATCGACTCACCAGCAAGGCGATGACATGCCGCCTCGGCTGATTCGTAATCTTTTCTTTACGAACATCCCTGCCCCACACCCTCCCGCGATGCCCTGCCCCCGGCTGCCATCGCCACGCCCGCGGGGTATCAATGCTCCATACAACAACACTCCGCGGCACGCCGCAGACGAGGAGGCGATGCGATGAAAACCACGCACTACGTGGCCCGGCAACCGGACGAAGCTGGCTTCATCCACTATTCGGACACCGAGCACCAGGTGTGGAACACCCTGATCACCCGGCAGTTGGAGCTGCTCGACGGCCGCGCCTGCCAGGAGTACTTCGACGGCATCGAACAGCTAGACCTGCCCCGCGAGCGGATTCCCCAGCTCGGCGAGATCAACCGCGTACTCGGCGCCACCACCGGCTGGAGCGTGGCCCAGGTGCCGGCGCTGATCCCCTTCCAGACCTTCTTCGAGCTGCTGGCCAGCAAGCGCTTCCCGGTCGCCACCTTCATCCGCACCCCGGAGGAGCTGGACTACCTGCAGGAGCCGGACATCTTCCACGAGATCTTCGGCCACTGCCCGCTGCTCACCAACCCCTGGTTCGCCGAATTCACCCACGCCTACGGCAAGCTCGGCCTGGCCGCGACCAAGGAGCAACGGGTGTACCTGGCGCGGCTGTACTGGATGACCATCGAGTTCGGCCTGGTCGACACCCCGCAGGGCCGGCGCATCTACGGCGGCGGCATCCTCTCCTCGCCGAAGGAGACGGTCTACTCTCTATCCGACGCGCCGGAACACCAGGCCTTCGATCCGCTGGAGGCGATGCGCACGCCCTACCGCATCGACATCCTGCAGCCGCTGTACTTCGTCCTGCCGGAACTCAAGCGCCTGTTCGAACTGGCCCACGAGGACATCATGGGCCTGGTCGGCCAGGCCACGGCCCTCGGCCTGCACACGCCGAAGTTTCCGCCGAAAGCCGCCTGACAAACCCTGGGAGCGACCGGCTGGCATTCCACCCAGCCGCTCCCACCTACATCCCATACAGCTACTCCGGAGAACACGATGAGCCTTGCCCAAGCCCAATGCGAAGCCTGCCGCGCCGACGCGCCCCACGTCTCGGACGAGGAACTGGCCACGCTGATCCGCGAGATCCCGGACTGGAACATCGAGACCCGCGACGGCCACATGGAGCTGGAGCGGGTCTACCTGTTCAAGAACTTCCGCCACGCCCTGGCCTTCACCAACGCGGTCGGCGCCATCGCCGAGGAAGTCGGCCACCATCCCGCCCTGCTCACCGAATGGGGCAAGGTCACCGTCACCTGGTGGAGCCACGAAATGAAGGGCCTGCACCGCAACGACTTCATCATGGCCGCCCGCACCGACGTGCTCGCCGCCAGCGCAGAGGGCCGCAAGTGAGCCATTTCGCTGCCATCGGCCGGGTGCCCGGCGACCCTATACTCGGACTGCTCGACGCCTACCGCGCCGACCCCAACCCGGCCAAGCTGGACCTGGGCGTGGGTGTGTACAAGGACGCCCTCGGCATCACCCCGATCCCCTACGCCGTGAAGCTGGCCGAGCGTCATCTGGTGGAGCACGAGCCGACCAAGAGCTACATCGGCGGCCACGGCGACCCGGTGTTCGGCGACTACCTGCTGCAACTGGTACTGGGCGCGGACAACCCGCTGCTGCGCGACGGCGCCGTCGGCGCCACCCAGACCCCGGGCGGCACCGGCGCGCTGCGCCTGGCCGGCGACTTCATCGCCGCCAACCTGCCGGGCCGCGGCATCTGGCTGAGCGCGCCGACCTGGCCGATCCACGAGAGCATCTTCGCCACCTGCGGCCTGCGGGTGGAGCACTACCCCTACGTCGGCGCCGACAACCGCCTGGACGTGGAAGCCCTGCTCGACGCCCTGCAGCGGGTGCCGGCCGGCGACGTGGTGCTGCTGCATGCCTGCTGCCACAACCCGACCGGCTTCGACCTCGCCCCGCGCGACTGGAAGCGCGTGCTGGACGTGGTCAAGGCGCGCGAACTGCTGCCGCTGATCGACTTCGCCTACCAGGGCTTCGGCGACGGCCTGGACGAGGACGCCTGGGCCGTGCGCCTGTTCGCCGCCGAGCTGCCCGAACTGCTGGTGACCAGCTCCTGCTCGAAGAACTTCGGCCTGTACCGCGAACGCACCGGCGCACTGATCGTGCGGGCGCAGGATGCCGGCAAGCTGATCGACATCCGCAGCCAGCTGGCCGCTCTCGCCCGCAACCTGTGGTCGACGCCGCCGGCCCACGGCGCCGCGGTGGTCGCCACCATCCTCGGCGATCCCGAGCTGCGTGGCCTGTGGGCCGAGGAAGTGGAAGCCATGCGCCTGCGCGTGGCCAACCTGCGCAACGGCCTGGTGGCGGCGCTGGTGCCCCACGGCCTGGCCGGGCGCTTCGCCCACGTCGCTGCCCAGCGCGGCATGTTCTCCTACACCGGCCTCAGCGCCGAGCAGGTGCAGCGCCTGCGCCAGGAGTTCAGCGTGTACCTGGTCAGCAGCGGCCGGGCCAACGTGGCCGGCATGGCCGAGGAGCGGCTGGACTACCTGGCCAACGCCATCGCCAGCGTGTACACGCCCTGAAGCCCACCGGGCCCGGGGCGGAGCGCGCGGCGCACCCTACGTCAGGGACCGCCTCCCTGTAGGGTGCGCCGTGCGCACCAGCCAGAGCCCCCCAGGAAAAGCTCGTCATTCCCGCGCAGGCGGGAATCCAGCCCCCTGCGGCACCTGGGCTCCCGCCTGCGCGGGAGCGACGGTACAGCGTTTCCCTAGAGGTTCTGGTAGCGGTTCATGTCCAGCACGCCCGCTTCCACCGGCTCGGTCTCGTGGATGTAGGCCGACAGGTCGTGGAAGTAGCGCCAGAACTCCGGGTGGCTGCGGCGGATGCCCCAGCGTGCCACCACCTTCTCGAACGCCACCGGGTCGCGGGCCTGCTCCAGCGCGCCGACGAACTCAGGCACCTCCCGGGCCGGCAGGCTGAACATGAAGTTGGGGTAGCTGGTCAGCACACCCGGGTAGACCGTCAGGGTGTCCAGCCCCGGCTGGTAGCGCAGGGATTCGCCGGTCATGAAGGCGACGTTGCTGTGCGCGCGGTTGCGCAGCAGGCTGTAGACCTCGCGGCCGCCATCGGCCCGCTCCACCCGCAGCAGGGTCGCCTCAGGCAGCTGGTCGATCGCCTTGAGTCCGCCGGCCGGACGGCCGGTGAGGCGGCTCAGCGCCTGCTCGGCGTCGGCCAGGTCGGCCGGCAGCCCCGGCCGGTGGCAGTCGGCGCCCTCGCAGCGGTTGATCGGGTCGGGCCGCGCGTTGAGGTCGGCGTAGCGCGTCAGCAGGGCGCGGGCGAACGCGCCCTTGGCGCCCTTCTCCGGCAGGTTCATGCCCGTCGCGGTGTCCAGGTCGGCCTCGGCGTAGTCCAGCCACATCTTCAGCTTGCCGGCGTTCTGGTACCAGTCGTCCAGGTAGGTCTGGCGCGCGTCCGGCGGCAGCAGGCGGAGGAAGTTCAGCTCGGCGCCGTTGCGGATCAGGTCGAAGTACAGGCGCGTCTGGGCCTGGTGGGCGACGTTGCCGAACACGTCGAAGTTGACCACCAGCTGGTAGTAGGTGCGCTCGAACAGCGGGTAGTCCAGCAGCCACATCGTCTGCGGAATCTCGCCGATCAGGCCCTTGCGCACCATGGCGCTGTCGTGGTGGCGGAAGATCGACAGCAGCGCGTTGTCGTTGCCGCTCCACAGGCTCGACCAGTTCGGCACCGGCGCGTCGGCATAGGCGTCCCGGCGCAGGTCTTCGTAGTCGTTGCGCTTGTCCCGGTAGGCCGTCCACAGCCCCAGCAGATCGCCGATCTCGTCGAACTGGCCCGGCATCGCCAGCAGCGGCGTGGCCTTGGCGCGGTACTCGGCATCGGTGACGTAGAGGTCCTGCCGCGGGTCCTGGAACACCGCCCAGAAGTTGTCGCGGATCACGTCGGTAGCGATCTGGCCGCGGCACACCGGGCCGCGGATGAAGGTGCGCACGAAGTATTCCGCGTTATCCAGCATGAACTGGTAGCGGGCCTGGACCGGAATCGCCTGGAAGGTCTCGAAGGGATTGGCCCGGCGCTGGGCGCCGTAGCCGGGCACCGCATCCACCGTCCAGTCGCCGGAATAGAACAGCTCGCGGACGCGCTTCAGCTTCGCCGCGCCGAGCGGGTAGGTGATGTGGGTCTTGTGCACGATCACACCCTGGATCGGCCACAGGCGGTAGAACACCTCGGTGCCCGGGTCCTCGTTGGGACGGCGGGTGGCGATGGGATCGATCGGCTGGCCGCTGGGCGTGCGCGAGCGCACCAGCTGGAAGAAGTGCCCCGGCTCACCACCCTCGAAGTACAGGTGGGCGAGGAACAGGTGTTCGAACAGCCAGCGGTTGACCAGGCTCTCCCTCGCACCGGGAGCATTGAGGAACGCCTCCCACTCGGCCACCTGGGCCAGCTCGGCGGCGGACGGCTGCAGGGCCAGTTCCTCCACCGGCGCACCATCCTTCAGCCATTGCTGCAGGGTGGCGTACTCGGCGTCGCTCAGGCCGGCGACGGCGAACGGCATGCCGCCGTGGGCGAACTTCCGGGCATAGGCATCGAACTCGCCGGGCAGCGGGCACTGGTTCTCCCGGTCGAGGGAGATGTCCAGGTCGGCCGGCAGCCTGGCATTGGCTTCGAGCGGGTTGCCGCGCCCCAGCTCCAGCATGCGCGCCACCAGCGCGGCCTGGCCGGCCTGCGGGTCGAGCACCGAATGGAAGCCCTTCTTGCGCCAGGCGTCCTCGCCCCGGGCGTCGAAGTACAGCCGGGTGGTGGCCTGGGCGCTGGTGCGCGCGCCGTCGTACACGGGCAGCTTGCTGGCACCACGCAGCACGCCTTCGCCGCTGCCCAGGTTGAGCTGGCAGGGCGAGTCGTAACAGGCGTGGCAGGCCACGCATTTCTGGGTGAGGATCGGTTGGACGTCGCGAAGGTAGGAGATTTCGCCGGCATGCGCCGTGGCGCCCGCAACGAACATGACGACGGCGGACCAGACACGGTACGGCATGGCCTTTTCCCTGGAGAATGACGGGGCGATTCTAGCCTCATCCGCCGGAAGCCGTCGCGGACAAGACGCAGGTCATGCCGCCGATCCTCCACGCGGCTTATGCTGCGCACCGGTCGCCCCGCAATCATCCAGCCACGGAAAGGACATCCGCCATGAAAGCTCTCGGCACCGCGCTCGCCGCCGCGCTCCTCGCCACCTGCGCCCAGGCCGCCGACTGCGGCTTCGCCCCGCTGCACCTCGCCGCCGATGCCAGCGCCCCGGGCACATTCACCGCCGCAGGCGAACGCATCGAGGTGCGCTTTACAAACGAAAATCCCAACATCACCGAACCCGACGCGTTCCCCGAGCCGCCCGCCATCCTCCTGGACAAGACCAGCGGCCGGCGCTGCCTGATCGAGGACGGCGGCATCTGGGCACGCGAACCGATGTACCTCAGCCTCGACGAAACACGCCTGCTGACCTACGAGACCAGCGGCTCCAGCGGCGACCTGATGGTCTACGACACCCGCACCTGCCAGCGCCTGCTGAGCCGGGACATCTCCGGCCGTCGCATGGCGGTCGAAGGCGACCAACTGGTACTCGGTAGCCAGTGCGACGGAGATGCGCTCGTCGATTGCCGGGTCCATACGCGCGAGCCACTGGCAGCGCTCTGCCGGCCCTGAACTGCACAGGATGAAGAGCGAAGGGGGAAACAAGGACCTCTGGGCTCGCTGCTGCAGGCATTGTGTACAACCAGACAAGAAGGCCAGAGGTCCGGAACCAGAACCAGCCCTGGCCAGACAGCCATACATGCAAGGGCCAACCGCCCGCTCCGCTCGGGAGCGGGCTTCATCCATCACGCCGGCACGGCCTTGGCCTTCGCCTCACGCGCCCAGACCCGGTGCTTGGCCATCGCCGCGACGAACTTCGCGCACAGGTCCGACGCCTTCGCCGCCACCAGCAGGCCCTCGTCCTCCTCAAGATGCAGGCGCTTCGGCAGCCCGCCGGCATCGCCGCACAGGGCGATGGCCTTGAGGTGCTTGTAGGCCTCCAGCAGGTAGTGCAGCGCCACGCCGTTGCCCTCCAGCGCCTTGGCCACGCCGCCGGGCACGAACACCGCGTCCAGGGCGATCGATGGCAGGCCGTCGAAGGTCGCATCCGGCTGCAGGGTCTTGCCGTCGCTGGTCTTCACCGCCGCCGAGGTCGGGCCGAGCAGCTTGGCGCTGGCACCCTCGCCGTCGAGCACGCCGATGATGTGGCGGATGTCGTCGGCGTCGGCGCCGTCGGCCAGCAGGATCGCCACCTTGCGCGAGCGGATGTTGCCCGACAGCAGGTTGGCCTGGCTCAGCGCCGGCGACGCCTTCGCCGCGCCTTTCGCCGGCTTGGCGGCCGTGCCGGTCGGCGCCGGCAGGCCGAGGTTCTCGGCCACCCGGGAGGCCAGGTCCAGGTCGATGTTGGCGAGGATCTGGTTGACCTCGCGCTCGCGGATTTCGCGGCGTTCCACCTTGCCCAGCTCGAAGCTGTAGGAGGCGATCATGTGTTCCTTCTCATGCGGGGCCATGCTGTTCCAGAACAGCCGCGCCTGGGAGAAGTGGTCGGCGAAGGAGTCGGCGCGCTTGCGCAGCTTCACCCCGCTCATGGGTTCCGGGTAGGAGGCGAAGCCGCCGCCGCTGGGCGCCTCCGGCGTTTCCTTGGGCCAGCCGCCGTCGATGGAGTTGGGCTCGTAGGCCGCGCGGCCCTTGTTGATGGTCTGCCGGTGCGGCGCATCGCGCTGGTTGTTGTGGAACGGGCACAGCGGCCGGTTGATCGGCAGCTCGTTGAAGTTCGGCCCGCCCAGGCGCAGCAGCTGGGTGTCGGTGTAGGAGAACAGCCGGCCCTGCAGCAGCGGGTCGTTGGTGAAGTCGATGCCGGGCACCAGGTGGCCGATGTGGAAGGCGGCCTGCTCGGTCTCGGCGAAGAAGTTGTCCGGGTTGCGGTTGAGCACCATCTTGCCCACCCGACGCACCGGCACCAGCTCCTCGGGCACCAGCTTGGTCGGGTCGAGCAGATCGAAGTCGAACTTATGCTCGTCCTCCTCGGGGATCACCTGCAGGCCCAGCTCCCACTCGGGGTAGTCGCCGTTCTCGATGTCGTCCCACAGCTGCCGGCGGTTGAAGTCCGGGTCCTTGCCGGCGAGCTTCTGCGCCTCGTCCCAGACCAGCGAGTAGACGCCGGACACGGGCTTCCAGTGGAACTTGACGAACACGCTGCGACCCTCGGCGTTGACCAGGCGGAAGGTGTGCACGCCGAAGCCTTCCATGGCCCGGTAGGACACCGGGATGCCGCGGTCGGACATGGCCCACTGGACCATGTGCGCCGACTCCGGCTGCAGCGAGACGAAGTCCCAGAAGGTGTCGTGGGCCGAGGCGCCGGTGGGGATCTCGTTGTGCGGCTCGGGCTTCACCGCATGGACGAAGTCGGGGAACTTGATCGCGTCCTGGATGAAGAACACCGGCATGTTGTTGCCGACCAGGTCGAAGTTGCCCTCGTCGGTGTAGAACTTGGTGGCGAAGCCGCGCACGTCGCGCACTGTGTCCGCCGAGCCGCGCGGGCCCTGCACGGTGGAGAAGCGGACGAACACCGGGGTCTTCTTCTGCGGGTGGTTGAGGAAATCGGCCTTGGTCAGCTCGCCCAGCGGCTCGTACACCTGGAAGTAGCCGTGGGCCGCCGCGCCACGGGCGTGCACCACGCGCTCGGGGATGCGCTCGTGGTCGAAGTGGGTGATCTTCTCGCGCATCAGGAAGTCTTCCAGCAGCGAGGGGCCCCGCTCGCCGGCCTTCAGCGTGTTCTGGTTGTCGGCCACCTTGACCCCGGTGTTGGAGGTCAGGGCCTGGCCGCTGGCGTCCTCGCGCCAGGTCTCGAGCTGGTCCAGTTTGGCGTTGCTGTTGCCGCGGTCGGTGGTCTGGGTGCCCGCTGCCTGGCTGGCGCCTTTCTTCTTGGCTGACATGGTGCTGTTCTCCTCATGGCTGGCTTCGTTCACGGTCGGGAACGAGGGTGGACCTAGTTATGAGGAATGCCCCGGGCGGAGGTTCTACCGTTTTTTCGGCCCGGGCCGGGCGGCGCAGTCTCCGGCCTCACCGGGCCGGGCAAGCGGGGCCTTGCCCCCACGTCCGGGTCGCCGCGGAAATGGCGAGATCGGCTACAGTCCGCGCGTGACGACCCGACACGGGACCGAGATGAACCCGCTTTTTTCGCAACTGGAACACCTGATCGCCGCCGACGCCGAGCGCATGCGGGTACTGCGCCTGGTGCGCGAACTGGACCTGCCGGATAGCTGGGTGGCGGCGGGCTTCGTGCGCAGCGCGGTGTGGGATCACCTGCACCGGCGCGACCACTCGCCGCTACCGGCGGACATCGACGTGATCTGGTTCGACGCCGGCGGCGCCAGCGCCGAGCAGGATGCCGCCCTCGAAGCCTCGCTGAAACGCCTGGACGGCTCGCTCGCCTGGTCGGTGAAGAACCAGGCGCGCATGCACCACCGCAACGACGATCCGCCCTACTGCTCGGCGACCGACGCCATGCGCCACTGGCCGGAAACCGCCACCGCGGTGGCCGCCAGGCTCGGCGCGGACGGCATCGAGATCGCCGCCCCGCTGGGCCTGGAGGACCTGTTCGCCCTGCGGGTACGCCCCACGCCGCGCTTCCAGACGGAAAAACTGCACCTCTACCGCGAACGCCTACGCAGCAAGAACTGGCTGGCCACCTGGCCCGACCTGATCATCCAGCAGGACGGATAGCCCCCGCATTCGCCCCACGCGCCACCCCGAATTGCATCCGGGCTACCGTAGGGCGGGTGCAACCCGCGCAGCCCTTGGGCAATCGAGCGGAACAGTGACTGTACGCCCCACACACCGTCGTCCCCGCGCAGGCGGGGACCCAGGAACGCGGCGCCCTGCCCCACACATGGATTCCCGCCTGCGCGGGAATGACGGGGACGTTTCCTATTTGGTCCGTACAGGACCTTGCCTGCGCCAATCGAGGGGGGAACCGCAGCTACGCGCGCACCCAACGCCCCGTCGTCCCCGCGCAGACAGGGACCCAGAAACACAGCGCCCTGCCCCACACATGGATTCCTGCCTTCGCGGGAATGACGAGGAAGTTTCCTACTTGGTCCGTACAGGGCCTTGCCTGCGCCAATCGAGGAGAGCCGCAGCTACGCGCGCGCCCAACGCCCCGTCGTCCCCGCGAAGGCGGGGACCCAGGAACGTGGCGCCCTGCCCCGCGCATGGATTCCCGCCTGCGCGGGAATGACGGGGAAGTTTCCTATTTGGTCCGTACAGGGCCTGGCCTGCACCAATCGAGGAGAGCCGCAGCTACACGCGCCCCCAACGCCCCGTCGTCCCCGCGAAGGCGGGGACCCAGGAACGCGGCGCCCTGCCCCGCATATGGATTCCCGCCTTCGCGGGAATGACGAGGAAGTTTCCTACTTGGTCCATACAGGGCCTTGCCTGCACCAATCGAGGAGAGCCGCAGCTACGCGCGCGCCCTACGCCCCGTCGTCTCCGCGAAGGCGGGGACCCAGGAACGCAGCGCCCTGCCCTGTACATGGATTCCCGCCTGCGCGGGAATGACGGAATCTTTCCTACCCCTGCGGCCCCGACGCGGCAGGCGCCTGGCAGTACAGCCGCAGCAGCTCCAGGCAGGGCCGCTTGACCGGCTTGCGCGCCACGTCCTCGGCGGAGAACCAGCGGCAGTCGGCGATCTCGTTGCGCGGGGTGGCGGCCAGCGCCTCGGGCACGGCCAGGCGGAACACATGGTGGGCACGGGTGGCGAATTCGTGGGTGGCAAGATACTCAAGGGTTTCCGAGGCCAGCCCGGTTTCCTCGTTCAGCTCGCGCAGCGCGGCCTCGGCCGGCCCCTCGTCGGCCTCGATCTTGCCGCCGGGCAGGGTCCATTTCGCCTCCGCCTTGCGCACCAGCAGCACCTTGCCGTCCTGCTGGCAGATCACGCTCGCCCTGGGTTTCGCCGCTCTGCTCATGTGCCCCCCTTCTATTCATCCGAGCCCTAGAGGCTCCGGCGGCCGGTAAAAGTTCGAACGCAATGATCACTCGCGTTCTCCCTGAACCGCGTGGCGGGCGGCGCGGTCATCGGATAAGGACACGGCACCCAAGGCAGGCAAGCACCCCCGATGGCCTCCGCACACCTGATCGGACTCGAAACCATGCTCCGCGACTTCAGCCAGCGCCCGGTGGAGCGGCCGGCGCTGGGCGTCGCCCTGCAGATGCAGGTGCTGCTGTCGGCGGGGCTGACCGAACTGCCCTACCCCGGCCAGGGCGCCACCCTGCAGCGCTGGCAGGCGCTCGCCCAGGTGGCGGCGGCGGACCTGGCGCTGGTCAAGCTGTTCGAGGGCCACACCGACGCCCACGCGATCCTCCACGAGCTGGGCGCCGACACCAACCGGGTGGCGGGCCTGTGGGCCGTATGGGCCGCCGAGCCGCCCCAGGCGCGGGTCGAGATCGTCGGGCGCACCCACGACCAGGTGGTCCTGTGCGGGCGCAAGGCGTGGTGCTCGGGCGCCGCCCACGTCGACCACGCGGTGATGACCGTGTGGGACGAACAGGGCCATCCGCAACTGGTCACCCTGGCCCTGCAGCAGCCCGGCGTACGGGTGACGGACCAGGGCTGGCAGGCGGTCGGCATGGCCGCCACCGACAGCGTCGAGATCGTGCTGGAGGAAGCCCTGGGGCAATGCATCGGCGACACCTCGGTGTACGTCGAGCGGCCCGGCTTCTGGCACGGCGCGGCGGGGGTCGCCGCCTGCTGGTACGGCGCCGGCGCGGCGCTCGGCCGCCACGCCCACCGCCACGTGCGCCGCGACGCCCACGGCCTGGCCCACCTGGGCGCCCTGGACAAGGCCCTGGCCTCGGCCCGCGACGCGCTGCGCGACTGCGCCCGCTGGATCGACCGGCACCCGCGCCAGGATGCCGAATACCAGGCCCGCCGGGTGCGCGCCGTGGTCGAGGACGCGCTGGACGCGGTCATCCGCCACGCCGGCCGCGCCCTCGGCGCCACCCCCTACTGCCGCGACCCGCACTTCGCCCGGCTGATGGCCGACCTGCCGGTGTTCCTGCGCCAGAGTCACGCCGAGCGGGACCTGCAACGCCTGGGCGAACTGGCGCTGGAGCGCCCCACGGAGGCATGGAACCTATGAGCGAAGCCCTCAACCCGATCCGCGGCGCCGGTACGCCAGCCAGCGCCTGGCGCGGCTCGAACCGGCTGGCCGCCGTCGCGCCCATCGGCATCGACGAACTGCTGCCGCCGGGCGCCCGGGTCGCCATCGTCGCGCCCCACCCGGACGACGAAATCCTCGGCTGCGGCGGCCTGCTCGCCACCCTGGCACGGCGCGGCGCCGGCATCAGTGTCATCGCCGTCACCGACGGCGAGGCCAGCCACCCGGGCTCCAGCGCCTGGTCGGCCAACCGCCTGCGCCGCGAACGGGTCTGGGAGAGCCAGTTGGCGCTGCGCCGCCTGGGCTTCTCGCCCAGGCAGCTGCAATGGCTGCGCCTGCGCTTCGCCGACAGCCAGGTGGGCCGGGACGAGGCGCGCCTGGTCGAGCGCCTGTGGCAGTTGCTCGAGGGCTACACCCACGTGATCACCACCTGGCACGCCGACGGCCACTGCGACCACGAGGCGGTGGGCCGCGCCACCGCCATCGCCGCCGAGGCCTGGGGCTGCCAGCTCTATGAGGTGCCGATCTGGGCCTGGCACTGGGCCGAGCCGGACGACCCGCGCCTGCCCTGGGAGCGGGCACGCAAGCTGCTGCTCGACGACGATGCCCTGGCGCGCAAGCAGTCGGCCATCCAGGCCCATCGCTCACAGCTGCTGCCCGACGCCTCGACCGGCGCCGACCCGGTGCTCTCCGAGGGCACCCTGGAGCGCTTCGCCGAATCCCGCGAGATCTTCTTCCTATGAGCATGCCGGTCGGCTACTTCGACGCGCTGTACCAGCACAGCGAAGACCCCTGGGGCTTCCGCCGCCGCTGGTACGAGCGGCGCAAGCGCGAACTGGCGCTGGCGACGCTGCCGCGCCAGCGCTACGCGTACATCTTCGAGCCCGGCTGTTCCAACGGTGAACTCAGCGTGGCGCTCGCAGAGCGCTGCGACCGCCTGCTGAGCTGCGACATCAGCGCCCGCGCCACGGCCCTGGCGCGGGAACGCCTGGCCGCCTTCCCCGGCGCCGAGGTGCGCACCGCCCGGCTGCCCGAGGAATGGCCGGCGGGGCCGTTCGACCTGATCGTGCTCAGCGAACTGGGCTACTACCTCAGCGAGGCCGACCTGCAGCGGCTGATCCAGCGCTGCATGGACAGCCTGAGCGCCGACGGCGCGCTGCTCGCCTGCCACTGGCTGCACCCGATCCTCGACTGCCCGCTGGACGGCCGCCAGGTGCACCGCCTGCTGCACGCGAACCTGCCGCTGCAGCGCGCCGTGCGCCACGAGGAGAGCGACTTCCTGCTGGAACTCTGGTGCGTCCCGCATTGCACCGTCGACCTCGACGAGGACGCGCTGTGATCGGCGTGGTGGTGCCCGCACACAACGAGGAACGCCTGCTCGGCCAGTGCCTGCACGCCCTCCAGCAGGCCGCCCGGCACCCCGGCCTGGACGGCGAGCCGGTGCTGATCCTGGTGGTGCTGGACGCCTGCAGCGACGGCTCCGCCGCCATCGCCGGCGAGCTGGGCGTGGCCACCCTGACCATCGACGCGGGCAACGTCGGCCAGGCGCGCCGCGCCGGCGCCGCCCACGTCATCGCCCGGGGCGCGCGCTGGCTGGCCTGCACCGACGCCGACAGCCGGGTGTCGCCGGACTGGCTGGTGCAACAGCTGCGACATGAGGCGGAGGTGGTGTGCGGCACCGTGCGGGTGCACGACTGGGAGGGCTACGACGGCCAGGTCCAGGCCGCCTACCACCAGCGCTACTGTCACGAGGACGGCCACCGGCACATCCACGGCGCCAACCTGGGCGTGTGCACGGCGGCCTACCAGCGGGTCGGCGGCTTCCCGCCGCTGAGCGCCCATGAGGACGTGCACCTGGTCGGCGCGCTGCAGAACGCCGGCGCGCGCATCGTCTGGACCGGTCAGAACAGCGTCGTCACCAGCGCCCGACGCGACGCGCGGGCCCGCTGCGGGTTCGGCGATTACCTGTCGCAACTCGCCGCCACCCTGGCGAACGGCACCGGTGCGTCGGCCTGAGACTCTGCCGTCCGCAGGCTTGCCCGGTCACGGGACGGTTCAGGCCTGGCAGGCCTCCGCCTCGCCGCCACCGCAGTGGCCGTGCTGCAGGCGGTCGCGGCCTTCCTGCTTGGCCTGGTAGAGCAGGCGGTCCACCGCTTCGAGGAAGGCCAGCGGGGTGTCGCGCACTTCCGGGATGATGGTGCCGACGCCCAGGCTGACCGTCACCAGCTGCGCCACCTTGGATTGTTCGTGGGCGATCTGCTGCTTGCGCACCAGCTTGCGGCAGCGCTCGGCGATCCGCTTCGCCGAGGCGGCGTCGGTTTCCGGAAGGATCAGCACGAACTCCTCGCCACCGTAACGGGCCACGCAATCGCGCGGGCGCGCCGCGGCGCCCAGCAGGGTCTGGCCGACACGCTTCAGGCAGTCGTCGCCCTTGATGTGGCCGTAGTGGTCGTTGAACTGCTTGAAGCAGTCGATATCCAGCAGGATCAGCGACAGCGGCCGGCGGGTGCGCTGGGCGTTGCCCCACTCGATTTCAAGGATGGAGTCGAACATGCGCCGGTTGTTGATGCCGGTCAGGCCGTCCTTGTAGGAGTACTCCTCCAGCTGCCGCTGCAGGGCCAGCAGCTGTTCCTCGGTCTTCTTGCGCTCGCTGATGTCGAACATGAAGCCGATCAGCGCCTCGGTCTCGCCGGCCTCGTCGCGCATCACGTGGACCACGTCGCGTATCCACACGTAGTCGCCGTCCTTGGTCAGCGCCCGGTAGTCGGCCTCGTGGTCGATGCCGCACTGGGACTGGGCGATGCAGAAGTTCACCACCCGCTCGCGGTCTTCCTCGTGGATGCGTTCGGCCCAGTCGTTGGCGCTGATCCAGCTCTCCTGCGTCCAGCCCAGCAACGGCTCGATCTGCGGGCCGATGTAGGCGAAGGTCATGGTCTTCCAATCGATCTTCCAGGGGATCGCCTTGGTCGACTCCAGCAGGGTCTTGTATACGGCGCTATCGGTTTCCACGGGTCAGGCCTCGGCTTGCGTCACGGGTGGCTCGCACTCGCGCAGGGCGCGGGCGTACAGCTGTTTCAGGTTGTCGGGCTCATCGTAAGCGATCCGCTCGCCGGCGCGCAGGTCGCGGCGCATGAGAAAGATCATCTGCTCCAGCACCGCCTCGCGGAATCCGTCGGCCTGCAGGCAGAGCACTTCCGCCAGACGCCCGGCGATCACCGCGGTGTCGCTGACCAGCGGGCAGACCCGGTAGCGGTAGGTGCCGCCGATGGCCTCGGGCGGCAGGTCCATGAAGCGCCCGGGCAGCTGGCGGAAGAAGCTCAGCGGCAGGCGGTAGGCATTGTGGCCGAGGATCGGCAGGTCGTCCGGCACCGCCGCCTCGTCGTCCAGCTCCTGTAGGTTGGTGGCCAGCGGCAGCAGGCGGTCCAGGCGGTACTGGCGCATGTTCGGGTTGCCGACCCGCACCAGGTTGGCGATCAGCTCGCCCAGGGAGGCGTGGCCGATGATCGCCGCGCGCTTGGGCAGGCCACCCCAGGCGCCGTCCGCGCCATTGAGCAGGGCCTCGATCAGCGAGGCGTTCTCGAAGCCGCCGCCGGCGTGCATGTGCACCAGGATCTTCAGCGGCGGCGGCAGCAGGCTGCGTGCCGCGGCGACGTAGGCGCCGACCTGCAGCGGCAGGTAGGTGCCGCGGTCGTCCTCGATGCTGATGCCCTCGATCGGCTGCCCGGCCAGCAGCTCCAGCACCTGGAAGACCGCACCGGGGTCCTCGGCGAAGGCGTCGCAGCCGTCGACGATGTTGATCAGGATGCGCGGCGGCGCGCCGTGGTCGCCGCGGATGTTCTCGCGCAGCCAGCGGATGCTGGCCGGCAGGCTGCGCAGCACGGTGGCCAGGTCGTACTGCGTGCCCATGCCCTCCTTGCTCAGGTAGATCTCGTGCAGGGTGTTGGGCACCCGGTAGTCACGCAGCTTGAGCTGCGAGGCGTCGGGCGTGAAGTGGCCCTGGGCGTCGACCAGGCCCAGGGCGGTGAAGGCGAAGCAACCGGTGGTGTCCACCTGGTGGTCGCGCAGGTACATCATGAAGTCGTCGTCGACTTCCAGCTCGGCCGGGTAGGAATAGTCGAGGGTGCCGAGCAGGATGTTGCGGAAGCCGAATTCGCGCAGCTTCGGCAGGATCTCCAGCTTGTCCTTGAGGGTCTGGCCGATCCGCGCGCCCACCGGGTTCTCGCGCAGGGACAGGTCGATCAGATAGGGCTCGATGCGCTGGAGCAGGTCGATCTTCTCCTGGGCGGCGGCGAGCAGCCGGTGGGCGTTCTGCGTGGCGGCGGACGGCTGGTGCATGGCGACATTCCCTGTGTTGGCGGTGAAACCGATGCCTTGGTTATACACAGTGAAATCGCACAGTGGCAAATGGCTACCTCGGCGCCCGACGAACGACCTGGCCGACCCGGGAGCCCGACGCAACGGCTCTAGAAATGGCCATGTCGGAGTCAACTGTTGTTGAGGGGCTCAACCCTTGTGGGAGCGGACTTGTCCGCGGACGGGCTGACAGAAAAGCTTCGCGGACAAGTCCGCTCCCACTGGCACAACGGTTATTCCGACCAATGGGGACATGGCCCTAGAAATCCACCCTGCCGCGCCCGGCCTTGATCGCGCCGCGCTTGGCCTTGCCCTCCAGGCGGCGCTTCTTCGAGCCCAGGGTGGGCTTGGTCGGCCGGCGCGCCTTCTCCACCTTACCGGCGTTGCGGATCAGCTCCGCCAGGCGCTCCAGGGCGTCGGCGCGGTTCTGTTCCTGGGTGCGGTACTGCTGGGCCTTGATGATCACCACGCCTTCCTCGGTGACGCGGCTGTCGCGCAGCGCCAGCAGGCGCTCCTTGTAGAACGGCGGCAGCGACGAGGCCTGGCTGTCGAAGCGCAGATGCACGGCGCTGGACACCTTGTTGACGTTCTGCCCGCCGGCGCCCTGGGCGCGGATGGCGGTCAGCTCGATCTCGTCGTCGGGCAGGTGGACGTTGTTGGAGATCACCAGCATGGGGAACGGGCGCCGCGGCAAAGGGGCGCCCAGCATACCGCAGCGGCCGTCAGGACTCCTGGCAGTCGCCGGAGAAGTTGATCATCCACGGCACGCCGAAGCGGTCGGTGAGCATGGCAAAGCCCTCGGCCCAGAAGGTCTTCTGCAGCTCCATCTGTACCGAGCCCTGGGCCGCCAGCTCCCGGTACAGGCGCTCGGCCTGGGCCAGGCCCTCGGCCTGCAGGGAGATGTGGCAGCCCTTGATGCCGTCGTAGGCGTCGCCCGGCATGGTGTCGGAACCCATCAGCAGCTCGCCGCCGGTGTTCAGGCTGGCGTGCATGGTGCGCTCGCGGTGTTCCGGCGCCACCTCGCCACAGGCCGGGCTGTCGCCGAACGGCATCACCAGCAGTTCGCCGCCCAGCACCTGCTGGTAGAAGCGGAAGGCCTCGGCGCACTGGCCGTCGAAGATCAGGTAGGCATGGATTTTCATGATTCGTCGCTCCTCATTGGCCGGCCATGCGGGCACGCAGGCGTTCTTCCTGCTCGCGCAGCTCGGGGGTGAATTCATCGCCGAAGTCCTCGGCCTCGAAGACCTGGCGGATCTCGATATCCGACTCGCCGGGCATCGGGTTGGGGCAGCGCTTGACCCATTCGATGCACTCGGCCAGGGAGGCCACTTCCCACAGCCAGAAGCCGGCGATCAGCTCCTTGGTCTCAGCGAAGGGGCCGTCGATCACGCTGCGCTGGTCGCCGGAGAAACGCACGCGCACGCCCTTGCTGCTCGGGTGCAGGCCCTCGCCGGCCTTCATGATCCCGGCGGCCACCAGTTCCTCGTTGTACCGGCCCATGGCCGCCAGCAGCTCTTCGCTGGGCATCGCACCGGCTTCCGAATCCGCGGTGGCCTTGACTATCACCATGAAACGCATCGTCCTTCTCCTCGTCTTGGCGGGAGCGCCGGCCGGCGCCCCGGGGTCACCCCGGCATGGGGTTCTGCTCCCTGGTCGAACGGCATTCCGGCAATTCGACAGACCCCGGAAAATTTTTTCACCGGATACGATTCGTAGGGTGCGCCATGCGCACCATCGGCTCCGAGGCGGCGCGCATGCCCCCGGACTGCATCCGGGCTACGGGCTCCAGTGGACCTGCAACGGCGCGTGCAGGAACGCGCGGATCGGCATATCTGCCGCCGACCCCGGGCGCAGCGCCTGGTTCAGCGTAGCCAGCTTGGTGGCGCCCTGGAGGGCCAGCAGCGCCAGGTGCGCACCGGCCAGAGGCGGCAGGGTCAGGGTCAGGCGCTGGCGGGGCTCGCTCGGCGCCTGCATCGCCAGCACCCGGCGCGGGCAGGCCGGGTCGAGGGCCGCCGGCAGGTTGGCGCTGGCCGGGAACAGCGAGGCGGTATGGCCGTCGTCGCCCATGCCCAGCACCAGCACGTCGATCGGCGGCAGGCCGGCCAGCGCCTGCTCGGCCAGGCGCGCGGCCTCCTCCAGGCTCTCCGCCGGGTGGTACAGGCCGAGCATCGTCGCCTGGGCCGCGGGCCCCTGCAGCAGGTGGCGGCGCACCAGCGCCTCGTTGCTGTCGGCATGGGTCGGCGGCACCCAGCGCTCGTCGGCCAGGCTCACCTGGACCCTGGCCCAGGGCAGTTCCTGGCGCGCCAGGAATTCGAAGAAGGCCACCGGGCTACGCCCGCCGGAGACCACCAGCAGCGCCCGCCCGCGCTCGTCCACGGCGGTGCGCAGGGCCTCGGCCACCTGCCCGGCCAGCGCCTCGGCCAGGGCCTGGGCGTCGGCATGGGTGTGGCCCTGCACGCCCTCGGGCAGCAGCAGATCGGCCACGGCGCTCATCGCAGCGCGCTCAGGCTGGCGCTGAAGGCGCTGGCGCCCTGCTCCGCCGGGCTGAAAGCGGCGCGCATGAAGGCGAACAGCTCGCGGCCACAGCCGATCTCCGCCGGCGGCGGCGCGGCCGGTTCGCGGGCCTCCCACTCGGCCGCATCGACCAGTACCCGCAGCTCACCGCTGCGGCCGTCGATGCGGATCGGGTCGCCGTCGCGCACCTTGGCCAGCGGGCCGCCGTCGAAGGCCTCGGGGCAGATGTGGATGGCCGCCGGCACCTTGCCGGAGGCACCGGACATGCGCCCGTCGGTGACCAACGCCACCTTGTGCCCGCGGTCCTGCAGCACGCCGAGGAACGGCGTGAGCTTGTGCAGTTCGGGCATGCCGTTGCAGCGCGGGCCCTGGAAGCGCACCACGGCGACGAAGTCGCAATCCAGCTCGCCAGCCTGGAAGGCCTCGGCCAGCGACTGCTGGTCGTGGAAAACCCGCGCCGGTGCCTCGATCACGTGACGCTCCGGCGCCACGGCGGAGAGCTTCATCACCCCGCGGCCGAGGTTGCCCTGCAGCAGGCTCAGGCCGCCCTCGGCGGAGAACGGCTGCGCCACCGGGCGCAGGATGGTGGCGTCCAGGCTGGCCACGGCGCCTTCGCGCCAGACCAGGCGGCCTTCGCCGAGGAAGGGTTCCCGGGTATAGCGGCGCAGGCCCGGGCCGGCCACGGTGGCGACGTCCTCATGCAGCAGGCCGGCATCGAGCAGCTCGCGGATCAGCACGGCGGTGCCGCCGGCGGCGTGGAAGTGGTTGATGTCGGCCTTGCCGTTCGGATAGACGTGGGCCAGGGTCGGCACCACCTCGGACAGCTCGGCCATGTCCTGCCAGGTCAGCTGGATGCCGGCGGCCTGGGCGATGGCTGGCAGGTGCAGGGTGTGGTTGGTCGAGCCGCCGGTGGCGTGCAGCGCCACCACCGAGTTGATCAGCGCGCGCTCGTCGATGATCTCGGCCAGCGGCAGGTACTGCCCGCCCTGGCGGCTCAGGCGCACCACCTGCTGCGCCGCCTCGCGGGTCAGGGCGTCGCGCAGCGGGGTGTCGGGGTTGACGAAGGAGGCGCCGGGCAGGTGCAGGCCCATCACCTCCATCAGCATCTGGTTGGTGTTGGCGGTGCCGTAGAAGGTGCAGGTGCCGGGGCTGTGGTAGGCGGCCATCTCCGAGGCGAGCAGCTCGTCGCGGCTGGCCTTGCCCTCGGCGTAGCGCTCGCGCACCTCGGCCTTCTCCTTGTTGGACAGGCCGGACGGCATCGGCCCGGCCGGCACGAAGATGGTCGGCAGGTGGCCGAAGCGCAGCGCGCCGATCAGCAGGCCGGGGACGATCTTGTCGCACACGCCCAGGCACAGGGCGGCGTCGAACATGTTGTGCGACAGCGCCACGGCGGTGGCCATGGCGATGGTCTCGCGGCTGGCGATGCCGATCTCCATGCCCGGTTCGCCCTGGGTGACGCCGTCGCACATGGCCGGCACCCCGCCGGCCACCTGGCCGACCGAGCCGACCTCGTGCAGGGCCTGGCGGATCAGCGGCGGGAAGCGCTCGTAGGGCTGGTGCGCGGAGAGCATGTCGTTGTAGGCGGTGACGATGGCCACGTTGGCCGCATCGGGCAGGCGCAGGGTCTGCTTGTCCGCGCCGCTGCAGCCGGCCACGCCGTGGGCGAAGTTGGCGCACTGCAGCTTGCCGCGCTGCGGCCCCTGCTCGGCGGCCGCGGCGACCATCGCCAGGTAGCGCTGGCGGGTGGCGCGGCTCCGCTCGATCAGGCGCTCCGTGACTTCGAGAACGCGGGGGTGCATGGGAAGGACTCCTGGGGGCTTTGCAATACCGACACTGTAACCCCGCGCGCGGTTGAAATCTTTCGTCGGAATTTCCAGGCTGTCGCCGAAGCCGGCCGGCGCTAAGTTAGCCGCCTGCTTCCTTCGCGAGACGCACCATGGATTCGCTCACCCAGGCGGTGCTCGGCGCCAGCATCCAGGGCGCCCTGCTCGGCCGCTGGCAGGGCCGCCGCGCCCTGCTCTACGGCGCCATGCTCGGCACCCTGCCCGACCTCGACGTGATCATCGACTACGGCGACGCCGTGGCCGACATGACCTACCACCGCGGCTTCAGCCACTCGCTGCTGGTGCTCAGCCTGCTGGCCGTGGCGCTCACCGTGCTGGTCCGCCGGCTGCGGCCCAACCCCGCCTACTCCACGCGGCGGCTGTTCCTGGCCATCTGGCTGGCGCTGATCACTCACCCGTTGCTGGACGCCTTCACCAGCTATGGCACCCAGCTGTTCTGGCCGCTGCAGACGCCGCCGGTGGCCTGGTCCTCGGTGTTCATCATCGACCCGCTGTACACCGTGCCGCTACTGCTGGCGGTGGTCGTCGGCCTGGTCCGCGGCCTGCGCGACCGGCCGCAGTGGCTGGCCATCTCGGCGCTGTGCCTGTCCAGCGTCTACCTGGCCAGCACCCTGGCCGGCAAATGGATGGCCGAGCAGCGGGTGCAGGACGTGCTGGCCGAGCGCGGCATCCAGTCCGACGTGCTGTTCAGCTCGCCGACGCCGTTCAACAGCCTGCTCTGGCGGGTCACGGTGGTGGACGGCGCCGACTACCACGAGGCGCTGGTGAGCTGGTTCGACGAGCGCCCGCCGCGGCTCGAACGCATTCCCCGGGGCGCGGAACTGGCCGGCGTGCTGCGTGACTCGCCGCAGCACCAGCGGCTGGAGTGGTTCACCCACGGCGTGCTGCGCTACGACCGGGTCGGCGACGAGCTGATCGTCACCGACATGCGCCTGGGCATGACCGGCCTCCATCCGTTCCGCTTCGTCTTCGCCGAGCACCGCGACGGGCGCTGGCACACGCTGCCGGTGGTCGATCGCCTGCCCTTCAGCCGCGGCGACCCGGAGCACATGCTGGTGCTCTGGCAGCGCATCTGGGACCAGCGCCAGCCAGTGGAGCTGCTGGCCTGGGCCAGCGCGCTGCAAGGAAAGCCCTGACTCCCCCGCCGCCGTCTCTGAACTAGGCTTGACGAACAGTCGGCCGTCGGAGGCAGCAGCATGAACATCCGCCAGAAAATGATCGCCTGCGGCGCCATCAGCGTGGTCGCCGCCGCCCTGCTCGGTGGCGTCGGCTACTGGGGGCAGATGCGCCTGGCGGAGGTGCTGGCCAGCAGCGAGCTGAGCATCAGCGCCCTGCGCAACCACCTGGAAGGCGACATGATGCACGACGCCCTGCGCGCCGACGTGCTGGCCGCCTTCTACGCCCCGCCCGGCGACCCGGCGGCGGCCGAGCAGGTGCGCGCCGACCTGCGCGAACACAGCCAGTGGTTCCAGCGCACCATGGCGGCCAACGCCGCGCTGTCGCTGAGCGAGGACATCCGCCGGGCCATCGGCCAGTCGCAACCGGCGCTCAACGCCTACATCGCCCAGGCCGAGCGCATCGTCGGCCTGGCCCTGGGCGACCCGCAGGCGGCGCGCGCCGAGATGCCCGCCTTCGAGCAGAGCTTCGCCGAGCTGGAAGAGAAGAACGAGGCGCTCAGCGAACTGATCGAGCAGCACGCCGCCCAGGTCCGCGCCGACAGCCAGGCGGCCACGCGCAACGCCGCCTGGCTGCTGGTCGGCGGCATCCTGCTGGTGTGCCTGCTGCTCGCCCTGCTCACCAGCCACCTGATGAAGGCGGTGCTGCGCCCGCTCGGCAAGACCATCGCCGTGGCCCGCGCCATCGCCCAGGGCAACCTGCGCAGCATCATCCAGATCGACAGCGACGACGAGGCCGGCCAGCTGCAGCGCTCCCTGGCCGAGATGCAGAACAACCTGCGGCAGATGATCGAGACCATCCGCCGCGACAGCGAGCAGTTGCAGAGCACCGCGCAGCACCTCAGCGGCGCGTCGCAGAGCATCGTCCACAGCGCCCGCGAGGAATCGGACAACGCCACCAGCATGGCCGCCGCCATGGAGCAGATGATCCACAACATCGCGCAGATCGCCGACCACGCGCGCAACGCCCAGGCCATCTCGTCCCAGTCCGAGGAGCTGGCCAGCAGTGGCGGCCAGGTGATCCTCGGCGTGGTCGACGGCATGAGCCGCATCGCCGAGGCAGTCAACGAATCGTCCAGCACCATCACCGCACTGGGCCAGTCGTCCGAGGAAATCCACTCGATCATCCAGGTGATCAACGGCATCGCCGAACAGACCAACCTGCTGGCGCTCAACGCGGCCATCGAGGCGGCACGCGCCGGCGAAGCCGGGCGCGGCTTCGCCGTGGTCGCCGACGAGGTGCGCAACCTGGCCGCGCGCACGGCGCAGTCGACCCAGGAGATCAGCGGCATGATCGAGCGCATCCGCAATACCACCGCCCAGGCGGTGAGTAGCATGCAGGCCGGGGTGACGCGGGTGAACGATGGTGTGGGCCTGGCGCGCCAGGCCGGCGAGTCGATCAGCGAGATTCGCGGCGGCGCCCAGCGCGCGGCCGAGGTGGTGGAGGAGATTTCCCACACCATCGGCGAGCAGAGCAAGGCTTCCAGCGAGGTGGCCCAGCGGGTCGAGCAGATCGCCCGCAT
Organism: Pseudomonas paralcaligenes; assembly: GCF_019655855.1. GTDB lineage: Bacteria > Pseudomonadota > Gammaproteobacteria > Pseudomonadales > Pseudomonadaceae > Aquipseudomonas > Aquipseudomonas paralcaligenes. The sequence goes on along the minus strand of NZ_BPFX01000015.1, from coordinate 43,346 downwards.
GTCGCAGCAGAACAGCCAGACGGTGGACGAACTGGCCGCCGCCGCGCAACGCCTGGACAGCGTGGCGCGCAGCATGCAGGGCTCGGTGCTGCAGTTCCAGACCTGACGTCGGATCGCCCAAAGCGGTACTACCCGATGAATAGAAGTAGGGTGGGTGAAACCCGCGTTTCCCTGCGCCACCGCACGCGGGTTTCACCCGCCCTACGCAGCTCCAGAGCGGAGACGCCCGCCAAGAAAAAGCCCGGCCGAAGCTGGGCTTTTTTCATGCCGCCAGGATCAACCCTGGCTGGCGACGGGCGCTGTGCCGGCCGCCAGCTTGATGCGGTAGCAGACCCAGAGCAGCAGCAGCCATACCGGGATCGCGTACACCGACACCTGGATGCCCGGGATCATCAGCATCACGCCGAGGATGAACAGCACGAAGGCCAGGCACAGATAGTTGGCGAAGGGGAACCAGAAGGCCTTGAAGCTCGGCTGCACGCCCTTGGCGGCCATGGCCTTGCGGAACTTCAGGTGGGCCAGGCTGATCATCGCCCAGTTGATCACCAGGGACGCCACCACCAGCGACATCAGCAGCTCCAGCGCGCTCTTCGGCGCCAGGTAGTTGACCACCACGCAGAGCAGGGTCACCGCCGCCGACAGGGCGATGGCCAGCACCGGCACGCCGCGCGCGTTGACCTTCATCAGTGCCCTGGGCGCGTCGCCCTGCTCGGCCAGGCCGTAGAGCATGCGGCTGTTGCAGTACACGCCGCTGTTGTAGACCGACAGCGCGGCGGTCAGCACCACGAAGTTGAGCACGTGGGCGGCGGTGTCCTCGCCGATCAGCGAGAAGATCTGCACGAAGGGGCTGCTGGCGTAGGCGTCGCCGCCGGAGGTCAGGGTCTTCACCAGGTCGTCCCAGGGGTGCAGGGACAGCAGGATGGTCAGCGCGCCGATGTAGAAGATCAGGATGCGCCAGACCACCTGGTTGATCGCCTTGGGGATCACCTTCTTCGGCTGGTCGGCCTCGGCGGCGGTGATGCCCACCAGCTCCAGGCCGCCGAAACTGAACATGATGATCGCCATCATCATCACCAGGCCGGACACGCCGTTGGGGAAGAAGCCGCCGTGGCTCCACAGGTTGCTGACGCTGGCCTGCTCGCCACCGGCACCGCTGAACAGCAGCCAGCCGCCGAGCAGGATCATGCCGATGATCGCCACCACCTTGATGATGGCGAACCAGAACTCGGTCTCGCCGAAGGCCTTCACGTTGACTAGGTTGATCGCGTTGATCAGCACGAAGAACGCGGCGGCCGTGGCCCAGGTGGGAATTTCCGGATACCAGTACTGCACGTACTTGCCCACCGCCGTCAGCTCGGCCATGCCCACCAGCACGTAGAGCACCCAGTAGTTCCAGCCCGACAGGAAGCCGGCGAACGGCCCCCAGTAGCTGTGGGCGAAGTGGCTGAAGGAGCCGGCGACCGGCTCCTCAACGATCATCTCGCCGAGCTGGCGCATGATCAGGAAGGCGATGAAGCCGCCGATGGCATAGCCGAGGATCATCGACGGGCCGGCGCTCTGCATCACCCCGGCCGAGCCGAGGAACAGGCCGGTGCCGATGGCGCCGCCGAGGGCGATCAACTGGATATGACGGTTCTTCAGGCCGCGCTTGAGCGGGCCGGTATGCAGATGTTCGGACATCAGCGAGCGCTCCAGGTCGAGCGGAGAGAGAGGCAAGTGCGAGGCATGGGTTCACCTGTCTGGAAGAATGGGCCGGCGGACTCGTGATCCGCCGGTCGCGGCCCGCCGGCCGTGGCCTCGGGCGCGGCGAGTATACACCCGGGGCCCTCGGCCGGCTTGCCGGCGCGCCCAGGGCCGGTTGACGCTTCGCGGGCGTGGGAGCGGCTGGGCGGCATTCCGATTGGCTGCGAAGCGCTTATACCGCCTGCCGCCATCGCGGCCAAGGCCGCTCCCACGTCGCGCCTGGTGCTAACCGGGTGAGGTAAAGCAAAAGCTATGTACCCGTTTATTGGTGGCACAACTCTGCTCTTGTGGGAGCGGCTGGGCGGCATCCGATTGGCCGCGAAATTCGCGGATAAATCCGCACCCACAAGGCGCGCAACACCCAACGGGGACATAGCTAAAGCAAACATCAACAGACACTAGCGGCCGAGGCGCTCGCGGGCCATCCGGTCGGCCACCGCCGTGGTGGTGGCACCTTCGGCCGTGGAACGGGCGAAGATCTCGTCCAGGGTCGCCTCGATGCCTTCGATGTGCGCCTTCAGCTCGGCGGCGCTGCCGCCGGTGCGCTCGTAGCACACGTCGATGATGCCGCCGGCGTTGATCGCGTAGTCCGGCGCGTACAGGCAGTCGCGGCGACGCAGCTGCTCGGCCAGCTCCGGGCTGGCCAGCTGGTTGTTGGCGGCGCCGGCGATGATCGGTGCACGCAGCGCCTCCAGGGTCTGCGGGTTGATGATCGCGCCCAGGGCACAGGGGGCGAACACGTCCACATCGAGGCCGAAGATCTCCTGCTGGCTCACCGCGCGGGCATCCAGCTGGTCCACGGCGCGGCGCTGGTTGGCCTCATGGATATCGGTCACCCACAGCTCGGCGCCGGCGTCCTTCAGATGCCTGGCCAGGCCGAAGCCGACCTGGCCGACGCCCTGGATCGCCACCTTGAGCCCTTTGAGATCGCCGCGACCGAGGCGGTGGCGCACGGCGGCGCGGATGCCGACGAACACACCGTAGGCGGTGGACGGCGATGGGTCGCCGTCGCGGGTGCCGCCGCCGAAGGCCTCGCGCTGGCCGGCGCCGGCCACGTGGCGGGTGCGCTCGGCCATGATCTGCATCTCGGCCACCCCGGTGCCGGAGTCGGCGGCGGTGACATAGCGCCCGCCCAGGCTGTCGACGAAGTCGCCCATGGCCTGGAACAGCGCCTCGCTCTTGTCGTGACGCGGGTCGCCGATGATCACCGCCTTGCCGCCGCCCAGCGGCAGGCGCGCCAGCGCGGACTTGTAGGTCATGCCGCGGGACAGGCGCAGCACGTCGCGCAGTGCCTCCTCGTCGTTGGCGTAGTTCCACATGCGGCAGCCGCCCAGGGCCGGGCCGAGGGTGGTGTCGTGGATGGCGATGATGGCCTTGAGGCCGCTGGCCTGGTCGTGGCCGAAGACCACCTGCTCGTGGTTGTCGAAGTCGATATGGGTGAAGACGGGCATGGGTACTCTCGGTTCTTGTTGGATGTTGAGTAGGCACGGATAGCCTTCTCCCCCTGGGAGAAGGTGGCCGAAGGCCGGATGAGGGAGTCCCAGATGCCTGGGAGACCCTCACCCCTGGCCCCTCTCCCGGAAGGAGAGGGGGAACTGGCTTCCGGGTTGCTTGGCTTCAGGCGGCCGGTTCGAACAGCTGGACGGCGGAAATCTCGCTGAGCAGCAGGCGGGCCTTGAGCTGGGTGGCCTGCTCGCGGGCCTTGGCGACGGCATGCTCCTTGACGTGGCCGTAGCCGCGGATCTGCTCCGGCAGCTCGGCCAGGGCCACCGCGGTGCGGTAGTTGTCCGGACGCAGCTCCTTGAGCACCAGCTCGATCAGATCCTCGTACTCGTCGATCAGCTCGCGCTCCACCCGGCGCTCGGCGCTGTGGCCGAACGGGTCGAGCACGCTGCCGCGGAGGAACCTGAAGCGCGCCAGCACGGCGAAGGCCTTGAGCATCCAGGGCCCGAAGGCGCGCTTGACCGGCGCGCCGGTGCGCGGGTCGGGCTTGGCCAGCCAGCTCGGCGCCAGGTGGAACTGCAGGCGGTAGTCGCCCTCGAACTGCGCCTCCAGGCGCTGGCGGAAGGCCGGCTCGCTGTACAGCCGCGCCACCTCGTACTCGTCCTTGTACGCCAGCAGCTTGAAGTAGTAGCGCGCCACCGCGCGACTCAGGGCCTGGTCGGTGCCGTCGGCCTGGCGCATGCGCTCCACCAGGGCCTGGTAGCGCTGGGCGTAGGCGACGTCCTGGTAGGCGGTGAGGCGGGCCATGCGGTCGGCGACGATCTCCTCGAGGCTCTCGCAGCGCGGTGCCTCGGGGCTCTTCGGTCTGGCCAGCTGCTCCACCGCCGCCAGATCATGGGCGGCGCGGCGGCCCCAGAGGAACGCCTGCTGGTTGAGCTTGATGGCGACGCCGTTGAGCTCGATGGCCTTGTCGATGGCCTCGGCGGACACCGGCACCAGCCCCTTCTGGTACGCATAGCCGAGCATGAACAGGTTGCTGGCGATGGTATCGCCGAGCAGCGCGGTGGCCAGGCGGGTGGCGTCGACGAAGTGGGTCTTGCCCTCGCCCACCGCCTCCACCAGCGCCTCGCGCATGGCCGCGCCGGGCACCTGGGCGTCCGGCTTGCGGGTGAATTCGGCGGTCGGCGCCTCGTGGCTGTTGACCACGGCGTTGGCGATCCTGTCGTTGAGCTTGGCCAGCGATTCCTCGCCGGCCGCCACCACCAGGTCGCAGGCCAGCAGCAGGTCGGTCTCGCCGGCGGCGATGCGCACGGCGTAGATATCGTCCTGTTTGCGGGCGATGCGGATATGGCTGATCACCGGGCCGAACTTCTGCGCCAGGCCGGCCTGGTCGAGCACGGTGCAGCCCTTGCCTTCCAGGTGCGCGGCCATGCCTAACAGCGCGCCGACGGTGGTCACGCCGCTGCCGCCGACGCCGGGCAGGAGGATGTTCCAGGGCCGCGACAGGTCCGGCTGGCGCGGCTCCGGCAGGGCCACGAACAGCGCCTTGGCACCCAGCGCCTCGGGCTTGCGCAGGGCGCCGCCGTGCACGGTGACGAAGCTCGGGCAGAAGCCTTCGACGCAGGAGAAGTCCTTGTTGCAGGCGTTCTGGTCGATCTCGCGCTTGCGCCCCAGCTCGGTCTCCAACGGCAGCACGGAGAGGCAGTTGGACTTCACGCTGCAGTCGCCGCAGCCCTCGCACACGGCCGGGTTGATGAAGGCGCGCTTCTGCGGGTCGACCATCTTGCCGCGCTTGCGCCGGCGACGCTTCTCGGTGGCGCAGGTCTGGTCGTAGAGGATCACCGACACGCCCTTGAACTCACGCAGCTCGCGCTGCACGGCGTCCAGCTCGCGACGGTGGTGGAAGCTGACGATGGGCGCGAAGGTGGCGCGGGTCGGGTACTTGTCCGGCTCGTCCGAGACCAGGGCGATGCGCTTCACACCCTCGGCATAGACCTGCTGGCTGAGCTGGTCGATGCGCAGCTCGCCGTCGATGGGCTGGCCGCCGGTCATCGCCACCGCATCGTTGTAGAGGATCTTGTAGGTGATGTTGACGCCCGCCGCGACGGACGCGCGCAGGGCCAGCTGGCCGGAGTGGAAGTAGGTGCCGTCGCCCAGGTTCTGGAACACATGCGGGGTGTCGGTGAACGGTGCCTGGCCGATCCAGGTGGCGCCCTCGCCGCCCATCTGGGTGAAGGTGTCGGTGTTGCGGTCCATCCACTGGGTCATGTAGTGGCAGCCGATGCCGCCGAGGGCACGGCTGCCTTCCGGCAGCTGGGTGGAGCTGTTGTGCGGGCAGCCGGAGCAGAAGTGCGGGGTGCGCTTGGTGTCGTGCTTGGGCGCGGCCAGCGCGGCTTCCTTGGCGGCGAGGAAGGCCAGGCGCTCGTCGATGGTGGCGCTGGTGTAGATCGGCGCCAGGCGCTTGGCGATCACCCGGGCGATCATCGCCGGGGTCAGCTCGGCCAGGTTGGGCAGCAGCGAGTTGCCCTCCTCGTCGAACTCGCCGACCACCCGCGGGCGCTTGCCGACCGGCCAGTTGTACAGCTGGCCGGTGAGCTGGTCCTCGATGATGCTGCGCTTCTCCTCGACCACCAGGATTTCGTCCAGGCCCTCGGCGAACTGGTGCACGGACACCGGCTCCAGCGGCCAGCTCATGCCAATCTTCAACACACGCAGGCCGACCCTGGCACACAGCTCGTCGTCCAGGCCCAGGTCGTTCAGCGCCTGGCGCACGTCCAGGTAGGACTTGCCGGTGGTGATGATGCCCAGGCGCGGATTGGGCGAATCCAGCTTGATCTGGTCGAGGTTGTTGGCCAGGGCGAAGGCCCGGGCGGCATAGATCTTGTACTGGTTGAGGCGCTTTTCCTGGGCCAGGGGCGGGTCCGGCCAGCGGATATGCACGCCGTCTTCCGGCAGCTGGAAGTCGGTCGGTAATTCGACCTGCACGCGCAGCGGATCGACTTCCACCACGGCCGAAGAATCGACGTTCTCAGCGATGGTCTTCAGCGCCACCCAGCAGCCGCTGTAGCGAGACAGCTCCCAGCCGATGATGCCGTAGTCGAGGATTTCCTGGACGTTGGCCGGGTTCAGCACCGGCATCGACGCGGCAATGAAGGCATGCTCGCTCTGGTGGGCGATGGTCGAAGACTTGCAACCGTGGTCGTCGCCGGCCAGCACCAGCACGCCACCCTTCTCCGCAACCCCGGCCGAGTTGCCATGCTTGAACACGTCGCCGCAGCGGTCGACGCCCGGGCCCTTGCCGTACCACATGGCGAACACGCCATCGTAGCGCGCGCCGGGGAACAGGTTGGCCTGCTGGCTGCCCCACACGGCGGTGGCGCCCAGCTCCTCGTTGACGCCGGGCTGAAAGTGGATGTGGTTTTCCTGGAGGAACTGCTTGGCTTCCCACAGGCTCTTGTCCAGGTTGCCTAGGGGCGAGCCCCGGTACCCGGAGATGAAGCAGGCGGTGTTGAGGCCGAAGGCGGCGTCGCGCTGCTTCTGCAGCATGGGCAGGCGGGTCAGCGCCTGGGTGCCGGTGAGGTACAGCTGACCAGTGGCTACACGGTATTTGTCGTCCAGACGGATTTCGGCCAGAGACATGGGGCGCTCCTTTTATTCTTGTGTGAGCGAGACGTGCCTGTTGAGCATCGCCGTTGAACCCTGGCGCGGGATCACCGCGGCGGGTCGTATGGGCAAGACTATGACCGAGTAGTTCTGGATTTTTCTTTCTTTTTTCGAGCACCCAGCGGGATACTCGGCATGAATGAACCCTCCATGACGAATAAAGAGAAAAAATCATGCAGGAAAAGCTGAGCCCCATCGACCGCCGCATTCTTCGCCTGCTGCAACACGACGCCGACCTCTCCGCCGCCGAGATCGCCGAGAAGGTGGAACTGTCGCAATCGCCCTGCTGGCGGCGCATCCACCGCATGCAGGAGGAAGGGCTGATCGAACGCAAGGTCGCCCTGCTCAACCCGAAGAAGCTGGGGCTGGGCATGACGGTGTTCGTCGACATCAAGCTGTCGGCCCACGGCCGCAACAACCTGGAGGAATTCGAGCAGGCGGTGGTCGGCTACCCTCAGGTACTGGAATGCCACACCATGGCCGGCGGCTCGGACTACCTGCTCAAGGTGGTGGCCAAGGACATCGCCGACTACGAACGCTTCCTGCGCGACCACCTGCTGCAACGCCCGCATGTGCTGGAGGCGCACTCGCATATCGCGATGAGCGTGGTGAAGAGGACTACGGAGTTGCCGTTGGATTGAGCATGAAAAACACCTGGCAAAGTTGGGCGCTTTGGGCATGCCTACACTTACTATCGATGTCTGCTAACGGCCAATTCTGTTGAAAAACTCCGTCGACGATTTCCTTCGCCGAAAGTGCGTGTCTGAGGTTGAATTTTGAGTCGATGCGCTGGCGAGCTGCTCTAGATTTCACGTAGCAACGCTCGATTTAGATATTTTTCAGGCTACGAGCAAGCCGCCGCTCTGTCGCACAACGAGTTTTTCAACAGAATCAGCCAAAAGCGAACTCTCATCCGCGCTCAAAGGCTGCGTTTTTGTGCAGCAGGCAAACGTCCTTCAACAGTGCCCAAACCCTGCACTGGGAGCTTTAGAGGCGAGCTTGGTTTGCCCCCATGACTGCGGATCTAAACACGCATTAGCGTAGCCCTTGATTCACGCCAACACTGAAAGGCCCAATTACTCATCAGAAGCACAGCGGCAGCGCCATCATTGACAGTGGAGACATTGCCAGAGGTGGCACTACTGCCATTCCTAAAGGTTGGTTTCAATTTAGCCAAAGACTCAGCCGCGGTATCAGCACGCGCGCCCTCATCAGTGTCAAAGACAACCGGATCGCCCTTGTGTTGAGGAGTTGGGGGCGACGTAATCTGACCCTTAAAACGACCTGGCGTGATCGCCGCATGCTGCTCACGACGGAGCTCGTACTCCAGCAGAAGGTTCTCGGCAGTAATAGCCGTTCGGTAATGATTGAGAGCATCAGTCAGCCCATCCTGAATCATGCTATCCAGCGCTTTACCAGGCCCCCAAAGCATATCGGTAGAGGTCGAAGAAAGAAGGTAAGGCGCCAGACTCATGCTCTCTTGGCCGCCAGCAATGATCACATCTGCATCTCCAGAGCGGATAGCTTGCACCCCAAGGCGCATAGCTTCGAGAGTAGAGCCACAGAGCATATTCAGCGTCATAGCTGGGACCGAATGAGGCAACCCAGCCAAAATTGAAGCCTGATGAGCTGGGTTCTGCTCAGCACTGGTCATCAGTACTTGTCCAAATATCACCTCATCCACCTGTGTGCCAGGTAGACCTGTCTGCTCCAACAAGCGACGTATGACTGCTGCTCCGACCTCATGAGCAGGAATCCCAGCCAAGCCTCCTTGGAGGCTCCCTATAGCTGTACGGGCCGCAGCTACAAAAACAACTTCTTGCACAACGAACTCCGTGGTCGCAGTAACCAATCGATCACACCTGGTAATGGAGAAAGTGCCCGCGCCCTTTCCTATCGCCAGACAAGCGGATCACTCCTGGGCAGAAATCAGAAGAATCAGAACTGCATTTCAACCACGTCGTCCGGCACGATGAGCCGTCCTGCCGTCTTTTCAGCGACCTCAGCTATGGTTACGCCCGGCGCAGTTTCGCGCAGGATGAAAGTACCGTTATCGATCTCTAGGTACGCTAGGTCAGTCAGCACCTTGCGGATGCAGCCAGCACCTGTGAGTGGCAATGTGCACTGGTCCAGTAGCTTCGATTCTCCATCCTTGGATGCGTGGGTCATGGTGACAATGATGTTGTCGGCGCCGGCAACCAGGTCCATTGCTCCCCCCATCCCCTTCACCAGTTTGCCGGGGATCATCCAAGACGCGATGTTGCCCTGCACATCCACTTCGAAAGCGCCCAGCACCGTCAGGTCGACATGGCCGCCGCGGATCATCGCGAAGGATTCTGCAGAGGAAAAAATTGAAGCGCCCTTAACTGCCGTGACTGTCTGCTTACCCGCATTGATCATGTCAGCATCGACTTCGTCGTCAGTAGGGAAAGAGCCCATCCCCAGCAGCCCATTCTCGGACTGCAACATCACCTGCATGCCATCAGGAACGTAGTTCGCCACCAGAGTGGGAATACCGATCCCCAGGTTGACGTAGTAGCCATCTTTGAGTTCGCGGGCCACGCGCTGGGCCATCTGCTCACGTGTCAGAGCCATGTTGGTTCCCTCAAGTTTTCTAGGTCGTGATCAGGAGCGGGTCGTGCGCTTCTCGATGCGCTTTTCGAAGTGCCCGCAGATGAGGCGGTCTACGTAGATACCTGGCGTGTGAATCTGCGTTGGATCCAGCTCGCCCGGCTCAACTATTTCCTCTACCTCGACCACGGTAATGCGCCCAGCAGTTGCCACCAGCGGATTGAAGTTCTGCGCGGTATGACGGTAGATCACGTTGCCGTAATGGTCGGCCTTCCAGCCCTTGACGATGGCAAAGTCGCCGGTAATAGCCGATTCAAGGATGTAGCTACGCCCATTGAACTCACGCACTTCCTTACCGTCGGCGACAGACGTGCCATAACCAGTGGCCGTGAAGAACGCAGGAATGCCCGCTCCACCGGCGCGCATCTTCTCAGCCAGATTTCCCTGGGGAGTCAGCTCAACTTCGAGTTCACCACTGAGAAGCTGCTTCTCGAACAGTGCGTTCTCACCGACATAGGAGGCGATCATCTTACGAATCTGCCGGTCCTCTAGCAGCACGCCCAGACCAAAACCATCTACACCGCAGTTGTTCGAAACCACCGTCAGCTCGCGCACACCGCGACGATGAATTTCGGCGATCAGATTCTCTGGAATGCCACATAGGCCGAAGCCACCAGAAAGCAGCGTCATCCCATCTTCGAGACCAGCCATGGCCTCCTCGTAACTACCTACACGCTTATCCAGACCTGCCATCGCTTCGAGCCTCTTGTTGTCACGCATGACTTCACATGACGGCTGGCGGAGCCAACCGCGCGCTGATCACAAACCAGGAGGCGGCCGTCTGGCTCACCTCCCAATAGAAGTGCAAAGACCTCAGCGAACGCCGGCATTGCGCAAGGCAGCTGGGGTGAAATCAGCAGCTCTTGCATCGAAACCGAACTGGATGAACTTCTTCTCCTCGTTACTCATACCGGTGGCTAAGTAACGACCAGCCAACAGGTCGTACTGAACCTCGAAAGCAAATGCAGGAAACTGCTGGTGGTAGTAGGGCATGGCCTTAGCCTCCGCTACACGCCAGAGCTGCCCGCGGCCGTCATACAGATCGGCCAGCACGATGGCCCAAGTGTCTTCATCAACGAAGAATGAGCGCTTGCCATAGATGTTCCGCTCACCAGCCTTCAGCGTCGCCTCTACCTCCCAAACACGATGCAACTCGTAACGCGCGTGCTGCTGGTTGGTATGACCCACGGTGAGCAAATCTGCATATTTCAATGACGGGCTGAGCAGACGGAAGTTATTGTAGGGAATATACATTTCCCGCTTTCCAACCAGTCTCCAGTCATAACGATCCGGCGCGCCGTTGAACATGTCGGTATTGTCGGACGTGCGCAGGCCGTCGGCAGCAGTGCCGGGACCGTCATAGGCAACCTGAGGAGCGCGGCGTACACGGCGCTGGCCGGAGTTGTACAACCAGGCCATGCGTGGATTACTGATCTGATCGATGGAGTCCTGCACCAAAAGAACGTTGCCAGCCAGACGTGAGGGGGCAGTCACCAGCTGTTTGACGAACCGCAGTGTGTTGGCGGCGCTTTTCGGGTTCAGATCCGGCATGAAGTCCGGGGACGCCAACTCATCCTCGATTCTGACCAGACTGTAGGCGCCATTGGCCTGCAATGCGGCCTGCACATACGAGCGCCTGAGGTTACCCCCGCGGTATCGGGTGATGTGGTTCCAGATCACTTCCAGACCATTCTGGGGAATCGGGAAGGCGTAATAACGGCTATCGGTGAAATCCTTCAGGCCGTTCCCCCCGTCCAGCAGCGTCGTCCTGGCTGCACTGATCTTGGCCTTCTCCTCGATCTCCTTGGGCACGCTGGCAGTTCGGTGAGTGGTGAACACCGGCATCTTGAACGTATCCGGGTAGCGATTGAACATCGCAATCAAGCCTGGCGTCAGCTTGTCCCGGTACTGCTCCATATTCTGCGCGGTGATGATGAACAGCGGCTGCTCGTCGGCAAAGGGATCTCCAGGAAAGCCGTTATCCGACACCGGCGCGGCATCAACCGGCAGGCCACCGGTCCATGCCGGTATGCTGCCATCGGCGTTGCCCGCCATCTCGCCACCCAGCGGCGTCAGTGTGGTGCCCAGCTTGGCCACTTCCGCCGCCGGCACCGCACCCAGCGTCGCGCCGGATAGCAACGAAAGGCCCAGGCCGAAGACCATGATCAGTGTGTTTGTATTTTTCATTTGACCGATTCTCATGCCGGGGAATTTAAAAATTCAGACCGAAACTCAGGGCGACGAAATCACGGTCGCTCTGGACGCTGTAGTCACCGCCGAAGAAGTTGGTGTAGCTGAGGCTGACGGTGTAGGTATTCAGGTACTCGGCATCCAGCCCGATGCTGACCGCCTTGCTGCCCTCGGTGAACACCGGGCCGTAACCCTCGACATCGTGGGACCAAGCCAGGCTGGGCTTGAGATTGATGCCGGCAAATACATCGCTGTACTCGAGCGTCCCGCGTGCACGGTAGCCCCATGAAGAAGCGGTTAAGAAGCCGTGTGAGCCGTAGCGCTCCCGCGCTAAGGCGCTTTCGGGGACGCCGAAGGTAGGGTCACGACCAAAGCGGTTACCAACTTTGTCGGTCATTGCGCCGACTCGGGTGTATCCCACCTCACCCAACAGCGACAGGCGGTTGGCACCGAGCACCTCCTCGAAGAAGTGGGTGAAGGTGGTTTGCAGTTGCGTCACTTCCTTGCGCTGGTAGCCCTGCGTCACCAAGCCGGCCTGAGCCAGCGCTCCCGCTGCCCCGCCGGAGTTGAAGCCAGCCACAACCGTGGTAGCGAGCTTCGAGGTCAGGTCCGGGCCATTGGTTTGCAGCGGCATGTTCGGCCGATAACTGATCTCCCCCGACCAGGATGTGCCGGTGGGCAGCGTGGTGGCGAAGCTCAGGCCGTACAGGCGGATGTCCTCGGGGTATTCGAGGAAGTAGCTGCCGCGGCCGAGCAGGATCGGTTGCGCCAAGGCGCCGCCGGCGATGGTCAGCGCATTGGTGATGTCCGCCGCGCTGGCATTCTGCACGCTCAGGTTGGGCGTACGGCTGTGGTAGTTCATGAAGTAGGCGCCGTACTCGGTGGTATCACCCAGCCAGCGCAGGGCCAGGCCCCACTGCCCGGAGTCCCTGGCGTCACGATCACCGCCGCGCGGCACCACCAAACCTTCCTGATCGACCGTAACGCCCGGTAATAGGCCGGCATTTGCCGCAGCCCGAGCCTGGGCGACAGTGCTCGGATCGAATAGGTGATAGTTGTCGTTGCAGCCGTCGGCCAGGATATCGGAGGTCGAGAAGAAGGTTCCGCAGTTGTCGACTACTGTCTGATCCCACTCCAACTGGTAGAAGGCCTCGGCGGACAGCTGGTCGGTGATGCTCTGCGAGACGTAGAACATGTTTACCGGAATCAGACCTTCCTTGAGTTCGGCACCGGGGCGGCGGAAGGCGGATACATCAATCGGGTTGATGCTGTTGATACTGTTGCCGATCAGGGTGCTTTCACCCCAGCTGACCACCTGTTTACCCAAGCGCACGCTACCGGGCATATTCCCCAAGTCGTAGCTGTGATAAACGAAGGCATCGAGCAGCTCTGCGCCGGAAGACCTGGCGCCGACCTTGCGATCGCGGTCATCGATATCCTTCCAGATACGCCCTTCGTCCTTCAGCTCGAAGTCGTACCAGTACTTGCCGCGCAGGAACACTCCGGTGTCGCCGTACTTCAGTTCGAGGTCGTGGATGCCCTTGAAGATCTTCGAAAAGGTCTCGCCCTTCTTGAAGTTCAGTCGCCCATCGTCGCTAGTCTGGGTAAAGGACGTGCCACCATTGGACATACCGATAAGCTTTCGGTCTGGACTGGCCGTGGACCAACTGGCACCGACTGACAACGATGAGTCGAGTTGCCCCTTGATCTCGCCGATATTGAAGTTCACCGCATAGGCAGGCGCAGCACTGCCAAGAGCGACTCCCAGAGCAATTGGAATTGTTTCCAGTAGAGTTCTTTTCATTGTGTCTGACCATTTTGTTGTTGTTTTGAACTATCGAAGAACGTTGTACTGCTTGGCTTTCACACATCCTGGTGACGATCTTTTTTGATCGCCATGACTTCCCTACGATGGCGATTGGCGCTCCATCCGCTTGCTTCAAGCGCACTAAGCACAAACGAATGTTCATCTCGGAAATCGGAGATTTCCGGGCTGGTTATGAAGGTGGGTTTTCATCAACTTGCAGATGCATGCCCATCCACTCCAGGGACAGGTCGACCCATTCCTGGCTGTGAGCCATGGCGCAGTGGTCGTCATCGGGGTAGAGCTTTAGGAGTGCCTTGGGCGCGTGTGTGGAGATGTCGATCGAGTCCTGAGTACTGACCAGCGTGTCCTTTTCACCATTGATCAGCAGAAGCGGAGTCTTGATGTCCCTGTAGCGCGTGTGCAGGGACAGAGCACCTAGCCTCCCTCCTACGTCGTGCAGACCTTTCGCGCCAGTGGTGGCAATCAGTGCGCGAACGATGATTTCAGGAGAACCGAAAGATCCAGCAGGTCGGAAGGTGCGGTAGTTGGGCCCGCCGTTGGCTACCACGCAACGCAGGCGTTCGCTCGCCAGGGCCATGCGGGTGGACCAGTACGCACCAAAGCTCACCCCCAGCATGCCGACGCGGCTCGCATCTATGCGAGGGTGCGCCAGCATATGTTCGATGACGCCGTGGTAGATCTGCTCGGACTCGCCGCTCATCGGCGTCTTGTAGGCATAGGTCCCAGGCATTTCCATCACGAACACCGCCATGCCGCGGTCACAGCACTTCAAGAGTGGCAGGGCTAGCTCCTGCACTGTGCCTTCCAATCCATTGGTGGCCAGCACCAGTGGTAAAGCTCCGCTGCCAGAGGGCAGCACGAGGTAGCCCTCTACATTTTCACCGCACGTCGATATGGACATACGCTCGACACTGACGCCCAGCACCGGGGCGCATATCTCGATCAGCAGATCAAACAGTTCGCGCGATTTCTGGTAGGCCTGCATACGCCGAGGCGAGGCGCAAGGAAAGGCACTCACCTGGTAGTAAGCAATGGCCTTCATCAGCGAATGCACAGTGGCAAAGGCTTGGCGCTGCTGAAGGGACAAACCTTGCTGCCCCTGCGCCCCCACCTCTTGGGTTAGCAGCCCGGCGACCACTGGCCGAACTGGCTCAAGCACCTGCCACAGCGGAGCCAATGCCGCTTGGTCGTAGGATGAAAGCGTGACTGATGGCCCAGCTAGTTCGAGCAAAGTGCGCTCAGCATCCGCTGCGTGGCGAGAGGCCAGCGCGTCCCAGTAGTCGCACCAGCCTTTTTCCCCAAAGGAACGCACGCCGCTCAACTCACGCGAGAACTCCTCTTGCTCGAGCCCCCCCATCGTCGAATAGCGCCGCACGAACAGAGCCGGAAGGAAGAACGCAGCCCCTAGGGCCCTGGTGGCAAGCCCCGTCGAGCCTGTGATCAAGCAGAGGGTGATGAATAGACGTTTCAAGAAATGGTGCATGGCAGTTGTCTTCTTATTGAACGCAAGTACAATAAAATCCTAATCCCACTATTGAACTCATGTCAAACAAGGAGTGCTGAATGCCAAAGTCTTCCGCCAAGCCAAAGGTCACTGCCGGATCAAGGCTGGAGCCGGATGCTCGTCGTGCGCATTTGCTGGAAATCGGTGCTGCGGCTTTTGCTGATCACCCCTTCGACGAGGTGCAGATCGACCGGATTGCGCAGCTCGCTGGTGTCTCCCGAGGGCTGCTCTATCACTACTTCCCGAACAAACGGGACTTCTTTGCAGAGATCGTGCGTAGCGGATGCGCGGACATCCTGAGCCGGACCACACCGAATCCAGGGCTTCCAGGCCCGGAGAGACTGCGTGCGAGCCTCGATGCGTATCTGGACTACGTTGAGCAACACCCGAAGGTCTACCGAGCGGTCTTTCGTGGTGCGGGAAGCTCCGATACCCGCATTGCCGAGATCGTCAACAACAATCTGGATCAGCAGACAAAGCGGCTCATAGACGGACTCAACCTTGAGACGCCGGCCAACGGCGTACTCCGCATTGCTGTTCGCGCTTGGATGGCATTCGTAATTCATGCAGTACTCGACTGGATGGACAGGGAGTCTGCGGTCTCTCGAAGTGAGGTGCGCGACCTGGCAGCTAGAACGCTGGAGTCTGCGATACAGGCCGCACTCGGCTCGCCCCTAAAGGCGAGCGGCGCGTGATGCAGCGCCAGAAGTGGCCAGACCGCCTGCTGAGCTGACAGCAGGCGAGATCCTTGTTTTGCATGCACCGATCCACGAAAGGAGAACCCCATGCCTCGAACATTCGTTGACCTGTCCATTTTTCTCGAAAACGACGTTCTCTCCGATCCACCGGCCTTCGCACCGAAGATCGAGTACTTCACACACGAGAATACCTTCGAGCAGATCGCGCCATTCTTCCCCGGTCTGAAGAAGGAGGACCTACCCGATGGCGAGGGCTGGGCGGTGGAGTTGGTGCAACTTTCCACTCACAACGGCACCCACCTGGATGCGCCGTATCACTTCCACTCCACCATGGACAAAGCGCTGGGAGACAAGAAACCAGCCATTGCTATCCACGACGTGCCGCTGGAGTGGTGCTTCCAGCCTGGCGTAAAGCTGGACTTCCGCCACTTCGCCGACGGCTATGTAGTTACCGCAGCTGACGTCGAGGCCGAGTTGCAACGCATCGGCCACGAACTCAAACCGCTGGAGATCGTGGTGGTCAACACCCGTGCCGGTTCACGTTACGGCAAAGGCGACTACGTGAGCGCCGGCTGCGGCATGGGCTATGAAGCCACCATGTACCTACTGGAGCGCGGCGTGCGATTGACTGGCACCGACGCCTGGAGCTGGGACGCGCCCTTCGTGCACACCGCACACAAGTACGGCGAAACCAAGGACGCATCGCTGATCTGGGAAGGCCATAAGGCGGGGCGCGATATTGGCTACTGCCACATCGAGAAATTGCACAACCTGGAGAGCCTGCCAGCCGACGGCTTCTTCATCAGTTGCTTCCCACACAAGATCCGTGGCGCATCCGCTGGCTGGACCCGTGCGGTAGCCATCTTCGACGACGCATTGCAGGCAACGGTGGCATGAGCATCATGGAACTGAACCATACCCATGACGTCAACGCCCGGAGCTGGCTCGAGTCGGCCAATGCACCGAGCACAGATTTCCCGATCCAGAACCTGCCTTTTGCAGTGTTCCGCCGAAGCGGCACCCAGGAAGCCTTTCGCGGCGGAGTGGCAATTGGTGATCAGGTCATCGACCTGGCAGCCCTTTCCAGCGGATCGCTGCTCGAAGGCATAGCGCTGCAAGCGGCCCGCGCCGCTGCCCAGCCCGCACTCAACGACTTCTTCGCACTAGGGCCTGCCGCCTGGCGGGCGCTGCGACATGCGCTGTTCGCGCTGTTACAGGAAGGCGCGGCACAGGCCGTAGCAATGCGCGCCTGCCTGGCACCACAAAGCGAGGTGGAATACGCGGTGCCCGCCCACATTGGCGACTACACCGATTTCTACACCTCCTTGGATCACGCGGTGAATTGCACACGCCTGATGCGGCCAGATAGCGACGTGTCACCCAACTTCCGCTGGATGCCCATTGCCTACCATGGCCGCGTGTCCACGGTCGGCGTGAGTGGGCAGCAGTTCCGCCGCCCCATGGGCCAGGTGCTGCTGCCGGGTGCACAAGCTCCGGTGCACCAGGCCTGCGCGTACATGGACTACGAACTGGAGGTAGGCATCTGGATCGGCCAGGGCAACGTGGAGGGCGAACCCATCACCCTGGACGAGGCGGAAAGTCATATCTTCGGCATTTGCCTGCTCAACGACTGGTCGGCGCGCGACATCCAGGCCTGGGAAATGGCGCCGCTGGGCCCCTTCCTTGCGAAGAACTTCGCCACCACTATCTCGCCCTGGATAGTGACGCTGGAAGCGCTGGCGCCGTATCGCTGCGCCTGGCAGCGCCCAGCCTCCGACCCGCAACCGCTGGAGTATCTTGACGCACCCTCTAACCGCGCGGCGGGCGCCATCGACATCCAGTTGGAGGTGTGGCTGCACAGTGAACGCGCTCGCCGCGAAGGACGCGGCCCGTCGCACCTGTCAGGTACTAGCTTCAGTCATCAGTATTGGAGCGTGGCACAGATGGTGACGCACCACACCGTGGGCGGCTGTGCCCTGAAGCCCGGCGACCTGCTGGGCAGCGGCACCATTTCCGGACCGGGGCCGGGCGAAGCCGGGGCGCTGATCGAACTGGCCCACGCGGGCGCGAGGCCGGTGGACGTGGGGGCTGGCGAGCAGCGTGGCTTCCTGGCCGACGGCGACACGGTACTGCTTCGAGGCTGGTGCGAGCGGCCCGGTGCAGCACGCATCGGCTTCGGCGAAAGCCGGGGGACGGTGCTGCCAGCGCGTGGATATATCAGCGATAGCAACAAGCGCTGAGTCGAAGCCGATACCAGCGCCGGGCTAACTCAGGAATGTCCACTTCTGGCCGATTCCGTTAAAAAGTCCCGCCGCGATTTTGCTTACGAAAGAGCGTGGTCGACGTTGAAATCTGGTTCGCTCAGAAGTCGGAACTGCCTTGGTTTTTTACGTAGCAACGTCAAAATTGAGCGATTTTGAGCTGCCGAAAAGCAGCTCTCTCAGAAACCGACTTTTTCAACAGAATCGGCCGCTCTCTGCCTGTCATCTCATAGCGAGCACCCAAACAAAAATGCCCGGCCTTGCCGGGCATTTTGCTGTACGAAACCTCAAAGTACCGCATCAGACTGCGCCTCTGGCGCTGCAGCCTTGAAGGCATCCAGCGCCAGGCAGCGCCCCTCCATCTCCAGCAGCCGCGGCAGGCCCTGCAGATCGCAGGAGAAACGCCGCGCGTTGTACAGCTGCGGAATCACGCAAGCTTCCAGATAGCCCGGCCGGTTGCCCAGCGACAGGCCACCTTTGAGAACAGCCAGCCCTTCTTCCACCGCCGCCAACCCCTTCTCCACCCAATGCCGATACCAGACATTCTTCGCCTCATCCGAAGCACCCAACTCAGCACTGAGGTACTGCAGCACCCGTAGGTTGTTCAACGGATGAATATCGCAGGCGATGTGCAGGGCCAGGGCGCGCACCTGGGCGCGCTGGGCCGGGTCGGCCGGCAGCAGGGACGGGACCGGGAAGACTTCGTCCAGGTATTCGAGGATGGCCAGCGACTGGGCGATGCGCACCCCGCCGTTGGCGTCGTCCACCAGCAGCGGCACCAGCTCCTGCGGGTTGAGCGCTCGGTATTCGTCGGCGTGTTGCTGGCCGCCGTCCTTGACCAGGTGCACCGGCACCTGGCGATAGGCCAGGCCCTTGAGGCCCAGGGCGATGCGCACCCGGTAGGCGGCGCTGGAGCGCCAGTAGGAGTAGAGCGTCAGCTCACTGCTCATACCGCTCCACCACCTGGTCGATGGCGCCGAACAGGCTCTGGCCGGCGGCGTCGAGCATTTCGATGCGCACCCGGTCGCCGAACTTGAGAAACGGGGTCCTGGCCTCGCCGTGCTCGACGATTTCCAGCATGCGCTTTTCCGCCAGGCAGGAGGAGCCGGCGCTGCGGTCGTAGTTGGATACCGTGCCCGAGCCGATGATGGTGCCGGCGCCCAGCGGGCGGGTCCTGGCGGCGTGGGCCACCAGGGTGGGGAAGTTGAAGGTCATATCCACACCGGCATCCGGGCGGCCGAACAGCGCGCCGTTGATGTGCGAGATCAGCGGACGGTGGACCTTGCCGTCCTTCCACGCCTCGCCCAGTTCGTCCGGCGTCAGCGCCACCGGCGAGAAGCTCGACGACGGCTTGCTCTGGTAGAAGCCGAAGCCCTTGGCCAGTTCGCCCGGGATCAGGTTGCGCAGGGACACGTCGTTGACCAGCATCAGCAGCTGGATGTGGCCGGCCGCTTCCGCCGCCGTGGCGCCCATGGGCACGTCGTCGGTGATCACCGCGATCTCCGCTTCCAGGTCGATGCCCCAGGCCTCATCGGCCAGGCAGATCGGGGCGTGCGGCGGGATGAAGCTGTCCGCCCCGCCCTGGTACATCAGCGGGTCGTGCCAGAACGACTCGGGCATTTCCGCGCCGCGCGCCTTGCGCACCAGTTCCACGTGGTTGACGTAGGCGCTGCCGTCGGCCCAGTGGTAGGCGCGTGGCAACGGGCTGTGGCAGTCGGCCTGGTCGAAGAAAAAAGCCTCGTCGATCAGCCCATCGTTGAGGCGCTGATACACCGACTCCAGCAGCGGGCGCTTGACCTCCCAGTCGTCCAGCGCGGCCTGCAGGGTGGCGGCGATCTGCGGCACCTTGACGGCGCGGGACAGGTCGCGGGAAACGACCACCAGTTCGCCGTCGCGGCCCAGGTTCAGTGATGCGAGTTTCATGAGTTACCTCGAATTGGTTGGTTCTCCCCTCTCCTATTGGGAGAGGAGCCAGGGGAAGAGGGGTTCCCAGGTAGCTCCGAGCTGCCTGTAGCACCCTCACCCTACGCGGGCCGCCCCAACCCTCTCCCGGAGGGAGAGGGAGCTATCGGTGTATGTCCTAACTCTGTGTGCCCGGCGCACGCCAGGAGTTCACATATTCGGGGACGTCCACCGCGGCGGCGGCTTCGGCCACTTCCAGGGCACGGCGGGTGTCAATCATCACCGCCACTTCCTCGGCGAAGGTGGCCGGGTCCTCCTGGGCCTTCTTCAGCGCCTTGGGGTGCGGGCCGTGGGGGAAGCCGCAGGGGTGCAGCGTGACCATGCCGGCCTCGATGTTGTCGCGGCTGAAGAAGTTGCCCCGGTGGTAGAACAGCACTTCGTCGTAGTCGTCGTTGTTGTGGAAGAACGGCACCTTGAGCGCACCCGGATCGGACTCCACCGGCCGCGGCGTGAAGGTGCAGACCACGAAGCCGTTGGCGACGAAGGTGGTGTGGGCCGATGGCGGCAGGTGGTAGCGGTGGCTCATCAGCGGGCGGATGTCGCGCCAGTTCAGGCGCACCACGGTGTTGTCGCCGTGCCAGCCCACCGCGTCCAGCGGGTTGAACGGGTAGGTCACTGTGCTGATCTGGTTGCACCGCTTGATGCGGATCTGCCAGGTGCTTTCGTCCTGCTGGGCCTTGAAGGCGTCGTCGAGGCGCGGGTGGTCGAGCACCGCCGGGTCGAAGATCGCCTGCGGGCCGAGCAGGCCCTTGTCCGGCAGTTGGTAGGCGCCGTCGGTGTTCTCGATCAGCAGGAAGTGGCTGGGCGCGCTCGGTTCGATGCGCCAGGCGGTGCCACGCGGGATCACCAGGTAGTCGCCGTCGCGGTATTCCAGGTGGCCGAAGTCGCAATAGAAGTGCCCCGCCCCGTCGTGGACGAACAGCAGCTCGTCACCGTCGCCGTTGCGCACCAGGTGGCGCATGGCGCCGTGGGTCTTCCACACGCGCAGCTTGACGTCGGCGTTGTGCAGGGTCAGCGGCGCCTCCAGCGGGCAGTCGCGCTCGCTGGAAATCTTGTTGAAGTCGAAGGCGTGCGGGCGCAGCGGCCCTTCCCAATCGATCCAGCCGGTGGGCGGGTGCTTGTGGTGCAGGTGGGTCACCGGGCCGAAGAAGCCCTCGCGGCCCATTTCACGCTCGTAGGTGCCTTCGGGGAAATCGCAGTGGGCCTGGCGCGAGTGCTCGCCCTCGCGCAGGGGGAAGCTGATCCATTTGCGGCTCATGGGCAGGCTCCCTGCAGGGTGTCGCAGGGCCGCCCAGGCCGTGCGCACCACGTAACGAGGAATTGCCGGTGCGCACAGCGCACCCTACGGACAGTGCTCATCATTCGTCGGCCTTGATCACGCCGCGGCGCAGCTGGTCTTCCTCGATGGATTCGAACAGCGCCTTGAAGTTGCCTTCGCCGAAGCCCTGGTTGCCCTTGCGCTGGATGATCTCGAAGAAGATCGGGCCGATCACCGTGTTGGTGAAGATCTGCAGCAGGATGCCGTCGTCGCCGGGGGCGCCGTCGATCAGCAGGTTCAGCTCGCGCAGCTGGGCCAGCGGCTCGCCGTGGCCGGCCACGCGCTGGTCGACCTTCTCGTAGTAGGTGTCCGGGGTGGTCATGAAGTCCACGCCGTTGGCGCGCAACTGACGCACCGTCTCGTAGATGTCGTCGGTGCTCATGGCGATGTGCTGGATGCCCTCGCCGTGGTATTCGCGGATGAATTCCTCGATCTGCGACTTGTCGTCGGCCGACTCGTTGATCGGGATGCGGATCTTGCCGCACGGCGCGGTCATGGCGCGGGAGAACAGGCCGGTGAGCTTGCCCTCGATGTCGAAGTAGCGAATCTCGCGGAAGTTGGCGATGCGCTCGTAGAAGCCGGACCAGACGTCCATCTGCCCGCGCTTAACGTTATGGGTCAGGTGGTCGATCTGCTGCAGGCCGACGGCGTTGTCGCCCGGCTTGCGGCCCTCGATGTACTCGAAGTCCACGTCGTAGATGGTCTTGTCGCCGTAGCGGTCGACCAGGTACAGCAGCGAGCCGCCGATGCCTTCCACGCAGGGGATGTTCAGCTCGCCGAAGTTGGCGTGGCTGCCGACCAGGGTGGCGCCCTGCTCTTTCACGTAGGCGGCGGCCTGGGCCGCGTTCTTCACCCGGAAGGCCATGGCGCAGGCGCTCGGCCCGTGCTTCTCGCCGAAGGCGCGGACGTGGCCGGTGGGGCTGCCGTTGAGGACGAAGTTGATGTCGTTCTGCTGGAACAGCCACACCTGCTTGGAGCGGTGCCTGGCCGTTTCGGTGAAGCCCATGGCGGTGAACAGCTGGCGCAGCTGCTCGATGCCCTCGGCGTTGGGCGCGGTGAATTCGACGAATTCGAAACCGTCGGTTCCGATGGGGTTGTGCTGTTCGATCTTGGCCACGGCGTTCATCCGGCCTCCTTGATTGTTGTTGTGGGGCAAGCGCCCGCCTCGGTCGGCGGCGCGTTGGACTGCCCTCATCACAACCCCTGGGCCGGGCCCGGACAAGGTGCCCGCAAGGCCTGGACGCCCGCTCCCGCCGCTCCGCGCGGCAAGTTTTCCTTACACCCCACAGGCCGGGTGGAACAGCGGCACCCACGCCCGCCACCCCGTAACGATTTCTTGCCATGGCGGTTCAGACGGCTGCCAGTCCGGGCAGCGGCCAGGCCGAGGCCAGCAGTTCGCCGAGCGGCTGCGGCTTGCCGATGTGGTAACCCTGGGCGTAGTCCAGGCCCATGGCACGCAGGGCTTCGAGCACTTCGCCGTTCTCGACGAACTCGGCGATGGTGCGTTTGCCCATGACGTGGCCGATCTGGTTGATCATCTCCACCATGGCCCGGTCGATGGGGTCGTCCAGCAGGTTGCGCACGAAGCTGCCGTCGATCTTCAGGTAGTCCACCGGCAGGTGGCGCAGGTACATGAACGAGGACATGCCGGCGCAGAAGTCGTCCAGCGAGAAGCGGCAGCCCAGCGCTTTCAGTTCGTCGATGAAGTGGGTGGCGTCCGCCAGGTTGGCGATGGCGGCGGTCTCGGTGATCTCGAAGCAGATGCTCTCCGGCGCCACCGGCTGGCTGGCCAGGCAGTCGCGGATGAAGGCGAGGAATTCGTGGTCGCCGATGCTGGCGCCGGACAGGTTGATGGCGCAGTGCAGCAGCGGCGCCTGCGGGTGCTCGGCGTGGAAGCGCGCCATCGCCTCCAGGGTGCCGGCCACCACCCAGCGGTCGATCTGCGGCATCAGCCCGTAGCGCTCGGCCGCCGGGATGAACGCCGCCGGGCTGACCAGCGCGCCCTCCTCGTCCTGCAGGCGCAGGAGGATTTCCATATGACCGCCGTGCCCGCCGCCCTGCAGCGGCACGATCGGCTGGCCGAACAGGCGGAAGCGCTGCTCGGCCAGCGCCGCGTGGATGCGCTGCACCCAGCTCATCTCGCCGACCCGCAGGGACAGCTCGGAGTCGTCCGGCTGCGAGGCGTACACCCGGTTGCGACCGCGCTCCTTGGCCGCATAGCAGGCCACGTCGGCGGTGCGCAGCAGTTCCGCCAGGCTGGTCTGCCCCGGCGGCACCTGCACCAGGCCGATGCTGGCGCTGACCGAGAACGGCCGCCCGCCCCAGGCGAAGCGCAGGTCCTGCACCGCCCGGCGTAGCGACTCGGCGACCCGCAGGGCGGCGTCCGGCGGGCAGTTCTCGAGGATCACGCCGAACTCGTCGCCGCCCAGGCGCGCCAGGGTGTCGCCCTCGCGCAGGTGCTGCTGCAGCTGCTGGCAGACCTGGCGCAGCAGTTCGTCGCCGGCGGCGTGGCCGCAGGTGTCGTTGACCAGCTTGAACTGGTCCAGATCGATGAACATCAGCGCGTGGCGCCCCGGCTGGCGCAGCATGCGCGCCAGCAGCTGGGCCAGGCGGTATTCGAACTCGCGGCGGTTGGCCAGGCCGGTCAACGCATCGTGACTGGCCTGCCAGGAGAGGCTGGCGACGAACTGGCGCTCGCGGGTCATGTCGTGCAGCACCATCACCATGCCGCTGACCAGGCCCCGCTCGCGGATCGGCGCGCCGACCAGGTTGACCGCCACCTTGCTGCCGTCCGGGCGCACCATCAGCTTGGCGAAGTCGCCGTCCGCCGCCGGCTCGCCGGCGAGGATGCGCTGCAGCGGCGTGCGCTCGCCCGGCACCGCGTGCTCGTCGACGATGGAGAACAGCCGTTCGAACGGAGATCCCTCGGCCTCACCCACGGCGCAGCCGGTGAGCTGCTCGGCGGCGGCGTTCATGTAGGCGATGCGGCCGTCGCGGTCGAGGCTGATCACCGCGTCGCCGATGGAGGCGAGGATGGTCTGCGCGCGCTGCTTGACCGCCTCCAGGGCGCGGTCGGCCTCCTCGCGCAGGATCAGCAGGCGACGCGTGCGCAGCAGGGCCAGGCTGATCAGCAGCGTGCCGGTGAGCAGGTTGGCCAGCAGCAGCGCCACCACCACCGCGCGCGAGGCCTCGCCGAGAATCCGCGAGAAGGCTTCTGCCGCCGGGGTGGCGCCGCGGTTGATCGCCTCGATGCGGGTGCGCCAGTCGAGCACCTGCACCGCGTCGGGCTGGCCGCGCCGGCGCACCGCCACCACCTCGTCGGCCAGCGCGGTGAGACGCAGCACGTACTCGTCGCCCACCTTCCACTGCTCGACGGCCCGGCGCATGTAGCCGTAGTCGCGGAAGTAGCGGAACAGCCAGGTCATCGCCGCGATGTCGTCCGGGTGGTTCCTGCCCTGCAGGATGCCGGCGCGGGCCGCCGCCAGGTCCGGGTCGGGGCGGTCCAGGGCGACGCGGAAGGCATGGTCGCCGAGTGGCACGGCGATGGCCGCGCGGTAGCCGGCCAGGTACTCGGCGTCACCGGTACTGGCGTACAGGCCCAGGTAGTAGATGCCGTCCTTGAGGCCCTTGGACCACAGGCTCTCGCCGGCCACGTAGCTGCGCATCGCCGAGTGCAGGTAGAGGCTGCCGCAGGCCAGCAGCGCCTGCAGCAGCACTACCGCCACGAACGGCCAGACCAGCCGTAGCAGTTGCGAAGTGATGGGCGCCGCACCGGCGCCGGTCTCCTGACTCATCGCGTCGCACTCTCCTGACCCGCGCCCTCCGTGCGGGGCCGGTCAGTCAGGTATAGATGGCTTTCTGCCAGGACGGCAACCGCAACGGCAGCGCCGCGCCGCCCGGCACATTTGCCGGCCGCCCTTCCCACATCTATAAGTACGGGGCTATGCGCCGTTCCATAGCGACAACGCCACGACAGGGAGTCACCTGGCTATCGCGACGAGACTGCCATGCAGTCCCCCTTCAGCCGCCACGCTCCCGGTACGCAGCACCGCCCCCACTGCCCGGAGCATCCCCATATGCCAGAACCTCTCGTCATCGTCCATGGCTGGAGCGACGAACCCTCGTCGTTCCAGAAGCTGGAGGCCTTCCTCGCCAGCAACCTCGCCGTCAAGCCGGTGGTGATCAAGCTCGCCGACTGGATGTCCATGCACAACGAAGTGACCTTCGCCGACCTGGCCGAGGCCATGCAGAACGCCTGGAAGCAGCACGGGCTGCCGACCGCGCCGCGCTCGGTGAACATCGTGGTGCACAGCACCGGGGCCCTGGTGGTGCGCCACTGGATGACCCGCTTCCACAAGCCTTCGACGGTGCCGATCAAGCGCTTCCTGATGCTGGCGCCGGCCAACTTCGGCTCGCCGCTGGCGCACAAGGGGCACAGCTTCATCGGACGCGCCTTCAAGGGCTGGGACGAGCCGGACTTCCAGACCGGCACGCACATCCTCAAGGGCCTGGAGCTGGCGTCGCCCTACACCTGCGCCCTGGCCGAGCGCGACCTGTTCTCCGCCACGCCCTGGTATGGCCGCGGCCGCATCCTCGCCACGGTGCTGGTGGGCAACAAGGGCTACGGCGGCTTCACCGGCGCACTGGTCGACGCGGATGGCTCGGACGGCACGGTCTACTTCAGCACCGCCAACCTCAACTGCGCCAGGCTGCAGGTGCGGCTCGACGAGGAGCAGAAGGTCATCGGCGAACCGGTCCTCGCGCCCAGCAACGGCGCGATCGCCTTCGGCCTGATCGCCAAGGAGAACCACAGCACCATCACCCTGAACAAGACGCCGGGCAACCCGCTGACCAGGCAACTGATCCTGCGCGCCCTGACGGTGGATGACGGCGACTACCCGGACGGCGACGGCGCCTTCCCCTGGCAGAAGGAGATCGACAAGCACGACCCGGACATCCAGCAGCGCAGCGACGCCTTCCAGAACACCGTGGTCCACCTCAGCGACGACCTCGCCCACGAGGTGAAGGACTACTTCGTCGAGTTCTACCAGCAGGGCGGGGAGGACCGCCTCGACGCGCGGCTGTACAAGAAATTCATCCACTCCATCCACCCCTACAAGGACAACACCGCCTTCCGCGCGCTGTACCTGAACATCAAGGAACTGGACAAGGCCCAGCGCGACTTCGCCATGCAGGAGCTGTACATCAGCCTGCTGGCCAGCCCGACCTACAACCCGGGCAAGAACCATCCGGTCGGCTACCTGGCGGTGCCCAGCACCAGCGTGGCGGGGCTGCGCATTCCCAAGGCGCAGTTCCCCGAGTTCTTCAAGGCCCACCGCACCCTGCTGATCGAGGCCACCATCACCCGCAAGGTGGCGCCCGAAGTGTTCCGCATGACGCCTTGACCACCCGTGGCGCCCCGCTGGGGGCGCCATCTGATACGGTTTTTCCTGGAAAACCTGAGTCTGTTATCCAAACAGCCCGTCGCGCACAGTTCGCTCAGCCTGATTACCGCCCGAAGAGGCCCACCATGAGCGAGCGCATACCGGCGCAAATCATCGAGTCCATCGACTCCCGCCAGCCCATCCGCCTGACGCCTTCCCAGGCCGGCGGGCCGATCCACACCCGCAGCTTCAGCGGCCGCTTCCGCAACCTGCGGCTGTACGGCGCCGGCCTGCTGTTCCTGATCTTCTTCGGCACCGCCTGGCTGAACTGGGAAGGCCGCCAGGCGGTGCTGTGGAACCTGGCCGAGCACCGCTACTACATCTTCGGCGCCACCTTCTGGCCGCAGGACTTCATCCTGCTCTCGGCGCTGCTGATCATCTGCGCCTTCGGCCTGTTCACCATCACCGTGTTCGCCGGCCGCGTCTGGTGCGGCTACAGCTGCCCGCAGAGCGTGTGGACCTGGGTGTTCATGTGGGTGGAAAAGCTCACCGAGGGCGAGCGCAACCAGCGCATCAAGCTGGACGCCGCGCCCTGGGGCCCGGCCAAGCTGCTGCGCCGGGGCGCCAAGCACGGCCTGTGGCTGGCGGTGAGCCTGCTGACCGCGCTGACCTTCGTCGGCTACTTCACGCCGATCCGCCCGCTGGCGGTGGAGCTGTTCAGCGGCCAGCTGGAAGGCGCGGCGCTGTTCTGGGTGCTGTTCTTCACCACCGCCACCTACCTCAACGCCGGCTGGCTGCGCGAGAAGGTCTGCGTGTACATGTGCCCCTACGCGCGCTTCCAGGGCGTGATGTTCGACAAGGACACCCTGATCGTTTCCTACGACGCGGCTCGCGGCGAACATCGCGGCCCGCGCAAGAAGGAGAGCGACCACAAGGCCCAGGGCCTGGGCGACTGCATCGACTGCACCCTGTGCGTGCAGGTCTGCCCCACCGGCATCGACATCCGCGACGGCCTGCAGGTGGACTGCATCGGCTGCGCCGCCTGCATCGACGCCTGCGACGGCGTGATGGACAAGATGGGCTACGCCCGTGGCCTGATCCGCTACGGCTCCGAGCGCGAGATGCAGGGCGGCCGGCGCCACCTGCTGCGCCCGCGCCTGGTGGGCTACGCGGCGGCGCTGGTGCTGATGATCGGCGCCTTCGCCTGGGCCCTGCAGGCGCGCTCGCTGGTCTCCCTCGACGTGGCCAAGGACCGCGGCATGTACCGCGAGAACGCCGCCGGCCAGATCGAGAACGTCTACCGCCTCAAGGTGATCAACAAGACCCAGCACCCGCAGCGCTACTACCTGGGCCTGGTCGAGGGGCAGCCGTTCGCCATGAGCGGCCCCGGCGACCTGGCCCTGGCCGCCGGCGAGATCCTCGAAGTGCCGGTGAGCGTCGTCCTGCTGCGCGAGCCGCTGGCGAGCATCCCGGCGCCGGTCGAGTTCGAGGTGGTCAACCAGGCCGATGTCGGCGAGCGCCAGGTCTCGGCCAGCACCTTCCTGGCGCCACGCGGACGCTGAGCATGGCCGCCGCGCCGCCGATACCCTTAGACTGTGGCCCGACCCTGGCCACAGTCACGGACAAGATGAAGCGCTACGAGCGATTCGCCGACCAGATCGCCGAGCTGATCCGCAGCGGCATGCTCGCCCCCGGCGACCGGGTGCCCTCGGTGCGCCACGCCAGCCGCACCTACGGGGTCAGCCCCTCCACCGTGTTCCAGGCCTACTACCTGCTGGAGGACCGCGGCCTGATCCAGGCCCGCGCCCGCTCCGGCTACTTCGTCCGCGCGCTGGCGCGCCAGCCGCTGGCCGAGCCGGAAACCAGCGCGCCCACCGCCGCCAGCACCGAGGTGGACGTCAGCGAACTGGTGTTCTCCGTGCTCGGCTCGCTGAAGGACCCACACACCGTGCCCTTCGGCTCGGCCTTCCCCAGCCCGGACCTGTTCCCCCTGCCGCGCCTGGCCCGCTCCATGGCCCACGCCCTGCGCGACATGCCCGGCCACGCGGTGATCGCCGACATGACCAGCGGCAACCCCGACCTGCGCCGGCAGATCGCCCTGCGCTACATGGTCGCCGGCGTGCGCCTGCCGCTGGAGGAACTGGTGATCACCAACGGCGCGCTGGAAGCCCTCAACCTCTGCCTGCAGACCGTGACCCGCCCCGGCGACCTGGTCGCCATCGAGTCGCCGGCCTTCTACGCCACCCTGCAGGTGCTGGAGCGGCTGGAGCTGAAGGCGGTGGAAATCCCGGTCCACCCGCGCGAGGGCATCGACCTCGACGTGCTGGCCAAGCGCCTGGCGCAACTACCGATCAAGGCCTGCTGGTTCATGAGCAGCCTGCAGAACCCCATGGGCGCCAGCCTCTCGGAGGCGAAGAAGGCGGCGCTGTACGAACTGCTGCAGCAGCGCCAGGTGCCGCTGATCGAGGACGACGTCTACGCCGAGCTGTACTACGGGCCGCACCCGCCGCGGCCGATGAAGAGCCTCGACCGGGACGGCCTGGTGATGCACTGCGGCTCCTTCTCCAAGAGCCTGGCGCCGGGCTACCGGGTCGGCTGGGTGGCCGGCGGGCGCTTCGCCGAGCAGATCGGCCGGCTCAAGCTGATGACCACCATCTCGCCCTCGGTGCCGGCTCAGGCCGCCATCGCCGACTACCTGCAGCACGGCGGCTACGACCGCCACCTGCGCAAGCTGCGCATCGCCCTGGAGACCCAGCAGGCGGCCATGCTGGCCTCGGCCGCCCGCCACTTCCCGGCGGAAACCCGGGTCACCCGCCCCGGCGGCGGCTACTTTCTGTGGTTCGAATTCCCCGAGCGGGTGGACTCGCTGCAACTGTTCCAGCTGGCACTGGCCCAGGGCATCAGCTTGGCGCCCGGGCCGATCTTCTCCGCCACCCGCGGCTTCCGCCATTGCGCCAGGCTGAACCATGGGCACCCCTGGGATGCCCAAAGCGAGAGGGCGATGGAACTGCTGGGCAGGATCATTGCCTCGTTCTAGAGCCATGGCTAGGCAATAGCCCGGCTTCGGACAATAATGGCACAACGCCATGACAGAACAAGGACAGGCGACCATGAACGAAGACAGCGACACCGCCGGCACCGACGTCCCCAGCGACCAGCGCATCGAGCAGCTGGAAAGAGCCGGCAGGCTCAACCGCCTGCTGATCTTCGGCCTGGCCGGCGCCCTGCTGTTCAACCTCATCGCCTGGGTGCTGGTGGCCGTGCTCGGTTCCTCGGGCGGCGCCGACGCGGACGAACAGGCGGCCATGGCGAGCATGGCCAGCGTCGAGGCCCTGCAGAAGGAGATCGGCGCGCTGCAACTGCAGATCGCGCCGTTGCAGCAGCAGATCAAGGACCAGCAGAAGCTCATCCTGCTGCAGGCCCAGCAGCAGGTGGCGCCTTCCGCCGCCGAGGCGGTGCCGGAACAGGGCGCGGAACCGCGCCGGCAGGACCGGGACAACGTGCGCATGGTGGCGCGCACCCTGATCGGCCAGGAACACAACTACCAGCACACCCTCAACGCCCTGAAGAACGGCATGCGCGAACTGGCCGGCATGACGCCCGGTTCGCGCAGCTGGCTGGACTTCTACGAGGAATCCCTGGCCAAGCCCATGGCCGACAGCCAGGCCCGGGTCAAGGCGCTGCAGCAGTGGTCCGGCGAACAGACCACACCCTGACCATCGTAGGGCGGGTGCAACCCGCGCCCCCTCCCGGGGAGCGTTAACGGGACGTTTGCGCAACCCCGCTTCTTCCGTACACTGCGGGGCATAGAACAAGGGACTGCCACCATGCCTCACCCTCTGTGCCGCACCGGCATCATCCTGGGCCTGCTCTGCGCCCAGGCGATCCACGCCTCGCCCGAAAACGACCCGCTCCTCGATGCCCCCACGGCCGCCCCGCAGGCCGGCGAGCGCTCGGCGCGCGGCGTGCTGCGCGCCCGCGACCAGGCGGTGCTGTCCAGCGAACTGGCCGGGCGCATCGTCGACATGCCGTTCGCCGAGGGCCAGGACTTCAAGCAGGGCGAGGTGCTGGTGCGCTTCGACTGCAGCGCCTACCAGGCCCAGCTCAACGCCGCCCAGGCCGCATCCCGGGCCGCCCGTGAAGAGCTGGGCAACAAGAAGCAGCTGGCCGCGCTCAACTCGGTGGGCCGCTTCGAGGTAGCGCTGGCCGAGGCGCGCCAGGCCCAGGCGGCGGCGGAATCCCAGGTCTATCAGGTGCAGGTCAAGCGCTGCAGCGTCACCGCGCCGTTCAGCGGCCGCGTGGTGCAGCGCCGGGTGCGGCCGCATGAGAGCGTCGCCAGCGGCACGCCGCTGCTGGAGATCGTCGACAACCGCACGCTCGAAGTGCACCTGCTGGTCCCGTCCAGCTGGCTGGGCCGGCTCAAGCCCGGCGAGCACTTCGAGTTCGTCCCCGACGAGACCGGCCAGCCCCTGCGGGTCGAGGTCAAGCGCCAGGGCGCACGCATCGACGAAGGCAGCCAGACCCTGCTGCTGATCGGCAGCCTGCCCGAGAACGCCAGCGGCCTGCTGGCCGGCATGAGCGGCAGCGCGCGCTTCCCGGAGTCGCCATGACCGCGCAGGTGCCGGGCCTGGCCGAACAGGTGTTCGCCCGCTTCCTGGCCCTGCAGCGCCAGGCCCGCGCCGCCGCCGACATCGACAGCCTGGCCTATGCCCTGGTCAACGACGCCCAGGGCCTGTTCGGCTTCCGCCATGCCGCCCTGCTCATCGCGGGGCGGGTGCGGTCGCTGACTGGCATCAGCGTCGTCGAGCCCCACTCCCCCTTCGTCGCCTTCGTCGAGAACGCCGTCCAGCAATTGCACGACCAGGGCCGCTCCGCCCAGCCCCAGGTGATCGCCGCCGAGTCGCTCAACGAGCAGGCCCGTGGCGACTGGCAGGCGCTGTCTGCCGGCTCGGTGTTCTGGCTGCCCCTGCTGGATCGCCAGCAGCAGCCCTTCGGCGGCCTGTGGATCGCCCGCGAGCAGCCCTGGAGCGACGCCGAGCAGGCCCTGCTGACCCAGCTCGGCGACTGCTACGCCCACGCCTGGCTCGCCCTGCAGCCGCGCAAGCCCTGGCGCCTGCGCTGGCCGCGGCGGCGCATCCTGGCGGTCGCGGCGGCGGCGCTGCTGCTCCTGCTAGTGCCGGTGCGCCAATCGGTGCTGGCGCCCGCCGAGGTGGTGCCACGCGACGGCCAGGTGGTCGCCGCGCCGGTGGACGGGGTGATCGCCGAGTTCCTGGTCAAGCCCAACCAGGCGGTGGCCAAGGGCGACGTGCTGCTGCGCTTCGACGCCACCACCATCCGCGCCCAGGCCGACGTGGCGGAACGCAGCCTGCAGGTGGCCGAGGCCGAGCTCAAGGCCAACACCCAGCGCGCCTTCAGCGACGCCGAGTCCAGCGCGCGCATCGACCTGTTCGCCGCCCGCGCGGAGCAGAAACGCGCCGAGCGCGACTACGCCCGCGAGCTGCTGGCACGTACCGAGGTACGCGCCGAGCGCGACGGCATCGCGGTGTTCGCCGACGCCCAGCGCTGGATCGGCCGGCCGGTGCAGACCGGCGAGCGGCTGATGGAGATCGCCGACCCGAACCATGCCGAACTGCGCATCGACCTGGCCGTGGCCGACGCGCTGGACTTCCAGCCCGGCGCGGAGGTCGGCCTGTTCCTCGACAGCGACCCGCTGCACCGCCACGACGCCCGCCTGCAGCGCCTGGCCTACGAGGCGCAATCGCTGAGCAGCGGCCAGCTCGCCTACCGGCTGGACGCCGAGTTCGCCGAGACGCCGCCGCGCATCGGCCTGCGCGGCACCGCCAAGCTGTACGGCGAACGGGTGCCGCTGGCCCTGTTCCTGCTGCGCCGGCCGCTGGCCGCGCTGCGCCAGACGTTGGGCCTGTAGATGCGCCTGCCCGGCCTGCGCGCCGACCTGCAGCTGTCCGGCGCTGCGCCGGCGCTGGATGGCGCGCCGCAATGGACCCTCGCCGACCCGCTGCGCGGCCGCTACTTCAAGCTCGGCGCCGAGGCCATGCGCCTGCTGCGCCACTGGCAGCTGGGCGACCCGGTGCGGGTGCTGCAGGCGGCGAACACCGAGCCGGGGCAGCCGCTGACCGGTTCCGACCTGGAAGAGATGCTGCGCTTCCTGCGCGGCCACGACCTGGTCGACGCGGCCGACGCGGAGCAGCGCGCCAGCTACGCGGCCAAGGCGGCGCAGCAGCGCCACGGCTTCTGGAAAAGCCTGCTGCACCAGTACCTGTTCTTCCGCATTCCGCTGTGGCGGCCGAACGCCTTCCTCGACCGTACCTGGCCCTGGCTCGAACGCCACGGCCCGCGGCTGCTGCGCTATGGCCTGCCGACCCTGCTGGTGATCGGCCTGTTCCTGGTGGCGCGCGACTGGGAGCGCTTCATCGCGACCTTCCCCCACCTGTTCAGCCTCGGCGGCGCCATCGCCTTCGGCATCGCCCTGGCCTTCGCCAAGCTGTGCCACGAGTTCGGCCACGCCTACATGGCCAAGCGCGCCGGCTGCCGGGTACAGAGCATGGGGCTGGCCTTCATGGTGCTGCTGCCGATGCTCTACACCGACGTCAGCGACGCCTGGCGCGTCAACGACCGCCGCTCGCGGCTGCTGATCGGCGCCGGCGGCGTGCTCGCCGAGCTGCTGCTGGCGTGCATCGCGTTGCTGGCCTGGTCGCTATTGCCGGACGGGCCGCTGCGCACCGCCACCTTCATGCTGGCCAGCGCCACCTGGATCACCACCCTGGCGATCAACCTCAACCCGTTCATGCGCTTCGACGGTTACTTCCTGCTCAGCGACCTGTGGGGCGTGGACAACCTCCAGCACCGCGCCTTCGCCCTGTGCCGCTGGCGCCTGCGCGAGGCCCTGTTCGGCTACGGCGAGCCCGCGCCGGAGCCCTGGACGCCGGCCATGCAGAGCCGCCTGCTGTTCTGGGGCTACGGCGCCTGGCTGTGGCGCGCGGCGCTGTTCCTCGGCATCGCCCTGGCGGTGTACCACATGTTCTTCAAGCTGCTGGGCATCTTCCTGATGCTGGTCGAGCTGCTCTGGTTCATCGGCCTGCCGATCTGGCGCGAGTGGCAGGAGTGGTGGAGCCGCCGCGACCAGGCGAACCCGTCCAAGGTGCTGCTGACCGCGAGCGGCCTGCTGCTGGTGCTGGCCGTGCTGGCGCTGCCCTGGCGCAGCGGCGTGGAAGTGCCGGCGATGCTCGAGGCCTCCAGCACCAGCGCCCTGCACGCACCGGTGGCCGCGCGCCTGAAACAGCTGCACGTGCATGACGGCCAGGCGGTGGCCAAGGGCGACCTGCTGCTGGAACTGGAGTCCCCCGACCTGGACGCGCGGCAGGCCATCGTCCGCCATGAAATCCAGATCCTGCAGCTGCAACTGCGCCGCCAGGCCGGGCGCAGCGAGACGGCCGGCGACGTGGGCATCCTCGAACAGCAACTGGCCGAGGCCGTGGCCGAATACCGGGGCCTGGCCGCGCAGCGCGAACGGCTGCAGCTGCGCGCCCCGGAAGCCGGGACCGTGCGCGACCTGCTGCCCGCCCTCGCCCCCGGCCGCTGGCTGAGCCCCGCCGATCCGCTGGTGCGGGTCAAGGCGGCCGGCCTGCGGCTGCGCGGCTACCTGGGAGAGGAATACCTGTGGCGCGTGCAATCCGGCGCCGAGGGCCACTTCATCGCCGACGACCCGGCCCGCCCGGCGCTGGCGGTGCGGCTGGACGAAGTGGACGACACCGGCGTCGCCTATCTTGAACTGGAGTCGCTCAGCTCCGACCACCAGGGTCCCATCGCGGTACGCCGCGACGCCCAGCGCCGGGCGGAACCGGTGCAGGCCCAGTACGGCGTGCGCCTGACCCTGCTGGACGAGCTACCCGATCCGTCCCAGCCCCTGCGCGGCGTGGTGGTGCTGGACGGCGCGGGGCAATCCGTCCTCGGCGCGGCCTGGCGCCGGCTGGCCGCGCTGGGGGTGAGGGAAAGCGGCTTCTGACAAGGTTGTCATCCACGGGAAACAGGGAAGTCTCCATGCTCGAACCCCACGCACTGCCGATCTGCTCGCGACTGCCCCTCGCCTTCGCCCTGGAACCCCTGCTGCAGGCGCTGGAGCGGATCGCCCCTGACGCCTGGCAGCATCACTTCAACACCGGCTACTACGAAGGCGACTGGAGCGGCGTCGCCCTGATCGCGGCGGACGACGCCCCGCTGCCGCTGGCCCCCGGCCAGGGCGCGCCGGTACGCACCGGCTGGTGGCAACGTGAGGCGGCCTTCCACGAACTGCTGGAAGCGTTCCACACCACCGTCCGCAGCGCGCGCCTGCTGCGCCTCGGCCCCGGCTCGCGCATCCACGAACACCGCGACCCGGACCTCGGCCTGGCCGGCAGCGTGCTGCGTCTGCACGTGCCGCTGCTGAGCCCCGAGGGCGTGGAGTTCCTGGTCGACGGCCTGCAGGCTCCCATGCGTCCCGGCGAGTGCTGGTTCCTCGATCTCTCCCGCCCCCACCGGGTGGACAATCCCTCGTCCTCGGAACGCATCCACCTGGTGCTGGACTGCGAGCCCAACGACTGGCTGCTGGCGGCCATCGAACAGGGCTTGCCGACCACGCCGGTGCTGCAACCAGGCAAGGCGGTGCAGGCCTTCCTGCGCTTCCGCCAGCAGGTCGAGCGTGACCCACAGCTGGCGCGACGGCTGCAGTCGCTGACCGACACCCGGGACTTCCTGCACGAAGTGGTGGCACTGGGCGAACGACAGGGGCTGCGCTTCTCCGAGGCGGAAGTGCGAGGCGCCATGCGCCAGGGACGGCAGGCCTGGAGCGACCAATGGCGAGCATGAACCCCGGCGAGGACTTCCACGGCTGGCTGCCCATCCGCCTCTGGCGACCCGACCGCGAATGGCGGGTGGACTGGTGCTGGTTCGGCGAGCAACGACTCACCCGTCCCTTCTTCCGCGACGACGTGGACCAGGCCCTGCGCCTGCCCTTCAACCAGGTCTTCCGCCGCGAAACCGGCCTCCAGGCGCTGCTGGACTGGCAGGCCGCCAGCCCGGGCCTGGCCCCCGGCGCGTTCATCTTCCACGCGTCGCGCTGCGGCTCCACGCTGATGGCGCGGATGCTCGCCGGCCTGGAGCGCAACGTCGTGCTCTCCGAACCACCTCCCCTGGACAGCCTGCTGCGCGCCCACCGCACCGATCCGGACATGGCGCCCCACCAGCCCGCCCTGGTGGCCGCCCTGCTCTCCGCCTTCGGCCAGCGCCGGCGAGGCGACGAACAGCGGCTGCTGGTCAAGCTGGACGCCTGGAACGTCTTCGAGGCGCCACTGCTGCAACAGCTCTACCCGAACACGCCACGTCTCTTCCTCTACCGCGACCCGCTGGAGATCGCCGTGTCCCAGCTGCGCCAGCCGGGCCTGCACCGGGTGCCCGGCATGCTGGGGCCGACGGGGCTGGATGCGCCGGGGGACGATGCCGAGCACCTGTCCGCGCCGGACTACACCTGCCGCATGGTCGGCCGCCTGCTCGCGGGCGGCCTGGAGCTGTGCCTGCACCATGGCGGCATACCGGTGAACTACCGCGAACTCCCCGAGGCGCTGTGGACGCGCCTGGCGCCCATGCTGGGCGTACGGGCCATCGACTGGGAGCGGCTCGAATCCGTCGCCGCCTTCGACGCCAAGCAACCGGCCATGAGCTTCAACAGTGACACCCAGGGCAAGCGGGAGTCCGCGGGGGAGGAGCTGCGCCAGGCCATCGCACGATGGGCAGGCGAGCCCTACGAACGGCTGGAGCGGATACGGCTTTCGCAGCCACAGCGAATTCATACACTTGTTTGAGAAAAATCCTCTCCCGTCACAAGGGATGCTGGCGGATTGCCTGCGGCATCGGCTAGGCTCAAAACTCACCTACAAAGCCAACT
This sequence comes from Pseudomonas paralcaligenes, assembly GCF_019655855.1. Classification (GTDB taxonomy): domain Bacteria; phylum Pseudomonadota; class Gammaproteobacteria; order Pseudomonadales; family Pseudomonadaceae; genus Aquipseudomonas; species Aquipseudomonas paralcaligenes. Next base: position 6,784 of record NZ_BPFX01000015.1, on the reverse strand, counting down.
ACGGGTGTCCCCCCAAGGGGGAATGCTTGCAAGGAAGCTCGATCCCCATGGCCGTCCCCGAGTTGCACCTCCGCCCCATCGATGATGCCGACCTGGCATTTCTACGGGCGCTCTACGCGAGCACCCGCGCTGGCGAAATGGCTCCCTTGCCCTGGACCCAGGCGGACAAGGATGCCTTCCTCGACCAGCAGTTCGACGCCCAGCACCGCCACTACCAGGAACACTACCGGGAAGCGGAATTCTCGGTTGTGCAACACGCAGACGAGCCCATCGGCCGTCTCTACGTGTTCCGCGGCCCCAGCACCTACAACCTGATGGACCTCTCGCTGCTGCCGGCCTGGCGCGGGCGTGGCCTAGGCGGCCAGCTCCTGTCGCAGCTGGCCCGGGAAGCCGACGCCGCTGGCAAGTCGATCCGCTTGTATGTGGAACCCGACAACCCGGCGCGGCGCCTCTACGAACGCTTCGGCTTCGCCATCACCGGCCAGCACCCGGCGTACCTGGAAATGCACCGCCTCGCCACACGGAAACTGACAGCATGAGCGACGTCCCCAGCCCCGAAGAACTGCAACAGGCCCTGGGCCACACCTGGCGCCTGAGCTGGGAAGAGCATCCGGGCATCGAGGTGGAACTGGTCGAGGTGAACCAGGGCAAGGCCATGAATCCTCGCTACCGCTGCTACGACGCGGTATTCCGACAGCCTGCCGGGGTCGACCTGCCGCAGTACAGCTATACCTTGCACAGCCCGGCCGCATCATCGTGGTGGATCATGCTCACCCCGATCGGGCCGGACGACGATGGACACCGCCTGCTGCAGGCGGTGTTCCATGTCCGGCAGCCGGAAACCCCATAGGTTCGACGCCAACAACAATCCGCCGGCAGAGCCGGCATCACAGCAGGGAGCAACACATGGACCCGTTTCTCGGCGAAATCAAAATGGTCGGCTTCAACTTCGCACCGCGTGGCTATGCGATGTGCCAGGGCCAGCAGATGTCCATTGCACAGAACAACGCGCTTTTCGCGTTGCTCGGCACCATGTACGGCGGCAACGGCCAGACCACCTTCGGCCTGCCCGACTATCGAGGTCGCGGCCCGGTGGGCATGGGGCAAGGCCCCGGTCTGAACATGATCGTCCAGGGTGAAGTGGCGGGCACCCAGAGCGTCACGCTGACGACACCTCAGTTGCCGGTGCATGTACCAGTTGCCCAGTTTACCGGCCAGGCCAGCAACGGCACTCTCACCATCACCGCCGATGTCGCCACCACCACGGCAAACCCCATGGTCCCGCCGGCTCAGGGAGCCACCACCTACCTCTCCGCCACGACCGCCAAGGCCGGTCCCGCCGCCGTGGGGTTCAACGGTCTGTTCACCGGCACCGCTCCGGACGCGACCAAAGCCAGCCTGGGCGGGCTCGGCGGGCAGGCAACCATTACGCCCCAAGGCACCGTCACCATTGCGCCGATAGGTGGCAGCCAGCCGTTCAGCATCCTCAACCCATTCCTCGGCACCAACTTCGTGATCGCGACCGAAGGCGTCTTCCCTTCCCGCAACTGATTCGAGTACATGCGCCAAATCGGCCTGCACAGGCAGGCCGATCACCCTTTCAGGAACGCCGGGAGCCACCCATGAAAAGCAAAGCCACCGTCAAACCGACACCCAGCGCCCCGGCGGGCCGTACCTGGCTGCGCGCCCTCGAGCCGCGCATGATGTTCGACGGCGCCGTCGCCGCCACGGTCGCCGATACGGCCCTGGCAGACACCGCCGCTCAGGCCGATGCCGCCAGCAGCCACTCCGACACCTCGCCTCCGGCTTCTCCTCCAGCCGCCAGCAGCGACCAGCGCCACGAAGTCGTCTTCGTCGACAGCAACGTACAGGACTACCGTCAACTGGTCGCCGGAGTGAGCGAAGGCACCGAAGTGGTGGTGCTGGATGGCAGCAAGGATGGGCTGCAGCAGATCGCCGATTACCTGAGCGGGCGGGCGGGGGTCGATGCGATTCACCTCGTCAGCCACGGTATCCTCGGGCAGCTGACCCTGGGCAGCCTGACCCTCGATGCCAGCAATCTGGGGGATCATTCCACCACCCTGGAGAGCATCGGCAGCACGTTGAGCCAGGATGGCGACATCCTGTTCTATGGCTGTGATATAGCCCAAGGGGACAAAGGACAGCTCTTTATCAGTCGGTTTGCGGAACTCACCCAGGCCGACGTTGCGGCGTCCACCGACGCCACCGGCAGCAGCATCACCGGGAAAAACTGGGTGTTGGAAGCCTCGACCGGCGCAATAGAAGCCTTCATTCCGTTTTCTGCCGCAACGCAGGATGCCTTTAGCGGCCGGTTGTTTTCCGGCACGCTGAATTTCTCGGGTTCGGACGCCGCCCTCGGTACATCGGTAACCGATGGCGAGGCCAACTCGACTGACATCCCTGGCGTAACAATCGAAATCTATGCCGCCACCTCGGGCACGAACACCAACAATGGCCACAACTGGGAATATGTCGGCGGCATGTTCGGCTTTGGAACTGGGGGAGACGACGAGGGGATTTGGGATGCGTCGGGCACTGGTTCGCCCGTCATCGTCATACGCACCCAGGACGGAAGTGAGTTCTCATTTACGGGCATCAAGGTCGTCGACTATTTCGATGCTCATCCTCAGCTCAGATTCGAAGCGTTCCGCGATGGCATCTCCCTGGGTGGCGTCACATTGGCAACCGATGGCGCCGACTTCATCTCGGATTTCACCCAGTCCAACGGGCTGACGCCCTCCATTTTCCAGAATGCGGATGAAATCCGCATTACCGATCCGAGCGCCGCCGACCTCTTTATCGGCCTCGACAATATTGGGTTTGCAGATCCTGTTCTGCCCGCCTTCGCCCCCAGTCTGACCGCCACCGGCAACAACCCCTCCTTCACCGAAAACAGCAGTGCGGTCGATCTGTTCAACGGCGTTACCGCTGCCACCAACGACAGCGGCCAGACCTTCAGCGGCATGACCCTGACCGTGACCAACGTCAGCAACGGCGCGGCGGAAATCCTCAGCATCGGCGGCACCGACGTGGCGCTGAACCACGGCAACAGCGGCAGCCTTTCCGGTATCGGCAACTACAGCGTCAGCGTGTCGGGCGGTACCGCCACCGTCACGCTCGGCAGCATGACCCGCGACAATGCGCAGATGGGCGCACTGATCGACGGCATCAGCTACCGCAATACCAGCGAAGATCCCGGCAGCGCCAGCCGCGTCGTCACCATTACCGGCATTACCGATAGCGGCAGCAACAACAACACTGCCTCACCCAATATCGCCTCGACCGTGACCGTGACACCGGTGAACGACGCTCCGACCCTCACCGCCACCGGCTCCAGCCCGACCTTTACCGAAGGTGGCTCGGCCGTGCAGCTGTTCAGCGGCACCAGCATCAGCACCATCGAGTCCGGCCAGTTCATCAACCGGATCCAGGTCCAGGTCAGCAACCTGGCCAACGGCAGCTCGGAAAAACTGGTCATCGACGGCGTCGACGTCAACCTGACCAACGGCTTTGGCACCACCACCGTGACCAACAACCTGGGCATCTCGGTCACGGTGATCGGCAGCGTCGCCACCATCAACATCACCAATACCGGTATCTCCACCGCGGTGGCGCAGAGCATCGTCGATGGCCTGGCCTATCGCAACGACAGCCAGAATCCGTCCGGCGCCTCGCGCACCGTGACCCTGTTCAGCGTTCGCGATAGCGGCGGCACCGCCAATGGCGGGGTCTCGATGACCACGCTGTCGGTTGCCAGCGTGGTGAGCCTGGTCGCGGTGAACAATGCGCCGACCCTGTCCGGTGGCCCCTATGTGTTCACCGGCACCAACGAAGACACCACCACCCCTGGCGTGCAGGTCTCCACCGTCATCGCCGGCGCCACCTACGCCGATGTGGATTCGGGCGGGGTGTCCGGCATCGCCATCACCAACACCGGCGGGAGTGGCACCTGGCAATACTCGACCGACAATGTCACCTGGACCAGCGTCGGTGCGGTGTCCAGTTCGTCCGCCTTGCTGCTGACTTCCAACAGCTACGTGCGCTACATCCCGAACGGTGCCAACGGCGAGAGCGTCGGCTTCACCTACCGCGCCTGGGACCAGACCAGCGGCACGGCCTCGGTCAACGGTATACGCGGGGTTGCCGACACCACCGCCAACGGTGGCAGCACCGCCTACTCCACCGGCACCGCCACGGCCTCCCTGACTGTCACCTCGGTCAACGACGCGCCGGTGTTGACCCCGGTAGCGCCGATCCTGACCGGATTGACCGACACCTCCACCGCCAACGCCGGCAACCTGGTCAGTGACTTGACCGGTGGTGTCACCGATGTCGATACCGGTGCGCTGCAAGGGGTTGCCATCACCAGCCTGACCGCCACCTATGGCAAGTGGCAGTTCAGCACCGATAGCGGCAGCACCTGGCAGGATGTCGGCACGGTCTCCACCAGCGCGGCGCTGGTGCTGCGCTCGACCGATCGGGTTCGCTTCGTCCCCGACGGCGTCCACGGCGAAACCGCGACCATCACCTACAAGGCCTGGGACCGCACCACCGGCACCCAGGGGAGCACGGTCGACACCACGACCTCCGGCGGCACCTCGGCGTTTTCCACGGCCAGCGACACCGCCAGCGTTACCGTCACCGCAGTCAATGACGCCCCCGTGGTCACCGTGAGCGCTGGGGCGGCGTCCTGGAGCGAAGGCAACAACGTCGCCTCCACCCCGGTCGCGGTGGACCCGACCCTGACCCTGTCCGACACGGACGGTCCGAATCCGCTCAGCGCCAGCGCGCGCATGCTCACCTACTACAGTAGCCAGGACACCCTGAGCTTCGTCAACGACGGGCTCACCATGGGCAATATCATCGGCACCTGGACGGTCGGCACCGGCACCCTGACCCTGACCTCCGCCGGTAACCAGGCGACCGTGGCACAGTTCGAGGCCGCGCTGCGGTCGATTACCTACAACAACGCCTCGAACAGCCCGAACACCACCACCCGTACCGTGCAGTTCATCGTCACCGATGGCAGCAACGCTGCCTCGACTGCCGTGACCCGTGACATCACCATCACCGCGGTCAACGATTCGCCAACCATCAGTGCCGTGGCCTCGCTGCCGATCACCGAAGACACACCGACGGCGCTCGGCCAGATTACCTTCAGCGATGTCGACACCACCCTTGGCGTCGCGACGTTCTCGGTCGGCAGCGGCACCCTCAGCGCCATCGGCGCCGGCGGCGTGACCGTGGGCGGCACGGCGACGGCCCTGACCCTGAGCGGCACCCTGGCCAACATCAACCTGTTCATCGCCAACAACCGCCTGGTCTATACCCCGGCGGCCAATGCCAGCGGCGACGTGACCCTGACCATCAACATCAACACCACCAGCGTGTCCGACGCCACCACCACCGTGACCCTGCAGGTCGCTGCGGTGAACGACGCCCCAGTGATTACCGCACCGGCATCCATTACGGTGACCGAGGATGTGTCGAGCGTGATCAGCGGCTTCAGCTTCACCGACGTCGATGCCGGCATCAACACCGTCACCGCGACCTTCTCGGTGCCAAGCGGCACCCTGAGCGCGGTCACTGGCATGGGTGTCACCGTCACTGGCTCCGATACCGGCGAGCTGACCCTGTCCGGCAGCCTGGCCGATATCAACTTCTTCGTCGCGGCCAACGGCGTGACCTTCAAGACCGCCCAGGACGCCACCGCCAGCGTGACCCTGACCGTGACCCTAAACGACAAGGGCTTCAGCGGCTCGGGCGGCGAGCAGACCGACACCAAGACCGTCACCCTCAACGTCAGTGCGGTCAACGATGCCCCGGTCAACAATGTGCCGGCGGCGCAGACCGCGCAGCAGAACATCGCCCTGGGCTTCAACACCGCCAACGGCAACGCCATCTCCATCACCGACGTGGATGCCGGCAATGGCCTGATGACCGTGACCCTGACCGCAACCAACGGCACGCTCAGCCTGGGCAGCCTGAGCGGCATCACCCTCATCCTTGGCACCGGTACCAACAACGCGACCCTGATGTTCGAGGGCACCCGCGCCAACCTCAACGCCGCGCTGCAGACCCTCAGCTTCAAGTCCTCCAGCAACTTCCTCGGCAGCGCCAGCCTGACCATCGAGACCAACGACAACGGCAACTCCGGCAGCGGTGGGGCGAAAACCGATACCGATGTGATATCGATCACCGTGATCCCGGTGAACCCGAAGGTCACCAGCGTTTCCGCCCAGGGCCTGGATCGCACCGTGAAGATTGGCGACGAAGTGCTGGTCAACATGGTCTGGGACCAGGTCGTCAACGTCGATACCAGCGGCGGCATCCCGAGCCTGCTGCTGGAAACCGGCCTGATCGATCGCAACGCGATCTACGTCAGCGGCTCGGGCAGCAATACTCTGGTCTTCAAATACACCGTGCAGGCCGGTGACGTCAGCGCCGACCTGGACTTCCAGAGCACCGCCGCGCTGCAACTCAACGGCGCGGTCGTGGCCAACGCCAGCAACGACATGGCGGTGCTGACCCTGCCGACCGTGGGTGGCGCCGACTCGCTCGGCGGGCGCAGCAACATCGTGGTCGATGGCGTGGTGCCGATGGTCGGCAGCGTCAGCGTCCCCACCGACGGCACCTACATCGCCGGCCAGAACCTCGACTTCACCGTCAACTTCAGCGAGAACGTGGTGGTCGACACCAGCGGCGGTACGCCGCGCATCGCCATCACCCTCGACACCGGCGGCACCGTCTTCGCCGACTATGT
>NZ_BPFX01000014.1 GCF_019655855.1 Pseudomonas paralcaligenes | reverse complement strand
CTGCTCGGCCATCTTCAGGTGCGATTCGAGCTTGGGCAGCATCTCTTTGGCGAAGGCCGCCACCTCGGCGTCCTCGGCGTTGCTGGCCTTCTCGAACAGCTCGATGGTCTGCTGGTGGGCCGCCACCTGGTTGTTCATGTAGGCCTTGTCGAACGAGCCTTCGCCGCGCAGCTGGAGGATCAGCGCCTTGGCCTGGGCGATCAGCTCCGCGTCGCTGGCCACCTCGAGGTCCTTCTGCTGGGCCAGGGCGCGCAGCTTGTCGTTGGCGGCGGTATGGTCCTCGACCATGGTCTGGGCGAATTCGCGGACATCGTCGGTGCTGCCTTTCTCCAGGGCGAGCCGGCCGGTCTCGATCTCGGCGATGCCCTTGGCCGAGGCTTCCTCGACGAAGTTGCGCGGGCTGACCTGGCCCTGTTCGGCGCTGCTCTCGGCGTGCAGGTTGGCGCTGACCAGCGCGGTGGCGGTGAGCAGTCCCAGGGAGAGGCGTTTCAGGCTGTGCATGGCGGGTCCTCCAGTCAGGTTACGAGGTTGTAGAAGCCCCGCGCGGCGGTGAAGTTCAGCTAAATCGCCCGGGCACCGATCACTCGAACTTCGAGGCGCAGCGGGGAGTCGACCTTATGTCCGCACACCGTGACGCGGAAGCAGTCCCCCTAGCCTGGAGAAAACGATGAACGCCGTAGAGCTGCTCAAACAGGACCACCAGGTGGTCAAGCAACTGCTGGAGAAACTGGTCGCCACCACCGAACGCGCGGTGAAGACCCGCCAGGACCTGGTGCACCGGCTGCACATGGAGCTGGCGGTGCACACCGATCTGGAGGAACAGATCTTCTACCCGGCCTATCAGGCGGCCGGCGCCCGGGACGAGGCGGTGATGACCGCCGAGGCGACCGAGGAGCACCGCGCCGTGGATGCCCGCGTGCTACCCGAGCTGATGAAGACCGACCCGTCCACCACCACCTTCGCCGGCCGCGCCAAGGTGCTCAAGGAGCTGCTGGAGCACCACATCGAGGAAGAGGAAAAGGACATGTTCCCCAAGGCCAGGAAGCTGCTCGGGGCGAAGAAGCTGGAGGAGCTGGGCGAGCAGATGGAGGCGCGCAAGCGCAGCCTCAAGCAGTCCCTGGGCCGCGAGGCGGCCTGATCTCGACGCGCGTAGGGTGCGCCGTGCGCACCGCAACGTTCCCCGCGGTGCGCGCGGCGCACCCTACGGCGTGTCACAGGCTGCAGAGGTTTCCTTCAGCACCTGATCGACCACGCCGGCCAGCGCCTGCCGCGGGTCGAGGCCGGCGCCGATGGCCTGTTCGTAGTGCGCCAGCTGGCGCTCGCCGCTGCTGCCGTCGCGCAGGATGCGCCGGGCCTGCTCGAATGCCGCTTCGTCCCGCCACGGGCCGATCCGCTCGCTCAGCCGTTCCAGCCAGTCGCCCGCCGCCCATTCCTCGCCGCCCGTGTCGAGGAAGCGTGCCGTACAGCCCAGGCGCCGGGCGCGCCAGTAGTTCTCTTCCAGCCATATTCGCCCAGCGCCATCGGCCGGCGTGTCGCCCGTCTCGCTGGCCCAGGCCACCAGGCCGCGGAACAGCCCGGCGATGCACAGCACGTCGTCCACCCGGGGGCAGGCGTCGGCGATGCGCAGTTCGAGGGTGGGGAAGCGCGCCGAGGGGCGGATGAACCACCACAGGTCGCCGGCCTTGCGGATCGCGCCGCAGGCCGTCAGCCGCTCGACATAGCCGGCCAGCGCGGCAGCGTCGGCCAGCGGCTCGGGGATGCACATGCGCGGCCATTCCCCGCACAGGGTGCGGCGGTAGCTGAGCAGGCCGGTCCGCCGGCCCTCCCAGAACGGCGACGAGGCGCTCAGGGCCAGCAGCAGCGGCAGCCACGGCAGCACCCGGTTCATCACCTGCACCCGGTCGATTTCTGGCGCCACGCCGACGTGCACGTGCAGCCCTGACACCAGGCTGCGTTGGGCCACGTCGCGGTAGTCGTCGAACAGCCGGCGGTAGTGCGGCGAGTCGGTGGCCAGCTGCCGGCGCCAGTCGGCGAAGGGGTGGGACGCCGCGCCATAGGGGGCGAGGCCGAAGCCCGCGGCCAGTTCGGCCAGGCGCCGGCGGCCCAGCAGCAGGCAGTCGCGCGCCGCGTCAGCGTCGTGCAGCACCGGTGTCACCAGTTCGATCTGGCTGCGGAACATCTCCTCGGCCAGGCCCGGGCCGAACGCCTGGCGCAGGGCTTCGATCAGCTCGCGCGGGGGCTCGGCGCAGACGTCGCGGCTGGTCCGGTCGACGAGGAGGAATTCTTCCTCGATGCCGAAGCCGGGGGCGCAAGGGGGCAGGGTGGCTCGCATTCCCAAGGGACGGGCGGCCGCGAGGGCAAGTTCAATCCGCCTGAATCTTTGCCGCGCCGCGACATCCGAGAGCTTAACCAGACCACGATCCGGGAACAGGCCATGAGCACAGCGTCAACGCCTTGCAGTCAGCTGAGCGCGGTGGATTGCCATCCGCTGCGCGATCTCTACCAGGCGCTGCTGCACACGCCCGCCGACCCCGCCACCCTGACCCGCGCGGCGGACTTCCTGGACACCCAGCTGGCTCACGCCGAGCAACTGCCCTGCGACCTGCCGGACGACCCGCAGCGCCTGCTCGACTGGGTGCGGGCCGGCGCCAAGCGCACCACCGAGGCCTACGCCGACTACCTGCGCGACCGCCGCGACGGCGAGCCGCGGCGCTACTTCGGCGGCCGCGCCCACGCCCTGTACTTCCTCCGCGCCGTGGCGCCGACCAAGCTGGTCGACGGCGCCTGGCTGTATGGCGTGCTGCCCCATTGGCACGAGCTGCGCCTGCAGCCGCTGGTACAGACCTACGTGGAAGAACTCGGCGGCGGCCAGGCGGCGCAGAACCACGTGCTGCTCTACCGCCGGCTGCTGGCCGAGCACGGCTGCGACGACCTCGCCGGCCTGGGCGACGCGCATTACGTGCAGGGCGCCCAGCAGCTCGCCCTGGGGCACCTGGCGGAGCGCTACCTGCCCGAGCTGATCGGCTACAACCTGGGCTACGAGCAGTTGCCGCTGCACCTGCTGATCACTACCTACGAACTCGGCGAGCTGGGCATCGACCCCTATTACTTCCAGCTCCACGTGACCATCGACAACGCCGGCAGCGGCCACGCACAGCGCGCGGTGCAGGCGCTGTGGGACAATCTGCCGGTGGTCGGCGACCGCGCCCGCTTCCTGCGCCGGGTCGGCCTCGGCTACCGCCTCAACGACCTCGGCCTGGGCAGCACGGCGGCCATCGCCGAGTTCGACCTGCAGCGCGAGCTGCTGGCGATGCTCGAACGCAAGCGCCAGGTCGCCGGGCGGGTGCACTCGGACCATTGCCGCATCGACGGGCGCACGGTCAACCAGTGGCTCGGCGCGCCGGGGCGCATGGGCGAGTTCCTCGCCGCCCTGCAGGCGCGCGGCTGGATCCGTCGCCACCAGGACCCGCGCGACAGTCACTTCTGGCAGCTGATCGACGGCGAGAAGGCGGCCATGTTCGGCGTGTTCAGCCCCTACGAGCGGGCGCTGCTGCACGACTGGATCGCCGGTGACTGGCTGGCGGAGCAGGGCGCCGCCGTGCCCCGGCGCCAGCCCGCCGAGGCGGCGCCGGCGCAAGGCGACTTCGCCAGCGAGGCGCGGGCGCTGCTGGCCGAACTGGAGGGCCTGTCCGCCGGGCAGCGCACGCGCCGCCTGATCGCGCTGATGGCGCCGGCGCTGCACCACACTCCGGCGGGGCTGCTGGCCACCCGCCTGTTCGCCGCGAGCCATCGCTGATGGGCCGGCTCAACCGCCACCTGCTGCGCCTCGGCCAGGCGCTGCACGCCCGCGCCTACCGCTTCACCACGGTCACCCCGCTGACCCACCAGCGGGTCAACGCCCGCCCGGAGAATGCCTGGGCCACTGACCTGGCCGGCGTGTTCGGCTGGAGCCGGCCGTTCCGCCGGGAGACGGTCGGCGAGGAGCTGTTCGCCCTGATGGACAGCGCCAACGTGCTGCTCGAAGTGCCCGGCGGCTGGGCCAGCGCGGTGCGCTGGTCGAGCCTCGGCGACGAACTCTACGTGCACGCGCGCTACCCGACCCTGGCGCAGGACGCGGTGTTCTTCGGCCCGGACACCTACCGCTTCGCCCAGGCCATCGACCAGCAGCTGCGCCGCCAGCCGGCCGGCAGCCTGCGCCGCGCCGCCGACATCGGCTGCGGCGCCGGCCCGGGTGCGCTGCTGATGGCCCACGCCAACCCGGCCGCGGAGGTGTTCGGCCTGGACATCAACCCGCTGGCGCTGGAGTACACCGAGGTCAACGCCCGGCTGGCCGGCGTCGGCAACCTGCGCGCGCTGCGCAGCGACCTGCTGGATGGCGTCGCCGGCCAGTTCGACCTGATCGTCAGCAACCCGCCGTACATGCTCGACCCCCAGGAGCGCGCCTACCGCCACGGCGGCGGCGAACTGGGCGCGGAGCTGGCGCTGCGCATCATCGAGGCCGCGCTGCCGCGCCTGGCCCCCGGCGGCAGCCTGCTGCTGTACACCGGGGTCGCCATGGTCGGCGGCCGCGACCCGCTGCTGGAGTACTGCAAGGCCTGCATGGCCGGCCAGGACTTCGTCTGGAGCTACCGCGAGATGGACCCGGACGTGTTCGGCGAGCAGCTGCTGGAGCCCGGCTACGACGCGGTCGAGCGCATCGCCGCGGTGGTCCTGGGCGTCACGCGCCCGCCGGCGAAATAGCTTGAACCGGGCCGCCGCGGGGCGAGTCAGCTGTTCATGCTGACACATCAATCGGTGATACCAAGATGATCAAGAAATGTCTGTTTCCCGCCGCGGGCTACGGCACCCGTTTTCTCCCGGCCACCAAGTCGATGCCCAAGGAAATGCTGCCGGTGGTGGACACCCCGCTGATCCAGTACGCGGTCGAGGAAGCGTACGAGGCCGGCCTCCACCAGATCGCCATGGTCACCGGGCGCGGCAAGCGCTCGCTGGAGGATCACTTCGACATCAGCTACGAGCTGGAGCGCGAGATCAGCAACACCGACAAGGAGAGCGCCCTGCGCGGCATCCGCCGGCTGATCGACAAATGCACCTTCTCCTACACCCGCCAGATCGAGATGAAGGGCCTCGGCCACGCCATCCTCACCGGCCGCCCGCTGATCGGCGACGAGGCCTTCGCCGTGGTGCTGGCCGACGACCTGTGCCTGAACCCCGGCGGCGACGGCGTGCTGACCCAGATGGCCAGGCTGTACAACCAGTTCCGCTGCTCCATCGTCGCCATTCAGGAGGTGCCGCCGGAGGAGACCCACAAGTACGGGATCATCGCCGGCGAGGCGATCCGCGACGACATCTTCCGGGTCGACCGCATGGTGGAGAAACCCAGGCCCGAGGACGCGCCGTCTAACCTGGCGATCATCGGCCGCTACATCCTCACCCCGGACATCTTCAAGCTCATCGAGCAGACCGAACCGGGCAAGGGCGGCGAGATCCAGATCACCGACGCGCTGATGAAGCAGGCCCGGCAGGGCTGCGTGCTGGCCTACAAGTTCAAGGGCAAGCGCTTCGACTGCGGCGCCGCCGAGGGCTACGTCGAGGCCACCAACTTCTGCTTCGAGCACCTGTACAAGCCGGAGCAGGAGCGCCGCCGCCTGAGCAAGCTGGCGACGGCGCAGCCGGCCAAGGTCGAGGCGCCGGCTGAAAGCGCCGCCTCGGTCGCCTGACCATCCCGTGCCGCGGGGCCTTCGTGCCTCTGCGGCAGACTCTCCGTCGAGCGACCGGCAAAACCACTCGCCATCCGCGTCCATCGAGGTTCTAATTGTGCCCGGCATTCACAGGCACTTTTCTTGATGGGGTTCTGCGGTTCTATGAGTGGACAATTCTCCGGTACTCGTCTGGTCGTGCTGGATACCGAAACCACCGGCATGCCGGTGACCGACGGTCACCGCATCATCGAAATCGGTTGCGTCGAACTGGATGGCCGCCGCCTGACCGGCCGCCACTTCCACGTCTACCTCAACCCGGACCGGGAGATCGACGAAGGCGCGATCGCGGTCCACGGCATCACCAACGAATTCGTCGCCGACAAGCCGCGTTTCAAGGACGTGGCCGACGAGTTCTTCGAGTTCATCAACGGTGCCCAGCTGATCATCCACAACGCGGCGTTCGACATCGGCTTCATCAACAACGAATTCGCCCTGCTGGGCCAGAGCGAGCGCAGCGAGGTCAACGACTACTGCTCGGTGCTCGACACCCTGCTGATGGCCCGCGAGCGCCACCCGGGCCAGCGCAACAACCTCGACGCCCTGTGCAAGCGCTACGGCGTGGACAACTCCGGCCGCGACCTGCACGGCGCACTGCTCGATGCCGAGATCCTGGCCGACGTCTACCTGACCATGACCGGTGGCCAGACCCACCTGTCGCTGGCCGGCGAGGGCGGCGACGGCTCCGGCCGCATACTGCCCAGCCCGATCCGCCGGCTCGACCCGAACCGCGCGCCGATCCGCGTGCTGCGCGCCACCGAGGAAGAACTGGCGGCCCATGCGGTACGCCTGGCGATCATCGAGAAGGCCGCCGGCGGCCCGTCGCTGTGGGTCAAGATGGAAGAAGCGCAGTCATAAGCGACAGGCTGCCAGCTACAGGTAAACGGCTATGTCACCGTTGGGCGTTGTAGTTCCCCGACACCTTCTGGATCCCCGCCTGCGCGGGGATGACGGTTTCGGAAAAAACTCCCCCCTACCTCGTCATTCCCGCGCATGCGGGAATCCAGGGGCATGCAGCTACAGCGTTCAGATAGAGGGTCTTGACCGCGCAACAGGTAGGGTGGGTTAGCCACTTGCCGGCGCAATCCACCGGTGGTGTCACGGCGTGAGCTACGGTCTGTGACCTAACCCACCTGCAGGTTCCTATCGATATTGCAGACAGGCCGTTTCCGCAGAGCAGCTGTAACTGCAACACGCAACGGGGACATGGCCAAGCAAAAACACTGGAAAGTCTGGGGGCCTCGGCTCGCATACTGAGCAGCTTGCAGCTGCCGTATTGCGACCTTTTCTTATAGCCTTCCGCACAGGGGGTTCCGCCGCCCACGGCGAACTTCTACCCTGAGGTGATCAGGCGCCGCAGAGCGCCTACCCTCAGGAACCTCCAATGTACAAAGACCTGAACTTCCCCATCCTCATCGTCCACCGCGACATCAAGGCCGACACCGTCGCTGGCGAGCGCGTCCGGGCCATTGCCGAAGAACTGGGCAAGGACGGCTTCACCATCCTCTCCACCGCCAGCTCCGCCGAGGGCCGCATCGTCGCCTCGACCCACCACGGCCTGGCCTGCATCCTGGTGGCCGCCGAGGGGGCGGGGGAGAACCAGCGCCTGCTGCAGGACATGGTCGAGCTTATCCGCATCGCCCGGGTGCGCGCGCCGCAGCTGCCGATCTTCGCCTTGGGCGAGCAGGTGACCATCGAGAACGCGCCGGCCGACGCCATGGCCGACCTCAACCACCTGCGCGGCATCCTTTATCTGTACGAGGACACCGTGTCCTTCCTCGCCCGCCAGGTGGCGCGCGCCGCACACAATTACCTGGACGGCCTGCTGCCGCCGTTCTTCAAGGCGCTGGTACAGCACACCGCGCAATCCAACTATTCCTGGCACACGCCCGGCCACGGCGGCGGCGTGGCCTACCGCAAGAGCCCGGTGGGGCAGGCCTTCCACCAGTTCTTCGGCGAGAACACCCTGCGCTCGGACCTGTCGGTGTCGGTGCCCGAGCTGGGCTCGCTGCTCGACCACACCGGCCCTCTGGCCGAGGCCGAGGCCCGCGCGGCGCGCAACTTCGGCGCCGACCACACCTTCTTCGTGATCAACGGCACCTCGACGGCGAACAAGATCGTCTGGCACTCCATGGTCGGCCGCGACGACCTGGTACTGGTCGACCGCAACTGCCACAAGTCGATCCTGCATTCGATCATCATGACCGGCGCCATCCCGCTATACCTGTGCCCCGAGCGCAACGAGCTGGGCATCATCGGGCCGATTCCGCTCTCCGAGTTCAGCCGCGAATCGATCCAGGCCAAGATCGACGCCAGCCCGCTGGCCAAGGGGCGTGCACCCAAGGTCAAACTGGCGGTGGTCACCAACTCCACCTACGACGGTCTCTGCTACAACGCCGAGATGGTCAAGCAGGCCCTGGGAGACTCGGTGGAAGTGCTGCACTTCGACGAGGCCTGGTACGCCTACGCCGCCTTCCACGAGTTCTACGCCGGGCGCTACGGCATGGGCACCCACAGCGACGAGCACTCGCCGCTGGTGTTCACTACCCATTCCACCCACAAGCTGCTGGCCGCCTTCAGCCAGGCCTCGATGATCCACGTGCAGGACGGCGGCGTGCGCCAGCTGGACCGCGACCGCTTCAACGAAGCCTTCATGATGCACATCTCCACCTCGCCGCAGTACGGCATCATCGCCTCGCTGGACGTGGCCTCGGCGATGATGGAGGGCCCGGCCGGGCGTTCGCTGATCCAGGAGACCTTCGACGAGGCGCTGAGCTTCCGCCGCGCCCTGGCCAACCTGCGGCAGAACCTGGCGGCGGACGACTGGTGGTTCAGCATCTGGCAGCCGGAGCAGGCCGATGGCGCCGACGCTGTCGCCACCGGCGACTGGCTGCTGGCGCCCGCGGCCGACTGGCACGGCTTCGGCGACGTGGCCGAGGACTATGTGCTGCTCGACCCGATCAAGGTGACCCTGGTGATGCCGGGCCTGAGCGCCGACGGCAGGCTGGCCGAGGCCGGCATTCCCGCGGCGGTGGTCAGCAAGTTCCTCTGGGAGCGCGGCCTGGTGGTGGAGAAGACCGGCCTGTATTCCTTCCTGGTGCTGTTCTCCATGGGCATCACCAAGGGCAAGTGGAGCACCCTGCTCACCGAACTGCTGGAATTCAAGCGCCTGTACGACGCCAATGTGCCGCTGGCCGACGCGCTGCCGTCGATCGCCCGCGAGGGCGGCGCGCGCTACGCCGGCATGGGCCTGCGCGACCTGTGCGACGAGCTGCATGCCTGTTACCGGGAGAACGCCACGGCCAAGGCGCTCAAGCGCATGTACACCGTGCTGCCGGAGGTGGCGATCAAGCCGGCCGACGCCTACGACCAGCTGGTGCGCGGCGGGGTCGAGGCGGTGCCCATCGAGCAGCTCGAAGGGCGTATCGCCGCGGTGATGCTGGTACCGTACCCGCCGGGCATCCCGCTGATCATGCCGGGCGAGCGCTTCACCGCCGAGACCCGCTCGATCATCGACTACCTGCAGTTCGCCCGCACCTTCGACAGCCAGTTCCCCGGCTTCGACGCCGACGTCCACGGCCTGCAGCGCGAGGATGCGTGCTATACCGTGGATTGCATCAAATAGTCCCTGCGCCGCCATACAGGCACGGGCTGGCTTCGATCCGGGGGAGAGCATGGCGCAGCAGAAGGGCGGGCGAACTGCAGGTGGGTTCTGGACCTGTACCGCCCTGGTGGTCGGCAACATGGTCGGTTCCGGCGTCTTCCTCCTGCCATCGGCGCTGGCGCCCTACGGCGGGCTGAGCCTGGTCGGCTGGCTGGTGTCGAGCACCGGCGCCGTGCTGCTGGCCCTGACCTTCTCCCGCCTGGCGCGGCTCAACCCGGCGGCGGGCGGGCCCTATGCCTACACCCGCGACGCCTTCGGCGGCTTCGCCGGCTACCTGTGCGCCTGGACCTACTGGAAGGCCGCCTGGATCGGCAACGCCGCCATCGCCGTGACCCTGGTCGGCTACCTGCAGGTGTTCCTGCCGGTGCTGCGCGCACCGCTGCCGATGGTGGCGACGGCGATCGGCGCGATCTGGCTGTGCACCCTGATCAACCTGCGCGGCATCACCGCCTTCGGCTACGTGCAGAACGTGCTGACCCTGCTCAAGCTGGTGCCGCTGGTGCTGGTCGGCGTGCTCGGCTGGTTCCACTTCCACCCCGAGCATCTGGCCATCCCCGAGCCGACGGCGCTGCCGGGTGGCGGCTACGTGCAGGCCATCGCCACCACGGCGGCGCTCACCCTGTGGTCGTTCATCGGCCTGGAGTCGGCCACCGTGCCGGCCGAGCATGTGCGCGACCCGCGCCGCACCATTCCGCGCGCCACCCTGTGCGGCACCCTGGTGGCCGCCGGCGTGTACATCCTCTCGATCACCGCGGTGCAGGGCGTGCTGCCGCCGGAGGTGCTGGCCCGCTCCACCGCGCCGTTCGCCGACGCGGCGCGGGTGATGCTGGGCGACTGGGGCTACTACTTCATCGCCGGAGGCGCGGTGATCGCCTGCCTCGGCGCGCTCAACGGCTGGGTGCTGCTGCAGGGGCAGATTCCCATGGCCACCGCCCGCGACGGCCTGCTGCCCGAGGCCCTGGCCAGGACCAACCGCTACGGCGTGCCGGCCAACGGCCTGCTGGTGTCCGGGGTGCTGGTGACCCTGCTGGTGCTGGTGGACGGGCAGGGCGACCTGGTCGAGGTGTTCAACGTGATCATCCTGCTCGGCACCATGGCCGGCGTGGTGCCCTACGTGTTCTGTGCGGCGGCGCTGATGCACCTGCTAGCGATGCAGCCGGGGGACTTCGGCGAGCGCGAGCGCGGGCGGCTGCTGTGGATCGGCTGCTGCACCTTCATCTACTCGATGTGGGCGCTCTACGGCACCGGCGAGCAGGCGATCTTCTGGGGTTTCCTGGTCTTGATGGTCGGCATTCCCCTCTATACCTGGCGCCAATGGCGCAATCGGGTGGAAGGCCAACGGCTCTGAAATCGCCCTGAATTTCGTTGATCGGAGCGAGTGTCGGAAGTGGCAAGCTCCAAAAATATCAACTATTTATCGAACATAGGCAGAAACCATCTGAGGTCTGCTAGCGTGTTCTCCATCACAGTTGCCAGCATCGACATTTATTGCACGCTTGTTATAGTTGGGCGATTGATTCCAAAACAACATATCTATGGCGCCATCGCGTGCCTTGCCCTCGAGGATGATCTGCGTGCCTGATTACAAAGCTTTCCGAGTCGAACTCGTCGACAAGATCGCCCATGTGCAGATCAATCGCCCCGAGAAGGTCAACGCGATGAACGCCGACTTCTGGGAAGAGATCATCGACATCTTCCGCTGGGTCGACGACACCGACGAGGCCCGCGTCGTGGTGCTGTCCGGCGCCGGCAAGCACTTCTCCTCGGGCATCGACCTGATGCTGCTGGCCCAGGCCGGCAGCCAGCTGGGCAAGGACGTGGGCCGCAACGCCGAGGGCCTGCGCCGCAAGATCCTCCAGCTGCAGGGCTCGTTCAACGCCGTCGACAACTGCCGCAAGCCGGTGCTGGCGGCCATCCAGGGCTACTGCCTGGGCGGCGCCATCGACCTGATCTCGGCCTGCGACATGCGCTACTCCACCGCCGACGCCCAGTTCTCCATCAAGGAGATCGACATGGGCATGGCCGCCGACGTCGGCACCCTGCAGCGCCTGCCACGCATCATCGGCGACGGCATGATGCGCGAGCTGGCCTTCACCGGCCGCACCATCGACGGCGCCGAGGCCCTGCGCATCAACCTGGTCAACCGCACCTACGCCAGCCAGGAAGAGCTGCTGGAAGGCGTGTTCGAGATCGCCCGCGAGATTGCCGCCAAGTCGCCGATCGCCATCCGTGGCACCAAGCACATGATTCGCTACATGCGTGATCACCGGGTCGACGACGGCCTGGAATACGTCGCCAACTGGAACGGCGCCATGCTGCAATCCGCAGACCTGCGCGTGGCCATGGCCGCGCACATGAGCAAGCAGAAGCCGGAATTCGCGGACTGACCTAGCCTAGAAGAGGTTCAGCAGACCCATGGTCACTGGAGCGACATCCCTGAGTCTGGTGCGTGACGAACTGTTCACCACCATGGAAGAGACCGAACAGAGCCTCGAGCAGTTCATCGCCGAACGCAACAACGGCAGCCTGCTGCAGCAGGCCGTGGAAAACCTGCAACAGGTGCGCGGCACCCTCAACCTGATCGAGCTGGCCGGTGCCGAGCTGCTGGCCCAGGAAGTGCTGCAACAGGCGACGGACATCCCCACCGGCGCGGGCGAGGAGCGCGACGGCCAGCTGTCCGCCCTGAGCAACGCGCTCTACGTGCTGCGCCGCTACCTGGAAAACGTCGATGCCCACCGCCAGGAAATGCCGGAGCTGCTGCTGCCGGCGATCAACGACCTGCGCCAGGCCGGCGCCCAGCCGCCGTTGCCGGAAAGCTTCTTCTTCAGCGTGCGCCTCGACCAGCCGCGCCCCGCCGGCACGCCGGGCGGGGCGGTCAGCGCCGCCGACGCGCGGCGCCTGCGCCACATGTTCCAGGTCGGCCTGCTCGGCTTCATCCGCGAGGACAATCCCCAGGCCGGCCTCAAGCTGATGCTGCGCGCGCTGGGACGCCTGGACAGCCTGTTCGCCGACAAGCCGGCAGGGCGCCTGTACTGGATCGGCGCCGCGGCCGTCGAGTCGCAACTGGACGGCCAGCTGCTGCCGCGCAAGGCGCGCAAGCAGCTGTTCTCCCGCCTCGACCGCGAGATCAGACAGGCCCTGGGCGGCAACGGCGGCTACGAGGCGCCGCGCAGCCTGCTCAAGGAACTGCTCTACCTGGTGGCCCTGGCGGACAGCCGCGGGCCACATGCCAGCGCGGTGCGCGAGGTGTTCGGGCTGACCCCGCTGCCGTTCACCGATCACCTGCTGGACGAGGAATACCAGCGCCTGTCCGGCCCCGGTCAGGGCGTGCTGCGTTCGCTGTCCACCGCCATCCGCGAGGAGCTGGCCAGCGTCAAGGACCTGCTCGACCTGATCGAGCGCGGCACCGCCCAGCCGGACAGCTACGGCAACCTGCACGCGCTGCTCGGCAAGCTGGCCAAGACCCTCGGCATGGTCGGCCTGAGTTCCGCCGCCAGCGCCCTGCAGGGCCAGCTGCCACTGGTGGCCGGCTGGGGCGAAGACAACCGGGCCGAGAGCGGCGACCTGCACAAGCTGGCCGAGGCCGTGCTGTACGTGGAGAGCATGGTCGCCAGCCTGGAGCGCGGCGAGCAGCGCAACCAGCGTCCCAGCGTGGCGCAGCCGGGCGACGAGGGCGAGGCGTTCGCTGCCCACCAGCTGGCCGAGGCGCGCATCGTGGTGGTCGACGAGGCCCGTGGCGGCCTGGCCCTGGCCAAGCGGGCGATCACTTCCTACCTGGAATCGGCCGGCGACAAGCTGCACCTGGCCAACGTGCCCTTCAGCCTGCAGGCGGTGCGCGGCGGCCTCTGGTTCCTCGACCAGGAGCGCGCGGCGCGGCTGATCGGCCTGTGCGCGGACTACATCCAGACGCAGATGATCGATTCCCTGCAGATGCCTTCCGAGCAGATGCTGGAGACCCTGGCCGACGCCCTCAGCAGCCTGGAGTACTACCTCGAAGGTGGCGCCGTGCTGCGCCCCGAGACCACGCCGAGCGTGCTCGACCTCGCCGAGGAGAGCGTCCGGGCTCTTGGCATGTCGGTAGCCGCCTGATGGCTGCCGGCTGGCAGACCCAGCCGCCGCTGGACAACGGCCAGCCCGGCGGCTGGGCACTGGTGCGCAGCCCGCAGGGGTTTCTCGCCGACGCCAACGGCGTGCTGTTCCCCCGCGAATGGCTCAAGCGCCAGGACCTGCCGCTGATCGCCGAGCACGGCCTCGGCCACTTCGACGGCGAGCCGGTCTGGCTGCTGGCTTTGGACCGCCCGGCGGACATGCCCGGCTGCTTCTGGCAGGGGCTGCGCCAGTTCATGCTGCAGGCCGACTATCCCACCTTCCGCATGCTCTCGTTCGCCGAGCAGGTCGGCAACTGGGACCTCAACCACCGCTTCTGCGGCCGCTGCGGCAGCCGCAACCGCCAGGTGCCGGGCGAGCGCTGCATGCGCTGCCCCGAGTGCGGCCTGGACAGCTACGCGCGCATCTCGCCGAGCATGATCGTGCTGGTCACCCGTGGCGACGAGATCCTGCTGGCCCGCTCGCCGCGCTTCGTCTCCGGTATGTACAGCACCCTGGCCGGCTTCGTCGAGCCCGGCGAGTCGGCGGAGGAGTGCGTGGCCCGCGAGGTGCTGGAGGAGGTCGGCATCCAGGTGCGCGACCCGCAGTACCTGGGCAGCCAGAGCTGGCCGTTCCCCCATTCGCTGATGCTCGGCTTCCATGCCGAATACGCCGGCGGCGAGATCGTGCCCCAGGCCGACGAGATCGAGGACGCCGCCTGGTTTCCCCTCGACCGGCTGCCGCCGCTGCCGATGTCGCGCTCCATCGCCCGCTACCTGATCGACCTTTATGTGGCCCGCCGCCTGGGGCAGCCTGAGCCGCAGCTGCACCGCTGAGCCTCAGAACCTGTTCACGATCTCCTGGCTCGCGGCCATACGGCGTTAAAAACGCCCTCGGAATGCTCATTTACCACTCGTAAACTCCGCTTCCTCGGTCGTTTTTGCCACCATCTGGCTCTAATCCAGAAGATCGTGAACAGGTTCTCAGCCCACCGCGTCGGTGAAGGTCAGGCGGTTGCCGAAGGGGTCGCGCACGTTCATGTCGCGGCTGCCCCAGGGCATCGCCTCGATGCCGGGGCGCGCGTAGCCGTAGTGCTTCTGTTCCAGTTCCCGGTGGAAGGCGTCCAGCGCGTCGGTCTCGATGCGCAGCGCGGCGCCCGGGCAGGCGTCGCCATGGTGTTCGGACAGGTGCAGCACGCAGCCGTCGCGGGAGACCTGCAGGTACAGCGGCAGGTCGGGGGCGAAGCGGTGCTCCCAGTCGACCCGGAAGCCGAGGAAGTCGACGTAGAACTCCCGTGTCTTGGTCTCGTCGAAAACGCGCAGGATCGGAGTGGTCTTGCCAAGTTTCATGGGGATGCCTCGTGAGTCAGAACCAGTGCTGCCAGGCCAGGCGCGCGGTCAGCGCCAGGACCACCAGAATGAAGACCGGGCGGATGAAGCGCGAGCCGCCGCTGATCGCCGTGCGGGCGCCGAGGAAGGCGCCGGCCATCAGCGCCAGGCCCATGGCGATGCCGAGCAGCCAGGCCACCTGGCCGGCGATCACGAACACCGCCAGGGCCACGCCGTTGCTGACGAAGTTCATGCTGCGCGCCACGCCGCTGGCGCGCACCAGGTCCATGGGGTAGAGCAGCAGGGTGCTCACCGTCCAGAACGCGCCGGTGCCGGGGCCGGCCACGCCGTCGTAGAAGCCCAGGCCGAGCCCCTGGGGCCACTGGCGGCCCTGGGCCACGGGCGCATCTTCCTGGCCATGGGTCTCCGGTGTCTTGCCGAACAGCAGGTACAGGCCGCAGCCGAACACCACCGCCGGCAGCATCTGGTTGAGCCAGGCGGCGGGCAGCCAGTGGGCGATGATGGCGCCGATGGCCGCGCCCACGGCCGTGGCGATCAGCGCGTTGCGCCAGTGCCTGGGGGAGAACAGCTTGCGCCGGTAGAAGGTGTAGCTGGCGGTGGCGGAACCGAAGGTGGCGCACAGCTTGTTGGTGCCCAGCACCAGATGGGGCGGCAGGCCCGCGGTGAGCAGTGCCGGGATGGTCAGCAGACCGCCGCCGCCGGCGATGGCGTCGATGAAACCCGCGGTGAAGGCGACCAGGGCGAGCACCAGCAGCGTGGCCGGGTCGACGCCCAGTTCGAAGGGAAACGGCATAAAAAACTCGAAGTGGATTCAATTGTGGCGGGCCGTTGCTGGTTAGCCGGGCGGCCACTCCGCATAATGCCGGCAAAAAACCGCAGAAGGAATCGCATCCATGCAGTACGACGGCCTGGCCTGGTTCACCGGCCTGCTGGCCTTGCTGGCGCTGTTCATCGCCGCCCGCATCCTGTTCACCCCCCACTGGTTCCTGGCCTGGCTGCGCGGCACCGTCGGCCTCGCCTTTCTCGCCCTGGCGCTGCTGATCGGCGTGGTGGCCTACGACCTGCGCAGCTACGACCCGCAGGTGCAGGACCGGCCGCTGGTGACCCTGAGCTTCGCGGCGGACGGCCCGCAACGCTACCGGGTCAGCGTGATTGAGGGCGCCGAGGAGCGTCAGGTGACGCTGGAAGGCGACCTCTGGCAGCTCGACGCCCGCCTGCTGGGCTGGAAGGGCCTGGCCGCGCTGATCGGCCTGGAGCCGGGCTACCGCCTGGAGCGGCTGTCCGGCCGCTTCCTCGCCATCGAGCAGCAGCAGACCGCCCGCCATGCCCAAGTCCAGCTGGCGCAGAGCCCCTACGGCATCGACCTGTGGCGCTGGCTGCGCCTGGGGCAGCGCGACCTGTTCCTGTTCGACGCCCAGGCCGGCCGGGTCACCTACCTGCCCATCGCCGACGGCGCCGCCTACAGCGTCAGCCTCAGCCCGACCGGCCTGCTGGCCAAGCCGATGAACCAGGCGGCCGAGCAGGCGCTGAAGGAGTGGGAGTAGCCCGGATGCGATCCGGGAACGCCGCGTGAGTTTTCCCGGATGTTTTGGTGCGCGCGGCGCACCCTACGGGCAATGACCCGTACCAATGAAAAAGGGACCCGAAGGTCCCTTTTTTCATGGCTGTGCGGGCGTCCTCAGGAGAGGAAGCCGCCATCCACGTTCAGCGCCACGCCGGTGGTGTAGCTGGAGGCGTCGCTGGCCAGGTACAGCACGGTGCCGGCCATCTCGCTCGGGTCGGCCACGCGCTTGAGCGGGATACGCTGCAGGGCGACGTTGAGGATGGAGTCGTTCTTCACCAGGGCGGAGGCGAACTTGGTGTCGGTCAGGCCCGGCAGCAGGGCGTTGCAGCGGATGCCGAACTGGGCGCATTCCTTGGCGAACACCTTGGTCATGCTGATCACGGCGGCCTTGGTCACCGAGTAGATGCCCTGGAACTCGCCCGGGGAGACTCCGTTGATGGAGGCGACGTTGATGATGCTGCCACCGCCGTTCTGCTTCATCAGCTTGCCGCCTTCGATGGACATGAAGTAGTAGCCGCGGATGTTGACGTCCACGGTCTTCTGGAAGGCGCCCAGGTCGGTGTCCAGCACGTTGCAGAACTGTGGGTTGGTGGCGGCGTTGTTGACCAGGATGTCGAGGCGGCCGAACTGCTCGCGGATGAACGCGAAGACGTTCTGGATCTGCTCCATCTCGCCGATGTGGCAGGCGATGGCGGTGGCCTTGCCACCCTCGGCGATGATCGCGTCGGCGACGGCCTGGCAGCCTTCGATCTTGCGGCTCGAGACGATCACGTGGGCGCCCTGCTGGGCCAGCAGCTTGGCGATGGCCTCGCCGATGCCGCGGCTGGCGCCGGAAACGAAAGCGATCTTGCCGTCGAGGTCGAACAGGTGGGTCTTGGACATTGTGGTTACCTTGTCTGAGCCGGGGTTAGAGGGTGGATTTGCCGATGACCTGGAGGGCCATCTGTTCCAGCAGCTTGTTCATGTGGATGAACTGGGCGAAGCGCTTGTCCTTGGTCTGGCCATGGAAGAAGCGGTAGTAGATCTGCTGCACGATGCCGGCCAGGCGGAACAGGCCGTACACGTAGTAGAAGTCGAAGTTGTCGATGCGGATGTCGGCGCGCTCGGCGTAGTAGTCGACGAACTCCTGGCGGGTCAGCATGCCCGGCGCGTTGCTCGGCTGGCGGCGCATCAGCTGCACGGGCGGCGGGTCGCCGGCGTCGATCCAGTAGGCGAGGGTGTTGCCCAGGTCCATCAACGGGTCGCCGATGGTGGTCAGCTCCCAGTCCAGCACGCCGATGATCTGCATCGGGTTGGCCGGGTCGAGGATGACGTTGTCGAAGCGGTAGTCGTTGTGCACGATGCCCGGCTTGTGGTGGTCGGCCGGCATCTTGTCGCGCAGCCAGGTCTTGACCGCTTCCCAGGCCGGAGCGTCGGGGGTCAGGGCCTTCTCGTAGCGGTCGCTCCAGCCTTCGATCTGGCGCTTGACGTAGCCTTCCGGCTTGCCCAGGTCGGCGAGGCCGCAGGCCTGGTAGTCGACGTTGTGCAGCTCGACCAGCTTGTCGATGAAGCTCTTGCACAGCTCGCGGGTCTGCTCGGCGCTGAAGTCCAGCTCGGCCGGCATGTCGCTGCGCAGGATGATGCCCTTGACCCGCTGCATCACGTAGAACTCGCTGCCGATCACCGACTCGTCGGTGCAGTGCACGTAGGCCTTCGGGCAGTACGGGAAGCCGGCGTTGAGCTGGTTCAGGATGCGGTATTCGCGGCCCATGTCGTGGGCCGACTTGGCCTTGTGGCCGAAGGGCGGGCGACGCAGGACGAATTCCTGCCCCGGGTATTCCAGCAGGTAGGTCAGGTTGGAGGCGCCGCCGGGGAACTGGCTGATGCGCGGGGTTCCGGTGAGACCGGGGATGTGCGCCTTCAGGTAGGGGTCGATCTGCGCGGCGTCTAGCTCTTCGCCTTCGCGGATGCCGGTGGACTGGTCTGTCAGCGTCATGCTTATCCCTTCTGCTGATGATGGGGGCCACTAATCATTGGCTAATTTAATGGTGCCCTTAAGCAAAGCACAGCGTTATAGATGTGGCTGTTGGTCATTGATCAAGAGCCCTGATTGCCGCGTTTCGCCTGGGCGCGGGCGAAAAAAAACCGGAGTCCGAAGGCTCCGGTTTTTCGCTGTTGCGCGGTGTGCCCCGAGGCTTATACCGGGAACAGCTCGGCCAGTTTCATGGCCAGCATCATGTCGCCTTCGGCGCGCAGCTTGCCGCCCATGAAGGCCTGCATGCCGTCGGTTTCGCCGCTGGCGATGCCGGCCAGGGTGGCGCTGTCCATGATCAGGGTGACGTTGGCGTTGGGGTTGTCGCCAGCCTGTACGTCGCAGGTGCCGTCTTTGACGATCAGCGCGTAGTTCTCACCGTCTTCGATGTTGAACTGGAAGACCAGGTCCAGGCCGGACGCAGCGCTGGCGTTGAACTTGGATTTCATGGTGTTGATGATGTCGGCAACGGAGCTCATGGTTTCTATCCTTTTTATCTAGGGTTGCTCGCGACCTTGCGGGGCCGCTGTGGGCCGGACTCAGCGATAGGTGATGAGTTCCGGGGTCCTCAACAGTTCCAAATGCACACGGCTGTTGAAGGAAGCCAGGGTCACGTCGCTGCCGCGGAACTGCAGGCGCGAGAGCGAGGTGTTGACGATCTGCCAGTTGAGTTCGAAGGCCTTGTCGGCCGGCACGCCTGTCAGCAGGTGGAGCAGGGCGGTGATGGTGCCACCGGACGTGAACACCGCCACCGAATGGCCGCGCTCCGCTTGCGCCAGCAGGCGTTGCAGACCATCCTCCACGGTCTCGACGAAGGTCCGCCAGGTGTTGTGGCCCGGTGCGTCGTGCTCGCCGCTGACCCAGCGCCGGATGATGCGGGCGAACAGGTGCTGGAAGGCGGCGCGGTTGTCCTTCGGGTTGCGCAGGATGTCCAGCGCGTCCGGCTCGTCGGGGAGCATGGCGGGCAGCAGGTTGCGGATCACCGCCTCGGCGTCGAATTCGTTGAAGGCCGGATCGATTTCCAGCTCCGGCGCGTTCAGGCCGGCGGCCACGCAGCGCTGCAGGGCGGCGGTGGCGGTATGCTGCTGGCGGCGCAGGCTGCCGCTGAGGCAACGGTCGAGGCTGACGCCCAGCTGGGCGAGGTGGTCGCCGAGCACTTCGGCCTGGCGCACGCCGAGGGGCGACAGCACGTCGTAATCGTCCGCACCGAAGGAGGCCTGGCCATGTCGTATCAGATAGATGCTGCCCACGTCGGCTACCGATCCTGACGGGTTGAGGTTTCGCGAGGTTAGGGGCAGAGTCGAGCCGCTGTCAACGAAAAAACATACGCTTGTTTGAATTCGCCGGCACCCGTTCGCGGCGGTTGGCCGGCGCGTCCCGGCGCCGGTATGCTTGGGGCTGGCAAGCCGCCCTGCCGGGGGCCTGCGACAGGATAGACGAGGGGGAACCTGTGGAGTTTCTGTTGGATTATGCGGAGTTCCTGCTTCGCACCCTGACGGTGGTGGTCGCGATCATCGTGGTCCTGCTGACCATCGCCGCGCTGCGCGGCAAGGGCCGTGGCAAGGGCTCCGGCCACTTGCAGGTCAACAAGCTCAACGATTTCTACAAGGCGCTGCGCGAACGCCTCGAGCACGAGCTGCTGGACAAGGCGCAGCTCAAGGTCCAGCGCAAGGCCGAGGCGAAGCAGGCCAAGCTGGAGAAGAAGGAAGGCAGGCACAAGCCGCGGGTGTTCGTGCTTGATTTCGACGGCGACATCAAGGCCTCGGCCACCGACAACCTGCGCCATGAGATCACCGCGCTGCTGACCATGGCCACCGCCCAGGACGAGGTGGTGCTGCGCCTGGAGAGCGGCGGCGGCATGGTCCACGGCTACGGCCTGGCCGCCTCGCAACTGGCGCGCATCCGCCAGGCCGGCGTGCCGCTGACCGTGTGCGTGGACAAGGTCGCCGCCAGCGGCGGTTACATGATGGCCTGCATCGGTGACAAGGTGCTCTCCGCGCCCTTCGCCATCCTCGGCTCCATCGGCGTGGTGGCGCAGCTGCCCAACGTCCACCGCCTGCTGAAGAAGCACGACATCGACGTCGAGGTGCTCACGGCCGGCGAGTTCAAGCGCACCCTCACGGTGTTCGGCGAGAACACCGAGAAGGGCCGGGAGAAGTTCCAGGAAGACCTGGAGACCACCCACGAGCTGTTCAAGAACTTCGTCGCGCGCTACCGCCCGCAGCTGAGCATCGACGAGATCGCCACCGGCGAGGTCTGGCTGGGCATTTCCGCGCTGAACAAGCACCTGGTCGACGAACTCCGGACCAGCGACGAATACCTGGCCGAGCGCGCCCGCGAGGCCGAACTGTTTCATCTGCACTTCGCCGAGAAGAAGAGCCTGCCGGAGCGTTTCGGGCTGGCTGCCAGCGTCGCGCTCGACCGCGTGCTGCTGAACGGGTGGAGCCGTCTCAATCAACAACGATTCTGGTAAGGAGCATGGCATGAGCCAGTTCAAGGCATTGCTGGTCAGCGAGGAGAACGGCGCCTTCGTGCCCAGGGTGGTGGAGCGCGCGGTGGCCGACCTGCCGGCCGGCGAAGTGCTGATCCGCGTGCAATATTCCTCGCTCAACTACAAGGACGCCCTGTCCGCCAGCGGCAACCGCGGCGTGACCAAGGCCTACCCGCACACCCCGGGCATCGACGCCGCCGGCGTGGTGGCCGAGTCCTCGGTGAGCGAGTTCGCGGCGGGCGACGAGGTGATCGTCACCGGCTACGACCTGGGCATGAACACTTCCGGCGGCTTCGGCCAGTACATCCGCGTGCCGGCCGCCTGGGTGATCAAGCGCCCGGCGGGCCTGTCCCTACGCGAGGCCATGCTGCTCGGCACCGCCGGCCTGACCGCCGCGCTGTGCGTGGACAAGCTGGAGCAGGCCGGCCTCACGCCGGCCGCCGGCCCGGTGCTGGTCACCGGCGCCACCGGCGGCGTCGGCAGCATCGCCGTGGCTCTGCTGGCGCGCCTCGGCTACAACGTCGCGGCGTCCACCGGCAAGGCCGGGCAGGGCGAGTTCCTGCGCCAGCTCGGGGCCCAGCAGATCGTGCCGCGCGAGGAGCTGCAGGACGGCGCCGAGAAGGTCATGCTCAAGGAACGCTGGGCCGGCGCGGTGGACACCGTGGGCGGGGAAATCCTGTTCAACGTGGTCAAGTCGCTGCGCTACGGCGCCAGCGCCGCCTGTTGCGGCCTGACCGCCGGCATGGGCTTCAAGGGCAATGTGGCGCCCTTCATCCTGCGCGGGGTCAACCTGCTGGGGGTGGACTCGGTGGAGCTGCCGCTGGTGGTCAAGGCCTCCATGTGGGACAAGCTGTCCCTGCAATGGAAGCTGGGCAACCTCGAGAGCCTGGCCGAGGAAGTGAGCCTGGAGCAACTGCCGAAGGCCATCGAGCAGATCCTCGCCGGCAAGCTGGTCGGGCGGGTGCTGGTCCGGCTGGACTGAGGCTTGTGATGGAAGAAAGGGCCCGGTCGATCCGGGCCTTTTCGTTCGTAGGGCGGGTGTAACCCGCGTTGCCGATTCGCGGGTTTCACCCGCCCTAGGTAATCAGCCCTGGCTGACGTACATGGTGATCTCGGCGCGGAACACCGGCTCGCCCTCGACGTAGGCCACCACCGGCACCTTCACGTCGCCGACCTGGCTCCAGTCGATGGCACTGCCGTCGGCCACGGCGCGTACGTCGCCCTTGGCCTTGGCCAGGTACTCGACCGTCATGCCGCGCGGAATCCAGCGGTGGCCGGCAGGGATGGAGGCGTCGGTCATGGTGCCGGCCACCAGCTCCGCGGCGTTGCACAGGGCGATGGCGTGCACGGTGCCGATGTGGTTGAGCACCTCGCGGCGCTTGGGGAAGGTCACCTCGGCATAGCCCGGGCGCAGCTCGACGAAGCGCGGGGCGATGCTGGCGAAGTAGGGGGCGACCTGGCCGATCATCGAGCTGAACTGCTCCGGGCCGACCTGCTGGTACATCTGCATCATCTGACTCATGGGGTGCTCCTGTTGATTGAAGAGAAGCGCGCGCCCAGGCAGTATACGGATACTAGAAAGTAATTCTAGAAAATTATTCTAATTTCACCGGAGGCCCCATGGCCCGCCGTTCCCGCAAGGACGAAATCCTCCAGGCCGCCCTGGCCTGCTTCACCGAATCCGGGGTGGACGCCACCACCATCGAGATGATCCGCGACCGCTCCGGGGCCAGCATCGGCAGCCTCTACCACCACTTCGGCAACAAGGAGCGGATCATCGGTGCCCTTTACCTGGCCGGCACGGCCGAGTACGCCGCCCTGCTGGACGAGGGTTTCGCCGTGGCCGACAGCGCCGAGGCGTGCGTCCGGCTGCTGGTGACCAGCTACATCGACTGGGTGGTGGCCAACCCCGACTGGGCGCGCTTTGTGCTGCACAGCCGCGGCCGGGTCGAGGCGGGGGAGATGGGCGAGGCGTTGCGCGAGGCGAACCGGGTGCACTTCCAGCGCATCCTCGACGCCCTGGCCGTCTACCGCGAGCAGGGGCTGTTCAAGCACATGCCGGCGGACTGCTTCGCCTCGGTGATCATCGGCCCGACCCACGACTTCGCCCGCAACTGGCTGGCCGGCCGCACCCAGACCGAGCTGGCCGACTGCCGGGAGCTGCTGGCGAGCATTGCCTGGGAGTCGGTGCGGGCCTAGTCCTGCTTCAATCCGCGCTGAAGCGCCAGGTCCCAGGGCGGGACCGGGCCGAAGCGGCGCTTGAGGAATTCCAGCAGCAGGCGGCTGCGCGAACTGGCGTCGCTGGCCAGGCGCAGCGCGTAGATGCCGCTGGGCTCGGCCGGCGGCAGGCCGCCCTCGCACAGCAGCGGCACCAACTCGCCACGCAGCAGGTAGTCGCTGATCAGCCAGGTCGGCAGGTGGGCGATGCCGAGGCCGGCCACGGCGCTGAACAGCAGGGTCTCCGCGTTGTTGGCGGTCAGCCGCAGGCGACCGGGGCGCAGCACCTGCAGGCGACCGTCCACCTCGAAGCGCCAGGCGTGCGGCGGCGACAGGGCATCCCAGTCCAGGCCGTCGTGCTCCGGCAGCTCGCGCGGGTCGCGCAGCAGGCCGCGGCGGCGGATGTAGTCCGGGCTGGCGCAGAGTATCCGCACCATCGGCGCCAGCGGCGTCGCCACCAGACGGGTGTCGGCCAGCGGGCCGATGCGCAGCACCAGGTCCACCTCGCCGAGGTGTTCGCCCTGCATGTCGATGAAGCTGTCGATCAGACGCAGCTGCACGTCCAGCCCCGGGTAGGCGGTGAGGAACTCGGCGATGGCCGGGGCCAGGTGGCGTCGGCCGAACGGAGCGGGGGCATCGATGCGGATCAGCCCCTCGGGCGCGCTGCTCAGGGATACCGCCTCGGCGCGAGCCTGGCGCAGCTCGGCGAGGATGCGCCGGGCCCGCTCGGCAAAAGCCAGGCCGGCCGGCGTGGCGCGCACGGCATGGGTGCTGCGCACCAGCAGCGGGCAACCCATCGCCCGTTCCAGCGCGTCGATGCGGCGCGCCACCGAGGACGGGCTCAGCTGCTGGCGGCGCGCGGCGGCGGAGAAGCTGCCGGCTTCCAGCACATCCAGGTAGAGGTCGAACTGTTCGGTGAGGGTGTCGGGGTTCATGGTCATGGCTTTGCAAACTATGCAAAGCCATTGTGCGTTGCTGTGCGTTTCCCCGCCAGCCGGGGGTGGCTAGGATGCCGGCCTGCAACCGGAGGCCTCCATGAATCCCCTCGACCTGATCCTCAACCTGCTGCTGGGCCTGGCCATGGGCACTCTCGGCGGGCTGTTCGGCATCGGCGGCGGGCTGGTGGCGATTCCCGCGCTGGGCGTGCTGTTCGGCCTGGACCAGCAGCTGGCCCAGGGCACGGCCCTGGTGATGGTGGTACCGAACGTGGTGCTGGCGCTGTGGCGCTACAACCAGCGCAATCGCATCCAGCCGCGCCACGCGCTGCTGCTCAGCCTTTCCGCCGTCGTCTTCGCCTGGCTGGCCTCGCTGTACGCGGTGGAGCTGCAGGCCGAACGCATGCGCCTGGCCTTCGTCGGCTTCCTCGTGGCGCTGGCGCTGTACAACCTAGCGCGGCTGTTCATGCGGACCCCGGCGCCCTCGGCGCAGTTGCGCCATCCTTGGCCCTGGCTCGGTGTGCTGGGCAGCGCCGCGGGCGCCCTGGGCGGCATGTTCGGGGTCGGCGGCGCGGTGCTGGCGGTGCCGGTGCTGACCAATCTGTTCGGCGTCGGCCAACTGGCGGCCCAGGGATTGTCATTGGCGCTGGCCCTGCCCAGCACCGGCGTGACGCTATTGACCTACGCTCTGCACGACCATGTGGACTGGGCCATGGGCATCCCTCTGGCGGTGGGCGGCCTGCTCAGCATCTCCTGGGGCGTGCGCCTGGCCCACGCGCTGCCGGAGCGGGTGCTGCGCGGCCTGTTCTGCGGCTTCCTGCTGCTGTGCGCGGTGCTGCTGGGGTTGCACCCGTAGGGTGCGCCGCGCGCACCGATCGCGATGCTCAGAGCCTGAAGCCCTCGACGATGTGCTCGGCCAGGGTGTCGGTGACCTGCGACTGGCGCTGGGGATGGCGCAGCAGGACGATGCTGGTCATCGGCAGGGTGGGCATGCCCTCGGCTTCTCCGAGGATGCGCATGTCCGGGGTGATCAGGCTCTGCAGCTGGGCGGTGACGGCGAGGCCGGCGCCGACCACGGCGAACAGGGCGGCCAGGCTCGGGCTGGTGTAGGCGATGCGGTAGGGCCGCTCCATCGCGTCGAGCGCGTTGCACGCCCAGGCGCGGCAGAAGCAGTCGGCGTTGAACATCGCCAGCGGGATCGGGTTCTGCTCGTGGGGGCTGTAGCCCTGGGCCTCGGCCCAGACGAAGCGCTCCTGGCGCAGCATCTGGCCGATCTCCTTGCCCGGCTCGCGGGTGACGATGGTCAGGTCCAGGTCCTGCCGCTGCAGCAGCTGGGTCGAGGGCTCGCAGTGCACCTCCACCTGGACCAGCGGGTAGGCCTGGGCGAAGCGCGAGAGGATGTCCGGCAGGAAGCGCATCACGTAGTCGTCCGGCGTGCCGATGCGCACGGCACCGACCATGTGCGGCTCGCGCAGGGTGTTGAGCACCTCGCCGTGCAGCTTGAGGATGCGTCGCGCGTAGCCCAGCAGCACCTGGCCCTCGGGGGTGAGGCGCACCTGCCGACCGTCGCGTTCGAACAGGGTGCGCTGAACTACGTCGTCCTCCAGACGTTTCATCTGCATGCTGACCGCGGACTGGGTGCGGTTGACCACTTCCGCCGCGCGGGTGAAGCCGCCGTTGTCGGCGATGGCGACGAAGCTGCGCAGCAGTTCGGTGTCGATGCTGGGGTAGCTCATTCATCAATCCTCAAGATGTGAGGCATAAGAAACATTCGTTGGATTGATCTTAATCGCGAAGGGAAACTGGCGCCAACCCCACAGGGAGGACGTCATGATGAAAGGTCAGAAAGGTTATGCACTGGTTCGCTCGGTATCCTTCGAGCCCGCTCTGCCGGGCCTCGGTCTCGGCCGGTTGTGGCTCCGCCTGCGGCGCTGGCGTCAACTGGCGATGCAGCGCCGCCGGCTGGCGATGCTGGACGACGCGGCGCTCAAGGACATCGGCCTCAGCCGGGCCGATGCGCTGCAGGAAAGCGAGCGTCCGTTCTGGGACGATCCGTCGCAACGCTGATACGAGGAGAATGCGGGTGGTTGCTGGAGTCTGCGCATGAGTGCGTCGCGCAAGGGTGCCGATGTCTTCCTGTTCCAACTGATGCTGTTGCTGTGCGCCATCTGGGGCAGCCAGCAGGTGGCCATCAAGCTGGCCGCTCCCGATATCTCGCCGCTGTTGCAGGTGACGCTGCGCTCGGCCATCGCCGCGCTGCTGGTGGGCCTGGTGCTGCTCTGGCAGCGCAGCTGGCGAGGCTGGCTGGGCAGTACCTGGCGCGGCGGGGTGCTGGCCGGCGCCTTGTTCGCCCTGGAGTTCTTCTTCATCGCCCGCGGCCTGCAGTACACCTCGGCCTCGCACATGGCGGTGTTCCTCTATACCGCGCCGATCTTCTCCGCCCTGGGGCTGCACCTGCTGCTGCCCGGTGAGCGGCTGCGGCTATTGCAGTGGCTGGGCATCGGCCTGTGCTTCGGTGGCGTGGCCATCGCCTTCGGCGCCGGCGCGGACTGGGCCGCGATGGATGCCCGCATGCTGTTGGGGGATCTGCTCGGCCTGCTCGCCGGCATGGCCTGGGGCGCCACTACCGTGGTGGTGCGCGGCTCGCGGCTGTCGGAGGCGCCGCCGGCGTTGACCCTGTTCTATCAGCTGGCGGTGTCCTTCGTCCTGCTGCTGGGCTTCGTCGTGGCCACCGGCGCGCTCGGCCCGTTGCGCTGGACGCCGATCGCCATCGGCAGCGTGCTGATGCAGGGCGTGGTGGTGTCGTTCCTCAGCTACCTGGCCTGGTTCTGGCTGCTGCGCCATTACCTGGCGTCGAACATGGCGGTGTTCTCCTTCATGACGCCCATGTTCGGCGTCAGCTTCGGCGTGCTGGTGCTGGACGAGCCGCTGAGCCTGAACTTCGTGATCGGCGCGCTGCTGGTGCTGCTGGGCATCTGCCTGGTCAGCGGGGAGAGCTGGCTGCGTCGCCGCTTTAGGGTGAGCTAGGCTTGCCGGCATGACCCGATCCCTTTCCCTCACCGAGGCCCGCCGCCTGGCCCTGGCCGCCCAGGGCTTCGCCGCCGCGCCGCGCGGCCCCGTGCGTCACCGGCAGCTGCTGGCCCGCATCGAGCGTCTGGGCGTGCTGCAGATCGATTCGGTCAACGCACTGGTGCGCTCCCACTACCTGCCGGCCTTTTCCCGGCTCGGCCACTACGAGGCCACGCTGCTGGACGACCTGGCCTGGGGCCGGCCGCGCCAGCGCCGGCTGTTCGAGTACTGGGGGCACGAGGCGTCGCTGCTGCCGCTGGAACTGTATCCGCTGATGCGCTGGCGCATGCATCGGGCGGCGGACGGGCAGGGCATCTATCGCCAGCTGGCCGAGTTCGGTCGCCAGCGGCGGGATGTCATCGAGCGTGTGCTGGAGGCGGTGCGCAGCCAGGGCGCGCTGGGCGCTGGCAGCCTCGCCACCCGCACCGAGCGGGCCGGACCGTGGTGGGACTGGAGCGCCGAGAAGCAGGCGCTGGAATGGCTGTTCGCCGCCGGACAGGTGGCGGTGGCCGGGCGGCGTGGCTTCGAGCGCCTGTACGACCTGCCCGAGCGGGTGATTCCCGCGCCGTTGCTGGCGCATCCGGAGATCGACGAGGCCGAGGCCCAGCGGCAACTGCTGCTGCGTTCGGCGGACGCCCTGGGCGTCGCCACGGAACGTGACCTGCGCGACTACTACCGGCTGGACGCCGCCGACGCGAAGCGGCGCCTGGCCGAACTGGTGGAGGCCGGCGAGCTGCAACCGCTGGCGGTCGAGGGCTGGAAGCCCCTGGCCTATTGCCGCGGCGAGCCGAGCATTCCGCGCCGGGTCCGGCGCAGCGCTCTGCTGTCGCCGTTCGACTCGCTGATCTGGGAGCGCGAGCGCACCGAGCGGCTGTTCGGCTTCCGCTACCGCCTGGAAATCTACACGCCGCCCGCCAGGCGCGTGTACGGCTACTACGTGCTGCCGTTCCTGCACCACGAGCGCCTGCTGGCGCGGGTCGACCTGCGCAGCGAGCGCGCACACGGGCGCCTGGCGGTGCATGCCGTGCATCTGGAGGAAGCTGTGTTGAACGAGGAAGCGCTGCTGGCCCTGGCCGCAGAACTGCGAGCGCTGGCGAACTGGCTGGGGCTGGAGAGGGTGGCGCTGAACTGCCGCTCGCCGGTGGCGGGGCTGCTGCGGCCGTTGCTGCAGGAGTAGCACCCGCCCGCGCACGGGGCGCGGACGGGTCTGGAACGCTTACTTGCCGGCGGCGATGCGCTGGCGGATGTGCGCCGCGCGGTCGGCCGAACCCGGGTGGGAGTCGAACATGCTGCTGTCGCCACCGCCCAGCTTGGCCAGCTTGTCGAAGGCGCTGGCCAGGCCTTCCAGGCGCAGGCCACGCTTCTTCATCAGGTCGAAGGAGAAGTCGTCGGCGTCACTTTCCTGGGACTGGGAGAACTGGGCGTTGACCAGGGCTTCACCCAGCGCGCCCAGTTGCGAGCTGGACAGCGCGGCGACGGCGCCGTTGCCGGAGGAGGCGGCCGCGTCGCGGGCGATCGAGGTGGCGTAGGCGGTCTGCATGGCTTTCTTGCTGTGGCCCAGGGCGACGTGGCCCATCTCGTGGCCCAGTACGCCTTCCACTTCGTTGTCGTTCATCAGGTCCATCAGGCCGCTGTAGACGCGCACGCAGCCGTTGGCCATGGCCCAGGCGTTGACGTCGTTGGTGAGGTAGACCTTGTAGTTGACCGGGGTGCCGCCTGCGTCGCTGCCCAGGTTGTTGGCGATCTTCTTCAGGCGCTGGCTGTACTTGCTGCTGGCCGGAGCGATCTTGGCTTCCGAGTCCATCTGGGCGCAGGCCTCGTCCGACATCTTCTTCACGTCGGCATCGCTGAGGGTCACGGCCTGGAAGGCCTGCAGGCCGGTGTTCAGCATGCTGTCCGCGCTCATGTTCTGGCAGCCCGAAACCAGAGTGGCAAGTGCGAGGGCGGAAAGGGTGTACTGCAGCTTCATGGCATCATCCTTAAATGTGGCGTATGGGGTGGCCGAGAGGCGTCGGCTTCCGGCCGGCTGCGCATTGTCGGCGATCTGACCCCGGCGAGGCGTGAAGCGATTCGCACTCCTCGGTCAATTCGTGACGCCAATCTCACCGTGAAGCGGTGGCCAGGGCGTCAGCTCCTGGCTTGCTTCAGCGTCTCGGCGATCATGAAGGCCAGTTCCAGGGACTGGTCGGCGTTCATCCGCGGGTCGCAGTGGGTGTGGTAACGGTCGGAGAGACCGTCCTCGGTGATCGGCCGCGAGCCACCGATGCACTCGGTGACGTTCTGCCCGGTCATCTCGATGTGGATGCCACCGGCCACAGTGCCTTCGGCGCGGTGCACCTGGAAGAACTGCTTCACCTCGGAGAGGATCTGCGCGAAGTCGCGGGTCTTGTAGCCGCTGGACGCCTTGATGGTGTTGCCGTGCATGGGGTCGGAACTCCACAGCACCTGGCGGCCTTCGTCCCTGACCTTGCGCAGCAGGCGCGGGAAGTGCTGCTCGACCTTGTCCGCGCCCATGCGCACGATCAGGTTGAGACGGCCGGGGTCGTTGTCCGGGTTGAGGATGTCGATCAGGCGGATCAGCTCGTCCGGGTCCATGCTCGGGCCGACCTTGACCCCGATGGGGTTCTCCACGCCGCGCAGGAATTCGACGTGAGCGCCGTCCAGTTGGCGGGTGCGGTCGCCGAT
Organism: Pseudomonas paralcaligenes; assembly: GCF_019655855.1. GTDB lineage: Bacteria > Pseudomonadota > Gammaproteobacteria > Pseudomonadales > Pseudomonadaceae > Aquipseudomonas > Aquipseudomonas paralcaligenes. The sequence goes on along the minus strand of NZ_BPFX01000014.1, from coordinate 287,345 downwards.
CCACAGCATGTGCGCGGAGCAGTCGTACCAGCGGCCGGTGAGGCTGTCCTGGCGCACGAAGGCCTGCTCGTAGCCGAGCAGCAGCGCTTCATGGGCGGTGAAGAAGCTGGCTTCGCGCAGCTGCGGCGCGCTGTCCATGCCGACCGCGCGCATGAAGGCCAGGGTCTCGTCGATGCGGTCGGCCAGGGCGCTGTATTTCTCGCCCAGCGCCGAGTGGGCGATGAAGTCGAGGTTCCACTGATGCACCTGGTGCACGTCGGCGAAACCGCCCTGGGCGAAGGCGCGCAGCAGGTTGAGGCTGGCGGTGGCCTGGTGGTAGGCCTGCAGCAGGCGCTCCGGGTCGGGCACGCGGCTGGCGGCGTCGAAGCCGATGCCGTTGACGATATCGCCGCGGTAGGCCGGCAGGGTGACGCCATCGATGGTCTCGTCGTTGGCCGAGCGCGGCTTGGCGAACTGGCCGGCCATGCGCCCGACCTTCACCACCGGGCAGCCGGCGGCGAAGGTCATGACGATGGCCATCTGCAGCAGCACCTTGAAGGTGTCGCGGATCTTGGCGGCAGAGAATTCGGCGAAGCTCTCGGCGCAGTCGCCGCCCTGCAGCAGGAAGGCGCGGCCCTGGGTCACCTCGGCGAACTGGCGGCGCAGCTCGCGGGCCTCGCCGGCGAACACCAGCGGCGGGTAGCCGGCCAGGGTCTGTTCCACACGGGCGAGGTGGGCGGCGTCGGGGTATTCGGGCTGCTGCTGGATGGGCTTGGCCCTCCAGCTTTCGGGACTCCAGGGGTGCATCGGACTTCTCTATCGGCTGATCGGGCAGGCCAGCATGGTAACCGATAAGCCCCCGTGGCGGATTGCATCCGGGTCATGGAGGTGGGTGCGAATGCGCCGTGTGGGAGCAATCTTGTGTGGGAGCGGCCTTGGCCGCGAATGTGCCGGTAAGCATTCGCGGACAAGTCCGCTCCCACAGAGGCCCACAGTGGGCCATCCTCGGACTGGGCTACGCCGTGGCCGGCTGGAGGGCGTTCGGCGCCTGGCGCGGCAACACGTCGCGGCCGGGCAGGAAGCGGCCGTAGCCTTGCGCCTTGCCGAGGTCGTCCGGGTATTCCAGGCCGCGCCGGTAGGCGATACGGCCGTTGATCAGGGTGGCGTCCACCGCCGCGTCGTTGCGCTTGACCACCCGCTCCAGGCCGAGCACTTCCATGGGCGCTTCGTGCATCTCGTCCAGTGCATCGGTCAGCCCGGCGGGGTCGATGATCACCAGGTCGGCGCGGTCGCCGACGCGGATGCGGCCGGCGTCCACCCCGATGAAGTCGGCCAGTTCGCCGGAAAGCCTGTGGATTGCCTGGCCCAGCTCCATGAAGGGCGCGCCGGCCAGTTCGGCGTCGCGCACGTACTTGAGGAAACGCAGGGGGAAGTTGTACTGGGCGATGGAGCGCAGGTGCGCGCCGGAGTCGGCGAAGCCCGGCTGGGTCCATGGGCTGGCCAGCAGCTTGTGCATCACCGGCAGGCGCTGGTTGCCATAGCAGGTGGTCCACTTCAGGGCCTCGCGGTACTGGCAGGCCAGCTCGAAGTAGGCATCCACCGCGTCCAGGCCGCGGGCCTGGCCGAGTTGCTTGAAGTTCTTGCCGACCATCGAGGCGTCCGGGCATTCGGTCACCCAGCAGTCGGAGAAGTCGCGGTGCCACAGGCCCTTGGTCAGCACGGCCTTGACCTGCTTCTTGAACAGGGCGCGGAACTCCGGCTCCAGCACCTTGGCGTACAGCTCGTCCGGGTCCTTGATGTTGCGCAGGATCTCGCCGGCGCCGAACTCCTCGAAGGCGTTCACGTTGAGGCCTTCCAGGCGCAGGGTGAACGGCGCCGGCAGGGTCTGCCAGCGGAAGTTGCCGCGCAGCACCTTGTTCGCCAGCCAGCCGGAGAAGCGGGTGAAGCGGTGCAGCAACGGCTGCGACTTGAGGTCCAGGGCGGTGAGCATCGAGCATTTGAGCGGGGTGCGGAACCAGCCGTGGGCCTGCCAGAGGAAGGCGAACACGTTGACCTTGGTCACCGCGTTTGGCGCGCCCTGCATCACCGCGCCACGCCGGCGGAGGATGGCGAACAGGCGCGAGAATTCCTTCCAGCTGGCGAAGGTGGAGGGCAGCGGGCTGGACCAGGCGCGGTCGCCGTCCATCTTGTCCAGCCGCGTGGTCATCACCGACAAGCCGATGCAGCCGGCGTCCAGCGCCTCTTCCAGCAGCTGCTCCATGCGCTGCAGCTCGGCTTCGGTCGGTTTGACCGGGCTGGTCGCCCGCTCCAGGCCCATCACCGCCACGCGCAGCTCTGAGTGGCCGAGGAAGGAGCTGACGTTGGGGCCCAGCGCCAACTGGTCGTAGAAGGCGCGGTAGCCGGCGGCGTCGCGCCAGGTTTTCTGCTCCTGCAGGATCGGCAGCACGTACTCGCGCGGCACCGCCTCGACGCGGGTGAACAGGTCCGAGCAGTCCTCGGCGTCGGCCAGCACCATGCTGATCGAGCAGGAGCCGATGGTCACGCTGGTGACGCCGTGGCGCACCGACTCCTTCAGCGCCGGCGCGGCGATCACCTCGGCGTCGTAGTGCGAGTGGATTTCCAGGAAGCCGGGGGTGACCCATTTGCCGGCGGCGTCGATGACCTCGGCGCCGCTCTCGTCGAGCGGGCTGACGCTCAGGGTGTCGATGCGTCCGTCCTTGATGCCGATATGGCGCACTGCGCCGGGCGCGCCGCTGCCGTCGAAGTACAGGCCGTTGTTGATGACGATGTCGTAGCTCATACGAAGCTCCAGGGGGCGAGCAGCAGGGTGCCGGTGACCAGCAACAGGGCGTAGATGGCGATGCGGAAGTGGCGTTCGTCGAAGCGCCGGTGCAGGTGTTCGCCCAGCCACAGGCCGACCAGCAGCAGCGGGGCGTAGGCCAGCACCTGGGGCAGGGCCGGTTGCAGGCGGCCGTCGAGCAGGAAGGCGACGGTCAGCAGGCTGTTGAGGGTGAACCAGACGCTGACCAGGGTGGCGCGCAGGCGCGCCTTGTCCAGCGTGGTGCCGGCCAGGCCGTAGACCAGCAATGGTCCACCGGAGGCGAACAGGCCGTGGCTGAAGCCGGCGCCGAGGGTGAGCAGGCGGGTCAGCCACGGCGGGCGTACCGGTAGCGCCGCGGCATGGCGCAGGCGCCACAGCTCGCGGCCGGCGAACCACAGGATCAGCAGGCCGAAGCCACGCTTGAGCAGCGCCGCGTCCAGCCAGGGCAGCAGCCAATAGCCGAGCAGGGTGCCGACGAGCATGCCGGGCAGGATGGTGCCGAACAGCAGCGGACGATCGATCTGCGCGCGGTGGCGCCACACCAGGTAGCCGGTCATGCCGATGTTCAGCGGTACCAGCACCGGCAGCAGCTGTTCGATGGGCAGCAGCAGAGCCCCCAGCGACAGGGCGATGACGATGCTGCCGAAGCCGGTGACGGCCTCCAGGGTGTAGGCCAGCAGGATGAAGGCGCCGAGAGCGTAGGAGGCGCTCATGACCGGGCTCGGTATTGATCTGTAGGAGCGAGCTCTGCTCGCGAACCGGACAACGCCGGGGCCTCTTCGCGAGCAGAGCTCGCTCCTACGCTGGCGCCGGGTGGCGGTAGCTCGCCGGCGAAGCGGCGGCTCATCTGCCGGTAGTACAGGCCCGGGGCGATGCGCCAGAGCAGGCTGGCGAGCCAGCTGCCGCGGTCCGGGAACAGCCGCTCGCGGCCGCTTTCCAGGGCGTTAAGTATCTCCCCGGCCATCCACGCGGCGCTGCGCACGCTGCCCAGGGTCGAGCGAGCGTGGCCGGCTGGCTGGCCGTCGGCGCCCAGGGCGTTGCGGTCGATGGGGGTGTCGAGAAAGCTCGGGTAGACCATCAGCAGGCCCACGCCGTCCTGCGCCAGCTCGGCGCGCAGCACCTCGAAGCTCTGCGCCAGGGCTGCCTTCGCCGCGCAGTAGCCGGCGCGGCCGAGCACCGGCATCCAGCCGGCCATGGAGCCGATGCAGGCCACCCGGCCACGGCTTTCGCGCAGCAGGTCGGTGGCGGCCAGGGTCAGTTCCAGCGGCGCGTGGTAGTCCACCGCCATCACCTTGCGCAACACTTCGGGGCGGGTCAGCAGGGTCGGCGAGCGGTGGGTGATGCCGGCGTTGTTGATCAGCAGGTCGAGGCGGCCGAACACCGCGCGGCAGGCGTCGACCAACTGGCGATGCAGGGCCGGGTCGGTGATGTCGCCGGACAGCGCCTCGACCCGGTCGCTGTCCAGCTCGGCCACCCGCGCGGCCAGGCCGGCGGCGTCGATGTCGGTGAGCAGCAGGCTGTGGCCGCAGGCGTGGCAGGCCTTGGCCAGCTCCCAGCCCAGGCCGCTGGCGGCGCCGGTGATCAGGACGGTCGCGGGAGTGTTCTTGTGGGAGCGGCCTTGGCCGCGATGCGAAGTCATGGCTGGTAATCGCGGCCAAGGCCGCTCCCACGTTGTTCGGCCAGGTCGCCAAGGGGGCGCCGCGCCCACAGCAGGGCCAGCACCAGCCCGGCCAGCAGTTGCCAGCAGCCCCAGAAGGCGGCGATCAGCAGCATGCCGCCGGCCTGCGGGAAGAAGGTGAAGATCAGCGCCATGCCCAGGGCCGAGTTGTGGATGCCGGTCTCCAGCGTCACCGCGCGCACGTCGGCCTCGCTCAACCGCCACAGCCGGGCGCACAGGTAGCCGAGGCCCAGGGCCACCGAGTTGAGCAGCACCACCAGCCAGAAGAACAGGTGGAAGTGCTCGATGAACTGCGCGAAGTTCTTGGCGAAGGCACCGCCGACGAAGGCCACCAGCACCAGCAGGGAGAAGTGCCGCAGCGGCTTCTCCAGCTTGCGCGCAAGACTCGGGCGACGCCTGCCCAGGGCCATGCCGGCGAGCATCGGCACGATCAGCACCAGCACCACCATGGCCAGCAGCTCCAGCGGGTCGACGCTGATCTCGGTGAGCAGCGCGCGGGTGCTCGGGTTGAGACCGGCGTACAGGGCGAAGTTGAGCGGGGTGAAGATACCGGCGGTGAGGCTGGACACCGCGGTGACGCTGGCCGACACCGCCACGTTGCCGCGCGCCAGCCAGGTCATGATGTTGGAGAAGGTGCCGCTGGGGCAGGTGGCGACCAGGATCATGCCCAGGGCCAGCTGCGGGTCGATCGGCAGCAGCATGGTCAGGCCGCAGGTGGTCGCCGGCAGCAGCAGGAATTGCACCAGCATGCCGATGGCCGGCGCCTTGGGCGCGCGGACGATGCGGCTGAAGTCTTCCGCGCGCAGCTCCAGGGACACGCCGAACATCATCAGGGCGATGATGGCGTTGAGGGCGATCATCGCCGTGGGCGAGAACTCAAGATTGACGCTGGGCATCGGGCCGCTCCTCGGGCTGGGTGGTGGGCGCGAGGTCGCGGCGCAGCTCAGCGATGTGTGCCTTGAGCGCGGCGCGGTAGCTGGTCTTGTGCACGTAGTAGGCCATGCGCGGCAGCTTCAGGTAGGCGTAGCCGCCGTCCAGGCGCTGGCCGGCGCGTTGCCGCACGGTGTCGCGCAAGGCCCTGGCCGAGGCTCGGCCATCCAGCTGCTGGCGGATCGCCAGGGCGACCAGCTCGGCCTGTTCGGCGCGGCCCTGCCAGCCCAGGCCCGAGGCCTCGATCATGCCGAGCATGAACAGATCGGCGTGCTGCGGGTGGAACACGTTGAGGTAGAGCTGCGGGGCATCGGCGCCGTCCGGCCAGTTCAGCTCGGCGCGGTCGATGAAGGGGTAGTCGAGCTGGTAGCCCGTGGCCTGCAGGATCAGGTCGTATTCGCCCTGGCGGCCGTCGGCGAAGATCACGGTCCTGCCTTCGACCGCGCGAATGTCGCCGCGCGGCCGGATATCGCCGTGGCCGATATGGTGCAGCACCAGGGAATTCATCACCGGGTGCGACTCGTACAGGCGGTAGTCCGGATCGGGCAGGCCGTACTGCGAGGGCTTGCCGACCAGGACGCGGGCCACCAGGCCGTCGACCAGCTGCTTGAGCCGGCGCGGCAGCTTCACCGCGCCGCCGAAGGTGTCGGTCGGCCTGCCGAGGATGAACTTGGGCAGGAAGTGATAGCCGCGGCGCACCGACAGGTCCACCGATTTCGCCCGGTGCACGGCGTCCACGGCGATGTCGCAGGCCGAGTTGCCGCAGCCGACCACCAGCACGCGCTTGCCTGCGAACACCTCCGCACTCTTGTAGGCAGAAGAATGCAGCAGCTCGCCGGTGAAGCGGCCGGGCAGCGCCGGCTGGTTGGGAGTGTGCAGGGTGCCGTTGGCGATCAGCACGCCGTCGAACTGCCACTCGCGCTGGCTGCCGCCGTGCTCGCTGACCAGCCGCCAGCCCCGGCTCAGGCGCTCGACGCGCACCACCCGGGTATCGAACCGGTAGTGCTGGCGCAGGCCGAAGCGTTCGGCGTAGTCGCGGAAGTAGCGGCCGATCTGGCTATGGTGCGGGTAGGGCGGCACCTCGTCCGCCATGGGAAATTCGTCGAACTGGGTCATGCCCTTGGACGAGATCAGGTGGGCCGACTCGTACATGGTGCTGTGCGGGTTGGCGATATCCCACAGGCCGCCGACATCGTGGTGCAGTTCGAAGCCGACGAAAGGGATACCATGGCGCTGCAACTGACGTGCAGCGGCCAGCCCCATGGGGCCGGCGCCGATGATGGCATGCATGCAAGGCTACTCGATTGTCTTTCTGGTTATGTTCCGCAAGCATATGCAGCCACCTGCATGCCGTAACGGCTCAAACAGGACCTCTTCCGGTTAATTCAGGACTCCATGAGCAACCCGCCTTCGGTCACCGTCCACTACGCCCAGGCCATCCTCCAGGCCGCCGAGCGCCTGGCCTTGCCGCTACCCGTCGAACTGCGGGCGCTCGGCCAGGAGGCGCGCATCCCGCTGGCGCGCCAGGAGGCCCTGTGGGAGGCCTTCTGCGCCGCCGCCCATGACCCGCTGATCGGCCTGCGCCTGGGCAGCGCCCTGCAGGTCGGGCACCTGGACATGGTCGGTGCGCTGCTGATGAGCTGCGAGACCCTGGGCGAGGCGCTGGAAGCGCTCCTGGAGTACTACCCCATCGTCGGCGAGGGCGGCGAGTTCGGTCTGAGCGAGGAGGGCGACCAGTTGCGCCTGGTCTACCTGCCGCACTATCAGGTGCGCCGCGAGGAGCGGGTGGAAGCGGTGCTGGCCAGCCTGGTGCACATGGCGCGCTGGATCACCGGCGAGCGCATCCAGCCGCTGGAGCTGCACTTCGCCCATCCGCTGCGCGCGGCCGAGGCACGCTACATCGAGCTGCTCGGCTGTCCGCTGCGCTTCGGCGCCGAAGCCGACGCGCTGCTGTTCGACCGCGCCGACCTGGGCATGCCGCTGATCCAGGCCAACGCGCTGATGCGCGAGCACCTGCGCGGCCTGGCCGACAGCCTGCTGGAGCGCCTCGGCAACCAGAGCCTGGCGGCGCGGGTGCAGCAACTGCTGCGCCAGCAACCGCGCTGGGGCAAGGAGCGCATCGCCGAACAGCTGGAGCTGAGCGGCCGTCACCTGAACCGCAAGCTGGCCGACGAGGGCACCAGCTTCAAGCTGCTGCGCGACCAGGTGCTGCACCAGATGGCCGAGCAGCGCCTGCGCGAATCGCCACGGGTGGCCGAGGTCGCCGAGGGGCTCGGCTTCTCCGACGAGAGCGCCTTCGCCAAGGCCTTCCGGCGCTGGAGTGGGATCACCCCCGGGCAGTTCCGCCAGGGGCTCGGCCAATGAGCGACCTGCGCGAGGAAATCCTGCTGGAGGAAGTGCGCGACGACTGGGGCGTGATCCGCGTGCTGGAGGTGGGCGACTACCGCTTCCTCGAGTTCGGCGAGGCCATCGAGCAGAGCTGCACCTACACCCGCGACCCGGCCTGGCTGGAGTACGACTACACCCGCGCCATGCTGATCGGCGGCCTGTGCCACGAGGCGCCGGAGTCGGCGCTGTTCCTCGGCCTCGGTGGCGGCACCCTGACCCAGGCGTGCCTCAAGTTCCTGCCGCTGGACGATGTCGAGGTGATCGAGTTGCGCCCCGACGTGCCACGCCTGGCCATGCGCCACCTGGGCCTGGCCGACGACCCGCGCCTGACCGTGCGCATCGGCGACGCGCTGGAGCTGCTGGACAGCGCCGAATCGGCCGACCTGATCTTCGTCGACCTCTACACCGACACCGGTCCGGCGGCCGGTCACCTGGCCTGGCGCTTCCTGGAAAACTGCCAGAAGCGCCTCAATCCCGGCGGCTGGCTGGTGATCAACCAGTGGGGCACCGACGACGGCCGCCCATTGGGCGCGGCCCTGTTGCGCGGCCTGTACCACCGCCACTACTGGGAGATTCCCGTGAAGGAGGGCAACGTCGTCCTGCTGGTGCCGGCGGACCTCGACCAGCCCCTCGGCCTCGATGCCCTCACGGCCCGCGCCGAGGCACTCAAGCCGCGCCTGGGCTACTCCCTGCAGCCGCTGCTGGACGTGCTGCGCCCGGCCACCTGAGCGCGCCGTTCGGCCGGATGGCGCAAAATCCCGACCCGTAGTCAGCTTTTTCCTGTATGATTCGCGCCCGGCCAAAACTGGCCCCGTCAATTTCACGAAGCCCGGCTTCGCTGCTGGTCCGCCCGCGCGGACTACCCTTGACGTTTCATCCATCGTTTTCGCAAATACCCGTCGATCGGCTGCCAGGGTGACCCACAAGGTCTTACACGGCATGCGCAGCCTTTGTTCCTGGGTTTTTGCGGATGCACACAGAGGCAGACCCATGACCCAGGAAACCGGCACCTTTGCCGATCTCGGCCTTCATCCCGCCATTCTCGCCGCGCTGACCGCGGTCGGTTACGAAGAGCCGTCCCCCATCCAGGCCCAGGCCATCCCGATGATCCTGGCCGGCCACGACATGATCGGCCAGGCCCAGACCGGCACCGGCAAGACCGCCGCCTTCGCCTTGCCGATCCTGTCCAGGATCGACCCGGCCAAGCGCGAGCCCCAGGCGCTGATCCTGGCGCCGACCCGCGAACTGGCCCTGCAGGTGGCCACCGCGTTCGAGACCTACTCCAAGCAGATGCCCGGCGTGAACGTCGTGGCCGTCTACGGCGGCGCGCCGATGGGCCCGCAGCTCAAGTCCCTGCGCATGGGCGCGCAGATCATCGTCGCCACTCCGGGCCGCCTGGTCGACCACCTGAGCCGCAACGACCAGCTGCTGTCGACCATCCGCCACCTGGTGCTGGACGAAGCCGACGAGATGCTCAAGCTCGGCTTCATGGACGACCTGGAAGTGATCTTCCAGGCCATGCCGGCAACCCGCCAGAGCGTGCTGTTCTCCGCGACCCTGCCGCACTCGATCCGCGAGATTGCCGAGAAGCACCTGCACGAGCCCAAGCACGTCAAGATCGCGGCCAAGACCCAGACCGTGTCGCGCATCGAGCAGGCGCACCTGATGATCCACGCCGATCAGAAGATCAACGCCGTGACCCGCCTGCTGGAAGTAGAGGACTTCGACGCCCTGATCGCCTTCGTGCGCACCAAGCAGGCCACCCTGGACCTGGCCGGCGCCCTGGAAGCCAAGGGCTACAAGGCCGCCGCGCTGAACGGCGACATCGCCCAGAACCAGCGCGAGCGCGTGATCGAATCGCTCAAGGACGGCCGCCTGGACATCGTGGTCGCCACCGACGTGGCCGCCCGTGGCATCGACGTGCCGCGCATCACCCACGTGCTCAACGTCGACATGCCGTACGACCCGGAGTCCTACGTGCACCGTATCGGCCGTACCGGCCGAGCCGGTCGCGATGGCCGCGCCCTGCTGCTGGTGACTCCGCGTGAGCGCCGCATGCTGCAGGTGATCGAGCGCGTCACCGGGCAGAAGGTCGGCGAGGTCAAGCTGCCCAACCCGCAGCAGGTGCTGGACGCCCGCATCAAGAAGCTCACTACCAGCCTCACTCCGCTGACCGCCGACGCTGAAACCAGCCACGGCGCTCTGCTGGACCGCCTGATCGCCGACATCGGCTGCAGCCCGCGCGCTCTGGCCGCGGCCCTGCTGAAGAAGGCCACCGGTGGCCAGGCCCTGGATCTGGCCAGCGTCGAGCGCGAGCAGCCGCTGGTGCCGAGCGTCGGCGCCCCGCGCGAGCGCCGCGAGCGTGACGGCGACCGTCCCGAGCGTTCGTACGACCGCGGCGACCGTGGTGAAGTCCGCGAGCGCCGGCCGATGGCTGCGCCGAGCGAAGGCAAGGCCCGCTGCCGCACCGCCCTTGGCGCGCGTGACGGTATCGCCGCGAAGAACCTGCTGGGCGCCATCCTCAACGAGGGTGGCCTGCAGCGTGATGCGATCGGCCGCATCCAGATTCGCGAGACCTTCAGCCTGATCGAGCTGCCGGAAGACGGCTTGGATCGCCTGCTCGGCAAACTCAAGGACACCCGCGTCGCCGGCAAGTCCCTGAAGCTGCGTCGCTACCGCGAAGACTGATTCAGAAGTCGATGTGCAGAAACGCCCCCTCCGGCCAGACCGGAGGGGGCGTTTTTCGTTACGGGGCGAAAATCAGATACCCATGTTGGCCAGGCTCTGCAGGATGTTGCGCAGGGTTCCGGTCAGGGTGGGGTGCTGGCTTTCGAAGCGCTCGACCGCCAGATTGACGCCGTCGACCAGGGTGGCGTCGGGGTCGCTGGCCAGTTCCCTGGCCAGCTTGAGGTCGATCTCCTGCATCAGCTCGAGCAGCGCGGCGCGATCATCGACGTCCAGCGGCGCGTCGGTCGCGAGCTCCTCGCGCAGTTGCTGGAAATGGTGCTGCAGGCGTGCGGACATGGTCGTCTCCTTTATGGCTATCGCAGAGTGGACCGGACCTTGCGCTCCGGGTTCGCTGCATCTGGCTGAAGGTTAATCCAGGCCGGCGACGCTCGCCTGATCCAGGGCAAGTTTTGGGTGTCAGGGTTTTCTGGTAGGAGTCAAGACCAAACCGCATTTTTCGACACCTCTCTAGACAGCCTTTGTGCTCATACATAGTCTTCGGGTGTGTCGATTTTCGTTCCACCGATGTCGCGTTTGATTTTCTTTGCTCGCATGGATACCAAGAAATTAGTGTATAAGGCTGCCCTGTGACATTTTGCAAGAGCATTATGCGGCAGTGACTTCGCTCAATAACAGTTATGTTCGGTCGAGGAAATCATGAAGGGATTCTTTAAGAAAGTTGTTGTGGCAACCTTTCTACTATATTTGGTGTACATTCTTATGCCATATGCATGGCATCTTATGTACAGTCAAGAAGAACTTGACGCCTTAAGCTGGAATGGGTATGGAGGGCGGGTCAGTTTTTACGGCCCTATTCCTTACATTATCACCGGGGTCACATTGATTTCTCTAGTTGGTCTTCACCAGCTTAAGAGGTGGGGGAGAACGTTGTTTCTAATAACAGTCATAGTTTCCGGGCTTATTACGCCGATGTTTGGGCTTATCGTTCAAGGTGGATTCGACTCATTAATTTCCTATTTTCTCGTGATTGGAATCGGCGCCATCATTTCAATGTCATATTTTTCAAGCATTACCGAGCAGCTTGATTAAATGTACATGGCAATATGCTCAAAGGGCTCATGTTGTTCGTTGGGTCGGGCTAAATCCCAACTTCTAACCACATGTCAACCAGAGTGAAGCACCGATGAATTTCAGAAACCATATTCTAGCAATCATTGTTGGCGCTTCCGTCCCGTGGCTAGCGGTTTCTCTGATTGGGGGTCTGGTGGCACGGCCGACTCCAGAGCACAACTGGATTGAGCTGTACTCGTTTGTAATTTCAGCCTTGCCAACTGTTGTAATTTCATCGGCAGCATCTTTGCTGTTAGTGTTTTTCGGGGCGAGGGAGACGACAAGCTATGTTCTTGCCTACGCAGCAGCGATTGCTTCTTTTCTCGCATTGATGAATCCTTGGCTACATGTGTCAGGGCTTATTGCCGGCTTGTCCGTATACTGGGATCAGTACTTGTATATGCTGATTGTGCCGGTATTGGGGCTGGCTTTGACTAATAGTTCGTTGAAGTCGGGGGAGGCCTGACACAGCCCTTGGCTAGTTTTCATTAACCTTGCTTTATGTATCTTTGCAAGGGGGGTTGCCAATGCCTAAATATTTCAGTGATCCATATTTCTTTAGAACTTGGCTCAAAAGCCATCTGCCTTGGTTGATAATTGACTGGGGTGTTGCTGCCAAAGGAGCCGACTGCGAACAGGCAGAAGGTAACCATGAGTGGTGCAACATCAACAGTAAAGAGAGTGGCTGCTACCACTGTAGGGTCGTGCGTGAAGGCCAGCTTTGGAAATAAGACAGAGAATGGTTCAAGCCGTTTGCTTCGCTCGTTGGATGAGCTAAATCCCGCCCTTGACCAACCGTTAGGTTTCACCATGTGCTACATGACCGTAATCAGCACCACATCAGAGGTGGATTTAACCCTGCTAAATACGCCTTTAATGCAGTTCTCAAGAAGCATCTCCGGAGTCCCAGAGGCAGAGCTTCTGCAGTATCCCCAAAAATGGTTTCTTGGTTCAAAGGATGGTTGTAGCTGCGATTTTAGGCACCTTGACCGAGGCTCGGCAGACCTCGGATTTTCTCAGCCGGTAGACTGGTGGCCAGAAGATCAAGAAGATATAGATGCAACGCTACAGGTTTTAGAAGTATTCAGATCAATATTGGCTGGCGGCCATGACCTCGATTGCATTGATGCTTAGTGCAATGACAAAAAAGAGCCACCTATTCTGGTAGGCGAAATTTCAGTCAACTTGCAAGAAATGGAAGCCTCCAGCTTCCGTTTTTTCGAGGGCTATCGCTTCGAGTTCGTCGCAGGAGCCTAACGATACATTCAACTACCACGTCGTTTGCTGCGGCGTGGCTAGGGTTTTTCGCCCTTGTCCCGGCGCGCCGCAAGATCGTGCAGGCATGCCGGCAACTCGCCGGGGTGGTCGATCACCGAATGGGCGCCGAGCCGGTACAGCTCCAGGGTGGCCTGGGCGCGCAGCTTCTCGCGCTCGGCGGCGGGCAGGGCCTGCCAGTCGGCCAGGGCCAGCCCGCACGACGAGCCGCAGCTGGCCAGGCCGATGCACCAGAGCCCGGCATTCAGTCCTGCCTGCAACAGGCGCGGCTCACTGGCGATCAGCACGCAGCCTTCCAGGCACTCCACCTGCAACTGGGCCAGCGCCTGCCAGAGGCTGTCAGGCGCTGGCCAGGGGCGGGCGTCTCCGGTGCAGCAGAGGGTGACGTCGCGGGGCAGGGCGCTTGCCAGTCGCCACGCGACTTCGGCGGGCAGTTCGTCCAGGGCGGCATGGGGTAGGCGCTGGAGCGCCAGCTCCTCCAGCAGCTCGATCACGCCGGGCAGCGCCTCGGCCCGCTCGTCCGCGCTGGCGAGCAGGCTGTCCAGCAGCTGCGGTTGCCGCAGGTCTGCGGGGCAGTGGCGCAGCCCCGTATGCTGCAGGGCGACCGGCAGGGTGCGGGCGCCGTGGTCGACCAGGCAACCGGTCAGGCCGAACAGCAGGGCGGTGAACTGGGGGGCTGGCATGGCGATTCGTTTCCCGAAGCGTTCGGGGCAGGGTAGCGAGCGCCTGTGACGATCCGGTTACGACGGATCGACGCCCATCACCCGGCGCACGTCGTCGGGCACGGGCACCGAGACATTGCCGCCGTGGTCGATCCACACCAGCTTGCAGTGGCCCTCTCCGTAGCAGTTCTGCGGATCTTCCAGGGTGCTCAGGCGGTGCTCGACCACCAGGCTGCTGCGCCCGACCGGGCCGGCGTACAGTTCGACCACCACGGTGGCGGGGTGGACCACCGGCTTCAGGTAGGTGTGCAGGGTCTGCAGCACCACCGGCCCCTGGGCGTCGTGGTCGATGTCCAGGCCTACGCTGGCGAACCAGGCCACCCGCGCTTCCTGGACGTATTCCAGGTAGACGGTGTTGTTGACGTGGCCGTAGTTGTCCATGTCGCCCCAGCGCACCGGGATATGGGCGGTATGGAGCAGGCGTTTTTCCGACATGCTGGAGTCCACTATGCTGCTGCCATACGGGACAGCGACGTTTATACTGCGCGGCCTGCAAGGATATCCGGCTGGCCACGGGCCGCCACACTACTGATGCGATGGGGAGACTGCAAATGCGAATGATCGGTGCGAGCTGGCTCGATCGTCTGGGCCGCCTGTGTGCCTGTGCCGCGATGGCCGTGCTGCCGCTGGCGGCGAACGCGGCCGAGGAAGACCCCTGGGAGAGCTTTAACCGCCCGATCTTCCGCTTCAACGATACGCTCGACACCTACGCCCTGAAGCCCGTCGCCAAGGGCTACCAGGCGGTGACCCCGCAGTTCCTCGAAGACGGCGTGCACAACGTGTTCCGCAATATCGGCGACGTCGGCAACCTGGCCAACGACCTGCTGCAGGGCAAGGTGCACGATGCGGGCGTCGACGGCAGCCGCCTGATCTTCAACACCACCTTCGGCCTGCTGGGCTTCTTCGACGTGGCCAGCGAGATGGGCCTGCAGCGCAACGACGAGGACTTCGGCCAGACCCTGGGCGCCTGGGGGTTGGGCAGCGGCCCCTACCTGGTGATTCCGTTCCTCGGGCCCAGCACTGTGCGTGACGCCGGCGCCAAGATTCCCGACGGCTACCTCGGCCCGTACCCCTACATCGACCATGTACCGACCCGCAACGTCACCCGCACCGTCAACGTGATCGATACCCGCGCCAGCCTGCTATCGGCGGAAAAGATGATGACCGGCGACAAGTACATCTTCATCCGCAACGCCTATCTGCAGAACCGCGAGTTCCGCGTGAAGGATGGCGAGGTGGTGGACGACTTCTGAGCCGTTCGCGGCAATGAAAAAGGCGGCCATTGGCCGCCTTCTTTCTTTCCGCCTGCGGATCAGGTCATCGACAGGATGGCCAGGCCGATCGAACTCCGGCCGTCTTCCAGCTGGATGATCCGCACCACCTCGGCCTCGGCTTCCAGCCCTTTCAGTTCGCTGTGCTCGGAAGGGATGTGGACCTTCACCCTGTCGCCCATGGCCACCTGGCAGTCCGCTTCCACCTGCATGCCCGTGCTGGAGAGGTCGAGGCACTGGGCCTGGATTTCCTTGCCGGCGTGGTGGAGTGTGACGGGGGCTTCCAGTCGCATGCGGATGAAGTCGCGTTTCTCGCTGTAGGCGCGATCGTTCTGGCTCATGGACCTATCCTCTTGTTTTGGGACGCTCTCTGGAGGGTCTTATAACTCCCGCCGATTTGCGGTGTAAAGGCGCCTGGCGACAATCGGCTGGCCGCTTGAATCGCCCGGCGGATGGGAGTACCGTCTGCGCCTTGAATCGTCCGAGCACAGGTGTACAGTCTGTTCCGAGGCGCCAAATTCAACTTCTCCGGCGTCGTTTGCCTGGATGGCCCATGCATAAAACCAGCGCCAAGCTGCTGATTATCGATGATGACGAGGTGGTGCGTGCGAGCCTCGCGGCCTACCTCGACGACAGCGGTTTCCAGGTCCTGCAGGCCGGGAACGGGTTGCAAGGGCTGGAGGTGTTCGAGCGCGAGCGGCCCGAGGTGATCATCTGCGATCTGCGCATGCCGCAGATCGACGGTCTCGAGCTGATCCGCCGGATCAACGCGCTCAACAGCGAAGTCCCGGTCATCGTCGTGTCCGGTGCCGGGGTGATGAGCGATGCGGTCGAGGCCCTGCGCCTGGGCGCCGCCGACTATCTGATCAAGCCGCTGGAAGACCTGGCCGTGCTGGAGCATTCGGTGCGCCGCGCCTTGGATCGCTCTCACCTGCGCCTGGAGAACCAGCGCTACCGCGAGAAGCTGGAAACCGCCAACCGCGAGCTGCAGGCCAGCCTGCACCTGCTGCAGGAAGACCAGAACGCCGGGCGCCAGGTGCAGATGAATATGCTGCCGAACACGCCCTGGCAGGCCGACAGCCTGGAGTTCGCCCACCAGATCATTCCCTCTCTCTATCTGTCCGGCGATTTCGTCGACTATTTCCGGGTGGACGAGCGACGGGTGGCCTTCTATCTGGCCGATGTCTCTGGTCACGGCGCCTCGTCGGCGTTCGTCACCGTGCTGCTCAAGTTCATGACCACGCGCCTGCTCTACGAGTGGCGGCGCAATGGCGTGCTGCCCGAGTTCAAGCCGTCCGACGTGCTCGCCCACATCAACCGCGGGCTGCTCAACTGCAAGCTGGGCAAGCACGTGACCATGCTGGGCGGCGTGATCGACGAGGAGACCGGCCAGCTGACCTACAGCGTCGGCGGCCACCTGCCGTTGCCGGTGCTGTTCAGCGAGGGCAAGGCGAGCTACCTGGAAGGCCGCGGCCTGCCGGTCGGGCTGTTCGAGGACGCCAGCTACGGCGACCTGGCCGTGCAGCTGCCGCAGTCCTTCAGCCTGAGCCTGATGTCCGACGGTATTCTGGACCTTTTGCCCGGCGACACGCTCAAAGACAAGGAGGCCGCGCTCCCCAGGCTGGTGAGCGAGGCCGGAGGCACTCTCGACGGGCTGCGCCAGGTCTTCGGTCTGGCCAATCTGCGCGATATGCCGGATGATATTGCCTTGCTGGTGTTGAGCAGGAACCTTGCATGAACCCTGGGAATAGCCCCGGTAGGATCCAGTTCGCTGAGCAGGACGGAACCTTCGTCCTGAAGTTCGTCGGCGAAGTCCGCCTGACCTTGTGTTCGGCACTGGATTCAACGATCGAGAAGATTTTCACGGCGCTGAATTTTTCGGCGATCGTCATCGACCTGACGGAAACCCGTAGCATCGATAGCACCACCCTTGGCCTGCTGGCCAAGCTGTCCATCCTCTCCCGGCAGAAGATCGGCCTGTTGCCCACCGTGGTCACCACCCACGAGGACATCACGCGCCTGCTGCAGTCCATGGGCTTCGATCAGGTGTTCAACATCGTCGACCGGCCGATTCCTTGCCCGGAATGCCTGAGCGACCTGCCGTCCCAGGATCAGTCGGAAGAGGTGGTCAAGGCCAAGGTGCTGGAAGCGCACCGCATCCTCATGGGGCTCAACGAGTCCAATCGCGAGGCCTTTCACGACCTGGTGAGCGCGCTGGAGCGCAGCTAGCCGTCATCGATATGAAAAGGGGCGATGTCCGCACGGACATCGCCCCTTTTGTTTTCTCCGAAATCAGCGGCGTGCGGCCAGCAGGGCCTCCAGCTTCTCCTGGTCGCGGGCGAACAGGCGGATGCCTTCCGCCAGCTTCTCGGTGGCCATGGCGTCCTCGTTCATGGCCCAGCGGAAAGCGCTCTCGTCCAGTGCCTGGCGGGGCTCGCCCGTGCTCGCCGTGAGCACGCGCGGCAACTCGCCCTGGTCGTCGGCCAGTTGCTGCAGCAGCTCGGGGCTGATGGTCAGGCGGTCGCAACCGGCGAGCTGTTCGATCTGGCCGAGGTTGCGGAAGCTGGCGCCCATGACCACCGTGGAGTAGCCGTTGGCCTTGTAGTACTGATAGATGCGTGAAACGGACTTCACACCGGGGTCTTCCGCGCCTACGAAGTCGCGGCCCTCGGCCTTCTTGTACCAGTCGTAGATGCGCCCGACGAAGGGCGAGATGAGGAACACTCCGGCATCGGCGCAGGCCACGGCCTGGGCGAAGGAGAACAGCAGCGTCAGGTTGGTCTGGATGCCGGCCTTTTCCAGGCGCTCGGCGGCGCGGATGCCTTCCCAGGTGGAGGCGATCTTGATCAGCACCCGCTCGCGGCCGACGCCGGCCTGTTCGTAGAGGCCGATGATGCGCTCGGCGCGGGCCAGGGTAGCCTCGGTGTCGAACGAGAGACGGGCATCCACCTCGGTGGAAATCCGCCCGGGGATCACGTTGAGGATCTCCTGGCCGACGGCCACGCCGAAGCGGTCGCAGGCGAGTCCCAGGTCGCCGTCACAGGCGCTCACGGCGCGGTCCAGCAGCTCGGCGTAACGGGGCAGGGCGGCGGCCTTGAGCAGCAGCGAGGGATTGGTGGTGGCGTCCACCGGCTTGAGCCGGCTGATGGCGTCGAGGTCGCCGGTGTCGGCGACCACGGTGGTGAACTGCTTGAGTTGGTCCAGCTTGGAGGTCATGACGAGGCCCTGTCTTTGCGATGACCTCGACCTTACCCGAGCCCTGAGGGGCGCTTCAACGTCTGGCTCGGGCTTTTCAGCGGCCGGCGAGCAGTTCGGTGGCCTGGTCGAGCAGCGCCAGGGGCTCGCGGGTCTTGTGCACATCCACCGAGAGCAGCTGGCGGAAGCGGCGCGCGCCCGGGAAGCCCTGGGCTAGCCCCAGAACGTGACGGGTGATGTGATGCATGGCGCCGCCTTCGGCGAGGTGCGCCTCGATGTAGGGGCGCAGGCGCGTCAGGGCCTCGGCCCGGCCGATCACGGCCTTGTCGAGGCCGAACAGCGCCTGGTCGACCTGGGCCAGCAGGTAGGGGTTGTGATACGCCTCGCGCCCCAGCATCACGCCGTCGAAGGTCTGCAGGTGCTGCTGGCATTCCTCGAGCGTCTTGATGCCGCCGTTGAGGATGATCTCCAGCTCCGGGAAGTCCTGCTTCAACTGCGCCGCCACCTCGTAGCGCAACGGCGGGACCTCGCGGTTCTCCTTCGGCGACAAGCCTTCGAGGATGGCGATCCTCGCATGCACGGTGAAACTGGTGCAGCCGGCATCGCGCACGGTGCCGACGAAGTCGCACAGCTCGGCGTAGCTGTCGCGGCCGTTGATGCCGATGCGGTGCTTGACCGTCACCGGTATGGTCACGGCGTCGCGCATGGCCTTCACGTAATCGGCCACCAGCTGCGGATGGCCCATCAGGCAGGCGCCGATCATGTTGTTCTGCACCCGGTCGCTGGGGCAGCCGACGTTCAGGTTGACCTCGTCGTAGCCATGCGCCTCCGCCATCCGTGCACAGGCGGCCAGGTCCGCCGGATCGCTGCCGCCCAGCTGCAGGGCGAGCGGGTGCTCGCAGTCGTGGTAGCGCAGGAAGCGCTGCGCATCGCCATGCAGCAGGGCGCCGGTGGTGACCATCTCGGTATACAGCAGCGCCTGGCTGGACAGCTGGCGCAGGAAGAAACGGCAGTGGCGATCGGTCCAGTCCATCATCGGCGCCACGGAGAAACGGCGGGAGAGGGCTGGGCGAGGGGAGGAATTCTGCATGAAGGAGCCGGAAGATACTGGAGCGGGACGCGGCCGGGCATTCTACCTCAGCGAGGGTGGCTGCTATACCTTCAACGAGGCCACGGGTAATCTCCCCGACCGAAATCAGTCCGCAATACAGGAGCTTGCATCATGCATGGCAAATATTGGCTGGCGGCGCTGGCCCTCGGGGTCAGCCTGTCGGCGAACGCGAGCAGTTTCGTCGTGACCACCGACGCGATGGTCAACACGGTGGATGGCATCAGCGATGTCACCTCGTCGGCCTTCGACGACAAGGTGGTGCGCGAGGCCAGGGACGATGCGGCCAGTTTCATCGCCAGCCAGGGCGATATCCGTGGTGCCCGCCTGGAGGCGGCCCTGCGGCATGTCCGCGACCGCCTGCCGGAGCTGCGGGCGAGTGACCTCGAACTGGCGCAGGCCATACTCGTCCTGTAAGCAGAAACGGCGCCTGATGGCGCCGTTTCCCTTTCGGATCGTCTACACGCCCAGCTTGTCGCGCAGGCTGTAGTACCAGGCGCCCAGCGCGGTGAAAGGCACGCGGAACAGGCGACCGCCCGGGAAGGGGTAGTGCGGCAGGTTGGCGAAGGCGTCGAAGCGCTCGGCCTGGCCGCGCAGTGCCTCCGCCAGTGCCTTGCCGGCCACGTGGGTGTAGGTGACGCCGTGGCCGCTGCAGCCCTGGGAGTAATAGATGTTGTCGCCGATGCGGCCGACCTGGGGCAGGCGCGACAGGGTCAGCAGGAAGTTGCCGGTCCAGGCGAAGTCGATCTTCACATCTTTCAGCTGCGGGAAGGTCTTGAGCATCTTCGGCCGGATGATCGCCTCGACGTCCGCCGGGTCGCGGGCACCGTAGATCACGCCGCCGCCGTAGATCAGGCGCTTGTCGCCGGAGAGGCGGTAGTAGTCCAGCAGGTAGTTGCAGTCCTCGACGCAGTAGTCCTGCGGCAGCAGGCTGCGCGCCAGTTCGTCGGACAGCGGCTCGGTGGTGATCACCTGGGTGCCGCAGGGCATGGACTTGGATGCCAGTTCCGGCAGCAGGTTACCCAGGTAAGCGTTGCCGGCGACTACCACGAACTTGGCCTTCACCCGGCCGCCAGGGGTGTGCACCACCGGGTTGGCGCCGCGCTCGATGCGGATCGCCGGGCTCTGCTCGTGGATGACGCCGCCCAGGGATTCGACGGCGGCGGCTTCACCCAGCGCGAGGTTGAGCGGATGGATGTGGCCGCCGCTCATGTCGAGCATGCCGCCGACATAACTGTCGGTATCCACCACTTCGCGGATGCGCTTGGCGTCGAGCAGCTCAAGCTGGGTGTGGCCGTAGCGCTCCCACAGCTTCTTCTGCGACTCCAGGTGCTTCATGTGCTTGGGTGTGTTGGCGGCGAACACGCCACCGTCCTTCAGGTCGCACTGGATGCCGTACTGGGCGATGCGCTCGCGGATGATACGACCGCCTTCGAAGGCCATCTGTCCGAGCAGCTGCGCCTGCTTGGCTCCGACTGTGCGCTCGATCACGTCGATGTCGCGGCTGTAGCTGTTGACGATCTGGCCACCGTTACGGCCAGAGGCGCCGAATCCGACCTTGGCCGCCTCGACGATGGTCACCTTGAAACCGTTCTCCAGCAGGAACAGGGCGGTGGAGAGACCGGTGTAGCCGGCGCCGATGATGCAGACATCGGTCTCGGTCTCGCCCTGCAGGGCCGGGCGCTCCGGCACCGGGTTGGCCGAGGCTGCGTAGTGGGACTGGGGGTAGGGAGTGTGCGTCATATTTTAACCTGCGTTTCTTATTTTTTACGGAATGAGCCGATGCTACCCGACTGGAAATGAGCCGGCTAGCCTCTGTGCAAAATTCTCAACGCAGCGCTGTGCAGCAAAAAATCCACTTTTTCAGTGGCTTAGCGAAAAAAGGTATTGACACCCCGGCGAATCTCCCTAAAATGCGCCTCCATTGCAGGCACATAGCTCAGTTGGTTAGAGCACCACCTTGACATGGTGGGGGTCGTTGGTTCGAGTCCAATTGTGCCTACCAAATCCGAAAGGGGTCGTTCATACGACCCCTTTTTTATTGGCTGCTTGCCAGGGCCCAGGCTTTCTGGAAGCATCCGCGATTCCGTTTACCTCCAGTGACTGCGGTCTGTTCCGGTTGCCGCAAGGCCCCTGCCATCGTCTGGCAGGCATGCCGCCGGATCGCTTCCTGGCTCATCCCAACCCACGTGACCTTTGGTAGGGGTCACCACTAGGAGAGGAGGCGCCATGCCCATTATTACTCTTCCCGACGGCAGTCAGCGTTCGTTCGATCATCCCGTTTCCGTGCTCGAGGTGGCCCAGTCCATCGGCGCGGGCCTGGCCAAGGCCACCCTGGCCGGCAAGGTCGACGGCCGGCAGGTGGACGCCTGCGACCTGATTGAGAATGACGCGACTCTGCAGATCATCACGCCGAAGGACGAAGAGGGGCTGGAAATCATCCGCCACTCCTGTGCCCACCTGGTCGGTCACGCGGTCAAGCAGCTCTATCCGAACGCCAGGATGGTGATCGGTCCGGTGATCGAGGAAGGCTTCTACTACGACATCGCCATCGACCGCCCCTTCACTCCGGAAGATCTGGCAGCCATCGAGAAGCGCATGGCCGAGCTGATCGACAAGGACTACGACGTCATCAAGAAGATGACGCCGCGCGCCGAGGTCATCGAGGTATTCAGGTCCCGTGGCGAGGAATACAAGCTGCGCCTGATCGACGACATGCCGAATGAGCAGGCGATGGGGCTGTACTACCACGAGGAATACGTGGACATGTGCCGCGGTCCGCACGTGCCCAATACTCGCTTCCTCAAATCCTTCAAGCTGACCAAGATTTCCGGCGCTTACTGGCGCGGCGACTCGAAGAACGAGCAACTGCAGCGTATCTACGGCACCGCCTGGGCGGACAAGAAGCAGCTGGCGGCCTACATCCAGCGCATCGAGGAAGCCGAGAAGCGCGACCATCGTCGCATCGGCAAGCAGCTGGACCTGTTCCACCTGCAGGAAGAGGCGCCGGGCATGGTGTTCTGGCACCCGGGCGGCTGGACTGTCTACCAGGTGCTGGAGCAGTACATGCGCCAGGTGCAGCGTGAGAACGGCTACGTCGAGGTGCGCACGCCGCAGGTGGTCGACCGCATCCTGTGGGAGCGCTCCGGGCACTGGTCGAACTACGCCGAGAACATGTTCACCACCAACTCGGAAAACCGCGATTACGCAGTGAAGCCGATGAACTGCCCGTGCCACGTGCAGATCTTCAACCAGGGCCTGAAGTCCTACCGCGACCTGCCGCTGCGCATGGCCGAGTTCGGCGCCTGCCACCGCAACGAGCCGTCCGGCGCGCTGCACGGCATCATGCGCGTGCGTGGCTTCACCCAGGACGACGCGCACATCTTCTGCACCGAAGATCAGGTGAAGAAGGAAGCGGCCGACTTCATCAAGCTGACTCTGCAGGTGTACTCGGACTTCGGCTTCTCCGATATCTCCATGAAGCTGTCCACTCGTCCGGCCAAACGCGTGGGTTCCGACGAGCTGTGGGATCGCGCCGAGGGCGCCCTGGCCGATGCGCTGAACGAATCCGGTCTGGAGTGGGAATACCAGCCTGGCGAAGGTGCCTTCTACGGCCCGAAGATCGAGTTCACCCTCAAGGACTGCCTGGGGCGTAACTGGCAGTGCGGTACTCTGCAGTACGATCCGAACCTGCCGGAACGTCTGGATGCCAGCTATATCGCCGAGGACAACAACCGCAAGCGCCCGGTGATGCTGCATCGCGCGATTCTCGGTTCCTTCGAGCGTTTCATCGGCATGCTGATCGAGCACTATGCGGGCGCCTTCCCGTCCTGGCTGGCTCCGGTGCAGGCAGTGGTGATGAACATCACCGACAAGCAGGCCGATTTCGCTCTGGAAGTGGAGAAAACCCTCAACCAAAGCGGATTCCGTGCCAAGTCGGACTTGAGAAACGAAAAAATCGGCTTTAAAATCCGCGAGCATACTTTGCTCAAGGTTCCCTATCTGCTGGTTATTGGCGACAGGGAAGTTGAGACACGATCCGTTGCTGTGCGTACCCGCGAAGGTGTCGACCTGGGCTCCATGCCTCTGGAACAGTTCGCCGAACAGCTCAAGCAAGCGGTTTCCCGGCGTGGTCGCCAAGATTCGGAGTAATCACTATTAAGCGTGAAATGAGACAGGACAAGCGGGCGGTCCCGAAGGCACCGATCAACGAGAACATCACTGCGCGTGAAGTCCGCCTGATTGGCGCGGATGGCGAGCAAATTGGCATTGTTTCGATTGATGAGGCACTGCGTGTGGCTGAAGAAGCCAAGCTGGATCTGGTGGAGATCTCAGCTGACGCCGTCCCGCCAGTTTGCCGGATCATGGACTACGGCAAGCACCTGTTCGAGAAGAAGAAGCAAGCTGCTATCGCGAAGAAGAACCAGCACCAGCAGCAGATCAAAGAAATCAAGTTTCGTCCAGGGACGGAAGAAGGGGATTACCAGGTAAAACTACGCAACCTGGTACGTTTCCTTAATGAAGGGGACAAGGCCAAGGTATCCTTGCGATTCCGTGGTCGTGAGATGGCCCACCAGGAGCTGGGCATGGAGCTGTTGAAGCGGGTCGAAGCCGACCTCGCCGAAATCGGCACCGTGGAACAGCATCCCAAGTTGGAAGGACGCCAGCTGATGATGGTCATCGCTCCCAAGAAGCGTAAATAACCTCCCGGGCACTGGCAGGCCTGATGGTTATCAGTTGTTAATGAATGCGGAGTACCAAACATGCCAAAGATGAAAACCAAGAGCGGTGCAGCCAAGCGTTTCCTGAAAACCGCTGGCGGCTACAAGCACAAGCACGCTTTCAAGAGCCACATCCTGACCAAAATGTCCACCAAGCGTAAGCGTCAACTGCGCGGTAGCGAGCTGATGCATCCGTCGGACAAGGCAAAAGTCGAGCGCATGCTGCGCGTTCGTTAATCGGTCAAGATACTTTAGAGGTAATTACTCATGGCTCGTGTTAAGCGTGGCGTCATCGCTCGTGCCCGTCACAAGAAAATTCTGAAACTCGCCAAAGGCTACTACGGCGCGCGCTCCCGCGTGTTCCGCGTTGCCAAGCAGGCTGTGATCAAGGCAGGCCAGTACGCCTACCGTGACCGCCGTCAGCGCAAGCGTCAGTTCCGCGCTCTGTGGATCGCTCGTATCAACGCTGGTGCTCGTCAGAACGGTCTGTCTTACAGCCGCCTGATTGCTGGCCTGAAAAAAGCGACCATCGAGATCGATCGCAAGGTTCTGGCCGATCTGGCAGTGAACGAAAAAGCGGCGTTTGCTGCGATTGTCGAGAAAGCTAAGGCCGTACTGGCTTAAGTCCCCCGACAATCACCGGGCTCGCCCGGTGCAAACGTCACCGATAGGGGAAGAGCCTTACAGCTCTTCCCCTATTTCGTATCTGGAGTCCGTACATGGAAAACCTGGATGCATTGGTCTCGCAAGCGATCGAGGCCGTGCAAAGCACCGCAGATGTGAATACCCTGGAGCAGCTCCGGGTCCAGTATCTCGGCAAGAAGGGCGAGCTTACCGTCCTGATGCAGACCCTCGGCAAGCTGTCGGCCGAAGAGCGTCCGCAGGCCGGCGCCTTGATCAATGCCGCCAAGAGTCAGGTTCAGGATGCCCTGAACGCCCGCAAATCCGTGCTAGAGCAGGTGCTGCTCGCCGATAAGCTGGCGTCCGAGCGCATCGACGTGACCCTACCTGGCCGTGGCCAGGCCTCCGGTGGCCTGCACCCGGTCACCCGCACCCTCGAGCGCGTCGAGCAGTTCTTCACCCATATCGGCTACAACGTGGCCGAGGGGCCGGAAGTCGAAGACGACTACCACAACTTCGAAGCCCTCAACATCCCCGGCCACCACCCGGCGCGGGCGATGCATGACACCTTCTATTTCAACGCGAACATGCTGCTGCGCACCCACACCTCGCCGGTGCAGGTGCGCACCATGGAATCGCAGCAGCCGCCGATCCGCATCGTCTGCCCCGGCCGCGTGTACCGCTGCGACTCCGATATCACCCACTCACCGATGTTCCACCAGGTCGAAGGCCTGCTGGTCGATGAGGGCATCAGCTTCGCCGACCTCAAGGGCACTATCGAGGAGTTCCTCCGGGTGTTCTTCGAGAAGCCGCTGGGCGTGCGTTTCCGTCCGTCCTTCTTCCCCTTCACCGAGCCATCGGCCGAAGTCGACATGCAGTGCGTGATGTGCTCCGGCAAGGGCTGCCGCGTGTGCAAGCAGACCGGCTGGCTGGAAGTGATGGGCTGCGGCATGGTCCACCCGAACGTCCTGCGCATGAGTGGCATCGACCCGGAGAAATATTCCGGCTTCGCCTTCGGCATGGGCGTGGAGCGCCTGGCGATGCTGCGCTACGGCGTCAACGACTTGCGCCTGTTCTTCGATAACGACCTGCGGTTCCTGGCGCAATTCCGCTAGGCCGCACGACCCGTATCGAATTCGCTCAATGGAGAACAGACAGCATGAAATTCAGTGAACAGTGGCTGCGCAGCTGGGTGAACCCGGCAGTTTCGCGCGACGAACTGGTGGCCCGCCTGTCCATGGTCGGCCTGGAAGTGGACGCCGTGATCCCGGTCGCCGGCCAGTTCAGCGGCGTGGTGGTGGGCGAGATTCTCAGCGCCGAACAGCACCCGGACGCCGACAAGCTGCGCGTGTGCCAAGTCAGCAACGGCAGCGCCACCTTCCAGGTGGTCTGCGGCGCGCCCAATGCTCGCGCCGGCATCAAGATTCCCTTCGCCATGATCGGCGCCGAGCTGCCGGGCGACTTCAAGATTAAGCAGGCCAAGCTGCGCGGTGTGGAGTCT
The DNA here is from genome assembly GCF_019655855.1 of Pseudomonas paralcaligenes. Taxonomy (GTDB): domain Bacteria; phylum Pseudomonadota; class Gammaproteobacteria; order Pseudomonadales; family Pseudomonadaceae; genus Aquipseudomonas; species Aquipseudomonas paralcaligenes. Next base: position 261,337 of record NZ_BPFX01000014.1, on the reverse strand, counting down.
CAGGGCATGCTCTGCTCGGCCTCCGAACTGCAGGTCAGCGACGACAACAACGGCCTGATGGAGCTGGCGGCAGACGCCCCGGTCGGCCAGAGCCTGCGCGACTATCTCGGTCTGGACGATGCCAGCATCGAGATCGGCCTGACCCCGAATCGTGGCGACTGTCTGTCGCTGGCCGGTCTGGCCCGTGAAGTCGGCGCCATTTATGGCGCTCCGGTAACGACTGTATCCGTTGCCCCGGTCGCCGCCGCGCATGACGAAGTGCGCCCGGTTGAAGTGCTGGCCTCCAAGGCATGTCCGCGCTACCTGGGCCGCGTCGTCCGTAACGTCGACCTGTCCAAGCCGACCCCGTTGTGGATGGTCGAGCGCCTGCGCCGTTCCGACATCCGCAGCATCGACGCCGCAGTCGACATCACCAACTACGTGATGCTCGAACTCGGCCAGCCGATGCACGCCTTCGATCTCGCCGAGATCAATGGCGGCATCCGCGTGCGCATGGCGGAAGAGGGGGAGAAGCTAGTCCTGCTGGATGGCCAGGAAGTCAGTCTGCGCGCCGACACCCTGGTGATTGCCGACCATAACCGCGCCCTGGCCATCGCCGGCGTGATGGGTGGCGAGCACAGCGGCGTGAGTGGCAAGACCCGTGACCTGTTCCTGGAAAGTGCCTTCTTCGACACCATCTCGGTGGCTGGCAAGGCCCGTTCCTATGGCCTGCACACCGACTCCTCGCACCGCTTCGAGCGCGGCGTGGACTCGCAGCTGGCACGCGGTGCAATGGAGCGCGCCACCGCGCTGCTGCTGGAGATCGTCGGTGGCGAAGCCGGTCCGATCATCGAAGTGGCCAGCGCCGCCGATCTGCCGAATGTCGCGCCGATCACCCTGCGCGCCGAGCGCATCAGCCAGATGCTAAGCATGGACATGGACGGCGCCGAGATCGAACGCCTGCTCACCGCGTTGGGCCTGGGCGTGACCGCTCAGGGTGCCGGCCAGTGGCAGGTCAGCGTGCCGAGCCACCGCTTCGACATCAGCCTGGAAGTGGACCTGATCGAAGAGCTGGGCCGCCTGTACGGCTACAACCGTCTGCCGGTGCGTTATCCGCAGGCCCGTCTGGCTCCGCAGGCCAAGGCCGAAGCCCGTGCCGAGCTACCGGCCCTGCGCCGCCTGCTGGTGGCGCGCGGCTACCAGGAAGCCATCACCTACAGTTTCATCGATCCCAAACTGTTCGAGCTGTTCAATCCGGGCGTGGCGCCGCTGCAGTTGGCCAACCCGATCTCCGCCGACATGGCCGCCATGCGTTCCTCGCTGTGGCCGGGCCTGGTCAAGGCGCTGGAGCACAACCTCAATCGCCAACAGTCGCGCGTGCGCCTGTTCGAGAGCGGCCTGCGCTTCGTCGGCCAGCTTGAGGGCCTGAAGCAGGAGGCCATGCTGGCCGGCGTGATCAGCGGCAGCCGTTTGCCGGAAGGTTGGGCCAACGGCCGCGAGATCGTGGACTTCTACGACCTCAAGGCCGATGTCGAGGCGTTGCTGGGTTATGCCGGCGGGGCCGATGCCTTCAGCTTCGTACCGGGCGAACACCCGGCCCTGCACCCGGGCCAGACCGCACGCATCGAGCGGGAAGGGCGCCTGGTCGGTTTCCTCGGAGCCCTGCACCCGGAGCTGGCCAAGACCCTCGGCCTGGACCAGCCGATATTCCTCTTCGAACTGGTACTGGCGGAAGTGGCCGCCGGTCGCATGCCGGCGTTCAGCGAACTGTCACGCTTCCCTGAAGTGCGTCGCGACCTGGCCCTGCTGGTGGACCGCGAACAACCGGCCGAAGCCGTGCTCGCCAACATCCGCGAGGCCGCGGGCGAATGGTTGACGGACCTCAGGCTGTTTGATGTGTATCACGGTAAAGGTATTGATCCACATAGAAAAAGCCTGGCCGTCGGCTTGACCTGGCAACATCCATCGCGCACTCTTAACGACGATGAGGTGAATACAACCACGCAAAACATCATCACCTCGCTGGAAGAAAGGTTCAACGCCACGTTAAGGAAGTAGCGTATGGGGGCTCTGACGAAAGCTGAAATGGCGGAACGTCTGTATGAAGAGCTTGGCCTGAATAAGCGGGAAGCCAAGGAGTTGGTGGAGCTGTTTTTCGAGGAAATCCGCCACGCGCTGGAAGACAACGAGCAGGTCAAATTGTCCGGTTTCGGCAATTTCGACCTGCGCGACAAGCGTCAGCGCCCGGGCCGCAATCCCAAGACAGGCGAAGAAATCCCGATCACGGCTCGCCGTGTCGTCACCTTTCGTCCAGGCCAGAAATTGAAGGCCAGAGTAGAGGCATATGCTGGAACCAAGTCATAACGACGAGTTGCCGCCTATCCCTGGCAAACGCTACTTCACCATCGGCGAAGTCAGCGACCTCTGCGCCGTCAAGCCTCATGTTTTGCGTTACTGGGAGCAGGAGTTTCCCCAGCTCAATCCGGTGAAGCGGCGGGGCAACCGCCGCTACTATCAGCGCCAGGATGTGCTGATGATCCGCCAGATCCGGGCACTCCTGTACGACCAAGGCTTCACCATCGGCGGAGCGCGCCAGCGCCTCTCCGGCGACGAAGCCAAGGACGACACCACCCAGTACAGGCAACTGATCCGGCAGATGATTGCCGAGTTGGAAGATGTGCTGCACGTGCTTCGCAAATAAGCACCGAGTCGCAAAAAAAACTTCCACAATTCAGCAGCTTATAGTAAAGTCCATCCCGCTTCCGGTAACACGGCAGCATCGTCGGGGCGTAGCGCAGCCCGGTAGCGCACTTGCATGGGGTGCAAGGGGTCGAGTGTTCGAATCACTCCGTCCCGACCAAAAAAACCCTAGAAAATCCAGTCACTTAGCGGTGACTGGATTTTTTTATTTCTACTGTTTTTTGAAGGTATCTGATTTTTACCCCACTTTTTGCCCCACCGCTGAGAATGGCTCAGCGGCGGAAATGTGGGGTAGGGCTGTTAGAAGTGAGTCAGGCTGTGCGAGCCATCAGGGGGAGGGCAGCTAACGGCTGTGGACTCAACCTGTGAACGCAACACACTGAACCCTGCGTAAGCAGGAGGGTGTTGCAGATGAAACAAAGACCTCGGATCTACTACACCGAAAGCCAGAAGGCGTTGATGTGGGATCGCTGGAAGGCAGGTGATTCGCTCCAAAAGATCGCGCAGCTGTTCGATCGAAACCACTCTTCGATCCAGCGCATTCTTGCCTAGACAGGTGGCATCCGCCCAGCCGCGCGACGACGCTCCAGGTTGTCGCTAACGCTGGTTGAGCGCAAGGAGATCTCGCGTGCGCTTGCAGTTGGCCAGTCGATTCGGCAAATCGCACTACGCCTGGAGCGCGCCCCATCCACCGTCGGTCGCGAGATTGGCCGTAACGGTGGTCGTCAGTCTTACCGCGCTAATGAAGCTGAACAAGCGGCATGGGATAGAGCTCATCGCCCGAAGCTTTGCAAGCTTGCTCAGTGTCCGAAGTTGGCGCAGCTTGTTGCGGAGAAGCTTCAGATTCAGTGGTCGCCCGAGCAGATCGCTGGATGGTTGAAGCGAACATACCCGGACGCGGCCAGTCAGGTGTCACACGAGACCATCTACCGGAGCCTCTTCATCCAGGCCCGTGGCGTATTGAAGAAGGAATTACTGGAGCATCTGCGCCGCAGCCGGGCCATGCGCCGCTCGCGCCATCACACACAGAAAACCGACAACCATGGCCGCATCAGCGATACGATTTCCATCAGCGAACGGCCAGCCTGCGTTGAGGATCGTGCGGTACCAGGGCACTGGGAAGGGGATCTGTTGTGCGGCAGCAAGAACAGCCAGATTGCCACGCTGGCAGAACGCCACAGCCGCTACGTGATGCTGGTTAAGGTGGGTGGAAAAGATACCGAGACAGTGGTGAACGCACTGATCGAAAATGCCCGGCGACTGCCTCAGGAGCTTTACCGATCACTGACCTGGGATCGCGGCAAGGAGATGGCCTCTCACAAGCGCTTTACCCTAGCGACGGATATCCAGGTCTATTTCTGCGATCCGCAAAATCCCTGGCAGCGAGGGACGAATGTTAATACTAACGGCCTGCTACGGCAGTACTTCCCGAAGGGAATGGATCTCTCGCTCTACTCGCAGGATGAGCTGGATTGTAGTCGCTCGGCAGTTGAACTAACGCCCCAGAAAGACTCTGGGATACTCGACCCCTGCCGAGTGCTTTAACCACGCTGTTGCGTCGACCGGTTGAGTCCACAGCCAAAAGCAGCCTGTCGCCTGCTTTAGCTTTAACAGCCAATATAAGCTCTTCGAGCAAATGCATGGCGGTGCCTACGAAATTAGGGGCACTTCAGAGAGCGCTGCCACAGCTCGTACGCATCTTCGCTCAGACTGTCGGCAATCGATTTCCTTGAGCGAGTTGACTTATTTTTCCCATCCACAATAGTTGCTCAGACTTGGTATTACTCAAGGTCGACTATGCCTTCTGCACGTGAAACTCTCCTGACTGCAGTGAAAAGCCTCTGCAGAGATCAAATTCAGCAAGCGGGGCATAGATACACCCCAGGGGTTGATCCTGATGCACCGAATCTTAGGGTCGAATCGCTGTTCTCTGCTATCGAGAACGTTGCTTGCGGAGCAGGCGCACTTGCGAGGTTTGAGTCGACCCTAGACTCGCTCTCCGAAGCATGGACGCAAGCCAAACGCTCCAGCCAGCAGCCCAATGCACTTGAAGCGAAATTGGCTGATGCGCGTGCCTTTTTGACGCCCATGATGAATCGATTGCGCCAACGAGATGCAACGGCCGGAACTGAATGGATGGAGCAGATTTCGGTTATAGAGGCCGGGCTGATTGAGGATATGAATCACTGGCGTGACGAGGAGATCAGGCTATCTCCCTCTGATGGAGACACCGGATATTCCTCCGCACAAAGCACGATTCGTAACCATATGAGCGCGATTAGCCGCTGCCTAACTGTCGTGACAAATGAGAGGGAGTACATCCAGAGCCCTGAATTCAAAGTCTTGTTTGATCCAAAGCTTTTGATAAGCGGAGCATGGGGAACCGGTAAAACGCATCTCCTCTGTGATGTCACTCAGGAGCGCATTGGGCGTGATCAAGCCACAGTCCTTGTCCTAGCCAAGAACTTCGAAGGCAATGTAGTTGAAGAAATCTGCTCGCGGGTTCAGGCAGGTACCGCAGCAGGAGAGGTATTCGACTGCCTTGCCGAACTGGCCAATGAGTCGGCTGGCAGAACAATCTTCATCCTTGATGGTGTAAACGAAGGCTGTCGTCGAGAATGGCGAGATGCCGTCACTATGCTCCTCCGACTCGCAGATGATCGCTCGAACATCGGACTGATCGTCACATGCCGCACACCGTTCGAGCCAATTGCAATCCAGCAGAATGATCTAGAGCGATTTCACAAGGTCGTTCACTACGGATTCGACGATCAAGAGTTCGATGCGCAAGCTGCTTTCTTTCAGTACTACGACTTGCCGTTACCCGAGGTTCCGCTGCTGGATAGGGAGTTCTCAAGGCCGTTAACGCTGAAGCTGATCTGCCAGTCACTTCAAAGCCTGACAGGTAAGAAATTAGCAAAAGGGTTTTCGGGCATCGCTTCAGGTCAAAAAGGAATGACCTTTGTCCTTGAGTCGTTTGTGAAGCGTGTAGGGGAGCCTATTGAGCAAGAGTTTGGTCTTGCGACTAAGGGCTGTTGGCTGTTGTTGAAAGGCAGCGATCAAATCAAAGACAGTCGACTCGCGGGCTTTGCACCATGCATGGCAGCGAACATGCGAGGCTACGTTCGGCCCTCCGAGGCTGACCGCATTATTGCGGCTCACTACCCGCTGTTGAAACCAGCCCAACGCCGCCAGCTCCTTGAAGCGTTACGCACAAATGGGCTCATTGAAGAGGACGCTATCTGGTATTCGGCAAGCTCTGGGTACAAGTCCCGGATTGTTTTGCGGCTTCCTTATCAGCGGTTCAGCGACCACCTGATAGCGAGACACCTACTCAAAACTCATCTCGATTTCACTTCGATCGACACCATCAAGCAGAGCTTGACGGGCAAAGCACCGCTTGCGCGCATCTTTAAAATGCGAAACCGATTACAGCGCGAGTACGCAGAGCCAGGCTGGGCGCAGGCACTGATCACTGAGTTTCCGGCGCGAGCAGGCAAGCGACTGCCTGATGGGCAACGAGAGTTGTACTTTGTCTTGCCCAAACAGGCTCAGAGTTCGAGTGCCTACTTCGAACCCTTTATCGAAGGCATTTTTTGGCGTGATCCCGCGGCTTTCACGGAGGGTACACGCACGGTTATCAACCACTATCTGACTGCCAACTCACGGACATGGGAGCAGGTGGTGGATGCATTAGCAGCCGTCTCAACCAAGCCAAAGCACCCGTACCATTCTCGGCGTCTTTACGATTATTTGGCAGGCTTCTCAATGCCAGATCGCGATCTCCAATGGTCCGAGTATCTGAGGCGCCGCTATGCATCGCCAACTATTCACCGGTTACTGATCTGGGCCCAAAAGCTAAATGTTGCCCACATGACGCCTGAGTCGGCTGGTGAGCTGGTCGTATTGCTCTCTCTCGTTCTTACAACCGTGGTTCGACGTGACCGGGACCTGGCAACGAAAGCGCTTGTTATGATTGGGGAGCGGTTTCCGGAGGTACTTTTTGCGCATGTCGTAACGAGCCTTGAGTTCAACGACCCCTACGTACCAGAGCGAATGCTGGCTGCGGCTTACGGGACAACGATGTCCTTGGTGGACTCGGAATTGGCGGTAACCTTTCGGCCACAGTTAGGGGGGCTTGCGAAAACTCTGTACGAGAGCATGTTCGCACCACATGCCCACCATGCCACCCACCACACGCTTACGCGTGGTTACGCCGTCGGAATTATTGGGCTAGCAATACGCGCTGAATGCGTGGTTCTCCCTGAGAATGCCACTGCGGATCTTGCCGCGCCGTTCTCGAATACGCCGTCTACATTTGCGAGCAATGGCACGCCCGATCCTGCGGTCACAGAGGCGATCGACAACGCTATTCAAATGGACTTCGGCAACTACACGATGGGGCGTTTGGTCTGCCATCGTGCTAACTACGATAACAAACATCCTGAGTACGTCCGCATTCGGGCGAAAATCGAGCGACGCATCTATGACCTTGGGTATCGGGCACATCGATTCGAAACTGCTGATAGGGATATTGGGAGTACATCCTGGCAAGCACGCGATGAAGTAAAGGTGGATCGGTATGGGAAGAAGTACTCGTGGATTGCCTTTTTTGAAATGTGGGGCGAGCGACAGGCCAACAGAACCCTGCCTGATTGGCGTCTAGAAGAGAGAACTTCTGACTGTGGCGTTGACCCAAGCTTTCCCAAGCGGCCACCCGAATGGATACCGCCTATTCCAGATTTATTCGGGCGTGTGACAAGAAGCGCCAATGCTTGGGTACAAGGCGGTTTCACTCCTAACTGGCATCCCTTGCTCGTGGTCCCGTCAATCAATGGACACCAAGGACCATGGGTTCTTTTGCAAGGACATGTCCGTGGGGTCGATGAAACCCTCGATCGGGACATTTTTGCTTTCCTACGCGGTATGTTTGTGGCCCGTAAGGATGTAGAGAGTCTTAAAACGAAGTTTCTTGCTGTGGACTATCCAGGCAACTACAAGATCCCCGAAGCTGGTACTGAGAACTATCTCTATGCAGGGGAGGCAGGCCGTAGCCAGACCTATTCCCGACAGCTATACCAGAGGAATGGGCTTTATCGGCGCCAAGTCGTAGAAGCATTCGTGGAACATGTGCAGGAGGGGCCAAATAAGAGGGTCAAACGCCCCCCCGTCACGGTTGATCTGGTCACCAATGAAGGGAAGACATCCCAAATTTCTTTCGACGATCTACTTGCTCCGAAGCCGAAATTTCGCCGCATTCCAGGCATCCGACTGGAGCTTCCGTTTATTCACTTCGGCTGGGAGTCCTACCATTCGCCACACAACCAATTCTCAGGTTTCGATCTACCTGCTCCCAGTTTGATTCAGCGTCTTGGGTTAGCGAGCAAGAATCGGGAAATCGACTTCTACGATTCTATGGGCAGGCCTGGAACGCTCTATCGTGAGGCTGGCGATTCATGGAAGGGGAACCGGCACAGCCTTCTGTACATTCGGGCGGAACTTCTTCAACGCTACCTGAGCGAAACTCGTCAGGTGTTCGTGTGGTGCAATTGGGGCGAGCGGAACTGGCTCAAGAAAATGGATGGTCATCACCCTATCAGAGACGGTGTCAGGCAGAAAATTTACCAAGCACACAAACACCTACATCGCTCATTCTCTCAATGGTCTGCGAGGGACTGGAAGGTCATAGGGTTCTAACCCTTTAGCGTGAACTATTTCGAGTAAGCGCTGGGCAGACCAATCAATTTCCACCAAAGACCAAGCCTAGCTACTCAAATCGGGGGAGACGTCGCCGTCTTTCTGTTCACCGGCCGCGTCTGACCGTTCCCTGCCAGCCAGGGCCATGAAGCATGCTGGTCAGATTATCCGCTAAAGACACCTCAGCTCGAGTGCAAATGGGAGGTCAAGTCTGTGCAATTATCCAGGCCCGTAATCACTACCGCCGCATGATGCCCTAACCAGCGCCAGTATCAACCCCTGTCCAAAGCCTGTGACCGATCAGTTGAGTCCCGGTATCTTGTCGCCAAACGTCTATTCCACTCTCGCAACACTCACGACTTTTGACCGCCTATGAACGACATCGAGTTTGCACTGAGCGTCAGCCCAGATCTGGCTGGGCATTACGAACAGGCTAAAGACCTAGCCTTCATTACCCCAGGGTACGCCCTAACCCACTTGCGCAGCTTTGCAGCAGTCTTCTGCGATGAGAAAGAGCCGTCGGCACGGTTTGAGTCCAATATCGCCAGCAAGATCGAAAAGGTGCACAGCGCGGAGGGTTCATCCAGGAAGATACTGTCAGCCTTGGACACCTTGCGCGACAGTGGGAACAAAGCTGCCCACCCGGAAGAGTATGCGCCGGGCACCCTCGACTTCCCTTCGATGGCGGCTAAGGGGCTGTGCCTCGCTCGTGAGCTCTTGGAGCATCTCAACTGGCTGAAAACCGGCAGATCATCAACGCCTGAGTATGAGGTAATCGAGCCCACCCTGCACATCCAGCGAGATCTCAGCTACAGAGCCATATTCGAAGAAGATGCAGAGTCTCGATATACCCTAGGTGTCTATTTTAAAGAGAAGGCGGACCGAGAGAATTCTGGCGATTGCTATATTCGCAATGATGACGGCTATGGGGCTATGTCCGATATGCCGTCACGCAAGGCCATCGATCAGGCCATGCACTGGTTCAAATCTGCCGCTGAGAGCAATCATTCCAGCGCTAGGTATGAATATGGCGCATACCTGTATCGACTCAAGGACAACTCTGACGAGACCAGCAATCATCGCGACGATCGACTGCGCGGTGAACACCAGGTCTGGTTAGCATGCCTCGACGGACATTCTGATGCCCAAGCATTGATGGGCGACTTTTTCTTCACCGGCACTGAGCGTCTTGAGCGCGACTATGAGCGTGCAAGAGAGCTCTATCAGGAAGCCGCTGAGCAATCGCACCCGCGTGCTCTAGCCCAGTTGGGCAGAATGCATGAGCAGGGACTTGGAGGGCCGAAGAATATCCAGAAGGCCTTCGAGTGCTCACTGAAAGCTGCAGAGTCTGGATTCCCACATGCTCAATATCACTTGTATGCGCTGCATCTAAAGGGGCGCGCATTTGTCGGTGATCGCTCCACAGCCCTCAACTGGCTCACCCAGGCAGCAGAGCAACGCCATCCTGAAGCCATGATGGCGTTGGCGGGGCTGATTGAGAAATATAAATTTACGGATCGCAGCTTCACCGATGCACAACAGCTTTATAAACAGTGTTTCAACTCCCCGAACCATCGGGTTCAGGCCCTGTATGGGTATGCCAATCTGGTGGCAACGCACGCTGAGGACTATCAGGAGTTGCACTCAGCGCTCAATTTCATTTTCCAATGCAGGGAAGAAATCCGTGCCAACCCTCAGTACAGTCGTTTAGAACCGGGGATCAACAGGATCAATCATGTTCTCCAAGACAAACTGGCAGCTGCCATGTCCCGTGAATTCCCTCATTTCCGGTTCTCCTTAGGAGGGGCGCCTGCACAGGAGCCACCGGCTTACACTGGCCACAAGATCGGCAGGAACGATCCTTGCCCCTGTGGCAAGGGCGCTAAATACAAAAATTGCTGTATGAGGCAGAGCCTCGCATAACGCCCTATGCCTGCTGGAAATTACTCAATTCGATTCCAGTTCAGCGGGCCTAATACTCCTCAGTCCACATACTTTCCAGACCTGAGTCTGAAACGATTCTGAACTCCGCTTGAGGCCTGCGGTTTTGAGTGACTGCCTCTGGCCGTCTCCTGCCTGATTTGACGGGCTAAGAGCGGCAACAAGCAGCCTGTCGATGTTTCTATGCAACTAGGTGGAGACGTCGGTTTCAGATCAAATCTGCGGGATAACCGATGAGGGGCATGCGACATTTGCGACACTCGCGACAGTACGTTCAATTGTACGGTCTCAAGCTGCGACAGCCATGCGACAGCATGCGACGCTAATGAGCGCTAATTATTTAACATGCTATCGCTGGCTTATCGCGTTATTTTGGAATTATCTCGATTGAATTGTACTAAATGTTTGGGGTCTCATAGATTTGGCTAGATGGTATTCTTTTCCATCTGTCGTCGAAAGAAAGCAATGCTCAACTAATATCGCAAGAAGCTGATCGCGTTGCTTGGAGCTCTTCCTGACCAACATCGGCCCCTCGCGCTGCAGGCGCCGAGCGTCAAATGATACCCAGCACTTGGCTGTCAGCCAGTCGAGCAGTTGTTGAGCATTCAATAATCGCATTTCTATTTTCGTTGGATAGGCTAGACGGTGAGCCTCATTGAGATACCAGCGGGATAGTATGGCAGCTCGCTCCATTATTTCTTTGGTAATAATGCTTAAACCTTCTGTAACCGCTATTACGCCAGCAATTCTGAGGGCGTTCTCAGCGGATTTAGCTGCTGTTGATTTAATTTCCTGCATTTCCCCCCCTCTGCCAAGAGTTTTCTCTATTTCATCGTGATATCTAATCCAGGCTGACTGGGCGGGAATTTCTAGTTTCAGGTCAGGTGCCGATAGCTCATCGTTTTCGTCATGTTTTGCCGGAGTTTCTAGCAATGAACTCATGCGCTTCCAGAAATTGATCAGACGATGATCACTTGTGGCATCAATATCTTGGTATAGGCGTGTTCCTGCTAGTGATTGCGGCCAAGAAATTAGGAACCTGGCCAGAAGGCCTTGCCCGAGTAGGATGGGATTATTTAAGATATCCTGCGCTACAATTGGCTGTATCATGAGGTGGGCACTAAGGCGACAGCCGCTTCGTGTAGCACTCTCCCCATCTGCTGCACGAGTGCGCGTGATAGGGGCTCCATCCCAAAGTTTTGATAAGCCCGCAAAACTTTTGAGAATGTTCTCAGATTTAGTTGCGTGACCTCCAAAAAAAAGCCCGCCCTCATCGCTGAAAAAACCCTGCGATGAGTGTCCTCGAAGAAGGCTTTTTTGCAGCCCCTCAATCGTTGGTTCCTCGACCAATATTATGGGCAGCTTTGGTTCGGTTGGCTCATTGAGTTTTGTTAGTTCAGTCGCTACTACCTCAGGTTTTTCATGTTTGGTTCTGTCGAGTACTATTGAATGCGCTTTTTGGTAAGCATCCCGTAAGTTGCGGAATTCCTTTTCTGCGACTTTTTGCCTCCGTTTTAGTATCTGCTGATGCTCACGGTGGGCATGAAGAGCCAGACGGTCTGCAGAACTTTTGCGATCACCTGATTCAGCTACTGTTAGGCCAAATAGCGATAATGGAATCCTTTGGCCGGCGCGTAAAACGTTTGCATGCGGCTGGGACGCCATGGCGGCGGCAGTCAATATTGACTGGGCGGCCAGTGCATCTGGTACTTGTACAGCTGACGCAATTGCGGCGACTGCGCCGCCTAGCAATTCGCCCAAAGCATCAACCGGGTAAGGTTTATCCTCCTCTTTTTCAATCAGCAACGGGATTGGTTCTACATATTTTGGCCTGCTTATGATTGGGGTGCTCATTTTCATTATCTCAACCATTGGCGCAGATCGTTGAAGTCAGACAAATTGCTGGGCGCATCGATTGGCCACAGTGGAAATACATAACCACAGTCGAGTGCAGCAGCTGCTTTTATTGCCGCTTCGCGACCAGGATTGCCTGCGGTTTTACGGTCATCATCACCAGCAATTATCAGAGTGGCGTCTGGATAAAGACTTTGTAGATGTTGGCCAACCCTTAGTAGGTTACCTGAGTTCATCGCACAGGCAACGACTGCTCCCGTTTCCTCATGGATGGTCGCACCGGTTGCCCAGCCCTCGGAGATATATAGCTCAACTAAGGGGGAGGGTGTGCCTATTAGTGAGTAGCATTGCTTTATTCGTCCGCCGGGTAGAAAACGCTTCTCGCCAGATGGGCTAATGCGTTGCAGGTTAACTAGTTGTCCTCCGTGGAAAATCGGTACCAGTAGTGTATTCCCGATTTGGCGCAAATTATGCGGGTTGCATCCCTTAGCCGATAAATAGGGGTGATGCGGATCGGGGCGTGTGGAGTTTTGCCATAGATGATGCGCCCTCTTGGCGGCAGCAGTATGTGTACTGTGCTGCTTGGCCAGTAGATTATGAGAGAGTTTTTCTCTGCGCTCACGAAATTGCAGGTTGCCCAGATTGCTGCTGAGGTTACTGCTACTCCAGTTGTAGGTTCTGCCCGTTCTCCAGCTACCAAATTTTCCGAAGTTTTCGCCGGGAAAAATTATGTACCAGCCATTCTGGGTACCAAGGCGGTCCTCGGCTATGTGGAATCGATGGATTTTGCCATCAGCAATCGGTTGCCAGTTCAGTTGGCCGAATACACGTTCCATTGCGACGTGAATATCTACTGTTGCGTTAACATCCATGCTCAGTCCTCCGCCCGCTTCGCAATCCGACCCTCAATCCACGCTAGCACCTCGCTCAATAGGAATCCGACTGGGGCTCCAGGTGATGCGCTGTCACTCAGCGGGATTGGTTTTGGAAATGAGGGGTCGGTATTAAGTTTTTTATAGATGGTTGAACGTTTTAGAGAAATCAGAGCCTCGAGCTCTCGCATGCGAATAATTCGTAGGTCCATGTTAGTAAATGCCCTATTTTGGTGTTGAGTACAGATAGTTTGGGGTGTGCACGTATCAATTCAGAGGCATTTTTATTGATTAGTCAATGTTTGAAGTTGACTTTTATTATTTTAATAGTTATGCAATTTCAATTAATTTTATGAGGTTGGAATGGGATAGAGCTGCCATTTCAATGAATTTCTATGCGTTGGATGGATAAGAATGCGATTTCAATTAATTGATATGCATTGAAATGGGGTAAAAATGCCATTTCAATGAATTTCTATGCGTTGGAATGGGATAGGAATGTGATTTCAATGAATTCCTATTTGTTGAATGGATAGGCGCACAGCCATTTTTGGGGCTATGTACTCGTTACGTGTTGCATTTGCCTTCCAAGCGCCTCCTGCAGGTAGCGCTCGGGTGTGATAGCTGCGGAGTAGCGCTCCAGCATGCGGCGCCAGTCCAGGTTAACTGGCTCAGTTTGGCCAGCCAGTACCGAAAGGCTTGGGTGTCCCGCGTAGTTTTTTCAGTACCAGGTGTGGGAGCCCCTGACTAATCAGTAAGTGCAGAGCCAGGGCAGCTTCAGGCCTGATGCCCGCATGCAGAAATCTCGGCTCGAACTGAACACTTCCCACCCTTCCGGGGTTGCGCCCGCGCAGCGGGCATAAAAAAGGCTATGTACCCGTTAATTGTTGAAAGGCTAGTCTGTCAGTAGGCATCCCCAGTGGAGGTGTGCGATGGACACCCAAGCCTTTCGGTACTGGCTGGCCAAACTGAGCCAGTTAACGCCCCGCCAAAGAAACACGCTTCGTCATGCCCTTCTCACGCCAGAGCCAGCCAGTGGCCAGTGCGACGTCCTTCCAGCGTTACGTCAGTGCCCGCATTGCCAGGCGGCAGCAAGCCGGCTGGCCCCCTGGGGCTGGAGTCGCGGGCTGCGCCGCTACCTCTGCCGGGAGTGCCTGCACACCTGTAACGCGCTGACAGGCACGGGTTTAGCCCGCTTGCGCAAGGCGGATCACTGGTCGAATTACTGCGACGCGTTGATCGAAGGACTGACCGTGCGTCGTGCGGCGAAAGCCTGTGGCATCAGCAAGAACACGGCATTTCGCTGGCGGCATCGCTTTCTGGCCCTGGCTGCAGGCCATGCAGCGCAGCACGAAAGCGGCATCATCGAGGCTGACGAAACCTTCTTTCTGGAATCCTTCAAAGGCCAGCGGCAGTTACCCAGGGCGCCCCGTCAACGAGGCGGGCTCAGCGTGACACGCGGTACGGGGCCGGACCAGATACCGGTGCTGGTGGTACGGGATCGCAGCTGCCAGACCGCCGACTTCCAGTTGGAAAAGCTGGATGCAGTCCATGTTCAACAGGCGCTGGGGCCTCTGATCGATAGTGACGCAGTGCTGTGCACAGACGGGGCTGCAGTCTATGCAGCATTCGCCAGGAGCACAGGCGTCACTCATCAGGTGGTTCAGGCACGCCCTGGACGCAGGGTGCGCGAGGGGGCGTTTCACATCCAGAACGTCAATGCTTATCACAGCCGACTGAAGAGCTGGATGGCGCGCTTTCATGGCGTAGCCACCCGCTATCTGCCGAATTACCTGGGCTGGCGCCGTATGCTGGAGCGCTACTCCGCCGCTATCACGCCTGAGCGCTGTCTGCAGGAGGCGCTTGGAAGGCCAATGCAACACGTAACGGGTACATAGCCATAAAAAAGCCCGGTATTGCCGGGCATCGCGTTAGCGCGGGTATCGCGCTTTGGCTGGGACTGGAGGATGGGTCAGCGCCATAGCCGGTTGCTTATCGAACTCTGCTTTGAAAGCGTCACTCAGCACAGGCTCTGCAGTGAGTCCGGCGAAGTAGGCCTTGTTCTTACCTACCTCGTCGAGGTATCGATTTGCTGGTTTCACTCGTTCCAGAACTTTGGCGGCTTCGGCTTTTGTCTGGCTGAACTGCTTGTCGCCTTTATCAACATCGGCCTCGACAAAGTCGCTAAGTTTGAAGACCCACTGAACTTGAGGATTGTCAGCATCAAGTCGGTACTTCACGCGAAACTCTTTAGCTCGTCCGTTGCCCAGGTATTCCAGCCGCTCCAGATCGGTCAGGAGGGCGATCGCGTTCCACCCAGCGACTACCGCAGGGCTAGCGATTTTGCGGCCCTCATCCAACAGAGTAAATCGACGCTCCTGTTCGGCAGCGCGCTGGGCCTCTTCCTTTTTCTTCTCTTCCGCCTCGACTTGCGCGGCGTGAGCCATGTACCGATCGATGGGCGGGCCTACGACGATCCCTAAACCGTAGAGCGCGAAACAGACCGCAACGGTAGCAATGGACTGAACCGGCCAGCGGTAGAAAACCCAGAAAATAAGCATCAGTCCGATTACAACACCACTCATGACGCCGCTGACTGAATTGTCGATTTCTTTCTGATGCATAAAACTCCCACTTTTCGTTGTGGTGTGGCCGCCAAGCAGGCGGCCATGGTTAGATGCGCGGCAGGAACTAGGCCGGAATCGGCTGCTCGACAAGCCAGTGGGTGATTACGGGCCAGACCTCAGCGGCAAATACCGAAAAGCCCCAGCCCAGGACAAAAATGAGCCAGAGAAGCACCCGATTCACTTTCCCGCTCGACAACTCGCTAATAACGCCCTTTTGGCTTTCAATCGTTTCCTCGTGAGCGGCAACGCGCTTTTTGAGCGCATCCACTTCGCCCTCGAGCTTGCCGATGTAGCCCACGACCATAATGGGCTCAGCCAGGTGCTCGTTGACTGCTGCGGCGACAGCTTTTCCGACCTCGCTGTGGACGTGAGCGCTGACGGAATAAGAGGCCGCCTGCTGCGCCTGCTCGATCGCCGGCTTGGTAGCTTCGACCATCACAGCTCCTAGCCTCACCTGGAACTCGACGCTGCTTGCCGCCTTCAGAATGTGGTTGGGCACCTCATAAAACTGGCGCCTGAGCGACTCGATCTTGGCCGGCAAGGCCGCGCCCATGATGGGCTCTAGCGCTTTGCTGGCCTTTTTAATCGAGTCGCGAGTCTCCTCCAGGTTTTTCAGAACACCTGGTGTGCCTGGAGTGCCAACGACGATGTTGACGATCCTTTCGACGTTCCTTGCCGTCCCATCGAATCGTTCGGTGATCTTGTCGGCCGTCTCTTCGAATCGGTCGGCCAGCTTGTAATGGTCAGCGAACAGTTCTTCAAGCAAGGCGCGCTCGCGGGTCTGCCTTTCCATGACCTTAACCCTCGGCACCTGCAGTCAGCAGCTCGAAAACGTGCTGCAGTTGGCGATCCATGGCCTTAGACATTTTCTGGATAGCCACCATGTCAACCGCTTTCTGGAAAGACTTCTTGTCGTCGGCAATTCGCGCAGCCTTCAGTTCAGCTTTCCAATCAGTCTGATCATCGAGAGCCTGGGAGATGTTGATTTTCTTGTCGGCGAGCAAGCTGAACAGCTCGCTCTCAGGGATGAAACCGTCCGGATTGGCGGTGACCTTGCCGGTCTGTTTGGCGAAATTCAGTACGTCAGCGAACTCGCCTTCCACGTCACTGGTTCTGTTGAAAACGATCGCGATGCGGGGTGCTTCTACCCCCAGATCAGAAAGCATTACGGCAGTCTTGACCGCCTCGGCCCGTTCTTTTTTCGCCGGAGTGGCCGGAATTACGAACAGGTCTACCTCGTCATGGCCGTCCTCGAACGTTTCCAAGCCGAGGAGGAAATCCTCGATATTCGAGGCCCCTACATCGAGGATCAGATCGTCGGTCGCAGCCAGCTCGGCATAGATACGAGAAAACTGATCTCCGCGCATTTTTTCAACATCGACGCCTAGGTCGTTACCAGCCGCGTTGATAGTCTCGACGGCCAAAATTTTGGCCTCCGGCATGCGCGGCGAGAACAGGTTCACCGCGAGAGTCGTTTTGCCTTGGTTACCTCCCAGATTCACGATTGCAATTCGCATTTCAGTGCTTCCTCCTTCGGTTCCGTTAATCTGAATAGTCGTCTAGGTCGATTCGATTAGCCTCGGCACGCAGTTGGCCCCGGCTCCGCATCGGTGTTTTCCTATCTTCGGTGGCAGCCGGCTTGGTCGCTGTTACGTCATTCTGTTCGCCTGCTCCTGTGAGCGGCTGTTTCTCAAGCTTCTTCGGATTGCCTGCGCCTGTAAGGAAGCGTTGAACGCTTTCCGCTTCAGCAGGACTCATATCTGGCTTGACGTTCTGTGAGCGGTTCTCGCGTTTGCCTCGATGGGTGATGCGGAGGTAGTCGGCGTACTCGTCGGCCATCTCCTCGCGCAGGAACTTGAACAGCGATTTCAGATTCACCTCAGTGCCTGTGCGAGCCAGCAGATCTCGAATGACTGCGACGGGTAGCTGCTCGTCGATCAGCATCTTTTTCAGGTCATTCCTGTGCTGCTGCAGCTTCATACGTGCAGATCCTTTTCCTCCCTTTTTCGCCAAGGCCTCCCGCTCAAGGCGAGCCAGCTCAATTAGCTCGCTCAAGGTGGGTTCCTCCGGTCGTGGATCGCATTCTTCTGTGATCTTCATGCTCGATTTCCTCTGCGGTCGTCGTATCCGACCATTTACTGGTCGTTTACTGGTTTTCCGATGGTACACCGCTGGGGCATCGCTGGTCTGTTGTGGATTTTTAGCGGCTTAAGAATGGTCTGTCAATGGTTCTATCATGGTTTACTCGTGGATGGTAATGGTTTTATGGTGGTAAATATGTGGTTGACGATGGTTTGTTAGTGGTTTAGCTTGAGTCGAAGAGGAGGGCGGGATAACACGGCTGCACTCGCTTCGCGAGGTACATCCGTGCCAGCCCGCACTAGCCGGGCATTACGAGAGATCGGAGAGCTACTACAGCGGTAGTAGCCTCCCCAGAAGGGCAGGAGAGGGAATGGCTTTCGAGAGGAAAAACCACACCCAGAGCATGGTTACTGAGGGCGCTCAGCAGGCGCTCGAACGCCTCGCGCGTGACCTGAAGGTGCCCAAATCGGCTGTGCTGCAGACCATCCTGGAGGCTGTTCCGGCCTCAGATTTGGCTGCCCTGGTGCGCGGTGATCTGGCTCTGCATAAGGCCAAAATCGTCGCCCTGGAGCCTGAATCTGCGCTCGCGGTTCGCTCCGAAATCGAATCCGCCTTTTCCCTTTTGGGGCCTAGGATCGCGGAAGCGAACCGACTTGGAGCACAGCGCGCGGTGGCTGAACAGCTCAAAGTTCTGTTTGGCGGGGAGGGTTAAGCCGTGACGATGAACACGATCGACAAGTTCGGTGCGGACGAGATCGCCAGTCGTGCCGAATACCAGGAAGAGAATAAAGAGCTTGCCCAGGGCCTGGAGAATGGCCAGGAAGCAGCTGCGGCTATGTCTGGAAAAGAGGATTACTTCCAGCAGTCAGGCGGCGACACGCTGCTAACTGAGTTTGTCGGGAGCGGCGCTGCCGCTCTGGGGCTTGGGACGACACCTCAGAAGGGTGATTACGCAGCGCTTATGTCTGGCGTGAACCCAAGGACGGATGAGCAGTACATCTCGGAGCCGCGGCGAAAAGTGGTCGGCTTCTCTACCTCCTTTAACGTCGACAAGACGATTTCTCTGCTCTACACCGCTTTGCCCGCTGAACAGCAAGCGATCGTCGAGCGAGCAATGATGGAAGCTGCTCGGCGGACATTTGAGCATGCGGAGAAGCGAGGCTACTACGGATATCGCCTCGGCGCGGGCGGCGCAGATCGTTATCCGGGAAAGGCCCTGGCCGCGAATTACCTTCATTTCACGAACCGTAACCAAGAGCCGCACCTTCACGTGCACACCGAAATTCCTAACGCTTGCCTTATGCCGGATGGGAACTGGAAGTCGCTGGATGCGGGGGAGATGTATAGACGTCAAACGGAATTGGCCGCACTGTTTGACTGCTATCTGGCACATGCCCTCGGGCGTGATATTCCCCAGATCGCCAAGTACCTGGAGTCCGACCTTGATCGTAAAGGTCTCGTCGTAGCTGGCATTTCCCGTGAGACCGTCCTTGCGTTCTCTACTCGTCGTATCGAGATCCTGCAGGGCCTAGAAGAAATGGGGGCCTGCGGGGCCGACGCTGCGCGCGAGGTTACCAAACGTAGTCGAGCCTCAAAAAAAGAGGTCGATACCGCCGCGCTCCGCGCCGAATGGCGGCCTCAACTGCAGAACCTCTACCAGGAGCTGCAACACGGCGACCTGACCCCGGAAACCCGCCTGTTCGCTGAGCAGCTCGTGTTCCGCAAAGCCAGTGTGTTCGGCGAACACGCCCTCGATCGCGCAGCAGCCCAGCTGGCGATCTTGCACGGCGGCGAGCCAGCGATTCCCGTAATTAAGGCCGGCCTAATCCGCCAGCTCGGGGTGATCGAGCTGCCGCAGGAAGGGCGCCACCGCGAATTCACGACCGAGACTTACCGCCAGCTCGAGGCTGAGCTGCTTGCCTACGCCCACGCAACCCAGCGTCCTGAGGTTAGATTTGCGATCAAACCGCTCGACACCGAGGCTGCCATCGCCCGGATTGAGCGGGAAAAGGGCTACCCGATGCGCGACGAGCAACGCGCTGTCGTTCGCCAATGCACGAGCGAGGCAAGATTTCAGATCATCCAGGGCGCTGCCGGTACTGGTAAATCCGTCAGCCTGGCCGGGCTTCGCGAGGCCTACGAGTCTGCCGGAAACCGTGTAATCGGCCTGGCACCTTCTGGCGCAGCTGCCGCGGAACTGCAGAACTCGGCTGGCATCCAGGCCCGCACAATCCACTCGCTGCTGATGCGTCTGGAGAACGACAACGCTCTGTACCGCGAGAAACTGCGTGCCAACGACGTGATCATCTGCGATGAGGCTGGTCTCGCGGATCTGCGCACCCTGCACAAACTAGCCGGATACTGCGACGCGGCCAGTGCAAAACTGATCTTGGTCGGTGACGGTCGCCAGCTCGAGGCCGTGGGTTCCGCCTCGGTGCTGGACATGCTGACTGAGGAGGTTGGCTGCGCCGAGCTGATCCAAATCGCACGCCAGAAAGACCCAAAAGACCGGGCGATTTCTCAGGCCTGGTTCGAAGGGCCAACGGAGCAGGGCGGCGCTGACGCCTTGGAGATGATGCATGCTTGCGGCCTCCTAAGAGTGCCGGCCGACGACACCAGAGACAAACCCATCGATTTGGTTATGCGTGACGCCCTGCAGGCGCACGCAGAGGGCACCGTCTGGCAGGAAATCCTGCTGCTGGCCGACCGCAATCAATCCGTCCGCGCGTTGAACAACAAGGTCCGCGAGCACCGATTCGAGATCGGTGAGCTGGACAAGGGCCAGCAGGTCCGCATTCCGGTCGAGACGGGTCGGGGCGACTACGCCGACCTCGATCTGGCCCCGGGCGACCGGATCATGCTGCGCAAAAACCAGAAGATCGATGGCGAGCCGGTCTATAACGGCGACCGCGTGACACTCACCAGGATTGAGCGCGTGCAGAGCGGCACCGACGATAGCGGCGAGCCGACCTACGACACCAAACTGACCGCGCGCCTCGATCGCACCAGGGAGGAGGTGAGCTGGAACCTGTCGGACTATGCCTCGATCGATCACGCCTATGCGATGACCGTCCACAAGTCCCAAGGCCTCACGGTCGATCGCGCATTCTACCTGACCTCAGATTCCACCGATCGCCGCCTCGCCTACGTGGCGTTTACCCGCTCGCGCTACGCATGCGCCTTCTACATCGACAACGACAAAGAGTCGCTCGACACGCTGGCCAGGAACACCGCGGCATTCAAGTCGAAGCGCTGCGCTCTGGACGCTGATAAAGAATACCGAGCCCTGATCCGCGCCAACGCTGAAGCAGGCCTCTACGAAGAACAGCCGATCAAGGCGCAGCAGCCGAGCACCAAGGACCTGCTGGAGAAGGCCGGCGAGCGTTTTGAGTACCCGACCGAGCCGAAGGCTGAACCCAAGAAAGCCCCCGAAATCCAGGTCATGCCCGCCACCCAGGCCGACCACGACCTGTCCGTAGCCCGCGGCTTCGCAGTAACTGGGCTGATCGACCAGCCCAACGACACCCGCCAGAAACCCGGGAAACCCTACGAATTGCCGGCCGATGCCAAGCGTGTCGTGCTGCTGGCTGAACCTTTGCCGTTATCCCCAGCCCCGGTACAGGAAATGGAAAATGAGCGACCTGAACGATCTGTTGCCGCCGCTGGACTATTCCGAGCCGCTCAGCGAGAGCGTGCCCCCAGTCGCCTTGCCCAACTTGCTGGTGGACGAGCTGCTGCTGGAATGCGACTGGACAGTTCCGCCGCAGTAGGAGGCGATATGCCAAAGCCGCGTCGTGTCTGGACAAAGGCCGAGCAGCAGCGTGAGACCCAGGCAATCCGTGATCGGGTTGATCTGCGCGATCACGCTGAGCGTCTCGGCTACGTCCAGGTCAGTGGGTCAGGCTCCCGTGTTCGGATGGAAAACAAGGCCTTGGACAAGGCTGACCCCATGCGCGAAATCACAATCAAGCCGAACTCCAAAGGAGAGCCGAACTGGGTGGCCACCAAGGCTGGCCAAGGCTCTGGCCTTGGGGGTGACGTTTTCCACCTCCATCAGCACGCCACGGGTCAGGGCTTTTTGGATACTCGTGACGCGCTGAGAAAGATCGCCTTCAACAAGACCTTCTATTCCAGCGCCCGCTGCCAGGGCCTGAGCAATGCTGAGCGCGAAGCGCGAATCCAGGAGCAGTGCGAGGCTGAGGCTCTCAAGGCTGAAGCGCGCCGAGCATTAGCGTTCCGCCAATACCAACGCACCACGGCAGAGCCGAACCTGTTCCTGCTGGCTCGCGACATCTCCGAGCAGACCCTCGCTCAAACGAAATCCCGCACCGATCGTGACGGCAATGCGGTTTTCCCGCGCGTGCGTGAGGCACTCGCCCCGGAGTTTTTCAAGAAAGACGAATACGACTCCGAGCCGGAGCAGACCCAGCAACAGGATCGCGGGATGATCCGGTGATCCCGCCGCTCCTCTTCCTCGACTATGACGGCGTGCTCCACCCCGACGCCGTATACCACACCAGTCGGGGAGTGGAGCTGCGCGCCGCCGGCTTGCTTTTCATGTGGGCACAGCTCCTGGTCGAGGCGCTCGCGCCTCACCAGGACGTGCAGATCGTGCTCTCCACCAGTTGGGCTCGGAATTTGGGTTTTCACCGCGCCAGATCGGTGCTGCCAGCCGAGCTACAACCCCGCGTGATCGGCGCAACCTGGCACTCTGCCATGAGCAAGGGCTGGCCGGATTTCATCCCATGGGATGCGCAGACCCGCTATGAGCAGATCCAAGCCTACCGCTCACGCCTGAGCGCGCCGGCCAGCTGGATCGCGATCGATGACGACGACCGAGGTTGGGCCGACGCCGACCGCGATCGGCTGATCCTCACCGAGCCGAACCAGGGCCTGTCCAACCCGGAAACCCTCGCTGAACTCACTCGAAAACTGGAGGCCCTATGATC
This sequence comes from Pseudomonas paralcaligenes, assembly GCF_019655855.1. GTDB lineage: Bacteria > Pseudomonadota > Gammaproteobacteria > Pseudomonadales > Pseudomonadaceae > Aquipseudomonas > Aquipseudomonas paralcaligenes. Next base: position 238,636 of record NZ_BPFX01000014.1, on the reverse strand, counting down.
CAGGCCCTGCTCAAACACCTCGAACAGGCCGACAGCGGCCTGTTCATCCACGCCCCGGAGGGCACCTGCCAGCAGCTGGCCGAGGCGCTGGGCGAGGCGGGCAAAACCCTTGCCGGTCTCACCGAAACCCAGGGCAGCGAGCTTGCCATTGAGCAGCTGGTTGACCAGCTGGCCGTAGAACCAGGGCACACCCTGGCCGCGACCCTGGAGGCCGCCAGCCGCCTGATCGGGGAGCCGATCTATATCGTGATCGATCGCGCTGAGCGCCTCGAACACTCGGATCTCACCTACGCCCTGAAAGCGGCGCGCGATGCGCTGGCCAGCTCGGAACTGGCCGGTCTGCGGCTGGCCTTTTTCAGCACCGACCGCGCCGCCCTGGAGCGCATGACGCGCCTCCAGGGTGCCGCTTTTTTCTGTGCCCCATTAGCGGAGGCCCCATGCCCAAATTCCTGATCGAACCGGCCGACCTGCCCGCGGCCAATCTCCACCTGGTCATCCCAATCAGCGCTGGTCGCGGCTGGCTGGAACTGGTTCAAAAGGCTGTGGCGATCGCCGCCGGCGAGCCGATCGCGTCGATCAAGGAGAAAGCCGGCCTTCTCGAAGTCCATGTGTTCACCCGCGACGCGGCTAAGTTCCCGCGGCTCCATGAGCTGCGCCAGGCCTCGGCTTCGATCTGCGAAATCTGCGGCGAGCCTGGCACGCTGGCGTACCATCAGGTCCGCTGTGAGGATCACCAGGGCTGGCGAACCTCATCCCCATTCCCACCCGATCAGCGCGGCTATATCGAGGCCTGTGAATGGGAGGAGGCGCCGCCTGTCGGCCGCGAATTCGGCGCAGCTGCGGGCGACCAGAAAAATACGTCGAACGCCGTTCCTGATGCCGAGGACTGATCATGCGTATCCACCTGCTGTCCGACCTGCACAACGAGTTCAGCTCGTTCGTTCCAGTGCCTCTGGACTGCGACCTGGTTATTCTGGCGGGCGACATTGACCTCAAATCCCGTGGCGTTGAGTGGGCAAAGCAGACCTTCTCCGTTCCGGTGCTGTACGTCTCCGGCAACCACGAGTTTTACGGTGGTCACCTGACCCACACCCTGGAAAAACTCAGGGCGGCTCAGGATGATCTCGTCCGGGTGCTCGATCGGGATGAAGTCGTCATCGCTGGCGTGCGGTTTCTGGGCGCGATCATGTGGACCGACTTTGCAGCGACCGGCAACCCGCATATCGCGGCTTTCAGCGCCCAGAACGCGCTCAACGACTTCCGGCAGATCCGCGCGGAAAACTACCGTCGCATCCGGCCTGCTGATCTGATCGCTCAGTCCGTAGAGACAAAAGACTGGCTGCGCGACCGGCTTGCCGAGTCTTTTGACGGGCCTACTGTGGTGATCACCCATCACGCACCGACCCTGCGCTCGCTGCAGGACAATCCCCATGCAGGGACTCATCTGGACGCCGCGTTTGCGAATCGGTGGGACGACCTGATGGGAGGCGACCAGGTGGCGCTGTGGGTCCACGGCCACTCACATACGGCCGTCGACTATGACGTCGCGGGCACCCGCGTGGTTTCCAATCCGAGAGGGTATCCGGGCGAAGAAACCGGCTTCTGCCCTGATTGGGTCATCGAGGTCTAAACGTGATCTTGTTCCTCGATATCGATGGGGTACTTCACCCGGACCCACCCCAGCCTGATCAGCGTCTGCGCTCACTGCCGCGACTGGTCGAGATCCTGCGCGACAATCCCCAGGTCGAGGTGGTGATCAGCTCGCTCTGGCGCGAGCACCTATCGCTCGAGCAGCTGCGCGACCTGTTCCCGGCTGATCTGCGCGAGCGGATCATCGACGTGACCCCGATCTCCGAGCGCATCGACGGCTGGTTACCCGCGCGGCGCGAGGGTGAAATTCTGGATTGGCTGGAAGCCTCAGGCCGTGACGACGACCCCTGGCTCGCCATCGACGACCAGGCGTGGCAGTTCACTCAGCACCGGGACAGGCTGGTCGAGTGTTTTTTCTGCGACGGGATCAACGATCAGGTCGAGGCTCTGCTGCGCCAGAGGCTTAAAAAATTCGTCGAACGCCGATAGCGACTTTTGATCTAATTTAGGCGCTCCGGCGCAAGAGGCTAGAAAATGGCACTTTTGATCATCGATCTCGAAAATACCTGCATGCCGGAGCACGAGCGGCCGGCTGACTACCACGGCCAAATTATCGAAATCGGCGCCGCCTGGGTCACGCCAAACGGTGAGGTTTTGGAGAGGTTCGAGACATTCGTGCAGGCCGAAAATCCGGTCACCGAGTTCTGTAACGAGCTGCTGGGCATCACCCAGGCAGACGTCGACGGCGGGCTGACGTTCCCAGAGGCCATGAAGGCCCTGGCTGAATTCGCGGCCAGGCATCCTGATAAAACCTGGGCAAGCTGGGGCAATGCCGATCTGAATTCGCTGAACCACGACTGCGCCCATCATGGACTGGAAAGCCCCCTAAAAAACTGGGAGCACCGCAACCTGAAAAAAGAGTGGGCCAAGGCCCGCCGCATCAAACGGGTCGGCATGAAGAAAGCCTTGGAGATCGCCGGAATCGAGCTTGAAGGCCCGCACCATCGGGCGCTGGCTGACGTGCTTAATATCGCCAAGCTGTGCGCCGACGAGGAAAGAAGAAATACGCCGAACGCCGTTCCGGGGTGTGTTACGAGCTTATCAATTCCGTAATACTCGTAACACACCTCAGCCCCGTACAGGCTCCTGCAGACCAGGCAAGCCGAAGTGGCGCAGCGCCTCGTTGATCGCCTGATCGATCGTGATCTCTCCGTCGAACCAGCGGGCCTGCAGTTCCCTTGTGAGCGGCGACGGTCTATACCCCTCGACGAGGCCCATGGTGCCTCGCGCGTAACGCACCGCCTCCAGGCGCTTTACGCGCTCCTCAGTCGACAGATTTCCCCCTTCAGGGCTCACGGCTCCATCCCCATCGCGTATTCCTGCTCGACCGGCTCCTGCCGCGCCCACCGCATATACAGCTCAACCGCCTCGCCCTCGATCAGACGCCAGCCGCGCCCGGTTTCGGGGGTATACACCTCGGATTCGAGCAACTGGTCGGCCCAGCCGACCGACACGCCCCCGACCACAACCGAGAACGCCATCGAGGCCTCCGGGTGGCTCAGCAGGACCGCATGCGTCGGGCTGCCCGTGCGCAGCATGGCATCGGTCACCCAGGCTGCGTGGGGCTGGTAGCCCTCCAGCAGCGCCCGTCGCACCGTCTCGACGAACGCCTGCCGGTGATCGCCCGTGCGGGCGTTAGCCTCGAAATAAATCGACGCGACAAACGACAGCAGCTCACTGTCGATCAGGGCTTTGCGGCGCATGGCGGCCTCCGGTTCCAGATGGGATCAGAGTAGGCCCGCGGAGTGGGCCAGATCAACACGGGATCAATTACATCGCACCTCCTGCAGCTCGGGGCGATTCAAACCAGTTCACAGTCATTGCGTGAGCACTACCTGTCGCTGACGGGTACCCGTGAATATAACGTGTACTCGCAATCGTTTTTTAGCGACGCGAAGTGCTTATTCCGCCCTGGCTATAAGTAGGTCTGTCCATCGAGTGGTGTAGGCGGGCGAGAGTAATTCTCTGCGCATAGCCCACTCTACTGGCTTTGCGATGCGTCCCGGCTGCAGCGTTCCACGTCCCCAACGATTGTTGATCGCATCCAGGGTGCTCATCAGTCGCTCGGTTTTCACGGGCTGCTCGGGGGCGAACAGATCCGGGGTGTACTCATTCTTGCGACACAGATCCAACAGCATCACCTGAGCCTTGGCGTAGCTGAATCCCTCTCTGTAGACCTGCTGCAATCCAGCCTGGACGGCCTTGATGATCAGCCTGCTGTCATCGGTTGGATAGGGCAGTTGGCATAGGACGCCATTGGCATATTTCGCTTCAGCTGGATTGAACATCCCGGTGCGCAGACTGACCCGCACCTGTCTGCAGAGCGACTCCTGCTTGCGGAGCTTTTCAGCAGCGCGCGTCGCATAGCTGGTGACGGCCTCTTGGATAGGCGCTAACTCTCGCAGGCGCTTGCCGAATGAGCGGCTACTGCAGATCTCTTGCTTGGGTTCGATTTCGTTCTCGATCTCCAGGCACGCCACCCCGCGCAGTTCGCGCACAGTTTTCTCGACCACGACATTGAATCGCTTGCGCAGTGTCCAGGCATCCATCTGTGCCAAGTCCCAAGCGGTCTTGATTTGCATGCCCTCCAGGTGAGCACGCATGCGGGGACCAACGCCCCAGACTTCCTCTACAGGCATGGCCTTGAGCAGCTTGTCGCGACGAACCGGATCGCGGATGTCTACGACGCCACCAGTTTGTTTCTGCCAACGCTTGGCGGCGGCATTGGCGAGCTTGGCCAGTGTCTTGGTGGTGGCTATGCCTATGCCGACCGGGATGCCAGTCTTCTGCCTGATTTCTGTCTGTACCTGACGGCCTATCGACTCCAGTGGTTCGGGTAAACCGGTCATATCTGCAAAGGCCTCATCGATGCTGTAGACCTCGATGCTAGGAAAGCAGCCCTCCAGGATCGTCATCACACGCTCACTCATGTCGCCATAGAGGGCGTAGTTGCTGCTGAAGGCCACGATGCCGTGGCGCTTGAGGTCGCTCCTGATCTCGTGGAACAGAGCGCCCATTTTCACGAACGGCTTGGCATCGGCAGATCGGGCAATCACACAGCCGTCGTTGTTGCTCAGTACGATGATCGGCGTACGCAACAGATCCGGACGAAACACACGCTCGCAACTGGCGTAGAAGCTGTTGCAGTCGACCAGTGCGTATACCGGCTCAGCCATGGGTGAGGTGATTCCGCAGGCTATGAGTGACGACGCCCCAGATCGTCAGCTCATCGTTCTCTAGGATGTAGCGTGGAGAGTAATTCGGGTTCTCCGACTGCAGAATGTACTGGCCCTGTTTCTGTGCCAGGCGCTTTACCAGGACATCGCCGTTTAAGCAGGCAACGACCACATGGCCCGGTTTTGCTGGGATGGCGCGGCTGACGATCAGATAATCGCCGTCGAAGATGCCAGCCCCGCTCATGCTGTCACCGCTCACGGCAACCACATAGGTGTGCGGTGCTTGCAGATCCATCAGAGCATCAAGCGACAGCTTATGTTCCCTGTGATCCAGTGCTGGGCTGGGAAAGCCGGCCGGAACACGTGCATCAAAGAGGGGAAGGACTGCCCTGCTGCGCTGCAGCGGGCCGAGGATAAGTGCGGTGCTCATAACGGGCTGCTCGATTACTGTATTTGTATACAGTAATCAGCGCTCCGCCATACAGGCAAGGTGCGTTCGTCGCCGGTGTCTGGGGTATGCGCGGATTGTTTACAGGCGAAAAGTAGACAGATCGCGCTGTAGGGTCGATTTAGCTAGGTTGGTGAAAACCGACTAGGAGGATCTCTTATGAGCTTGCTGCCAACCCTTAACGATCTTTTGCCACTGGCGCTGTTGCTGCCTGCACTGCTCGTGCTGGCCAAGCTGGCCTACGGTGGTACGACGGTCTAAGAGGTAGCCTTACCTGGCAGCATCGACTCAAAGCCGATGCGCTTGTTCCTTGTCAGTGATACAGCCAGGGCTGTAGTTCATCCAGGTTGGTTACGACGATCTGCTGAGCCGTTGCCTTGGCATGCACCTTGGTTGGGTCGATCTGATAGCGCTGCAACACGTACTGCACCAACGCGCCTCGGGTCTCGATCACCAGTTGTCCATCACGCATACCGTAGTCTGCTTCGATAATCGTTCGCTGCTCGGGTTTCAGGCGTGAGTCCGGCTCGATGATGACTTGCGCCCGCGTGCTCCACCCCGGATCTTGTTCGCGAGTATTTTCGGTCTTGTCGTCCATCAACTCCGGCACACCGCGAAAGCGGCTGAGCACGAAGTCGCGATAATCCCTGTTCTTCTCGCAATACGCCCGCACATGCCAGCGCATACCTGTGTAGATCAGTGTGTGTGGTGCAATCAGGCGCGTTTCGCCGTCCGGAGTGGTGAAAGACACGTACTCACATTCCAGCCGCAGCCCTTCGCGGCAGGCGCGCAGAAGCGGGCGCAGCAGCTCCGGACGTACCGTGCGATCCGGCACCAGCAGCACCTCGGTGTGCGCATAGGCCAATGCCAGGCCCTCGATGTGTGGTGCACGGTCATGGTTCTGGTTGAGCAGGTGCAGGTAGGCGCTGGCGCTGTCATCGATAAACAGTGGTTTGAAGTGGCGGCTCGGCACATACCCCTTCAAATGCTTGTCGTATTCCAGGTTCTTCGGCGCGTAGTCGGTGATGTAGGAATTGATGTCCTTCGACGCTTGCTGGCGGCTGATACCGAAGCTCTGCATCAGATGTCCGGTGGTTAAGCGTCCTTCCCACCACACCACCGTTTCGATCAGGCGATAGCGCAGCGCCAGATCCCAGCGCACGGACTCGATTTCCTGTTTGCGTTTCATGCCGGCCTCACTTGCTCGAAAACTTTACCTGTACGGACGCACACTCTAGATACGTCAAGCCACGCTACATATCTTGATCCTGACAAACAAGCCGGCCAATCCAGGCTGGCTCAGGAAGTGCAATCAAGGAGTAGTGAAATGGCATTGATCAACTGCGGCGAGTGCGATCGCATGGCCAGCGACCAGGCGGTTGCCTGTCCGCATTGTGGTGCGCCTATCGCTAAGCAGACTGCCACCGTTCAAATGCATCCCGCCCAAGCTATGAGCCGCAACGTCGGCTTCTGGCTGGGCGTCGGTATTTTTCTGTTTCCGGTCATCTTTGTTTGGTTCCTGCTGCGCCAAGGGCATAGCACTACCAGCCGGGTGATCGGCTTTGCCTGGTTCGCGGTGATGGTCGTTGGAATGGCTTCGGGAGAGCGTCAATCCAGTAAGGCAGTTGCGCCCGTGGCTAACCAGAGTCAGCCAGCAAGAGTGGCAGCCCCGGTTGCGCCCTTGTTTGAAGTGAGCGCCCAGCAACTGGCTCAGGCGTATGGCCGCAACACGGTCGCGGCCGATCAGCAGTTCAAAGGCAAGCGCTTCAGGATCACAGGCGTGGTAGAGGCTATCAACACGGATATGTTCGGTAATCCCTACGTCACCCTGCGTGGCGGGGTAAACCAGTTCATGGAGCCGCAATTCGAGCTCGATGACGCCCATGCCAACTATGCCGCAGGGCTGCAGAGCGGCATGCGCATCAGTCTGATCTGTACCGGCCGGGGCGATGTGGCCAAGACACCCATGTCCAAGGACTGTGAGCCAGCGAATTAGCTAAAAGGTTTCGGTGCCCTGGTGTATGTGATCTGAGTCTCTTATGCAGTTAAGATGCAACGCAGATATAAGGGACTGATGTCCCACTAGCTTTCGAGCCTAAGGAGCGCATCAAGGTGGATGCATTTAGCTTTCGCGATCAGGTTATTCGTGATTACGAGCAGTTTGCTCGCAGCTTCACCAATCCGAAGGCGGAAGATATCCGCAACTATCTGGATGCCGAGTACGGTACTGGGCGTTACTGGCCATCTCCGCTGATTCAGGTAAATCCTTTCTTCGTTGCCGGCCAGAACGTTGAGCAACTGGTCGCCAGTCGCATCCTGCACCCGGAGTGTGCCCATATATTCCGCTTCGGCAAGGAAGGCGGAAAACCGGGAGTGCCGGCCAGCCTGCATAAGCACCAGCAGGAAGCAATCACTCGCTGCCAGGCCGGTGAGAGTTATGTCCTAACCACTGGTACAGGCTCAGGTAAGTCGCTCAGCTACTTCATTCCTATCTTCGATGCGATTCTCAAGGCCAAGGAGCAGGGCGCTCAGCCGGGCATTAAGGCGATCATTATTTATCCAATGAACGCGTTGGCGAATAGCCAGTGCGAGGAGTTGGAGAAGTTTCTGGCCAGCTATGCAGAGGGCCAGCGCCCGTTGACCTACGGTCGCTATACGGGCCAGGAAAAGTCCGAGGAGCGCGAGCGGATGCGCGTGAATCCTCCGGACATCATCCTCACAAACTTCATGATGCTCGAACTGCTGATGACTCGTCAGAGTGAGCAGGATCGAGCGATCATGGGGGCAGCAGATGGCTTGCAGTTCCTTGTCCTGGATGAGCTTCATACCTACCGCGGACGTCAGGGCGCTGATGTTGCGATGTTGGTTCGCCGGGTGCGCGAGCGTCTTAACAGCAATTTGCTGTGTATTGGTACCTCGGCCACGATGTCGACTCAAGGTTCGCTTGCAGAGCGCAACAAGGTGGTGGCGGAGGTCGCAAGCAAGATTTTTGGTGCCCCAGTCAAACCTGAAAATATCATCACCGAGACTCTTCAGCGGGTTACGCCGGTATCGGATATTCCTCCAGCAGCCACCTTGGCTAAAGCGATCAGCGCTGGCGTGCCTCAGGACCCCGATTTCAAGAGCCTGCGTGAGCATCCGATTTCTGCTTGGGTTGAGCTGACTCTCGGATTGTCACATGCCGAAGGCCGCTGGGTCCGTGCCAAACCCTTAAGTATTGAGGAGGCGGCGGCACGGCTTGCCGAGTGCAGTGGCGTGTCGAGTGAGCACTGCGCTACTTATCTATCCGAGTTCCTGCTAACGGCTTATCAGTGCAAAGACGTTAACGGTAAACCGCTCTTCGCCTTCCGTTTGCATCAGTTTGTTTCTGGCGCGGCCGATCTCTTCGCTACTCTTGAGACTCCTGGGGTTCGGAAGCTCGACTTGTCCGGTCAGCTCGCTGTCGCAGGGGAGCGTGATAGGCGTTTCTATAGCGTGCACTTCTGCCGCAATTGTGGGCAGGAGTACTACCCGGTCTGGGACGAGATAGAAGAAGGGAACCGTGCCTTCGCGCCGCGAAGCATTAAAGAGACCAGTCACGACGATGAGGACGTGAATCACGGTTTCCTGATGATCGATCCCGAGCGCTGCTGGGATAGGGAGAACCTTGAAAACTACCCGGAGAACTGGGTAGATCTGGCCGGCAAGGAGCCGCGCATCAAGTCGACCTACAGTAAGTACCGGCCGCAGGAGGTGTTTGTCGCCAGTAATGGCCAGAGCCACCTGCAGGGCGTGCGTAGCTGGTTTATTCCCGGCAGCTTCCGCTTTTGCCTGTGCTGCGGCGCCAACCAGTCACGCGGACGGGACTGGACACGTTTATCCGGCCTCTCAGGTGAGGGCCGCAGCTCGGCTACCACAATCTTGAGCATTTCTGCTCTGCGCTACATGTTGGGAGCTGAGAGCGATCTGGCAGCCGACGCACGTAAATTGCTCGGTTTTACGGATAACCGTCAGGATGCCTCTCTTCAGGCTGGGCACTTCAACGACTTCATGCAGATCCTGCTGATGCGCAGCGCGCTGTTTAGCTGCGTGCGCCAACGGGGCAACGATCCGCTCAGTGACAGTCAGATCACACAACAGGTGTTTCAGGCTCTGGGCTTCGCCATCGACGATCCGCTGATCCGCAGTGAATACCTGCAGAATCCCGGCAACGTCGCACCGCGACTTCGCCGCGATGCTGAAGAGACCATGCGCAACATCCTTGGTTATCGGCTGTATTTCGACCTGCGGCGCGGTTGGCGCTTCAACAACCCCAATCTGGAACAGCTCGATTTGCTCCGCATCGAGTATGAAGATCTACCGACTTTGTGCAGCGATGACGCACGCTGGCAGAAAACGGCCAGACCAGGATCGCCAGGTGAACGTCAGGTGCATCCGATGCTAGCACTGGCCAGTCCAGCCGTGCGTCAAAAGCTGGTTCAAATGCTGCTGGACGTCATGCGCCGCAACCTATGCATCAAGACGCGCTACCTCGACCGCTACAACCTCGAAGAGTGGAAGAACAAGAGCCGACAGCATCTCAAGGAACCCTGGGCTTTCACTGAGGACGAGCAGCTCGCCGAAGCAGGTTACGCCACAATCAGCAAGCCTCGAAAAGATCTGAACACCGTGACCTTAGGGCTCCGTACCCGCTTTGGCCAGGTCGTTAAGAGTGCTTCGTTCTGGGAAGGTGGACAATACGAACCACTGAAGGAAGCCAATTACGCACAGTTCATCCAGGATTTGCTGGACATTGTCGAGAGCTACGGGCTGATCGAGGGCGCGGAGCTTGAGAAAGGAGTTCGTGGTTATCAGGTGCTCGGTGAGGCGCTGCTCTGGCGCCTTGGTGAGGAGAACCCACAGCCTGATCTGCTCAATCAGACGGTCAGTCGCAATCCCTACTTCCAGCAGCTCTACAACGGCGTGGCCGACATGCTGGAAAGCCAGCAGCGGGACTTGTTTACGCTCGAAGCTCGTGAACACACTGCGCAGGTGCCAGCTGAGTTGCGCGAGGAAAGAGAAGAGCGCTTCCGTGCAGGTGATCTGCGCGCCATGTTCTGCTCACCGACGATGGAGTTGGGCGTTGATATTGCCTCGCTCAACACCGTTTACCTGCGTAACGTTCCTCCGACCCCTGCCAACTATGCCCAGCGTAGTGGCCGGGCAGGCCGCTCCGGTCAGCCCGCGTTGATCATTACCTATTGCGCGGCCCTCAGCCCGCACGACCAGTATTTCTTCCAGGAGCCCCGGCGTATGGTCTACGGCGAGGTAAGCCCGCCGACACTCGATCTGGCCAATGAAGACCTGGTTGAAAGTCACTTGTTTGCCACCTGGCTGGCAGAGACAGGCTGCAAGCTACCCTCCACCATCAACACCATGCTCGACATGGAAAACCCAAGCGATATGCCATTGCTGGATGACTATGTTATCGCCCTCGGTAACAAAGATTCCCTGGCCCGCGCCAGCCGACGTGGTACGAGGTTGCTGGGTATGCTCCGAACCGAGTTGGCCAGTGCGCAGGGTATTTGGCTGGAGAGAGGAAAGTCGGTCGAAGAGGCTTCTGCTCAATGGCTGGACGCCAAGCTTGGTTCTGCGTACCTGCGTTTCGATAAGGCCTTGCAGCGCTGGCGTGATCTGTACGCCTCTACCCGCCGACAGATCGACGAAGCCAGTGCGATCATGACCAATCCGGCTGCGCCCGAGAAAGAGCGCAAGATCGCCGAACGCCGTCACCGTGAGGCGATGATTCAACACAACCTATTGTTGGAAACCAGCGGCGGCGGCCACTCGGACTTCGAGACCTACCGCTATCTAGCCAGTCAAGGCTTCTTGCCAGGCTATAACTTCCCGCGCCTACCACTTTCTGCATTCATTCCTGGGCGCATGGGCGGCGTGGGGCGCGACAGTGTGCTGTCCCGTCCACGCTTCCTGGCCATTTCTGAGTTTGGGCCGCTGAGTCTGATTTACCACGAAGGCAGTCAATACCGAGTCAAGCGGGTGATCCTTGGCGTACGCAACCAGGACGCCAACGATGCGCGGATCGTCACCGAAGAGGCGCTGCTTTGCCCGGCTTGCGGATACGGTCACTTCCGCAATCAGCGTCACTATGAGCAGTGTCTGTCCTGCCAGGCTCCGTTGGCCGGTGGCAAAGTCATCAACAACCTCTTCCGTATTGAGAACGTCAGCACCCAGCGAGCCACTCGCATCACCTGCGATGAAGAAGAGCGTATGCGCCAGGGCTATGAAGTGCGTACCACGCTGCAGTTTCAGGAAGAGAACGGGGTGCCCAAGGTGGTTCGCAGCCTGATGCTGCAGAACGAATCACCACTGCTGGACCTTCAATACGCACCGACCGCCACTGTATGGCGCATGAATTTGGGCTGGCGGCGTCGCAAGGATGAGGAAATCTACGGCTTCAAAATCGACCCGGTAAGCGGTTACTGGAGTAACGATGAGCAAGCCCCCAAGGACGAGAATGAAAACGCTGAGCTCGACAAGATCCAGGCCCAGCGCATTTCGCCCTTCGTCGAGGACCGCCGCAACATTCTGCTAATAAAGCCAGCCTACCCGCTTGAAGAGAGCGCAATGGCAAGCCTGCAATACGCGCTCAAGCGCGGGATTGAAGCAGAGTTTCAGCTTGAGGAAAGCGAGCTGATGGTTGAGCCGCTGCCCGGGCGAGATGAGCGTAATAGCATGCTCTTCTACGAATCCGCTGAGGGTGGTGCCGGTGTACTCACTCGCTTGGCTACGGATCCCGCAGGCCTTCCGCGTGTGGCGCGCCGGGCGCTGGAGATCATGCACTACCGTAGCCCCGATGACAGTTGGTCGCCTGCGACGCTGGAGAACACCAACGAAGAGTGCGATGCCGCCTGCTACCGCTGCCTGCTCAGTTACTACAACCAGCCTGACCACAAGCTGTTGGATCGCAAACTCAGCGAAGTCACTGACCTGCTTTGCGCACTGGCAGGGGGTACCTTGGAGGTCGGTCACCTCGATGGTGAGGGGCAAGATCACATGGCTAACCTGCGCCAGCAGTCCGCCAGCAGTCTGGAGCAGGCCTGGTTGGACTTCATCGAACAGTACCAGCTGCGCAAGCCGGATATGGCCCAGCAATACCTAAAAGCCCTGCAGACCCGACCGGACTTCGTTTACCAGGATGCGCAGGCGCTGATCTATATCGACGGCCCGCATCACGAGCAACCGGGTCAGCGTGCCTTTGATGAGCAGCTGACTCGTGAACTATCCGATTACGGCTATACAGTCATCCGTTTTACCCGTGATACCAGCTGCTGGCCCGATGTCGTGCGCCGCTATCCGGACATTTTTGGAGATATTCGCGCATGAGCGCTTTTCAGGAGTTTCAACCCGGCAGCATCGTGAGTGCGCGCGGGCGTGAATGGATTGTATTACCCGAATCCGACGGCCCGCGCTTGCACCTGCGCTCACTCGGTGGTTCAGACGACGATGTGATCGTCATCCACGCGATGCTCGAACGAGACCCGCCCAAGCCGGCTACCTTTCCGTTGCCTGATGCTAACCAAGCTCAACGCGGCACGCAGAGTTCAGCTCTGCTTCTGCGCGATGCTTTGTTGCTAAAACTGCGCGCTGGAGCTGGCCCGTTCCGCGCGCTCGGGCGCATCAATGTCGAGCCGCGAGCCTACCAGTTGGTGCCGTTGCTGATGGCGCTCAAGCACGAAGTGATTCGCCTTCTGATCGCTGACGATGTCGGTATCGGTAAAACCATTGAAGCAGGGCTGATCGCACGAGAAATGCTTGATCGGGGTGAGATCCAGCGCTTCACCGTGCTTTGCCCGCCTCACCTATGTGAGCAGTGGCAGGACGAATTGAAGCGCAAGTTCAACATCCGCGCAGAGGTGGTAACCACTGGCACTGTCGAACGATTGGAGCGTGGTCTGCAGACTCACACCTCGATCTTCACGGAATACCCATTCACTGTGGTCAGTCTGGATTACATCAAGTCTGACCGACGTCGTGATGAGTTTCAGAATGCCTGTCCCGAACTGGTGATCGTTGACGAAGCGCACACCTGTGCTGAAGGTATTAGCCGCGGCAAACATCAGCGTTACCGTCTGCTTCGTGCTTTGGCCGATAACACCGTGCGTCACCTGGTACTGCTCACCGCCACCCCCCATAGCGGCAACGAGGACGCTTACTACAACCTGCTTGGCCTTTTGAATCCGGCGTTTGTGGGTTTGAAGGATGTGTCCCGTGCCGACCACCCGCTGTACAAGCAGCTCGGTGATCACCTGGTTCAACGCCGCCGTATCGACATCAGTGAATGGCAGGACAGCACTAGCTTTCCGCAGCGGGAAACGGCCGAATCAACCTATAAGCTCAGTGGCGCCTGGGGGGCGCTCTTCAACGAAGTGCTCGACTACGCTCGCGAGTTGGTTCGTGAGTCTGAGGGGCTGGATACGCTGCACCAGCGTCTAAATTGGTGGGCCGCTCTAGCGTTGTTGAGGTGTATTTCTTCATCGCCTGCAGCCGCTGTGCGTGCATTGCAGACACGACTCAGGCGCGCCGAAGCTGACGGTACTGTTAGCGATGCTAATCAGCTAGCCGATATTGAAGCTATGGGCATCAATACCGTGCTTGATGGGTCCAGTGAGCTGGGGCTGTCCACCGACGATATCGAGCCAGGTGCGGTGGTCGGGGAAGATGCTGAGCGTCTGCGCAAATTGGTGAGTAAGGCAGATGGCCTGGCAGGTGATAACGACCCCAAGCTGCAGCAGTTGATCGTCGAGATCAAGGCGCTAACCAAACAAGGCTACAAGCCGGTGGTGTTCTGTCGCTACATCGCCACCGCTCACTACGTGGCTGCGGCGCTAAAGCCGCTTTTCAAAGAGCACGAAGTAGTGAGTGTCACCGGCGAGCTCAGTCCCGGCGAGCGCGAAGAGCAGATTCTTGCACTACGCGACATCGATAAACCGGCGATCCTGGTCGCCACAGACTGCCTCTCCGAGGGTATCAACCTGCAGGACGTATTTGATGCCGTAGTGCATTACGACCTGTCATGGAACCCGACTCGTCACGAGCAGCGTGAAGGCCGTGTTGATCGTTTTGGCCAGCGCGCAAGCAAAGTGCGGGCTATGACCCTTTATGGCGAAGACAATCCGGTCGACGGTGCTGTTCTGCAAGTCATCATTCGTAAGGCCGAGAGCATCCGCAAGGCGCTGGGCATTTCTGTACCAATGCCTGAGGACGAAGCCCGCATTAGCCAAGCCATTATGCAGACGTTGCTGATGACTCGTGACGAGATGAAGCACAACTTTTCTTTGGATTTTGGCTTCGACAGTCAACAGTCGATCGAGGACGACCTTGAGAGCAAATGGCAGAACGCCCAAGACAAGGCGCGCCGCAACCAAACGATTTTCGCTCAGCGGGCACTCAAGCCAGAGGACGTAATTCCGGAGTTCGCACGCATGTCCGAGGTGCTGGGCAACGAGGCGGATGTACGTCGTTTTGTTACCGCTGCCTGTCAGGCGCTGAATGCGCCGCTAGGTCAGTACCAGAAAATTATGCGTCTTCCGTACGGCGAACTACCCGAGTCGCTGCGTGAGCGTTTGGCCCAGTCGGGTATCGAAAGCCTACGTAATATCGACTTCAGCTACCCGCCGGCAGGCGCAGCGGAGCATGTACACCGCACGCATCCACTAGTGGCTGGCTTGGCTGATCAGTTGGCTGAGGAGGCGCTAAAAGGGGACGGCAATGCAGTAGCCAGTCGGGCAGGGGCTTGGTTCACCCAAGCGGTTGCCATCCGGACCACCGTGCTACTGGTGCGCCTGCGAACCCAGCTGACGATGACACGTGCCAGCCAGCGCCGCGAGCTGCTGGCTGAGGAGGCCATCGCGGTTGTCGTAAGCGGGCAAAACGCACCGCAAGTGATTTCCCCGTCGGAGGTACTGACGCTGATGCAGCGGCCAGTGAGCCGTAACATGGCCCCGGAGATGCGCCAGCGCCAGGTTGAGCAAGCCTTGCAGCAGGTGCAGACCTGGCAGTCTGCACTCGACGAGATTGCTAGTCAGCGGGCCAATGAGCTGCTGAAAGATCACCGTCGCGTACGTGATGCCGCCAAAGCCAAGGGCACCTACGACGTTTATCCGCAGCTGCCAGTTGATGTGGTCGGCCTATACGTGCTGATGCCGGACGCTCAACTGATCTGAAGCGCTCCGACAGCAATGAATGATCGTTTGCCGGCCAAGGCCGGCAAACTAGTAATGGAAATCACCCCATGACCCGCACTATCCACCGCGAATTCGACAGCCTGCGTATCGAAGGCGGTATCTTCCCCGGCGAATTTCTCAATGCCGTGCGCGAGCTCAAGCTCAAAGGGCAGAGCAGCACAGACTATGGCCTGCATCGCACCCTGAAACTGCGCGATGAAATCAGTCGTTACTGGCGTATCGCCAAGGCAGAGTGGGAGGTTTTCAACGAAGCCCGTCAGCGGCAAGACACTGACCGAACCGCGCTGGCTGTAGAGCGTTTTCTGGTTCCCTTACTCCAGCATGTGTTCGCCTTCACTGATCTTCAACCCTGCCGCAATCCACGCTACCTGGGTGAGCGGCGTTTTCCGCTGACCCACGAGGCAGGCTTTGTTGAGCAGGATGTGGCCGATTCTAGCTTTGCATTGGGCGAGAATGTCGGTCATGAGCGCCGCCGCATTGCCCATATTCCGCTGGTGCTTACAAGCCCTGATTTCAGCCTCGACAAGAGCCATCTAGCTTTCGGTGATGAGGGCCGCCGTCGCTCGCCGCAGGGCTTGCTGCAGGAATATTTGAACGCCAGCCCAGAGGCACTCTGGGGCATCGTGAGTAACGGCCTGGTTCTGCGCATACTGCGTGATAACCCGTCGATGACGCGCCCAGCCTTTGTTGAAGTGGACTTGGCCCGCCTGTTTGAAGATGACCTGTATTCCGACTTTGTTGCGCTCTGGCTAACGCTGCATGGTAGTCGTTTTCTATCCCAGAACGGCAAAATCTCCCAGTGCTGGCTGGAACAGTGGCGCGAGCAGGCGGTTGAAGAGGGCGAGCGCGCGCGCGAGCATCTGCGCGCCGGAGTAGAGCAGGCACTGCGTGCGCTGGGCACCGGCTTTGTCGCTCATCCGGCCAACCAGGCTCTGCGCGAGGCGCTGTCCAGCGGTCAGCTCAGCCCGAACGCTTACTTCCAGCAGTTGCTACGCTTGGTCTATCGCCTGCTGTTCCTGCTCACCGCCGAGGATCGCAACATCCTGCATGATCCGGCTACCGCTACAGCAGAGGCACGCCGGTTGTATGTCCAAGGCTACAGTCTGAGCCTCTTACGCGAGCGGGCACGCAAACGGCGCTTTTACGATGGCTATGCGGATCTCTGGCAGGCCCTGAGTACCACTTTTAAAGCCTTGCACAGTGGACAGCCCCTGCTTGGCCTGCCTGCGCTGGGTGGATTGTTTGCCAGCAACCAATGCCCGGATCTAGACGCTGCCCAGCTCGGCAATAAGGCGCTGCTAAGCGCCATTCGCGCTGTGACCTGGGTACAGCGCAAGACTGGCGCTACCCGCATCAATTATCGGGACATGGATACCGAAGAACTGGGTTCGGTGTACGAGTCCTTGCTGGAGCTTATCCCGCGCGTCAATCCGGCGACTTCACCTTGGCAGTTTGGATTTATCGGTGATGCGGAGGGAGAGAGCGATCAGGGTAATGCGCGTAAAACCAGTGGTTCGTATTACACCCCGGACAGCCTGGTCCAGGAGCTGATTAAGTCAGCGCTGCTGCCTGTGATTGAGCAGCGCCTTAAGGTCAATCCCGAGCAGCCGCGCTCCGCACTGCTATCGATCAAGGTGTGTGACCCAGCGTGTGGCAGCGGTCACTTCTTGCTCGCAGCCGCACGCCGTTTGGCTGCGAAAGTGGCTGAACTGGATGCTCAGGGTGACCAATACACGGAAGAGCAGTATCGCCATGCACTCCGTGAAGTGGTGCAGCACTGCATCCATGGCGTCGACCTCAACCCGATGGCCATCGAGTTGTGCAAGACCGCGTTGTGGCTGGAGGCTCTGGAGCCAGGCAAGCCTTTGGGCTTTCTTGATGCCCATATCCAGTGCGGTAACGCACTGATTGGTGTGTTCGATCCGGCAGTGTTGGAGGCTGGCATTCCAGATGATGCCTACAAGGCGCTTACCGGTGATGATAAGGCCATTGCCAGCGAGGCGAAGAAGCGTAACAAGCAGGCGGCCAAGAAGCTGGCCATAAGCCTGCGCATCAGTGGCAGCTTGGCCAATAGCTGGGAAGCGTTACCAGAAGATACCGTCGAACAGGTCGCCGCCAAGCAGGCCGCCTGGCAGGCCGCGCAGCAGGGCGATGAGGCCCTGCAGGCTCGATTGCTGGAAGACCTCTACACCGCTGCTTTCTTTGTACCAAAGGATGTCGAACACGAACGGCAGATCCCCACCAATCAGGAACTGATCGCTGCCCATCAAGGGCAGCTCGACCCGCAAGTGGCAGAGCTGGCGCAGGGCATTGCCCGTCGCCAGCGATTTCTTCACTGGCGGCTGGCGTTTCCGCAGGTGTTCGAGCGCGAGCAGGGTGGGTTTGATGTGGTGCTGGGCAATCCTCCATGGGAACGCATCAAGCTACAGGAGAAGGAGTTCTTCGCTGCTCGTCATCCGGACGTGGCCAATGCGCGCAATGCGGCGGAGCGCCAGAAAATGATCGAGGCCCTTGCCGATGGGCTACCGTGGGAGCGCGAGCTGCAGGAGGAGTTTTACCGAGACCGTAGAGGTGCGGAAGCAAGTAGCGCATTTGCCCGTTCCGGGCGTTATCCCTTGACTGGAGTGGGCGATGTAAACGTCTTTGCTTTGTTTGCTGAGCAGATGCATTGCATGGTCAATGGTGTGGGCCGCGTCGGTGTTGTGCTGCCGATTGGTATTGCAACAGACGATACGACGAAGCGCTTTTTTGCTGAGCTTGTCAGTTCAGGTTTTCTTGTACAGCTCATTGGGTGTCATGAGATTAGAAGGTGGTTTCCAGCTACTGATGATCGAAATCCATTCTGCCTGTTAACTATGGGAAACGCTGAAAGAGCGCGGCTGCTCTTTGGCGCGAGTAGCCCTGAGCAATTTTCAGAAGGTGATGCGTCGTTCTACCTGACTGCGGAAGAGTTCTTGTTGCTCAACCCGAACACCAGGACATGCCCCCTCTTTCGCTCGCAGGCCGATGCGACTTTGACCAAGAATATCTACCGCCGCGTCCCAGTGCTGATCCGCGAGGAACGCGAAAGATTGCCAGAGCTGAATCCATGGGGGATTCGCTTCGCGCGTCTCTTTGATATGTCTACGGATAGCAACCTGTTTCGCACCTATGACACGCTGATACAGCAGGGCGGCATCCTCAAGGGCAATGCCATCAGCCTCCATGGAGTGAGCTTTTTGCCACTCTATGAGGCCAAAATGGTGCACCACTATGACCACCGCTGGGCTACATATGAGCGCGACGGTGAGACCTCTCGCGACATGACCGATGCGGAAAAGCAGCAGCCCGACCGCCTACCGTTGTCGCGTTACTGGGTAGATGAGTGGCAGGTGGTACTGCGCACCAGCAGTGCGCCGGAGGCACTGGTCAAGGCTTTTAACAAAGACGAACTGGATACAGCCTTCGAGCTGCTTGGCCAATGGGCATTGGGCGCTGCTCTGGCGCAGCAGCACCCTGCAAGCGGAGAGCTGCGCGCCTGCTTTTCCAATATGGGTGAGAAAGTTAGCCTGTTTGCCCAGTCAAACACGGAGCTGGCTGAGCACCTTCAAGCTAGTTCTCCACTGAATGCAGAGGAACTGCATGGCCTGTTGCCAGGATTACTCTGTGTAGATAGAGAGAAGGCATTGCGCTGGGGGCGGCAGCTATTGCGAGTGCGTTGCCCGAAATATCTGTTTGGTTGGCGGGATATTTGTCGATCCACCGATACTCGGACGTGCATTACGGGAGTTATTCCGTTCTCGGCTGTTGGTGATAAATTTCTTCTGGTATTCCCTTCGATAAAGGACGAAAGGCTTAAGGCGGCCCTTTTTGCGGATCAAGCCACGTTAGTACACGACTTTGTTGTCCGTCAGAAGGTAGGTGGAACTAGCTTTAAATACTTTACTAAGAAGCAGGTTGCTACTCTGCCTCCCGACGCCTATAGCGAAACCGACCTGAGCTATGTCGTCCCCCGCGTGCTGGAGCTGGCCTACACCGCCCACGACCTCAAGGCCTTCGCCGAGGATCTTGGCTACGAGGGCGATCCATTTCCTTGGAACCCCGACCGCCGCCACCAGCTCAAGTGTGAGTTGGATGCTTACTACGCTCACCTCTATGGCCTGGCCCGTGACGAGCTGCTCTATATCCTCGACCCACAAAACGTCATGCCAGAGGACTACCCCTCCGTCACCTTCCCGAACCTCAAGCGCAAGGAACTGGCTGAGTTCGGTGAGTACCGCACGCAGGTGCGGGTGATGGCGGAGTATGAGCGGCTTGCCGCTGAGTTCTCTGGTCGCGCTACGAAGCACTGAGATGGGGATTGAGATGAGCGCACAAGGGAAAAACGAAGTCGATCCAGTCATGCAGCAATGGCGTGCCATCGCTGACGCCTCGTCGTTGGTCGAGTTGGACAAGCTGCTGACCCAGAGCATGGCGCAACTGCAGATCCAGGCTCTTCTTAAAGATGAGGGGTTGAGCAAGGTCCTCGCTCGGGTCGAAGAGTTGTCACAGGCTGAGGATGATGAAGCAGCCAGTCTTCAGGCCTTGGCAGTGCTGGGGCGGCTGGCTGCGGTGGCCAGAGGCCGCGAGGGCGCGGTAAATCGCACGGTGGTTGCCTTATCGCCCGACCATGACCTGCCGAGCCTGGAAGGGCTGGACAGTGACGGCAAGGCGTATGCCGCACAATGCTTATTGCAGCTGGATACGTACTGGCTGAATGACTATGCGCTTCGCGAATCTGTGGTGCTGGATACTGCAGAGAAGCCCAGAAAACTGCTCATCGAATTGCTGTTGAAGCGCTTTGCCAGTGTCGCCGAAGCGTGGGCGGCGCATATCGAGGCGCTGGAGCAGTTGGAAGAGATCAGCAATCCCGAGTCGCGGTTACGCCGCGCGCGACGTATCAGCGGAGCTTGGCTGGAGGTATTGCGAGGTGGCTCGTTCGAGCCGGGCGGACAATCCGGTGCGGCATTGAGTGAGTGGGTCGCTGCACTGCTGCAAGGCGATAACAAAGATGTGGATGAGAGCCTGTTATTCAGCATCGTGGATGATGCTTTTGACCTCTTGCTGCGGTTGATTGAGCTGCGCTTTTCACATGCCATGCTCTCGGACACTTATCAGGTGATAGGGCGGGCACGCAGCCTGCTTGGTCGCGCTCGTTGGATTCAATTCCTTAGCCATTCGCGTAGCCGCGAGACGGTTAATCTGTGCCTACGTGAATCCGCGCTGGTTCTGGCACGCCAGGGAAAAACCGACAAGGCGCTGATGGATGTTATGCAGTCTTTGTACCTGTCTAAGGCGCAGATGATGAAGGATCTGACTCGCCACTTTGAGAAAGCCCAGGAGCTCGATCCTGACGTGCGCCAGTGGTGGGTCAATGCTGGCGTCGTCACGGGTAGTTCGCGTGCCGTGGTGCACAAGGTGGGTATTTCTGAAGACCAGATGATCGGCGAGCTCTTGATCGAGGTGCTAAACACCCAACCTTTCATGGAAGCATTGCGGGACTCAGTTGCGCCTCTGCTTGAAATCAATGACCCGATTTCGGCTGAGAAGGTTACAGGTGCCGCTGCGGGTTACGCTGATATCGCACGTAATGCTTTGATGCTGGCGCGTATGCGACGTTTAAGCAAAACCGCGCTCAAGGGCGAGGTTGTGGAGTTCAATCCCTTGCAACATGAGCTGCTGAGCGACGTCCGCCAGGGTGTTCGCTCGGTTAAAGTGGTTCGCGATGGGATTCAGAAGGACTTTGGCGGCAGCATCAAAATGCTGATCAAGCCTCGGGTCGAGCCGCACAACTGATTAAAAGACACAAGGATGGCCATGATGGAACGTATTGAAGCGCGGATCCTGCTGAAAAACCTGCTGCGTCGGATCAAGCCTCTAGACTCCCAGCAGTTTGAGCTGCCCGGGGTTCTTACGGAAGACGAGCTCGAGGCCCTGCAGTATGCCTTAGCACTGTTGGAGGGGGCGCCTCAGGTAATCGTAGAGCGTCCCGACGTAGTAATAGCGCCAGTGATTGTCGCTCCAACATCGCAGACGATCATTTCCGAAGCCGAAGCCGAAGCCGAAGCCGAAGCCGAAGCCGAAGCTCAGCCGGACAGCTTTGTAGGGGGAAAAGAGGAGAGCCCCCCTAGTCTGTCCGCTGAACTCGATCTGAGTGTGTTTGAGCTGCCTGAGGCACCTGAGAATGCCAGGCTCTGTATGGACTTTGGCACGGCCATGTCCAAAGCAACGCTGGTGATTGACGCAGACGATTACGAGGAGATTCACGTTCTGAACCTCGGCATTCCGGGAGATCAGCCCGAGGTCAGTGAAACCATGCTGATTTCCTCCGTGTATATCGATAACGGCGGGACGCTGTGGTTTGGCAAGAACGCAGTAGATTTTTCGCTAGTGGAGGCCGGTGAGGGTGAGCGCATGCGGGTCGACAACGTCAAGCGGTTCCTCTCCGAGGATGCGTTGCATAGTCCCGTGCCTACGCCCTACAACCCTACCGATATTTCTATCCTGTTCGGTGACTTGCTGCTGGCCTATCTGACCTTCATGACCTGGACGGTCAATGAGTGCCTGGCTGATCACGATATGCCGCGTAACCTTAAGCGCCGATTTGCTATGCCCTGCTTCGAGAAAGAAAAAAGTCGAGAGGTGGCGGCTCGGCTGCGAGTGTTGCTAGGTGAAGCCCAGGTGCTGGCTGATACCTTGGGTGACCGTTTGCAGAGCGGCTTGCCGCTCGGTGAGTTCATCCAGACAGTGCAGAAATTACGAAGTGAGGGGCGCAGCTATGAGTTTGTCACTGAGCAACTAACCGAGCCATTGGGCGTTGCCAATGCCCTGTTAAGTAGTGCTGGTAGCACCAATAGCGTGACCTTGGTCGTAGACGTTGGCGCTGGCACTAGCGATATGAGCTTGTACCGTTTGCAGTCCAACCCGAATACGCCAGTTCGTCAGGCTGTTGAGGTAGATGGCTCCGCGCGAGGCATTACCAGAGCAGGCAACTACCTCGACCAGGCACTGATTCACTTGTTGCTCAGTAAGGGCGGTGTTGGTAACGATCATTCACGAAAACTGAAAACTCAACGTGATCTGTCTCTGAGGATGCGCGATTACAAGGAAGCACTATTTAACGATGGCTTCCTGACTGTCCGGTTGCTGGAAGGTGAGCTCGTTGATGTGTCGTTACAGGAGTTCATGGAGCTCGAGGCCGTTGAGAAGTTTTCTCAGGATCTGGAACAGTGTCTCTTGGATGTACTGAGCAGTGTGGACTCCAGTTGGGTTCAGGTAGCTCAAAAGAACGGTGGCTTGGCCGTTGTGCTCACTGGCGGGGGTGCAAAGCTGCCGATGGTGCAAGCATTGGCGAGCGGCCAGCTTGATCTCAATGGGCAATCAGTGCCACGGATCCACGCCCCCGATTTCCCGCGGTGGTTGCAGGAGGAATATCCGGAGCTTGAGGATGACTTCCCGCGGATTGCTGTCTCCCTGGGAGGTGCGCGCAAGAGTCTGATTTCGCTTCAGGGCAAAGCGCGAGTTACTGCAGGCGATGTACAGGGGAAACCGGTGCTATCGGGCTTCTACAGCCGGTGAAGGAGGGGCGAGGGTGGGATAGCGGGCTTGGAGCGTGAGAAGTGTGCTTGCCTGGAGAGTCAATGTACTGCATGAGCTTACCTCTGTCTGGTCCAAGAAGCATTGATGGTGGAAATTGATGAAACTTTTCCAGCAAATACCGGCACACGTTGCCAGCGGCATGATTCTGTTGGCCAAGACGCGCGTTTTGTTTATAGGACCATCGTTGACTGACGGCATTGCTGCGGCTTTGATCTCGGCCAGACAGGCGCTGGGCGATGAGCAGGTGGTGGTTGTGCTGGATTATGACGAGCAGGTTTTCCGACTCGGGTATGGCCATTATGAGTCGGTGAAAATGCTGGAGGAGGCCGGAGTGGTGTTTCGCCAGCAGGCAGGCTTGCGAATAGGGGTCTTGATCCTCGATGACCAGGGGTGGGTTTTCACGTTGCCGCCCATGGCGGTAGAGGGGCAGCACGAACTGACGTTCAATGCCATGACGCTGATGCCTGAACAGGTCAATGAGGTTTTACGAACCCTAGTTACGCCGACCCTGCGCATTGAAGGCGATCCCTCTCCGCGTTTTGAGATTGGTAACGCGCCTGTGGCTCCCGAGATTCGTGAACGGGTGGCGAAGGCCATTGAGCAGAACCCGCCAGCAGCCTTTGATCTTCAGCGGCAGGTTAGCATCTACCGCGCCCACGTCCAGTTCGTCGAGATTGAGCTGGAAGGTGGCCGGATCGAGCAGCGGACAATCAAGCTCCCGAAATCAATCAAGGAGCAGGCTTTCTCAAAAGACAAAGCATTTCAAGAACGCCTGCGCGCCAGTTACAAGCTGATAGAGGTCAGTGAGTTGGATTTCCTGCGCGAGGTGCGTGATGAAGTCGAAAAGCTACGGATGTTCACGCCCAGCCTCGGTAAGCGCCTCGGGCGAGTGATGCTGGCTTCACGCAAGGCCTTGTTCATGGCAAAGGTGGAGGAGCTGGAAATGCTGATCGAGCAGAAACGGCAGGAGGTAGTCTCCTCGCTTGACAAACAGATCAATGAATCGTTGATGGCCTTGGCGAAGATCTTTGTTCCGGGCTATGTGGCTACACCTCCAAATGATCTTTTGTATCGCTGCTCCGAGGTTACTGAGCAGGTTGCCCAGTCTTACATTCTGGAGCAACTTCGCCGCGAGTCCCCAACTGGAGAGCAGCTCTTGCAGGGCCTGCGCCTGCACTGCACCTTCAAGGATGTCACGTTGGAAATGCTCAAAGATGTGGAGTTCCAGGAGAAAGTAGCCGAGCTGTTTCCTTATGAATCGTGGGCCAAACCATTCATGGAGTCGTTGGCTGTAGAACAGCCAGCTTGATCTTTCGCGCGCTATCTTTCTGTGTGCGTTGAAATAAAGGAGTGTTATGTCGCGTTACAACCCCGTTCACAATGCAGCGCCCATCTTTGCCGCTTTCGATCAGTGGAAGCAGGACTGCCTAATCGGTGATAAGTCGCTCTTTGCAGTTGGTCCGCGTTGGACAGCTGATCTATTGGGGGAATTGCGCCAGCTCTTTGTCGAGAGTCCTGATGAGTCCTCTGCAGTATTTCTGGAAAAGCTCAAAGGGCAGCTGGCTGAGGCCTCGCCGGAGGCTATCCAGCTGATGGCCGAAATGCTCTGGGTGCTAATGCTTTTCCAGAGCAATGTGAGCGCGAGTAAGAAGCGCGAGAACATTGAGTTCGTGTGGAGCTGGTCCGGAAGCGATTTCCCAGTTGCTCAGCCTTTAATGACTGATGAGGTCATTTCGGGGCTTGGATCGGCTGGTCAGGGTTTCAATCGGTATCGCGCCGATGAGTTGGCTTGGTTGATCCGGATGGTCGACGCTTTCAAGAAGCTGCCACAGGGACAACGTGAACAATATCTACGCGAGCCTTGGCAGTGTGCAGAATGGTTGGATGCTCAGCCTTGGGCTCGTGGGCGGCAGATGCGGCATATCCTGCTGCATTTGCTTTTCCCTGAAACTTTTGAGCGGATGGCGAGCCCGAATGACAAGGCAGCGGTTGTGGCAGCTTACAAAGAGCTGGCAGTCGCAATGGTCAAGGCTTGGCCTCTAATAGATCTGGATAAGAGTCTGCTTGCTGTTCGCCAGGCTGAAGAGGCCAGCGTAGGTCCAGAGGTAGATTTTTATGAGAGCCCCTGGCTTGAGCACTGGCGGCCTCAGCCTGGCTCTTGGTTATTTAGTTGGAACCCATCCCGGTATGCCTGGAGTCAATTTGCGCAGGACCGTCAAAAGGTACTGGAAGGTGGGGAGCTAATCATTCGCTGGAGTTGTGCCAGTGGCAAGGTGAAGGTGGGAGACACTGCGTTCTTGCTACGCACGGGAGTAGCACCCAAGGGCATCATTGCCTGTGGCAGCATCGTAAATGGACCTTACCAGGATGCGCATTGGGATGAAGCGAAGGCTGCGCAGGGCGGAATACTGGATTACGTAGATATCCACATCACTGATCTGCGTGATCCTCAGCTAGATAGCTTTGTTTCTTTAAGCGAATTGGAAGCTTTGGGTGCCGACAATCAAGAATGGAACCCCCAGTCCTCCGGTATCGAAGTCAAGCATAAGGCCGCTGCCGCATTAATGAAGCGCTGGAGTGCATTGGCAAAGCCCACAGTGCCTGTGCCGCTTCACAGCAGTAAACCGCTGATCGTTGAACCAGCGCGAAATCTAATATTCTTCGGGCCACCTGGTACCGGAAAAACTCACAGCCTCAAGAAGCGTGTTCCGAAGTACGAGGACAGTTCAAGCTCTTTGACAGAGGTCGAATGGATTGAGTCTAGCCTAATGGATACCACTTGGTGGCAGGTGGTGTTCATGGCTTTGTATGAATTGGGCGGAAAGGCAACGGTCACCCAGTTGATGGCTCATCGTTACTTTGTGGCCAAAGCTAAATTCCGTAGTGGCAATAGCAATCTGCGTGCGACTTGCTGGGGCAGCCTGCAGGAGCACAGTTTGTTGGACTCCACAACGGTGATGACTGATATGAGAGCCCGCCGTGCACCTTATGTATTCGACAAGGATTCAGCAGGGAGCTGGTTCCTTGCGGGAGACTGGGAGGAGAGCTGTGCAGAATGGGTCGAGCGAGTAGAGCTGATAAAGAAAGGGCCGAAAACCAAGGGCGAGCAGCGAATTAGGCGCTATGAGTTCGTCACTTTTCATCAGTCCTACAGTTACGAGGACTTCATCGAGGGCATACGTCCTGAGCCGTCGGCCGATGGCCTGGGCGTGACTTACGCGGTGAAGCCAGGGGTTTTCAAGCGGCTGTGCGAGCGCGCTAAGTTAGATCCGCAGCATCGCTATGCGATCTTTATCGATGAGATCAATCGCGGAAATGTGGCCAAGATTTTGGGTGAGCTGATCACGCTGATCGAGGTCGATAAGCGTGCGCACTATGATTCGGATGGTCTTCTACTCGATGGTATGGAGCTGACGCTGCCTTACTCTGGGGAGCACTTCGGGGTGCCGCGCAATCTGGATATCTACGGCAGTATGAACACTGCTGATCGTTCAATTGCGCTGCTGGATGCGGCATTGCGGCGGCGCTTTCAGTTCCGAGAGCTAATGCCCGATTCGTTAGTGATTTCCGGGGCGCAGGGCGATGGCTATATACCTGATGGTGAGGGGGGCGTACTGAACCTGCGTGCACTGCTTGATACGCTTAATCGCCGAATCTCCTACCTGTTGCATCGGGATCAGACCATTGGCCATGCCTTTTTTACTCGCGTTCGAGACATGCAGGGGCTGCGTGGCGTGCTTTGCCGGGAAGTCATCCCACTCCTGCAGGAGACGTTCTATAACGACTGGCAGCGGATTCGGCTGATCTTTGGGGATGTAAAGGCTCCCCTTGAGTTGCAAATCGTCCGCGAGTTCACGGACTCAGGGATCGATGTTTTTGGAGAGCTGGAAGATAGCTTGCCAGAGACGCAGCGCTTTCAGATCTGTGCGCCTGATGAGATCACCCCGGAGGCTGTCCGCAAGATTTATGAGCCACTGGTATGACGTTGTTGCAGGTGCTCGAGCATGAGTGGCTGCCCATTCGATCTGGAGGTGGTCAGTCACTCAATGTGCATCAGGCCGCTCTTCTAGAACGGCTTGCGGATTCTTTGCCAGCGCGTGCGCTTGAGTGGCGCCGGGCAGCTGTGAAGTTCACCCAGTTTTGCGGGGTCATTCAGCTTGGAGACCTGACTATCGAGGTGCTCCCCAAGATCGCCCGCCAAGAGCGGGATGTGCTGCGTTGCCAACAGGTACTGGTGCGGCTGTTGCAGGTGACCGGGGCACTGCCGCCGCAGCAGGTTGGGGAGGCGACACTAGGTCAACAGCGGCATGCATTGCTTGATGTCTTCATCGAGCACTTTCGCGGCATGGTCGCTCAGCAGATGCAACTTGGGCTGATCCGTCGATATGTTCCGATGGAGGATGAGTTAGCAACCGTGCGCGGGCGTATCGATCTGGTCAGGCAGGTGCGCCTCAATGCCTTATCGCCTCAGCGTGTACATTGTCGCTTCGATGAGTTCGATATCGACAACCCATACAACCAGGTACTGAGCTATGTACTGGGCATGCTGTTGCATCGAACTCATCACCCGGCCATTAAACGTGGACTCAATGAGCTACTTGCCCACCTGGCACCTGCATCAACTCGTTCCTTCGCGCCCGAGCAGGTAGAGGCATTGGTTTTCGATCGGCTGAATCAGCGCTGGCAGCCAATCTTCAAGCGTTGTGCGGAATTTCTGCGTGGCTTGCATCCTAACGTTACCGCCGGTGGTATGCCTGCTCTGGCGTTAATGTTTGACATGAACCGACTGTTCGAAAGCTACGTCACTTGGAGGGCACGCCGCGCTTTCAAGGGACTGCAGATTCAGCCGCAGGGGCCTCGTCGTTTCCTAGCTGCTAATCAGGCGGGGAAAGGAGTGTTTCAGCTGCGGCCTGATATTTCTGTATTGAAGGGCACGCAGGTGGTCCTTATTGCCGATGCCAAGTGGAAGATCCTGAGCCCTGAAGAGCGCAAGTTGGGCATTGCCTCGGCTGATCTATACCAGCTTGTTAGTTATGCCTTGCGTTACCAATGTCAGAGGTTGGCGTTAATTTACCCGGCTATGGAAGGTGTAAGCCCTGGGCTGCGTGAAAAGCTAACTATCGAGGGATCGGACGTTCAGCTTGCGATCTACAGCATTGATCTGGCGGGCGTGTTGGTTAGTAGTGATGCCGTTTTCGACGAGTTACGGAGTTGGGTGGTTGAGGGCTGATGTATGCGGCACTCCGATGAGGCCGTATCACCAAGGATTGAGGATGAAGATTGCCTATGGCCAACCCACGCTCTTTGGTGTTCGCCCTTTATAGCCACTGGCCGGTGGTCGAGTGGCTGGTACAGCGCACTCGTGAGATTCCAGCATTTGAATCAGAGCAAGTGCTGGCGCTGATCAGTAAGGTTGATCCAGGCATGCCGCGAGACGCCCGTGAGAATGTTCTGCGAGCGCTGATCAACACCGAAATTCTTCGCGTGCTCCCCAGGGATGAGCTGCTGCAGCTCAATCCCTTGGTGCTTGAATTCGTCCGTGGTCTGAACAGGGAGCATGAGCTTGGGCTATCTGCAGTGCTCCAGGCCCGAGTGCAAGGAATTCGTGATGCTACAGAGCGCTTGAATGAGGCGATCGAGGGTAATGACCTGGATCTGCTGCGCCAGTCCGCCGTACAGCTTATTGAGTTGTTCCGCCAGATAGCCCAGCAGCTGGATCAGGATCGCCACGCCATTCTCGAAATCGCCGAGAAAGCCAAGAGCACTGAGGCGCATGTGCCGGCCGAGCGCCGTTACCGTCAAGTGCTGCAGGCCTATGATGATTACATCGAGCCGATGGCGGAAATGATGGACAGCGGCCCGTCGGGCAGCTTTTACCGATTGCTGGAGGATGCAGAACGGCAGATTGACTACTGCCAGGAGAAGCTCGCTGTTCAGGGGGCGCTTTACACCTTGCGTATGCTGGTACGTCAGGCCGGCTTTCAGGTCAAAGAGCTTCGTCGGCTTGGCCGGGAGGTGCTGAAGCAGTGCAGCGATACGCTTTTACCGTTGCGAGAAGAGCTCAGGCGGCATAACAGCCTGTCTGCTGCCGTCAGCCAGCTTCTTGGACAGGTGCGCAAGCGCGGCTTGTCGCGCACATTCCGACAACCTGACTTCCCTGTCTGGCGCGCAGAGCGTCCCCGGCGGGTAACGGTTGGCGATGAGGTACTCACCATCATGGCTGAGGGCCTGGCATATGAGCCTGTGAGTCAGGCCTTCCCCGATGAGGCTCCAGCTGAGTCAGCAACAGAGCTGCGGTTCGTCGATGGTGTCGAACTGCGCGAGCGCCTGGCTGCCAGTGGCTCTGTGCCTAGCTTGCTTGACTGGCTTCGGACGAACTACACCTATCTGGATGATGCCACTGTTCTGCGCCTTTACCACGAGCTTGTCAGGGAGCCTGAGTGGGAGTTCCAGCAGGACGACCAGAAACTCAGTACTGACCTTAATTGGCTGCGCGTCACTCACTACCCTCATGGAAGATCCGCACGATGAATCAAGCAGTCACACTTCATCTGGGGCGTTTGCCGAGCCTTGGCCCGCTGTTCGAGTTGTTCAATGCGGGCAAGCACCTGAATCACATTGCAGAGCCCGCTCTGTGGGCTGAGCTCGAGAAAGAGCAGGAGCAGTACCAGGAGCTGTTCGGGCGTCTTGGCTTCACACTGCGCGTGGATAGACGCGGGTTTGCCTGGTTCCACTTCGACAATGCGAGCAGCAACGTCAGCCGCACCACACGCCAGCTGGCTCTGTTGTTCATGCTGCTGTTCGAGTTGAAGGCCGACGAGGGGATGCACCTGCACCGATTCGGTGACTGGATCATTGATCGCGCTGTGCTGGCAAAGTTGCTTGAGCGCGGTCATGACTTGCTCTTGGCTGAGGGGTTAGATGAAGAGTCGCTCGTAGGGCTGCTCGATCGCGCGTGTGCGTATGGGTTTGCTGAGTCAGCTGCAGGAGGATGGCGGCTACTGCCTGCCGTCTGGCGGTATCTGGATCATTTTGTGAAGCTGGCCGGGGAGCAGGACGGCGAGATTGAAGAGGGTGTTGATGTCAGCGAGGCCATCGAGACCAGTGAAGAGGATGAGCCAGCATGATGGATTATGGATTTCAACGGCTGGTGCTGCTTAACAGTGCAGGCTACGAGCGCGCAGAGTTACCTTTGGATGCGTCTGTATCGTTGGTGGCTCCGAACAATACAGGCAAGACCAGTCTGATCAATGCCTTGCAGTTCTTGCTGATCATCGACCGGCGGCGGATGGACTTTGGTCCACACGACGTAGAACGCAGTCGGCGCTTCTATTTCCCCAACAACAGCGCCTACATCCTGCTGGAGGTGCTGCTTCCTGAGTCGGGCAGTGTGGTGCTGGGATGTGTTGGCAAGGGTGTCAGCAACGACTACGAATACTTCGCTTACCGTGGCCAACTGAACCTCGATGACTACCGGCGCGATGACGGCTGTCTGGTGGCACAACCGCAGCTGCTGAGTCATTTAGCCACTCGCGGCTTGCTCGCCCAACGCTATAGCGGTAGCGAGTTCACCAGCATGGTGTATGGCAACAGTCGGCGGGGGCGGGGAGAAAACGGTGACTTCACAATTTTCCGCCTGGAGCAGGCCCGCCACGCTGAGGTATTCCAACGGGTGCTCACCCGAACTCTGCGCTTGGACAAGCTGCAATCCAAGGAGGTGAAGGACTACCTGTTGCAGATCTTTCACCGAGATCTTTCGGACGCGGGCATCGACTTCAAGCAGGAGTGGGACAAAGCTTTCGCCGATGTAAATGCCGACCGAGAGCAGTACCAAGCTGCCCAAAAGCAGCTGGAACGGATCGGCCGCCTCGAAACGCTGTATGAGGAGCGCTTGCAGTTGCGCGGCAAGTTGTTTCACCTCCGTCCGCTGATCGATCAGGCGCTGCAGGACTGGCAGAGCTATTACCAGTCTCGCTCAGCTGACCTGCAACAGACCCGCGCCGGCATCGAGCAAGCCGAAGAGCAGCTGCAACATGACCGGGTAGAGTGGTCTGCTGCCCGTGAGCGCAGCCTGCAGACTGAGGCTGCGCTGAAGCGCGAGGATGAGCGGCAGGCTGAACTGGAGCGCCGGTTCACGCTGATCGACCGACGCGAGACGCTGGAGCGTAGCATCGAGCATGCGCGTGCAGCCTACGAGGCCCAGGTTGCGCTCGTTGCCGGAGTACAGGGTCGAAGCCCCAATGAGATTGTTCGCGATCGCAACAGGGTTACGCAGGACGTGCAGCGGCTCAGTCGCGAAAGAGCAAGCCTGGCGGGCAACCTCTATCAGCATCTGCAGCGGGAGTTGAACGCGGAGCAGCTGGCTGCCCTGAACCGGCTGTTCGCACGGGAGGTTATGACGCTGCCGGAGAGCGGCTTCCGCCTCAACGGCGAGCAACTGCATCAAAGCCTTGAGAAATGGCTCAGCCAGGCTGGCCGCCTTGAACTGCCGGGACTGGATCTGCAGTTGGCTGGCCTGCCCGACCAGCACCGTCAGCGCAGCGCTGAAGAAATCGATCAGGAGTTGTCTGACCTTCAGCGCCAGCTGGCTCAGGTCGATGAGCAGCTACAGGCTGCGGAGCAAATTCGGGCCGCTGAGGCACTCAAGCTTGAACGAGAGCATGACTACCAGCAGGCCCTGCGCGAGCTGGAAGCCTTTGACGATCTCGCCATCTTGCGCGAGCGCGGAGCTGAGCGCGAGCGATCTCTGTTGGACTGCCGGAGCGTCTTGGCTGATTTGGAGGCCAAGCTGAGAGGAGTCCAGGCCGAGGTGCAGCGTCTTCGAGAACAGCTGGATGGCATACGTAAGCAGCAGGATGAGCTCGACGGCCAGCACAGGGAGATCTGTACCGGCCGCGATCGGCGCTGTGATGGTGACCCTATCTTCAGCTATCTGGCTGATCTGCCGCATCACAAGTGGGTTGGGGCAACAGAGCTGGCTATTGAACAGCTGGCCGAGCACCTGCGAGAGTATCAGCAGGACTGCCGCCGGCTACTGAGCCTTGAAACTGATGTACGTGGGTTGCTCGCCGAGCTGCATACGGGTGGTTTGACCAAGTTCCAGACGGCCGACGATCCTGACGAAGAGATCCGCCTGATGATCGAGTTTGGCCGGCATCTGCCCCAGGAGTTCGAGGCTATCGAGCGAAAGGCGCGCACAGCGGTGGTCAACGTCACGGCGTGCCTGCGGCAATTGCGAGGCAGCCTGAACGATTTCAAGGCCAAGATGCGCCAATTCAACCAGCTGATCGGTCGGCGTCGGTTGTCCGACCTGTCGGTATTCAAGATCGAGCCTGAAGACGAGCAGGAACTGGTCTGGGCGATCGAGGCGCTCATCAGCACAGCGGAGCAGGTGGATTCAGGCCAGAGCTTTGAGCTGTTCGACCACGGGAGTGTGCTCGATGATGAGAGCCTAACGCGGGCGAAGGCCCTGCTGATCCGAGAGGGTGATGCCCGAGGCGGTTTGGCTGTTGAGCATCTGTTTCGTCTGAGCTTCATCGTCGGTAAAGAGGGCCAGAAACCTGAGGCCTTTGCTGATATTGATGGCGCTGCCTCCAACGGCACGGTGCTGATGGCAAAGTTGGTAACGGGGCTGGCGCTACTGCACCAGATGCAGGACAAGCGCTATTCGGTTCGGGCTGCCTGCTACTTGGATGAGGCGCTGGCGCTTGATGGGCCAAACCAGACGAGCTTGATCGACACAGCTGCTGAGTTCGGTTTTGCGCTTATCTTCGCCTCTCCCGCGCCGCTGGCAACCGTTCGTTACTGCGTACCAATCACTCGCCACGGCGGACACAATCACGTCAGCCGCAAGAATTGGCAGGAGTTGGAGCCGCGCCTGGCGGGGGCTGGTGCGTGAGCCGTTCACTGGCCGATGCACTGGAAAAGCTGCTTGTTGCTGGCGGTAGGCTGGCTGCCAGCCAACTGACAGCTGCCCAGCGCGGAGCGCTGGAGGAGTTCGCTCGGAGAACCCTGGCGGTGCGGTTGTCAGTTAGTGGTCGCGGCAGTCTGTATCAGATTGCCGCCCTAGAACAGGTTCAGGCCCACCTTGCTCAGCTAAGGCCGGGACACACGGAAAATGCGGCCAGTGTGATCCCGCAGCGCGCCCTCAACATGTCGCGGAACCGTGACAGTAAAAGTGGTAGTGCGCGGCACTCGGTACAGTACCTGCTGCTTAAAGCCGTAAACGACGGGCAGTACTGGCGTGATGGCAAGGGCCAACTACTCGATGTATCGCAGCTGACGCAGACCTGCGGGGCTGCCGCTTTGGCTGTGCAGAGCGGCGATGATTGGCACACGGCTGCGCCCTTGTGGCTGATCGAGAACCAAGCCCTGTTCGACGATATCAGCTGGCTGCCCGCCGATGCGAGCGGCACCTTGTGCTACTACTCCGGACAGCTGAGCGGCCTGCTGCTGTACTGGTTGGCCGAGAGACCGCGGGCTTCACAGGTAATCCTTTTCCCCGATTACGACGGTATTGGGCTTCAGAACTTCGCTCGACTCTATGAGCTCATTGGGGACACGTGCAAACTCTGGTTAATGCCGGATTGGCAGGAGCG
The DNA here is from genome assembly GCF_019655855.1 of Pseudomonas paralcaligenes. GTDB lineage: Bacteria > Pseudomonadota > Gammaproteobacteria > Pseudomonadales > Pseudomonadaceae > Aquipseudomonas > Aquipseudomonas paralcaligenes. The sequence continues at coordinate 204,924 of NZ_BPFX01000014.1, read as the reverse complement.
GTTGGGGCTGTATGGCAATCAACGGATTTGGCAGGACAACTTAGCGAACTATCAGGATGCGGTAAGTCGACTTCGATCGTTGGGCATGCCCAGCGAGTTGGCGGAGCTGTGTGATGCTCTGCAACGAAAGGGCTTGGCACTGGAGCAGGAGAGTATTTTTTTACTGCCAGGTAAGTATCAGCAACCGGTGACTAAAGTGCTGTCAGATGACCTCGAGTTGGTCGAAATTGCAAAGTCTCGTGCGGGGGAGATAGCCATCCCTGTAAATCTTGATGATTTTTAGGGGCGAGGGCTACAAATCAGAGTGTTAAGGCTCGACCAATTTATCACCCTGCTAGGGCTACAAAGGAGCCACAATGCAGAGATTGTCGCGAGCTGTCACAACCTTGTCGCACTATTAGTAAGCCGATTCTTATGTGTTGTAGCAGGTGTCGCGGCTGTCGCAAGCGAAGGCTGTAAGCAGCAGATGCTCCGGCTTGGATGGGGCCATCCAGTGTTATGCCCATCGGCGTCTTCATCGGCAGCACAGTTTTTTCTCTGCTGCGATATTCAAAGGTAATACCTTTAGATAACAGAGAGCTGACCATGGCCACTTCCATCAAAATTGACGACGATCTGAAAGCTCGTGTTCAGCATTTGGCTGGTTTGCGCCAGCGCTCATCTCACTGGATCATGCGTGAGGCAATCACCCAGTACCTAGAGAGTGAGGAGGCCCGTGAGAGTTTCAAACAAGATGCGCTGGCAACTTGGGCTGCATACCAGGAACCGGTCAGCACTTGACCGGCCAGGAGGCTCGTACCTGGCTCGGTAGCTGGGGTACAGAGGCTGAGGCAAAGTTACCAAGGTGCCACGACTGATTGTCACTGAAGGCGCGGCGAAGGGCCTGGAGCGTTACCGGCCATTCTTCTCCGATAAAGATCCGCAGGTCGCGCGCTGTACCGCTATGAGCGCGCAGATGACACCGCCTATGTCTTGGCCTTTCACCATCAAAAATAAGCTGGCTACTGAGGCTGGAAAGCAGCTACCGGGCTCCCGGCAAGAATCAACTCTAACTTCTCGCCCAACAAGCGCCAGGCTTCGGTTTTTTCCTTGGCGTAATCGTGGTGCAGGTAATGTCGACGTACCTTCGAACCGCCCAGCAGATGGTTCTGGCAGCGGTCGATTATTTCCAGCGTTACACCCAGCTCCTGCATCATCGTCGCGCCCGTGCGGCGAAGGTCATGCGGGGTCCATTCACCCTTGGTTCCCTTGCTCAGTACCAGCGAGTCGTCATGATGCCGGCCGGCCAGTGGCTTGCTGCGGTTCTTGAATCGACATTGGCGGTCTCCGATGAGCTTGCTGACAGTCTTGGTATCAACGTGGCTTCGACCATCCTTGCTGGGGAAGCAGAACGGCGTATCGCCGGTTTCTTTCTTAAGGCGTTTGAACTGCGCAACGGAAAACGCTGACAGGAACACATGGTGATCCTGACGCTTGCCTTTATGACCTTTGGTAGCCTCGGCCGGGATGAACCAGGTGCCTTTCTCCAGATCCACGAAGCGCCATTCGGCCTTAAGCAGCTCGCCAATTCGGCAGAGGGTGCTCAGGCAGATCCACAGCGCGCACTGGACGCGCGTGTTGACCGGGCGAATACCTGAATACTTCTGGCCCGCAGGAAGCTCTTCGTAGTCTTTCTCCAGGCGTTCGAGGATGTCACGCAATTCTCGAATCTCGTCAGGGGAGAGCAGCCGATCCCGCTGTTCTTCGTAGTCATGGTCGAGCAGCTTGTTGACGTCTATCAGGTCGGCTGGATTGCCGTCAGCCATCAGGCCGCGCCATGGTTTGCGTTTCTCGGCCCAGCGCAGCATCTGGCCGATATCCTTGCTGCGGATGACGACTGTGCGATTTAGGCCGCGAGATTTGACCGATCGCAGGACGGCGAGCAGATCCTTCTCGGTCAGGTTGCGCAGCGGCTTCTTGCCAATCAGCGGCAGGACATCCTTCTTGAAGCTGCGGATCAGTTCGGCATTGCCGTCCTGGCGGGAGACACCGTCGCGTATCCACTCATCAAACAGGTCGGACACGGTCTTATTTTCTGCGGCTTGCCGTTCGGCCTCTGCAATCGTCGCAGCGATTGCGGCTTGAGCTTCGATCTTTGCTGCTTTTCGGGCTGCGGTTGGATCAACCCCTTTCGAAGCAGTGGCTTTTATCCCATCACGCTCGGTGCGAATCTGAGCCAGTGACTTTTTCGGCCAGCTGCCCAGGCTGTGGTCGCGTTTGATACCGTCCAATTTGAACTCATAGCGAAATTGGACAGTGATACCGCGAATGCCGGCGCGGACTTTGGCGACCAGGCCTCCGTCCTCACGGAGTGTCAAGCCATCGTCTGCTGGGGTTAATGCCTCCAATTGTTTGACTGTCAGCTTTGCCACACTCTACCCCTTGCCTGATTTTGATGCTTTTGGATTTTACCCCACTTTTACCCCACCGAATTGCGTAGCTGTATGTAGACGGGGGTGCACAGATTGAGACGGTAGATTAGCCTGAAAGCGGCATTTTAACTAGTTTTTAGCCTGTTTCTGTGTGTCTATACGTGTATCTATATGTACACTAAATAAGCGCATGGGATACAAGGGGTAGAGTGTTCGAATCACTCCGTCCCGACCATATACCTCAACGACTTAGCCACCTTCGGGCGGCTTTGTTGTTTCTGGCCTGAACATTTCTTAAATGACCGCCTGACTTCTTGTTCCGGTCGTCAATCACGCTGATGTCCTTATACCCACTCCCTATTCTCAGTAGCTTAATTAAAGAGGGTAGGGCCGTTTCTCTTCTTCGTTCCATCACCGGTCAGTTGAACTGCTTGCGGTAAGCGCCAGGCAGCACTCCTGTCGTCTTGTTGAAGGCGCGGGTGAAGGCGGCGATTGACTGGTAGCCGCAGGCCTCTGCGGTTTCCGCCACCGGCTGGCCCTGTTGCAGCAGGCGGCAGGCTTGGCGCATGCGCAGGCTCTGCAACACGTGGCCGGGGGAGGTTCCGGCCAGCTCCTGGAAGCGTTTGCAGAAGGCCGAGCGCGACAATCCCGTCAGTTCGGCCATCTGCTCCAGCGGCCAGGGCTGCTGCGGCTGGGCGATCAGGCGTTCGAGCAGCTCGGCGAACTGCGGGTGGCGGGCGAGCCCCAGCAGCCCGCCCAGTCCGGCCACGGCCTGGCTCTGCTCGCGCAGCACGTAGAGGAACAGCAGGTGGCACAGGCGTTCGAGCAGGGCGCCGGACGGCCCCTCGCGGCGCGAGCACTCCTCCATGATCAGCCCGAACAGGCGTCTCGCCGCGCTGGAGCCGGGGGCGTCGGCGCGCAGTATCAGGTAGCCGGGCAGGGCGTCGATGATCAGGCTGCTCAGCCCCGGGCGGAAATGGAAGAAGCCGCAGACCAGGCTGACCCCGTCGCGGGCGCCGGTATCCAGCGCCTGCATGGGGATCTTCGGGTTGCACCGCGCCTCTTGTGGCGAGTCCGTGTCGGCCAGGCGATAGGCCAGGTCGCGTAGCAGGAACACCGCGTCGCTGGTGTACAGGGCGATGGGCGCCGGCTCACCGTCCAGGTGCAGCCAGCATTCGCCCTGCACCAGCAGATGGAAACTGGCCCGCGCCAGCCCGTGGGTGCTGGCCTGCCAACTGCCGCAGTAACGGCCTACATGGAACAGGCTGGTGTCCAGTTCCAGGCTGTCTAATAACCATTCAAAAGGGGCAGTGGAGGAATTCATCTAATCGAAAGACTCAGGAACAAGTGAACGCGACTTTAGAATATGGCCAATGATTTTTATAACCAAGAAGATAGCGTCATACCTCTTGGTCAGGAGCTCAGCCATGTCTCGCGTCACCCTACAGACCCTCGAATCCGCCCCGCAAGATGCCCAGCCGTTCCTCCGAAACGCCCTCAAGAACTCCGGATTCATCCCCAACCTGCTGGCGGTGCTGGCCAATGCCCCGGCCGCGCTGGAGACCTACGTCACCGTCTCCGCGCTCAACGGCAAGGCCAGCCTGGGCCTGGCCGAACGCGAAGTCATCCAGTTGATCGCCGCCACCACCCACGGCTGCAGCTTCTGCGTCGCCGGGCATACGGCGGTGGCGCAGAACAAGGCCAGGCTCTCGGCCGAAGTGGTCGAGGCCCTGCGCGCCCGAGGCGAGTTGCCCAATGCCCGCTACGAGGCGCTGGCGGCGTTCACCCGGGCGGTGATCGCCAGCCGTGGCAACGTCAGCGATGCCGACTACCAGGCATTCAGGGAGGCCGGCTTCGAAGAAGGCCAGGCCCTGGAAGTGATCCTCGGTGTGAGCCTGGCGACCCTGTGCAACTTCGCCAACAGCTTCGCCCGTACCCCGCTCAACCCCGAGCTGGAGAAGTATCGCTGGGAACAGGCCGACGCCTAAGCCGGCGCATCGAAGGAGATCGCAGCATGCTCGACAACTCATTGCGCCAGTGGCTGGACGACCAGGCCGATGCGCTCGACCGCGGCCAGCTCGATGGCGAGGCGGTGCTGACGCGACTGGGCGCCAGCGGCGTGTTGCGCCTGGGCGTGGACGCGGGGCAGGGCGGTAGTGGCGGCGACGTGGTGGGCGCCGTCGAGGCCATCGCCCGGGTCGCCGGCCATTCGCTGACCGCCGCCTTCGTCTTCTGGGGCCAGCGCGCCTTCGTCGAATACCTGCTGCAGAGCGACAACGCCGGGCTGCGCGAGCGCCTGCTGCCGGCCCTGCTCGGCGGCGACAAGGCCGGCGCCACGGGCCTGTCCAATGCCATGAAATACCTCTCCGGCATCGAGCAGCTGGGCGTGAGCGCCCAGGCGTGCGCGGGTGGCTGGCAGTTGGACGGCCGCCTGCCGTGGGTGACCAACCTGCGCAAGAGCGGTTTCAGCGTCGCCGCCGCCATCGACCTGCCGGGCGCCCAGCCGTTCGTCGCGGCCATCCCGGACGATCTGCCGGGGCTGGTGCGCAGCGACGACCTGCAACTGCTCGGCCTGCAGTCGAGCAACACGGCCGCGTTGCAACTGAACGAGGTCTTCCTGGCGGAAGACTGGCTGCTTGCCGCCGATGCGCACGACTACCTGCGACGCGTCAGACCGGCTTTCCTCGGCCTGCAATGCGGAATGGCGCTGGGCCTGGCGCAGCGTTCGCTGGGCGAGGCGCGCTCGCTGTTGCAGGCCGGCCGCTCGGTGCTGGAAGGTGAGTGGCAGCAGCTGCACGACGAGCTGCTGTGCTTGCAGCACGGCCTCTATGATGGGCTGCGCAACGGCAGCTTCGGCGCTGGCCCGGTCGCCCTGTTCAAGCTGCGCATCGGCCTGGCGCGGGTCGCCGCCGAAGCAGTGCAGCTGGAGTTGCAGGCCAGTGGCGGCAAAGCCTACCTGCAGGCCCATGGCGCCGGGTTCGCCCGGCGCCTGCGCGAGTCCGCCTTCGTGCCCATCGTCACCCCCAGCCTGGTGCAGTTGCGCGCCGAGTTGCACAAGCATGGCGAGCTCGCGGCATGACCGTGCTGCGCGCGCAGGACATCGCCCTCAGCTATGGCGGCCGCACGGTGCTGGAGCGCTTCGCCCTGGAGCTGCGCCCCGGCGAACTGGTGAGCATCCTCGGCCCCAGCGGGGTGGGCAAGTCCAGCCTGCTGCGCGTGCTGGCCGGTCTGCAGGCGCCGTTGCGCGGGCAGGTCGAGTTGTTCGGCGAACGCTTCGACGGCCCGCATCCTCGGGTGGCGGTGGCCTTCCAGGACCCGTCGCTGCTGCCCTGGCTGAACCTGGAGCAGAACGTCGGCTTCGGCCTGGATTTCACCCGCCAGCCGGAGCGTTCGGCCGCCGAGCGCAAGGCGCTGGTGGAACGGGCCATCACCGCGGTGGACCTGCGGCATGCCCATGGCCGCTACCCGGCCGAGCTTTCCGGCGGCATGGCCCAGCGCACTGCGCTGGCCCGCTGCCTGGCCCGCGAGCCGCACGTGCTGCTGCTCGACGAACCCTTCGGCGCGCTGGACGAAGTGACCCGCGCTGACATGCAGCAACTGCTGCTGAGCCTGATCCGCGAGCGGCAGACCGCCGCCGTGCTGATCACCCATGACATCGACGAAGCGCTGCTGCTGTCCGACCGTGTCCTGCTACTGGGTGGTACCCCGGCGCACACGCTCGACCAGTGGCACATCGACCTGCCGCAGCCGCGCGCCGAGCTGGTCGACGAGCTGGGCGCACTGCGCGTCGATATCCTCAAAACCCTACGGCGGGCGAGCCGCAACAACGGACCCTCAATCGAACCGCTGGAGCCTTGCCATGTGCCTGGACGATCCCACCCATTCCCGTCGTGACTTCATCAAACTGAGCGGGCTGCTGACCGCCGCCGGCGCCTTCCCCCTGCTGACCAGCCTGCAGGCGCGCGCCGCCAGCGAGCCGGATTCGCCGGTGCGCATCGGCTACCTGCCGATCACCGATGCCACGCCGCTGCTGGTGGCGCACCACAACGGCCTGTTCGAGGCCGAGGGCATCAAATCCGAGCGCCCGGTGCTGCTGCGCAGCTGGGCGCAGGTGATCGAGGCGTTCATCTCCGGCCAGGTCAACGTCATCCACCTGCTGTCGCCGATGACCGTGTGGGCGCGCTACGGCAGCAAGGTGCCGGCCAAGGTGGTGGCGTGGAACCATGTCGGCGGCTCCGGCCTGACCGTGGTGCCGGGCATCGACGATGTGAGGCAACTGGGTGGCCAGACCGTGGCAATTCCGTTCTGGTACTCGATCCACAACGTGGTGGTGCAGCAACTGCTGCGCGACAGTGGCCTGACCCCGGTGAGCAAGGCGGCCAACACCAGCATCGCCACCAACGAGGTCAATCTGGTGGTGCTGGCGCCGTCGGACATGCCGCCGGCCCTGGCCAGCAGGCGCATCGCCGGCTACATCGTCGCCGAGCCGTTCAACGCCCTGGCCGAGAACCTCAAGGTCGGGCGCATCCAGCGCTTCACCGGCGACGTCTGGCGCAACCACGCCTGCTGCGTGGTGTTCATGCACGAGCACGACCTGAACAACCGCCCCGAGTGGTCGCAGAAGGTGGTCAACGCCATCGTCAAGGCGCAGCTGTGGACTCGCGACCACCGCGAAGAGGCGGCACAACTGCTGTCCAAGGACGGCGCCAACCGCTACACGCCGCACGCGCCGGAGGTCCTGGGACGGGTACTGGCGCCGGCCGCCAGCGAGCGCGAGGCCTACCTGGCCAGCGGCGCGATCCAGCATGGCGACTGGGCCGACAAGCGCATCGACTTCCAGCCCTATCCGTTCCCCAGCTATACCGAGGAGCTGGTCAAGCGCCTGAAGAACACCCTGATCGAAGGCAACAGTACCTTCCTCGAGGGCCTCGACCCGGCGGCCACGGCGCGCGACCTGGTGGACGACCGCTTCGTCCGCGCGGCCATCGCGTCGGTCGGCGGGCTCAAGGCCTTTGGTGCGCCGGAAAGCTTCGAGCGCACCGAGGAGGTCGCGGTTTGATCGGTCTGCTGCGTGCTCAGGGCCGGACCTGGGGCCTCGGCCTGCTGGGGCTGGCGGGTCTGTTCGGGCTGTGGTGGCTGCTGCTGGAACTGTTCGGCAGCGTCGAGGGCCTGGCGGCGATGTTCACGCCCCAGGCCACCCTGGTCAGCCTCGGCGAACTGCTGCAGCGTCCGGAACTGTTCGAGCACGTGGCCGTGAGCCTCAAGCGCATCGCCCTCGGCCTCGGCCTGGCGCTGCTGGTCGGCGTGCCACTGGGCCTGCTGGTGGGCAGCCGGCGCAACTTGGAATGGGCGACCACGCCGGCCTTCCAGCTCCTGCGCATGATCTCGCCGCTGTCGTGGATGCCCATCGCCGTGATGGTGATGGGGGTGGGCGATGCGCCGATCTACTTCCTGCTGGCCTTCGCCGCCGTGTGGCCGATCCTGCTCAACACCGCCGCCGGGGTGAAGGCGCTCGACCCGCGCTGGCTGCAGCTGGCGCGCAGCCTCAGCGCCACGCGCCGGGAAACCCTGTTCAAGGTGGTGGTGCCCGGCGTGCTCGGCCACGTGCTGACCGGCGTACGCCTGGCCATTGGCATCCTGTGGATCGTGCTGGTGCCCTGCGAGATGCTCGGTGTCAGTGCCGGGCTCGGCTACTACATCCTCGATACCCGTGACCGCCTGGCCTATTCCGAGCTGATGGCCATGGTGCTGCTGATTGGTGTGCTGGGCTTCTGCCTGGATGCCGGCGCGCGCTGGCTGTACGGCCGCTGGAGCCACCAGCGCTGAGGTCATTCGCCGATATCGAGGAAGTCGTCGTGCTCGCTGTAGTGATTGAGCGCCCGGATGATGTCGGAGCAGCTGGCGTCGGGCTTTTGCTGGATGGCGAGGTTGACGACGTCCTGGAACTGCTCGCCGGAGTAGGAGAACCGTAGCCCCCGGCGGGTGACCGAATCCGGGTATGCCTCTTCGCCGTTTGCATCCACTTGCACGGGGCTGGCGATGAATACCGCGTCTCCAGGGCCAAAGGCGTCGGCCTCCGCCGTGTACAGGTCGTAGGCCAGTTCACGCTCCTGCTGTGCCTTGACGCAGTCGATCAGCTCCTCAATGCGAAGGAACGTGTCGAGCTGGAAGGTCCTCAGCGAGGGGCCGTCCGGACGGAATTCCACCGTAGCACCCAGTCCTTGCAGATGGGCTTGGGTTCTCTGTAGGCGCACGAGGTAGCCCTGCGCCACGGGGATGTTCTGCTGCCCCGCCAGCGTCAGTGCTGCCTGCGGCGACAGCTCCAGCACCTGCCGGAGGAACTGGACGACCTTCATCTTCTGCGGCCCGATGCGGGTGATGATCAGGGCTCCGTGCTGCCAGATCTCATCACCGGGTGGTGCTTCGAGGGACACATCTTCATGTTCCTCCAACGCTGCAGATCGGTAGTGCTCGAGTACCTCGTGCCACAGCTCGCCGACCAGGTCGACCTCGCGTTCGAGGTAGTCCTGCGCCGCCGTCTCGTTTGCGCCAATATCGCGCAGAGTGGCCAGTATCTCGGCGAAGTGCTGCAGGCTGGAGGCGACCCACTCGGCGTCCCAGCATCCGGCACCATGGGGCGCGTAGTAGACGGGAAAGCCTTGAGCTTCTTCGTCGAGGTCGATGAAGAACGGATCGTCGAAGCCGTTCAGCGCGATCACGTACCACCCGGGCTGCCAGGCGCCCGGCGCGGTGCCGACCAGGCTTTCGCCGGTTAGGCCGTGGCGGCGGAAGCCGATCTGCCAGCCATCCCAGTCGTCCGGCCGCGGGTAGTGGCAGGGCAGGGGCATGCTACCCGGCACGATGGCCTCTTCGATGAGCTGGCGGACGGCGCTGGGCATGATCGGCATGGCGGTTTCCAGGGGTGAGCAGGGCGCTTGATCGTTCCCAGGCTGGTCGCAAGGTAATAGCCGTCCCATCATATAGAACCGCCATGGATTCGAGCGTCACATGGATACGACTCTTCACTGTCCCGAAGCCCTCAGTTGCTACGCCGCCGATGCCGACGGCGTGTGCCCGTGGGGAGCCGATGCGATTCATCCGGGGCCATGGGCGAGTGAATAAGGTCTTCGAGCTGCTGCGCCCGGCAGGTCTGCATATTGCGCCAGGCCTGGAGGAGGCGGTGCTAGTGGAAAGCCATGGGGCCTTGATCGTGCATCGGCGCGAGACCGGGCCGGGCTGGGTCTGGTACCGGCTCGAACCGTGGCTGGACGGAGATTTCCGGCTGGGCATCGAGTTGGCCTTCCACCAGGGTGCGCTGGTGGAGTGCGTACTGTTCCACGATGACGAAAGCGCCTATGGCCGTGGCTGGGATGAATGGTCCGAGCCCAAGGAGCGTCGTCGCGCCAAGGTACTGCGCAAGTGGCTGGCCATGCGTGGCTGGGCGCCCGGCCTATATAGCTGGGGCGAGGTCTGGGCCGGCTATGATCCGCGCGCGGGCTTCGGTGGAGGTGGAGTCAGGTACTCGCGCGCTGGAGATGTCTGAAGACAAAAAAATCCCCACGGACAGGAGCTGAGCCGTGGGGATGCGCAATGGCCGACAAAGGGCGGTGTCGGCCCAGGAGGATCATGCCGCCCGCCGTGGCGGACGGGCTCGATGGATCAGGCGCTGGGCTGCCAGCCGCCGCCGAGCGCCTTGTAGATGGCGACGATGCCGCGATACAGCTCGACTTCCGCCTGGGCCTGGGCGTCTTCGGCCGCCAAGCGTTCGCGCTCGGCGTCGAGCAGCACCAGGAAGTCTTCGGTGCCCTCGCGGTAGCGCACCGCGGCCTGGGCCGCCGCCGCTCGGCTGGCCTCGGACTGGCGGACCAGCGAGACCAGGCGCTGCTGACGCTTGGCGTAGTCGCTGAAGGCGTTTTCCGACTCTTCCAGGGCCAGCAGCACCTGCTGCTCGTAGCTGGCCAGGGCGCCGTCGGCCTCGGCCTCGGCGCCGCGCAGGCGGGCCCGCACGCTGCCCAGGTCGAACGCGGCCCAGCTGATGGTCGGTGCCACGCCCCAGGCCCGCGCATCGGCAGCACCGAGCTGCGAACCGCGACCGGCGGTAAAGCCGAGGAAGCCGGACAGACTCACCCGAGGGAACAGGTCCGCCGTCGCCACCCCGACGTTGGCGGTGGCGGCGGCCAGCTGTCGCTCGGCCACCCGCACATCGGGGCGGCGGCGCAGCAGTTCGGCCGGATCGCCGATCGGCAGGGCCTTGGCGATCACCGGCAGCGGCCGGGGCGACAGGTCCACGCTGAGATGTTCCGGGCGCTGGCCGAGGAGGGTGGCGATGCGGTGGCGAGCGCGTGCTTCCTCGGCCTGCAGTTGCGGTAGGCTGGCCTCGGTGGCGGCCAGGCGGGCGTCGGCGCGCAGCACGTCCAGTTCGCTGCCGACGCCGGCGTCGCGCAGCTGTTCGGTGAGGCCGCGTGACTCCTGCTGGTTCTTCAGGTTGTCGCGGGCGATGCGCTCGCGCAGCTGTGCACCGCGCAGGTTACCGTAGGCATCCACCAGCTCGGCGATCAGGCTGACCTGCAACTGGTACAGCTCGGCCTCGGCGGCTTCGCTCTGCGCATCGCTGGCCTCGATGGTGCGCTGGATGCGGCCGAACAGGTCCAGTTCCCAGGCCATGTCCAGGCCGAGGTCGTAGCGTTCCTGGCGCACGCGTTCCTCGGTGGTCGGCGGTTGCTGGGCCTTGCCGAACTCGCCACTGGCGCGGCTGGTGATTACCGGCATCTGGTCGTTGCCGACATCGTCACGGATGGCGCGGGCGGCGCGCAGGCGGGCGAAGGCCACACGCAACTCGCGGTTTTCCTTGAGCGACTGTTGCACCAGCTGGCTCAGGGTCGGGTCGTCGAACTGCTGCCACCAGGCCGATTCGAAGCCTGTGCGGTCATAGTCGCCGGCCTCCAGGCTGGTGATCTGCGCCGGCCGGGTATCCGGCGCCTGGTAGTCCGGACCGACGGCGCAGGCGCTGACCGCGAGGGCGAGCAGGGCGGGAATCAACGGCTTCATGCATGCACCTCATGGGCGATCTGGTTGGCCTTGCGCGCTTCGCGTTTCTCCACGAAGGCGCGGATCAGCACGTAGAACACCGGGGTCAGCAACAGGCCGAAGAGGGTCACGCCGATCATCCCGCTGAATACCGCCACGCCCATGGCATGGCGCATCTCGGCACCGGCACCGCTGGAGAGCACCAGGGGCACCACGCCCATGATGAAGGCGATGGAAGTCATCAGGATCGGGCGCAGACGCAGGCGGCAGGCTTCCTGCACCGCGGCGACGCGATCCAGGCCTTCTTCCTGCTTCTCCTTGGCGAACTCGACGATGAGGATGGCGTTCTTGCACGCCAGGCCCACCAGTACGATCAGGCCGATCTGGGTGAACACATTGTTGTCGCCGCCGGCCAGGATCACCCCGACGATGGCGGAGAACAGAACGGTCGGCACGATCAGGATCACCGCCAGCGGCAGGCTCCAGCTCTCGTACTGGGCGGCCAGCACCAGGAAGGCCAGCAGCACGCAGAGCGGGAAGATGAAGATCGCGGTGTTGCCGGCGAGGATCTGCTGGTAGGTCAGCTCGGTCCACTCGTAGGTCATGCCATTGGGCAGTTCCTCCTTGAGCAGCTTGGCGATCGCCGCCTCGGCCTGGCCGGAGCTGTAGCCGGGTGCTGCCGCGCCGTTGATCTCGGCGGTGAGGAAGCCGTTGTAGTGCATCACCCGATCCGGGCCGGCGCTGTTTTCCACCTTGACGAAGGTCGACAGCGGGATCATCTCGCCACGGTTGTTGCGCACCTTGAGCTGACCGATCTGCTCCGGCTCCAGGCGGAACTGCTGGTCGGCCTGGACGTTGACCTGGTAGGTGCGGCCGAAGCGGTTGAAGTCGTTGGCGTACAGCGAGCCCAGGTACACCTGCATGGTGTCGAAGATGTCGCTGATGGCCACGCCGTGGGTCTTGGCCTTCTCACGGTCGATGGCCGCATCCACCTGGGGCACGTTGACCTGGTAGCTGGTGAAGATCGACATCGGGTCCAGTTCAGGAAGCTGGCGCGCCTTGGCGATGACGTTCTGGGTCTGCTTGTACAGCTCCTCGTAGCCCAGGCTGCCACGGTCCTCTACCTGCAGGCGGAAGCCGCCGATGGTGCCGAGGCCCTGCACGGGTGGCGGCGGGAAGATGGCGATGTAGGCATCCTAGATGTCGGCGAACTGGGCATTCAGTTCGGCGGCGATGGCAGCGGCCGACATCGACGGGTCCTTGCGCTCGTCGAACGGTTTGAGCGGGGTGAACACGATGCCGCTGTTCGGGCTGTTGGTGAAACCGTTGATCGACAGGCCCGGGAAGGCCACGGTGTTCTCCACGCCCGGATGCTTGCCGGCGATTTCCGACATGCGCTTGATCACGTCCTCGGTACGATCGAGGGTGGCGGCATCCGGCAGCTGGGCGAAGGCGACCAGGTATTGCTTGTCCTGCTGCGGCACGAAACCGCTCGGGGTGCTGGAGAAGCCCAGGTAGCCGAGCGCCAGCAGGCCTGCGTAGACGAACAGGGCGATCGAGCTGCCACGCAGCACGCGCTTCACGGTGCCGACGTAGCCATGGCTGGCGCGGTCGAAGAAGCGGTTGAAGGGGTTGAACAGCCAGCCGCCGAACAGTTTGTCGAGCACGCGGGAGAAACGGTCCTTCGGCGCGTGGTGGTCCTTCAGCAGCACGGCGGCCAGGGCCGGCGACAGGGTCAGCGAGTTGAATGCCGAGATAACCGTGGAGATGGCGATGGTCAGCGCGAACTGCTGGTAGAACTGCCCGGTGAGGCCGGAGATGAACGCAGTCGGCACGAACACGGCGCACAGCACGAGGGCGGTGGCGACGATGGGGCCGGTCACTTCCTTCATGGCCTGGCGGGTAGCGTCGATGGGCGACTTGCCGAGGCCGATGTTGCGCTCGACGTTCTCCACCACGACGATGGCGTCGTCCACCACGATGCCGATGGCCAGCACCAGGCCGAACAGCGACAGGGCGTTGAGCGAGAAGCCGAACAGGTGCATCACGGCGAAGGTACCGATCAGCGACACCGGCACGGCGGCCAGCGGGATGATCGAGGCGCGCCAGGTCTGCAGGAACAGGATCACCACCAGTACCACCAGCACGATGGCTTCGAGCAGGGTGTGCACCACCGCCTCGATGGAGCCGCGCACGAAGATGGTCGGGTCGTAGACGATCTCGTAGTCCATGCCCTGGGGGAAGGCCTGTTTCAGCTCGGCCATGCGCTCGCGCACCGAGTCGGAAATCTCGATGGCGTTGGAGCCGGGGCGCTGGAACACGGGGATGGCCACGGCCGGCTGGTTGTTCAGTAGCGAGCGCAGGGCGTACTGGCTGGAGCCCAGTTCGATGCGGGCGATGTCCTTGAGGCGAGTGATCTCGCCGTCGTCGCCGGCGCGGATGATGATGTTCTCGAACTCTTCCTCGCTGACCAGACGGCCCTGGGTGTTGATCGACAGCTGGAAGCTGTTGCCGGCATCCGAGGGCGGCGCGCCGAGGGCGCCGGCGGCGACCTGGCGGTTCTGCTCGCGGATGGCGTTGACCACGTCGGTGGCGGTGAGGTTGCGCGAGGCCACCTTGTTCGGGTCGAGCCACACGCGCAGCGAGTAGTTGCCCATGCCGAACAGCTGCACGTCGCCCACGCCGTCCAGCCGCGCCAGCTCGTCCTTGACGTTGAGCGCGGCGTAGTTGGACAGGTAGAGCATGTCGTAGCGCTGATCCGGCGAGGTCAGGTGGACCACCATGGTCAGGTCCGGGGAGGCCTTGTCCACGGTCACGCCAAGCCGCTGCACCTCGGTGGGCAGGGTCGGCATGGTGCGGGTCACGCGGTTCTGCACCTGCACCTGGGCGTTGTCCAGGTCGGTGCCGAGGGCGAAGGTGATGGTCAGGGTCAGCTTGCCGTCATTGGTCGACTGGGAGGACAGGTAGAGCATGCCCTCCACGCCGACGATGGCCTGCTCCAGCGGCGAGGCGACGGTCTCGCCGATCACCTTGGGGTTGGCACCGGGGAAGTTGGCGCGCACCACCACGGTGGGTGGCACCACTTCCGGGTATTCGCTGATCGGCAGCTGGAACAGCGAGATCGCGCCGGCGATCAGCACCAGCAGGGATAGCACGGCGGCGAAGATCGGCCGCTTGATGAAGAACTGGGAGAAGTTCATGGAGTCCTCGAACTTGGCGCGTCATGCGCGCCAGGCTTGGGTCATTCGCAGGGCGGGTGAAACCCGCGGGTTCGGTGAGGCGCGGGCACTGCCCGCCCTACGTTTGGCTCAGCTACGCGGCGAGCGGGGCAGGGTGGCGTTCTTTCCCGCCACGCGCGGTGCATCGCGGTTGTCGACCGCCTGGCGCAGGCTCGCCAGCTGGGCGAGGGTGGCCTCGTCGGCCATCGGCACGGCCTGCGGCTCGACGGTGGCGCCGGGCATGGCGCGCTGCAGGCCGTTGACCACGATCTTCTCGCCCTTGGCCAGGCCGGTGCGGACGATACGCAGGCCCTCCAGTTTCGGGCCGAGTTCGATGGCGCGGTAATCCACGGTGTTGTTCTCGCCAAGGACTAGGACGAACTTCTTGCCGAGGTCGGTGCCGACTGCGTCGTCCTTGATCAGTGCGGCCGGGTAGGTGCTGCTGCCGACCAGCTTGAGGCGGGCGTAGAGGCCGGGGGTGAACTCGCCCTTGCTGTTGTCGAACACGGCGCGGCCGCGGATGGTGCCGGTGCGCGGGTTGACCTGGTTGTCGAGGAAGTCCAGCTGGCCGGCGTGCGGGTGTCCACTCTCGCTGGACAGGCCGAGGTACACCGGGCTGGCGCCACGGGCGTCGCCGCCGGCCTTGCGGGCCAGCTCGATGTACTTGAGGAACACGCGCTCGTCGGCGTCGAAGTAGGCGTAGACCTTGTCGGTGGAAACCACCGAGGTCAGCAGCGATTGGCCGGCGTTGACCAGGTTGCCCTCTGTGATTTCGGCGCGGCTGACGCGACCGTCGATCGGCGAGGCGACGCGGGTGAAGCTGAGGTTGAGCTGGGCGTTCTCCAGCTCGGCCTGGATGGCGGCGACGGCGGCTTGGGCTTCGGTCGCGGCGCTGGCGCGGGCATCGGCCAGTTCGGCGGAAATCGCGTTGCTCTGGCGCAGGCGCTCGCCGCGACGGGCTTCGTTGATGGCTCGGGTCTGGCCGGCGCGGGCCTGTTGCAGTTGGGCCTGCAGGCGCTTGACCTCGGCCTCGAATGGGCGCGGGTCGATCTGGAACAGCAGCTGGCCTTTCTTCACCAGACTGCCTTCGTCGAAGGCGACGTGGTCGATGTAGCCGGAGACGCGCGGCCTCACCTCGACCGATTCCGGCGCCTCCAGGCGACCGGTGAATTCGTCCCATTCGTTGATCGGCTGTTCGATCACCTCGGCGACGCTGACCTTGGCGGCCGAGGGCTGCTGGCCGACTTCCTCGCCCTTGCCGCAGGCGCTCAGCACCAGCATGGCCGCGAGGGCCAGGGGGAAGCGCCAGGAGAGATTGCGTGACTGTTCCATGTTTGACTCCGCCAGTCGGATTTGTGGATGGGCGGAGTCTGCGGCGCGGAATTTGAAGGCACGAATCGAACGCCACAAATTCAATTATCAATGCGCGTGATTTTGGTTCATCAAAGCAGGGCGTGGCTGTGGAGTTGGCGAGGGCGACGCCAGGCAGTATGATTGCCATATGGCATATATTTTAATGCCATCTGACAGAAGGAGTTCTCCATGGCTATCGTAGCTGCCCTGGCCGAAATGCCGCGCTTCCAGCCGCCACCGCCCCGCGACGGCTCGATCTGGAGCCTTCTCGGCCTTCCCACCGACGTCAGGCTGCTGCAGCGCGAGATAGAGAAGGGCATGAACCACGCGCTGATCGAGCGCTTCGCCCGTATCTCGCACCTGGCGCCAGCGCAGATCCTGCGCAGCCTCAACCTGAGCGAACGCACCCTGGCCAGGCGCCGCGAGAGCGGCCGCCTGCAGCGGGAGGAGAGTGATCGCCTGGTCAGCCTGCTGACCATCTATGACGCGGCGCTGCAGCTGTTCGGCGGCAACGCCGAGGCGGCTTCCCGCTGGCTCAACAGCGCCGAGCGGGCGCTGGGCGGACAGACGCCCGTCGAGTACCTGCGCACCGAACTCGGCACCCGGGAAGTCCTGGCGCTGATCCACCGCCTGGAACACGGCGTGTTCATGTGAAGCTCTATCGCATCTGCCGGCGTCGCCACCTCGACAGTTGCTGGAGCGGCCTGGGCGCGGAGCTCTACGGCGGCCGCTGGAACAGTGTCGGGCGACGCGCCGTGTACTGCGCTACCAGCATCTCCCTGGCCATCCTCGAGGTGCTGGTTCACCTCAAGGACGAGCAGGCGCTGGAGGACTTCGTGGTGCTGGAAATCCAGGTGCCGGACGACAGCCTGATGCGCCTGTTTCCCTTGCCCGAACAATGGAACGCCGAGCCGCTGACGCCGACCTCCCAGCAGGCTGGCGACGCCTGGCTCGACAGCCTGGGCTCGCTGGGCCTGGTGGTGCCTTCGGTGATCGTGCCGCTGGAATACAACGTCCTGCTCAACCCCCGTCATTCCGGTTTCGCCCATTGCCAGGCCGCGGCGCGTGAGGTGGAACTGAGGCTCGATCCGCGCCTTCTTTAGCCGAGGCTGTCCGGATCGCCGCAGAACATCTGGATGCGCGAGCGCAGCCAGCGCTCCGCCGGGTCGTTGTCCTGCGCGCCGCGCCAGGCCATGTGCAGCTCGAAGGTGCGGGTCGGCAACGGCAGATCGTCGGCACGCAGACCGCCCGCGGCGGTCAGCGTAGCGGCGGTGTAGTCCGGCACGGTGGCGACGATGTCGGTGCCCGCCAGTAGAGTTCCCAATCCGTTGAACTGGGGCACCGCCAACACAACCCGTCGCTTGCGCTCCAGCTTCTCCAGTTCCTCGTCGATGAAGCCGGTCAGGTCTCCGGCGAACGAAACCAGCGCATGGGGCCTGGCGCAGAAGTCGTCCAGGCTGATGGCGCCAGGCACGCTGTCGGCCCGCAGCAGGCGGGGCTTGCTGCGGCGCAGCACCTTGCGCTTGGCGTTGGCGGGCAGCTCGTCGGTGTAGCTCACACCCACCGAGATTTCGCCGGAGGCCAGCAGGTTCGGCATCAGCAGGTAGTTGGCGCGGCGGATCACCAGCACGACGCCCGGCGCCTCGGCGCGCAGGCGGCGCAGCAGCGGTGGCAGCAAAGCGAACTCGACGTCGTCGGAGAGGCCGATGCGGAACACCGCAGTGCTGGTGGCCGGGTCGAAGTCGGTGGCCCGGCTGACGGCGGTCGAGATCGAATCCAGCGCGGGAGAGAGGAGGGCGAAGATCTCGTTGGCCCGGGCAGTGGGCTCCATGCTGCGGCCGGTGCGCACGAACAGAGGGTCGTCGAAGAGGCTGCGCAGACGGGCGAGGGCGGCGCTGATGGCCGGCTGGCCCAGGAAGAGTTTTTCCGCGGCACGGGTCACGCTGCGCTCGTACATCAGCGTCTCGAACACGATCAACAGGTTGAGATCGACGCGGCGCAAATCGTTGCGGTTCATGGCGGGCTTCCACTTTGGGTGTGTGAAAGGTGCGGCCGTGGCAAGATAACGTCAAGCCCGCCGCCGCTCGCGGATCAGCACCGTTTATGGTGACTATCAATCCGTCCGGGTGGTGCCCGAGGGAAAGCCCGTATAGAGTCCGTGGCCATAGAGACTACGGCGAGGTGTGTGATGTCCCGCATGATCCGCTTCCATCAGTTCGGTGACGCCAGCGTGTTGCGCCTGGAGGAACTGCCGACTCCGAAACCCGGCCACGGCGAGGTGCTGGTGCGTACCCAGGCGCTCGGCGTCGGCTGGCGAGACGTGCTGTGGCGGCAGAACCTGGCGCCGGATCAGACCGCCCAGCTGCCGGCGGGCGTCGGCTTCGAACTGGCCGGCGTGATCGAAGCGGTCGGGCCGGGCGTGACGGACTTCGCGCCGGGCATGGCCGTGGCCAGTTTTCCCGCGTTCAGCACCAACCAGTACCCGGCCTGGGGCGACTTGGTGCTAATGCCGGCCAGGGGCCTGGCTCGCTACCCGGATGTGCTCACGCCGGCCGAGGCTGCCGTTCTCTACACCCCCTACATGCTGGCGTATTTCGCCCTGGTCGAACTTGCCGAAGTCCAGCCGGGGCAGCGCGTGCTGATCACCGAGGCGGCCCATTGCCTGGCACCACAGGCGGTGCAGATGGCCAAGGCGCTCGGCGCCGAGGTCGTCGCAGCCACCAGCGACGGCAGCACCCGTGGCTATTTGCGCGAGCTGGGCGCCGACAAGGTGATCGATACGGAAGAACAGGATCTGGTCCTGGAAGTCGAGCGCTTCACCGACGGCAAGGGCGTCGAAGTCGTGCTCGACCAGTGCGCGGGCCCGCAGATGAAGCTGCTCGGCGACGTGGCCGCGACCCGCGGCAAGCTGATCATCTACGGCGTCAACGGTGGCAATGATGCGGCGTTTCCGGCCTGTGCCGCGTTCAAGAAGCACCTGCAGTTCTTCCGGCATTGCGTGATGAATTTCACCGGCCAGCCCGAACTGGGTCTGCAGCGCGACGAGGCCGCCGTGCAGCGCGCGATCGTACGCATCAACCAGATGGCCGCGGACAGGTTGCTCAAGCCAACCATCGCCAAGACCTTCGCCTTCGAGGATTTCGTCGCGGCCAACCAGTTCATGGAAACCTGTCCGGCGGGCGGGCGCGTGGTGATGACCCTGGATAGCCAGGCTGACTGAGAGTCGGCCTGGCGTTGCCGAATTCCCGATTCGAAAGTGACGTGTGACTTTCCTGACACGCAATACGTCAGTTCGCATAATGTATATTATGTTAAATCAAGAATATCCCGACAGAACCCAGGAGAGCCTCCTCCATGCTCTGGCGTTCTTTCGCGGTAGGCATTCTGGGACTTTTGGCCGGATGCGACCTGTTTTTTGATTGCGTTGGAAGGCAATGTGGAACTTTGTTGGCGCTTTGGAAGGCAATGTGGGACTCCACCTGTTTCTTGGAAGTCAATTTGGGACTTCACTCCTGGTCACTTCCATGAATAGTAACGGCTTGAAGTGGAGAAACCTCAGTCGACGCCCGCATCGTACGGGCTGTGCGTGCTATGTGCTGCATTCTTCCCGATCAAACAACTCACCTCCGGGTTACTTGTATCAAGTATCTAAGTGACCCATACATACAGCAACTGATCGGCTTTATAGGTCGCTCCGGGCTCTCTAGAATGGGCTTTATAGTCGATTATAAAGTGATTATAGAGCGATTATAGAATTCGCTTTTGGTGCTTGATTGGGTACGCTCGAAGCAGGCCTCTACCTCAAGCGCCTAACCAGCAGCATGTTTGACCTGGGGCCCCAACACCCACTTTGAGCTCTACTGAACGGCCAGCGAGGTCGGTCCTGTGCTAGCTCGCTGAGTGGGTGTTGCGAATCCTACTAGCTTGAGAAACCCGCTTGAACGGAGCTACCAGTTGAGCCCGATACCCAGTCGGGTAGTCACGTTCTTGCAGTCCTACCTGGGCATCGCCGAGCTTGTCTGCCCCGTCATAGAAGGTTCTAAATAGGTGATCCCACAGAAGCAAGAACTCGCCGAAATTGACCTGAGCATCTTCGAACTCCCGCTTGTGGTGCCAGCGGTGTACCTCCGCGACGCCAATCACATTGCGCATCCAGCCTAGCGAGTAGTCCAGGTTGGAATGTTGAAATGCGAGATGTACTGTCAGGATGCCAAACCATGTTGCGACGAGAGCTGAAGGTGTCCCCATCGCGAAGAGCACCAAGAGTCCAGGGCCCGCCATTATCGCCGCGTGTAGTGGATGTCGACGCTCGCCATTCATCCAATAGAGGCGCTCTGCACTGTGATGGGGCTCGTGTAAGCGCCATAGCCAAGGCAAATAGTGGCTGAGTCGGTGCATGGCATAGAGACTGAGATCCAAAACCAAGGCTACGATGAGCAACTGGACCCACAGAGGCCAAACCGTTGGAAAGGTGCGCGCGGCATCAGGCACCCAATCGCCCAGTCGAGCCAGAATCGCAGCAGTAAACTGGATGACGGTCAGATTCACGATCAGGTGAAGCAGATCGGTCAGTGTATCGCCGTGGTCGGTAAGCCAGCTCTGACGGAACGGTTGTAGACGCTCCAACATGACGACCGGAATAATTCCGACTACGGCAATCAGAGCTGTGCTGGGCCAATATGGCACGCCCTCGTAAAGTTGCCAGATCATCCAGCCAGCCGTACCGCCAAATATGACGGGATAGCTGAACCAGCGGATCATAAACCTGACGCAATTGCTCATCATGCAGCCCCCTCTTCTTGATGCCCCTACGTTAAGTGGCCTCCAGAGTTATGGCTTGAACAAAAAAGCTGACCTCAGCTGCTGAGACTGACCTGGCTCAGAGCTGAAGAAGGATCGAGGCCAAATAGGCTGCGAAAGGTGCGAGAAAAGTGCGCGGAATCCGAGAATCCTGCAGCATGGGCGGCCCCTGTCAGACTTTGGCCAGCCGTAATGAGCTGTAACGCAGCGACCAGGCGAAGCCACTTACGGTAGCTGCGCAATGGCAAGCCAGTCTGTTCAACAAACCAATGAGAAAAACGAGTCGTCGACAGGTGCATCAGGTCTGCCAGTTCTTGTCTGCCATTGGCGGGCTCGTTCAAGGCTTTAAGGACAAGTTGCAGCCGTGGATCGATGATCGGCAGATCGGTGAGATTAAGAAATTGGCGAACCGCTCCCCGCATTTGCTGAGCGGTGATACAGGGAGTGGCCAACAGTCTCTGCAGAGACAAAATGCTTTGCACATCGATAGGCAAGCTGCTCGTAGAGGCTTTGAATGCCCGTGCCTCCTCAGAAAGTGCATCAAGGTAAATCGAAATAACCTCAACTGCTTCGATTCGATGAGTGACACCCGCGTGAATGCAAATGGCTCGGGCCGTGACGTGGCTATCAGGTGTAGTCACCGTCAAGTCGTGATTGATGCCAATGGTGATCTGGTGAGCCATATGGCGATGCCAATCATGATTGCCTACCTGCCCTAAAAACACCCCGAAACCTGGAGATACCCAGGCTTTTCCGTGCCAGCTGGCACTCTGTGATGCAATCACCTGATAGTTCCTCTGTTTTCGGCACCCTACCCTGCATGACACTCTATTTGATCTAAATCAACGAAGTGCTGTTATCGCCAAAACGAGCGTTCATGCCCCGGGGCAATCTGCTATCGTCGCCCTATCGCCCCGCCTGGTGAATTGCTGTGCGTCGGATTGGATTGATCCTGGTAATGATTGCTAGCCTCGTGCTGCCGACCTTCGGCGGTATGGCTTTCAGCATGCCTGCACAACCTTGCCCGATGCAGAGCGCCGATCATCAGGGCCATGCAATGGCCGATGCTCCGTGCTGCGAGCAAATGGATAAGTCTGATGGGGTGGCCAGTAAGTCCCCCTGCAAATCCGGCCAGGAATGCAAGACCGGAGGACTTCTCCAGACCACAGTTATCAAGAGCATATCCCCTCTTCCCTCACGCCCCGAGATATTGCTGACCCAGTCGGTGATTAAGCGAGAGCCCGCAGGACTCTGGCGCCCTCCTCGTTTCGTCTAATGCAGTGATCTTCGCGCCTTTAAACCAGGCGCATCGTCGCGACCACGCTTTTGGTGGCGACCTCGATCAATCGCATTGGAGGCGAAAGCATGCCCGCTTTCCTTTTCCCACGCCGTGGCTATCTCGGTGTGTTAGTTGTCGCATTCTGGGCAGTTCCCTGGGTTGCTACACAGGCGCAGCCCCTAACCTTCGAACGAGCGCAGGCGCTCGCCGAACAGCGCGCACCTGAGAACCTGGCACGACAAGCACAGGTCGCCTCGGCACAGCAGGCCGTAGGTCCCGCAGACGCCCTGCCCGATCCCAAGCTGATTCTCGGCATCGATAACCTGCCCATCGAAGGGCCTGATCGTTACACCCTGAATCGGGATTCGATGACCATGCGCCGCATTGGGCTCATGCAAGAGGTTCCCAATGGTGACAAACGCCAGGCCCGCCGCCAGTTGGCCGAGGCCTCCGTTGTCCGGGCCGAGGCCGAGCAGCGCGCCATGCAGCTTGAGGTCAAACGCCAGACCGCATTGAGCTGGCTGGATGTCTACTACGCCGAGCACAGTGTTGGTTTCTTCGATCAACTGGACCGTCAGATCGAGCTGCTCCGCTCGACGGTGCAATCGCTGATCGCCGGCGGCAGCGCTCAGCCTGGTGAACTGCTGCAGGCCGACCAGGAGGCTTTGGCATTGCAGGATCGGCGGGATGAGCTGAGTCGCGACGTGGCGATAGCTCGGGCCAAGCTGCGCCGCTGGATAGGCAACGAAGCCGATCAGCTTCTGGCAGGAGATGTGCCCAGCCTAAGTTTGGATGCCCCCCACCTGCAGCACCGTTTGGCTCAGCATCCCGACTTGCGTGCCGCGTCAGCCCGGGTTGGCGAGGCCAGCGCAGAGTTGAATGACGCTGTAGCCGAGAAGACACCTGACTGGGGCGTAGAGTTTGCCTACAACAACCGCGACAACCAGTTCGGCGACATGGTGATGGTGCAGTTCACCTTCGACCTGCCGTTGTTCGTCGGCACACGCCAGGGCCCCAAGATCAACGCCAAGCAACAGAGCGTGTCGCAGATGGAAGCCGAGCAGGAAGTGCTGCTGCGCGCCCATCAGGCTGAGTTGGAAAGCGGCCTTGCCGAGTTGGAGCAACTACGCAGAGCTCTGGCACGTACCGAAAGTACCTTGATCCCTCTGGCGAGCAAACGTGCCGATCTCGAACTGGCCGCCTATCACGCCGGCAAAACTCAGCTGGCATCCGTCATCGCCGCCCAGCGCGAGCTGATCGAGGCTCAGCTGAGACAGATCGAACAGCAGCGCAAGCTGAGTCAGCTCTCCGCGAGCTTGTACTACGCCTATGTGGAGGGCCTGCAATGAAGATTTCAGCATTAGGTTTTTCCGCGGCCTTGCTGACCATGGGCATTGCCGCGGCAGGCGGTGGCTACTTGCTGGCCGAGAGGCCGGCCAAACATGAGGTCATGCCAACTCCCGCACCGACGGATGAGCGCAAAGTGCTCTATTGGTATGACCCGATGCAACCTGATCAGCGCTTCGATAAACCGGGCAAGTCCCCCTTCATGGATATGGAGCTTGTCCCTAAATACGCAGGATCCGAGCAGGATCCATCTGTCCTGAGCGTCCCCGCTCAAGCCGTGCAGAACCTCGGAATGCGAACCTCGACGGTGATCCGCGATGTACTGCCCTCGGATATCGAGGCGGTCGGCTCCCTGGCCTATAACCAGCGAGAGGTAGCGAACCTCCAGGCCCGCGCTGGCGGATTCGTCGAGCGGGTTTACGGGCGTGCCCCTGGCGATGTACTGCCAGCTGGAACACCCCTGGTCGACCTGCTGATTCCCGAGTGGTCCGCCGCGCAGTTGGAGTTCCTCGCGGTACTGCGTACCGGTGACGCCCGCTTGATCACTGCGGCCCAAGAGCGTCTCCGCCTGCTCGGCATGCCACAAGCGTTGATCGAGCAGGTTCGCCGCAGCGGCATACCGCGGGCGGTGCAAACCCTCACCACACCTATTAGCGGCGAGCTCCAATCCTTGCAGGTACGTGCCGGGATGACCGTCGAAGCCGGGCAGGATCTGGCGTTGATCAACGGGCTATCCAGTGTCTGGCTCGATGCGGCGATACCCGAGGCCATGGCCGGAAGTATCCGGGTTGGGGACGAGATTCGCGCCAACCTGACGGCCTTTCCTGATCGACCGCTGCTGGGCCGCGTCATAGCCTTGCTGCCGAGTGCCGACCCGCAAACGCGCACGCTCACGGTACGCAGCGAGATACCCAACCCTGCCGGTAAGTTGCGCCCCGGCATGTTCGCCGCCGTACGCCTGAACAGTGCCGTCGAACAATCCACGCTTCTTGTGCCGAGTGAAGCCGTGATTCGCACCGGCAAGCGTGCATTGGTGATGCTGGCCGAAGGCGACGGACGCTACCGCCCCCAGGAGATCACCTTGGGCCGCGAGGCCGATGGACATCTGGAGGTGTTGTCCGGTCTTGAGGAGGGTCAAGCGGTCGTTACCTCTGGCCAGTTCCTCATCGATTCGGAAGCCAGCCTGCAGGGCATCCTGGCCGGCAATGCAGAACAGAACAGCAGGGAGGGGCTGCATGTGTCTCACGGAGTGATTCGCGCACTGGACGGAAAACAAGTCACCCTGGAGCACGGCCCCTTCGAGAGCCTGAATATGCCAGGTATGACCATGGCTTTTCCTCTGGTCAGCTCCGAAGTAGCTGTGGGACTTAAGCCAGGAGATCACGTACGCATCGCCGCCCGCCAGACAAGCTCCGGCCTGCTGATCGAGCAGCTCCGCAAGGAAGGAGACCAGCCATGATCGCGCGCCTGATCCACTGGTCGATCGGCAACCGCTTCCTGGTACTGCTGGCGACCCTGTTCATCACCGCCCTGGGCATCTGGTCGCTGCGCAACACGCCGTTGGATGCACTGCCGGACCTATCCGACACCCAGGTCATTATCAGAACCAGCTTTCCCGGCCAGGCGCCGCAGATCGTCGAGAACCAGGTGACCTATCCGCTGGCCACCACCATGCTCTCGGTCCCGGGGGCGAAGACGGTGCGCGGCTACTCGTTCTTCGGCGACTCCTTCGTCTATGTGCTGTTCGAAGACGATACCGATCTCTACTGGGCGCGCTCGCGCGTGCTGGAGTACCTCAACCAGGCCCAGGAACGCCTGCCGGAGGGCGTCACCACCACTCTGGGCCCGGATGCCACCGGCGTGGGCTGGATCTATCAGTACGCATTGGTCGACCGCAGCGGCCAGCATGACCTGTCCCAGCTGCGTGCGCTGCAGGACTGGTTTCTCAAGTACGAGCTCAAGAGCCTACCCAACGTGGCCGAGGTGGCCACCCTCGGCGGTATGGTCAAGCAGTATCAGGTGCTGCTCGATCCGCAGAAGCTGGTGGCTTATGGGGTAACTCAGCAGGAGGTCGAAGCGGCGCTGAAGAGCGCCAATCAGGAAACCGGCGGCGCCATCCTGGAGCTTGCGGAACGCGAGTACATGGTGCGGGCTTCAGGCTATCTAGAGAGCCTGGAGGATTTCCGCAGTGTACCACTGCGGGCTTCGGCCAGTGGAGTTCCGGTGCTGCTGGGTCAGGTGGCCACCATTCAGCTGGGGCCAGAGATGCGTCGTGGCATTGCCGAGCTGGATGGCCAGGGTGAAGTGGTAGGCGGCGTGGTCATCTTGCGCTCCGGAAAGAATGCCCGCGATGCCATCGCTGCGGTGAAGACCAAGCTGGACAGCCTGAAGGGCAGCTTGCCGGCCGGCGTCGAGGTGATCACTACCTATGACCGTTCGCAATTGATCGACCGCGCCATCGATAACCTCAGCTACAAGCTGCTCGAGGAGTTCGTAGTGGTGGCCTTGGTTTGCCTGATATTCCTCTGGCACCTGCGCTCGTCGCTGGTCGCGATCATCACCCTGCCCCTGGGCATCCTGATGGCCTTCATTGTCATGCGCTACCAGGGCGTCAATGCCAACATCATGTCGCTCGGAGGGATCGCCATCGCTATCGGCGCTATGGTCGATGCCGCCGTAGTGATGATCGAGAACGCGCACAAGCACATCGAGGCCTGGAAGGCTCGTCACCCCGATGAGCCACTCCAGGGTGAGACGCACTGGCGAGTCATAGGCGAGGCCGCGGCCGAAGTCGGCCCGGCACTCTTCTTCAGCCTGCTGATCATCACCCTATCGTTCCTCCCGGTCTTTACCCTGGAGGCTCAGGAAGGACGGCTGTTTGGCCCGCTGGCCTTTACCAAGACCTACGCCATGGCCGCTGCTGCCGCCCTCTCGGTCACCCTCGTACCGGTGCTAATGGGCTACTGGATTCGTGGGCATATCCCCAGCGAACAGCAAAACCCCTTGAACCGCTGGCTGATCGGCGCATACCGGCCGGTGCTGGAGTGGGTGCTGGCCTGGCCCAAGGTGACCTTGGCGCTGGCCGTGCTGGTCTTTCTATCCAGTCTGTGGCCCCTCAGCAGACTCGGAGGAGAGTTCCTGCCGCCCATGGACGAAGGCGATCTGTTGTACATGCCTTCGGCCCTGCCCGGCTTGCCGGCGAGCAAGGCAACCCAGCTGCTGCAGCAAACCAACCGCATGATCCTCACTGTGCCGGAGGTGGCCCGGGTATTTGGCAAAGCCGGGCGAGCGGAGACAGCTACCGATCCGGCGCCGCTGGAAATGTTTGAGACCACCGTGCAGTTCAAGCCGCGTGATCAATGGCGCGTGGGGATGACCCCCGAAAAGCTGATCGAGGAATTGGACCGCGCGGTGAAAGTTCCGGGGCTATCCAATATCTGGGTCCCACCGATCCGCAACCGAATCGACATGCTGGCCACGGGGATCAAGAGCCCCATTGGGGTGAAAGTATCCGGAACCTCCTTGGTCGACATCGAGCGCATAACGCGCGATATCGAGGCCGTGGCCAAAGAGGTGCCTGGGGTGAGTTCGGCCTTGGCAGAACGCCTTACTGGAGGTCGCTATGTGGATATCCAGATCGATCGACTGGCCGCGGCGCGCTATGGCCTGAACATTTCCGATGTGCAGGCGATGGTATCGGGCGCCATCGGCGGCAGCAATATTGGCGAGACGGTTGAAGGACTGGCCCGTTTCCCGATTAACCTGCGCTATCCCAAGGAGTGGCGAGACAGTCCGCAGGCACTCCGGCGTATGCCGATCCTCACCCCAGCCGGCCAGCAGATCACCTTGGGCACCGTCGCCCAGGTTAGTCTGACCGAAGGGCCGCCGATGCTTCGCAGCGAGAACGGACGTCTCTCTGGCTGGGTCTATGTCGATGTACGAGGACGCGATCTGGCGTCGACTGTGCGTGAGTTGCAGCAGCGCGTCACCGACCGCGTCCAGCTGGACGCAGGCATGACCGTCTCCTACTCCGGTCAGTTCGAGTTCCTGGAACGCGCTAATGCCAGGCTGACCTGGGTCGTACCAGCAACCCTGTTGATCATCTTCGTACTGCTCTACCTGACCTTCAGCCGCTTCGGCGAGGCCCTGCTGATCATGGCCACCCTGCCCTTCGCCCTGTCAGGCGGTATCTGGCTGCTTTACTGGTTCGGCTTCAACCTGTCGGTCGCCACAGGCGTCGGATTCATCGCCCTGGCCGGCGTCTCGGCCGAGTTCGGGGTGATCATGCTGTTGTATCTGAAGAACGCCTGGCATGCGCGTGTGGATGCGGGTCGCAGCGACACTGCGGCACTGCTTGAGTCGATTCGTGAAGGCGCTGTGCTACGTGTCAGGCCCAAGGTGATGACGGTTGCCGTGATCATCGCCGGCCTGCTGCCCATTCTCTGGGGCGGTGGAGCGGGTTCAGAGGTGATGAAGCGCATTGCTGCACCCATGGTCGGCGGCATGATCACCGCCCCGCTGATGTCCATGCTGGTCTTGCCGGCAGCCTACTGGCTGATGCGAAGACAGCGCACAGGGAAAGCTCGCGCTCCGCAGACGCTGTAGCTCCAGACGCTCAGATGAGCCACACGCCGAGTGCGGCTCATCTGAGTACCAGCACAAATAGCATTACGGCGATGTAACTTTGACTTCATTTTTATAACAGGTTGAGCGGATATATTTTAATCACCACCTTGAAGGAGTGATTAAACATGAAAAGCCTCAAAGTTATTGCAGCACTTGCCGTTATGGTTGTTTCCTCTACCGCTCTGGCAGAAGGCGGTGCTGATCGTATTTATGGTCGGATGATTCAGGCCAATGAGCAGGCCATGCAAGAGTATGCTGCCGCTAACGGAAAGAATCCGCCTGAAGTCATTCATTACCGCTACGGCATGAAGCTCGATATCGCTAAGGTCGTGGCCACTACCTCAACGGACTCTAGCTGCAATGTGATGCCGGCCCAGATGACCTACGAGGACTCCAACGGCGATCTGAATATTCTTGAATACCGTGCAGCCGGAACAGGTTGCCGGAACCAAAACTAATAAATGACATCGCGCTGACTGAAAAGTAATTCTCAAGTCACCCTGACGTTATTTGGCATGTGGAAATATGGCCAAGGCGCGCCTGGTTATGCCCGGAGCGCCTTGGTACATATATGCGACCACACAATCACAACTGCCAATAACATCAGGAGCATTTATGAATAACAGAACCCTGTTAGGACTTTCTCTGCTCGCTCTGGGCGTCAGTACCGGGCAAGCTGCAATGGCCGCCGGCGAGAAAGGCGAGGGATTTATCGAAGGCAGTAGCCTGACCATTCTCAATCGAAACCTCTACTTCAACCGTGATTTCCGCAAAGGCCAGTCCAGCAGCTCGGGTAATGGCTATTCGGAAGAGTGGGCGCATGGCGTGATAGGCCGATTCGAGTCTGGCTTCACCGAGGGCACCATAGGCTTCGGTGTCGATGCCTTTGCCATGCTAGGCATCAAGCTTGACACTGGCGACGGCCGTTCAGGAGCCGGGGGCTCAGTCGACGTGCTGCCTTACAACAGTCTCGGGCAGGCGGAGGACAACTACTCCAAGCTGGGCGGTGCAGTGAAAACTCGGTTCATGGATACCGAAATCAAGGCAGGCGATGTCTTTCCTGTCAGCCCGGTCGTCCAATACGGTGATGCACGGCTTTTACCGGAGAGTTTCCGAGGTGTCACCGTGGTCAACAGCAGCGTGGAAGGACTGTCGCTTCAGGGCGGTCGCCTCCACTCGATGAGCCAACCCAATACCAGCAGCATGCGCGACGGCTTCGCTACCTTCTACGCGGGTGAAGTGGACTCGCCATGGATCGCCTATTTCGGTGGTGATTACACGCTTAATGACAACGTCGGCTTTAGTCTCTACACCAGCCGCCTCAAGGATGCCTGGAATCAATATTACGCGGGCACCACGCTGAGCTACCCGCTTGCGGACGATGTCGCCTTGATCGGCGGGGTGAACTACTACAAGGCGGTCGATGAAGGGAAGCAGCTCCTCGGGAGCTTCGATAACAACATCTGGAGCGGCAAGGTCGGCATCCAATTCGGCGCTCACACAGTGCTGGTGGGTCTCCAACGCAACAATGGCGATGATGACTTCGACTACTTGCGCCAATCGGACTCCATCTACCTCGACAACTCCATCCAGTACAGCGACTTCAACTCGCCGAAGGAGAAGTCATGGCAAGTGCGCTATGACCTGGATATGGAGCCTTTCGGTGTGCCTGGGTTGAGCTTCATGACTCGATATGCCCAAGGCTGGGATGCCGACTACAGCAACGCCAACGAAGTCTATATGCGCCGTGATGACAACGGCGATCCGTTGACCAACCAGAAGCGCTGGGAGCGGGACATCGAGGCCAAGTACGTTGTGCAGTCTGGGTCGTTGAAGGACATGTCCTTTCGCATTCGACAAGCCACGACTCGCGCCACCGACTTCGAGTCGGATCTGGATGAGTTCCGCTTCATCGTCGAGTACCCACTGGAAGTGCTTTAAGGCCAGTGCGCGAGCGGTTTGAATGCCGCTCGCATTTTGACTCTGCTGTCCCCTCTAGTGCTCCTTTGGTTTGGAGACAGCCCTTGGCGCCCGTCGGGCGCCTTTTTTACTTAGGGGAAGTGTGAAGAAGATCGGCCACTCGTTCCCAAGCGGCCGCGGTGGAATGGGCTGCTACTCGGCGGGATATTCTGCAATGACCTGATCGGCACCCGTCTTGGTCAAACCAATGACCTGGTAGGCATGCTGTACGCCATCAACCTCCATTCCCGGAGAGCCCGCCGGCATCCCGGGAACCGCGATACCAACCAGATCATTGCGCTTGCTGAGTTCGAGGACCTGAGCAGCTGGTACATGACCTTCGACGAACTTGCCGTCAATCACCGCAGTGTGGCAAGACGCCAACCGTGGCGCGACCCCCAGGCGTTGTTTCACTGCTGTCATGTTGCTTTCGACATGGTCGACGACTTTAAAGCCATTCGCTTCGAGGTGCGTGATCCACTTCTTGCAACACCCACAATTGGCATCACGATGGACATCAATCGTCAGGGCATCAGCTGCTTGAAGCGCAGATGTGGCGCATAGAGCGGCCAGCAGGGCCAGATATTTAGCTTTCATGAACGTGCTCTTTGCCATCGGAGTGGGTGTGGGTCTTGGGTGAGGCATTCGGAGCCTGCTCGGAGTGATGATCGCCTCCGTTTGAGGACGCCTCATCCCCAGCATGGTGGTCATCGCCATTCATATTCGAGTGGTGATCAGCTTCAGACGCGGAGCCGCCTTCATGACCCGTAGCTGCGGCATCGTGATGACCAGGCTCTCCGGCATCACCTGAGCCATGATGGTCTTCGCCACCGCCGCTATTACCATGATGCCCAGGCTTGTTGTCGCCATGCTGCCCTTCATGGTTGTGCATCTGCGTTTCCCCGCCACCATGCTGATGGCCACCGCTGGATGCGACGAGTGTTTGGTACTGCTTGGCATCCATCGTCGGCAGCTGGTTGAGGAAGGCGACCATGCCCCAGATGTACTGATCGCCCATGCTCTTGCCCCA
Organism: Pseudomonas paralcaligenes; assembly: GCF_019655855.1. Classification (GTDB taxonomy): domain Bacteria; phylum Pseudomonadota; class Gammaproteobacteria; order Pseudomonadales; family Pseudomonadaceae; genus Aquipseudomonas; species Aquipseudomonas paralcaligenes. The sequence continues at coordinate 173,874 of NZ_BPFX01000014.1, read as the reverse complement.
CGCAGGCATACCCGTTGCCTTGATGCCGTGCTTGATCACCCAGAAAGTAGCAGCGGGATTGCCATCGACACCGACCTTGGCGAGGTTGGGGGGCGCAGGATAAAGCGATTGGCTCAACTCGGTCTCCGCCACACCTGGCGCCAAGTGGCAGCCAATGCACATCGAGTTGTAGTTACCCGCGCCGGCGCGAATAAGAGCTTGATCATCCAGGTTGGGAACCTCGATGTCCCGCGAGCGAACCTCGATAGAGCGGTCACGGGCCATCGATAAGAAGGCGTGCACTGCAGGAAAATGCGGGTCGTCGGCCCCGACGTTGACTACGCCAAAGTAGGCGCCGGCCAGGACAGCTGTGCTACCGACCACGCCGGCCGCCACCAAAGTTTTAATTGTTCTTTTCATGTCAGGTTCTCAAAACCACATCCGGATACCGGCGACAAAACGCGCCTCGTCTACATCACCGCCCTCGTCGCGGACCATGTCTGCCGTGTTGCCATAGGAGCGGTTCCAGGAGACCCCGACATAGGGGGCAAACTGCCTGACAATCTCGTAACGCAGACGCAAGCCGAGCTCGGTATTGGCCAACCCCGATCCGACACCACGCTCAGGATCGTTCTTGCCGTAGAAGTTCATTTCGGCAATTGGCTGGAGTATCAGTCGGTTGGTCAGCAGAATGTCGTACTCGCCCTCCAGTCGGGCAGCGGTCTGGCCATTCTCGCCCACGAAGGCGGTGGCTTCGGCCTCGAAGGCGTAAAGCGCCATGCCCTGAACACCGAAGGCGGCCCAGGTCTGCGGCGACTCGGGTTTGAAGTCCTGACGAACTCCCGCGACGACGTCCCACCAAGGGCCGATCGAGCGGCCGTACAGCAACTGCAACTCCGCATCCTCGGTTACGCCGTTGGTACGCTCGCCTTCGGAGCGGAACCAGACCCGGTTGATGTCACCGCCTACCCAGCCCGACGCATCCCAGGCCAAGGCGCTGCCCTCATCTGCGTCCTGGTATTCGAGCTGATCAAGCAGGAAAAAACTGTTGATGGCGCTGTCGTGCACCTTGTGGCCAGGTAATGGCGGGAAAGCTGCTTGGCGATCAGCATCCGTCAGAACGGGAATCGGCGTACGGCTAGTGGTTCTCGGGGCTTCAGCGGAGCCATGGTTCATCTTTGAATGATCCATGCCTTCCATCTGCCCTTGCATGGCGCCATGGTTCATCTTGCTGTGGTCCATGACTGGAGCCTTTTCTTGGCTCTGACTGTGGCCCATTTGGCTATGGTCCATGCTGCCCGAAGCACCCTGCATGGTGCCGTGGCCCATCTTGCTGTGGTCCATGGCTGGAGCCTTTTCTTGGCTCTGGCCCATTTGGCTATGATCCATGCTGCCCGAAGCACCCTGCATGGCGCCATGATCCATCTTGCTGTGATCCATGCCCTCCATCGGCGCTTTGGTAGCGCCGTGGTTCATCTGGCGATGGTCCATCGACATGGCGCCGTGCCCCATTGCCGAATGATCCATTTCTTCCGCAGCCAAGGTAACGCCGCCGCTGAACGCACTCAGCGACACAGCCAGCGCCAAGAGAGATGGACGTGAAAACCTAGTGGTCATGGTTCGAACCTGCTTCGGCTTCGGTGCCGCCATGCTTATCCATCATGTTTTCGTGCTTCATGCCGTCATGCTTCATGTCTCCGTGATCCATGGCGCCATGATCCATCTGCTGGCCAGCCGCCTTATCCTTCGACTGATCTGCATGCTTGCCACTGGCCGTCTCGGGCGCAGCCGACTCGGCAGCATGTTGTTCGTGCTCACTGTCCCCCTCACCTGCCAACGAAACCGGTGCGTGCAGGGCAGCCAATAGGCTGAACATAACTGCGCTGCCAGCCAGGGCATTTCGCTTCATAAAAGTGCTCATCAGAAATCTCCTTTACTCATCCACACGAACTTCACGGAACATGCCCATTTCCATGTGGAGCAACAGGTGGCAGTGATAGGCCCAACGACCCAATGCATCTGCAGTCACTCGATAGCTGCGCTTGGAACCTGGCGGCATGTCGATGGTGTGTTTACGCACCAGGAAATTGCCGTTCGCATCCTCCAGGTCGCTCCACATGCCATGAAGATGGATCGGATGAGTCATCATGGTGTCGTTGACCAGCGTGATGCGAACACGCTCGCCGTACTTGAGGCGCAGAGGCTCGGCGTCAGAGAACTTGATGCCATCGAAGGACCAGGAGAATTTCTCCATGTGCCCGGTAAGGTGCAGCTCGATGGTGCGACTTGGTTCGCGACCATCCGGGTCGAGGAAGGTGCTGCGCAGGTCAGAGTACGTCAGCACGCGTCGGCCGTTGTCTCGCAAACCAATACCTGGGTCGTCCAACTTGTGCGTCGGTGTCATGGTCTGCATATCGACCAGCGGGTTGTTGGTCTCTGAGGCTGGGTGTACCTGCATGGCACCTGCCATGCCCGAATGATCCATTCCGGCCATCTGGCTGTGATCCATGCCGGCCATACCACCCTGCATGCTCCCATGATCCATGCCCGCCATACTGCCGTGGTCCATTCCGGCCATGTTCCCGTGATCCATGCCGCCCATGCTGCCGTGATCCATACCCATGTCACCCATGGCAATCAGCGGACGCGGGTCGGGGCTGGGTACTGGTGCACTCAACCCCTCCTGTACAGCAAGGGTGCCGCGCGCATAGCCAGTGCGATCCATGGATTGGGCAAACACGGTATAGGCCTGTTCGCTGTCTGGTTCGACGATCACGTCGTAGGTCTCGGCCACGGCGATACGGAACTCATCAACGCTGACCGGTTTAACGTGCTGCCCGTCGGCCGCGACCACAGTCATCTTCAGGCCCGGGATGCGCACATCGAAATAGGTCATCGCCGAGGCGTTGATGAAGCGCAGGCGGATCTTTTCGCCTGGTTTGAATATGCCGGTCCAGTTGCCATCAGGTGCCTGGCCATTCATCAGGTAGGTGTAGGTGTAGCCACTGACGTCAGCGAGATCCGTCGGGCTCATCTTCATCTGGGCCCACATCTTGCGATCGGCTACCGCAGCGGACCACCCCATCTCGCTCACGTCATCGATGAAGTCACCAACGGTGCGCTTGTGCTGGTTGTAGTAGTCCGATTGCTTCTTCAGCTTGGCCAGAACCCGAGCTGGGTTTTCATCGGTCCAGTCGCTCAGCAGTACGACGTAGTCACGGTCGTAAGTGAAGGGTTCGGACTCTTTGGCATCGATGACCAGCGCGCCATATACGCCGACCTGCTCCTGAAGCCCCGAGTGGCTGTGATACCAGTAGGTACCGTTCTGATTGACCTTGAACTTGTACTCATACATGCCATCAGGCGCGATGCCATGGAAGCTCAGGCCCGGAACGCCATCCATGTTCGCCGGCAGGATAATGCCGTGCCAGTGAATGGACGTGTCCTCCTTGAGGCGGTTGCGTACGCGCAAAGTCACGGTCTCGCCCTCCCGCCAGCGCAGGATCGGGCCTGGCAGCGAGCCATTGATCGTCATGGCGGTACGCGCTGCGCCGGTGATGTTTACCGGAGTCTCTCCGATAAACAGGTCGAAATCGTTACCGCTCAGCACGTTGGGCTGACCTGGGCTGGTTACCGCCCAGACCGGCGTGCGCCACATGCCCATGCCGCCGAGAATACCGGCGGCGGCGAGGCCTTTGACGAAAGTACGTCTTGTGGTTTTGCTTTGCATGCCGTTATGTCCAATCCGTCAGATGAGCCGGTGATGTGCATCCGGTCTCGGGTTCATTGACTGCTCCAGTGTCGGGAGATTTGATCTTCAAGCCTTGCGCGTTGCGCAAGTTCCCCCCGACACCAAGCAGTATGAAACTGCCATATCTCAACCATCCGGGTGATTACATTTCTGTAAGGTTGAGGGGGCTCAGCAGTTGGCGTGTTCCGCCTGTTTGGCTTGGCTGCCGGCGACGGGAGCTTCATCCTTCTGCTGCTTGGCCAACTGATAGGCTTCCAGCGAGGCCTGACGGGCTTGTTCCATGCGTGCAAACGTGCGATCAGCACCGCCTTCGGCCATCGCCAGGCTGGAAACACTCAGGGCAGCAACTACAAACAGGGTTTTGATCGATTTCATTTCGTTAATCCTCGTAAGTTCAAAAGCCCCCGTAACAAACGGAGACGAGCGTTAAGCTCGATGCCACGTTAACCACGAAGCCCTGTCAGCAACCTGATCCGAAAATTACAGTTCTGTCAGGTTGCTATTTCTTTCTTGTAGGCCCTCCTGAAGGCTCGGTACTGTCTTCCTGCCCGCGCAGCCTTGCGGATTCCATGGGCCTGATCGGTAGCAATGCCTGAGCTAACTCGTTCATTCGCACCGACGGATCGCGACCATCAAACAATTAAGAGAGATAGCCACTATGTCGAACAAATCCAACGTAGCTACCGGTGCCGCCTTGGCTCTGGTGGCCGCCAGCCTGTTCTCCACCCTGCCCGTCCAGGCTGCTCAGGAAACCAAAGCAGCAGAAGTGAAGTGCTTCGGGATCAATGGTTGCAAAGGGCAGAACGACTGCATGACCGCGAAAAACGACTGCAAAGGCCAAGGCGAATGCAAAGGCCAAGGGTTCAAGTTGATGACCCAGACCAAATGTGACGAAGCCGGTGGCAAAACCAGCGAATAAGGCGGTTCAGGGGAGTGCATGCCACTCCCCTGCTGGAGTCTCGAATGAGTAAGCGCAAAACTCTGGGTTTCGGTCTTGGCCTTCGTAACGAGTATTACCGGCAGATCCTGGAGGAACGGCCTGCGGTCGACTGGTTCGAGATCATTTCCGAGAATTACCTGGTGGAGGGCGGCAAGGCTCTCTACTTCCTTGATGCGATCGGCGAGCACTACCCCCTGGTGATGCACGGAGTATCTCTTTCGATTGGCGGCTCACATGCCTTGGACATAGACTACCTACGACAGCTCAAGCAGCTGGCGGATCGGGTGCAGGCTCAGTGGGTGTCTGATCACCTGTGCTGGAGTCGAGGCAACGCCCATCAACTTCACGATCTGCTGCCGCTGCCGTTTACCAAGGAGAGCCTGCTGCATGTCGCGGCCCGGGTGCGCCTGGTGCAGGATGTTTTGGAGCGTCCCATCGTGCTGGAGAACGTTTCCTCCTACGTGCAGTGGACAACATCCAGCATGAGCGAGTCTCAGTTCCTCTCGGAGCTTAGTTACCTGACCGGGTGCGAGCTGCTTCTCGACGTGAACAATGTCTACGTCAGTTCGCGAAACCAGGGTTTCGACCCTTGGCAGTTCATCACGGAGCTGCCGCAGGAGCGGATTCGGCAAATTCACCTGGCCGGGCACAGCGATTACGGGCAATACCTCATCGACACCCATGATCAGCCCATCGCTGATCCGGTTTGGTCTCTCTACAGCAAGACTTTGAGCTACTTGGGCCCGACATCGACCTTGATCGAGCGGGATGACCAGTTTCCGCCGCTGGAAGAGCTGTTGTCCGAATTAGCACATGCCCGTGCTATCGCCAAATCTGTGATATCGGGGGCCACCCCTTGAGCCTGATCGCCGTACAGACTGCATTTGAAACTTACCTGACAGGTGACAGTGCCCTGCCCTCCAACGAGCTTTTGGAGCAGATCCGAGGTAGCACAGCGCTGAGTGCTCTCGAAGGCCTGCAGATCTACCATAACGCCTATCGCTCGCGCCTGCTGGCGGTGCTGCGCGAGGATTTCCCGGCGCTGCAGCAATGGCTGGGAGAAGAGTCGTTCGAGCAACTCGCACTGGCCTATTTCACCGCCTGGCCATCACGGCATTTCAGCATTCGCTGGCTTGGTGAGAAGCTGCCCGAGTTTATTGGCAGCTACATTGCGGAACCTCAACTTTCACCGATTCGCGAACTCGCGGAGCTTGAGTGGGCTTTTACACTGGCTTTCGATGCTCAGGACGTCGAAGCGCTTTCACTGCAGGCCATCAGTGAGTTTTCGGCTGAAGACTGGGTTTCATTCAGGGTTTCCCTGACTCCATCTGCCAGATGGCTGCGATTGCAGTACAACACCCTGGCGCTGTGGAAGGCTGCCAAGTCTGGGGATCTGCTTCCCGTTGCCACCCAACCAGCCGGGAATCGAGACTGTCTGGTCTGGCGTCATAACCTCATATGCCAGTACCGAAGCCTGGAGCCAGAAGAGGCGTCTGCATTGCGGTTTTTCGTCGAGGGTGGATCGTTCGCCGAACTCTGCGAGTCATTGAGCGCAACACATGGAAAGCAAGCCCCCCTGCAGGCCGCAACTTGGTTGAAATTGTGGGTCAACGAAGGTTTGCTAAAGCTCAGGGCAACTATTCACGAATGACCCGGACCTATAGGCTAGCGACTTCTCTTTGGCCACTCCGAGCGCGTCTATGACACACCGCATCATTCATTTCAAACAGCAAGCCTTGCTGGACCCAGAGACTTACCAGGCGATGCTGGCCGACGGCGTCGGTCATTGGGAAGCGCTTGTAGGAAAAGTCGTCGGAATAGAAGACGAGAAAAGCCACGAGTTCGCCGCATTGAAAAGCCTGTTCAAGCGAAAGCGCTACTCCTATGACACGCTGGAAATGCGCGAGCCAGGCGATCACTCAAACTGGCTTCGCGGCCGAGATGGGGAAGAAGATATTACTAACGAGGTCACCAGTATCCACGGGCTGAAAGAGCTCTCAGAACTGGAGATTTAGTCGGTCGGCAGGCCAGTGCTCAAGCGCTGACCTGGGCCGCATAACCAAGCTCCTGGATCAGCTCGCGGATCGATTCGGCACTTTCTGTGCTCTCTACAGTGACCTTGCCGGCCGCCCGATCCACCTCTACGCGTGCGTCCTGATCCAGCGTCTGGATGGCCTTCGTGATTTTGCTGACGCAACTGCCACAACCCATTCCGGTAACCTTCAGGATAAACATGTCTCACCTCTCTGATTGAACGACCAGGATGGCCCTACGACAAGCATCAACCTTCCCGCATTGGTAAGGTCAAGTTATTACCGTTTGCCGGTAGAGCTTTGTCATTATCAAAAATTTTACGTTAAAGGTTTCAATGGTACGCACTTCCAATAAGTGTTGTGCGCCAAACATTAAGCATTGGATGATTTTAAACTGCTCTGGCATAAATCCGTGCCTATGCCAGAGCAGTATATTATTAATGTTATGCTGCCATTTGCTCACATTTCTCCGCGCATTCTACGCATGCTTTGCTGCACTTTTGGCAATGATCCGCTTGATGTTTTGCGCACTCTTCCCCGCATGCGCGGCAGATCTTTGCACAAAAAGCACAGAACTCTTTAGCGTACTCACTCTCACGGCTCATCAAGGTAGCAGCCAGTGCGCATATGTTCGCGCAGTCGCGGTCGAGTTCGATGCATCGAGCCATCATTTTTAAGTCGTCCTCACGCAGACAAGCAGAGGCACACGTTTCGCAAACCATGGCACAGTTCGAGCAGGCTTGAATACAAGAAGCAAACATTGAATTTTTCATTGCGCTCTCCAGATAATTATATGTCGTCTAGCTAGCTGAAGAACTCCTGCCTCATCGGCTTTCAGCAAGCACAAAAAATACGACATGCTCCCGTCGAACGCGTTTCGATCAATTTAATTACAATCCTGTAATGCTCTTCCCATGCCCTAGGCGCATAAGAGGGATAATCCAGAGACACCTACGGTCCAACCCGCTGATAGCAGGCCGGCTTCGCTAGCCGACCGTGAGCAATAAGAGCATGGCCTCTGCCAGTCATTAAGGTGTAAGCAGGCTATTCAATGCGCGCCTGGCGCAGTCGTAGAGCGTTGAATACCACCGACGCCGAACTGACACTCATCGCCAGCGCAGCAATCAAAGGCGACAGAAGATGCCCCGTCAGCGGGTACAGCAGCCCCGCTGCTAGCGGGATTCCCATCGCGTTGTAGAGGAACGCAAAGGCGAGGTTCTGCCTCATGTTTTTCACGGTTGCCACTGACAGGGTGCGCGCTCGCAGAATGCCCATCAGATCTCCCTTGACCAGCGTCACTTGGGCGCTGTTCATCGCCACATCGGTACCGGTGCCCATGGCGATACCTACGTCAGACCTAGCCAGGGCGGGCGCATCGTTGATGCCGTCACCCGCCATGGCGACACGACGGCCATAGCCCTGCAAATCGGCGACCAGTTTCTCCTTATCCTGCGGTTTGACCTCACCATGCACTTCCTCGATTCCGAGCTGCTTCGCCACGGCTCTTGCTGTGGTGAGGCCATCACCAGTGGCCATGATGACCTTTACGTCTTCGCTTTGAAGCTTGGAGACAGCCTGTTGAGAAGTAGGCTTGATCGGATCGGAAACGGCCAGGAGTCCCGCCAGGCGACCATCAACGGCCAAATAGATGATGCTGATGCCTTCCAGACGCAGTTGCTCGGCGCGATTGCGCAGCGGGGTAATATCGACGCCCGCCTCGTCCATCAGTGCGGTGTTGCCGAGCTGAAGCTGATGGTCATCGACCTGGCCGCGCACACCAATACCCGAGCCAGATTCGAAAGTGTCCGGTTTGACCAGTGCAATGCCCTGACCGCGCGCATGATGGACGATGGCATGAGCCAGCGGGTGCTCACTACCCTGGTCGAGACTAGCAGCCAGGCGCAGCACTTCATTGGAGTCGTAACCGCCTGTCCCTTCCGCACTATGGAATACGGGACGCCCCTCAGTCAGGGTTCCAGTCTTGTCGACGATGAGCGTGTCGATCTTGCATAGATTTTCGATGGCGCTGGCATCGCGGAACAACACACCGCTGCTAGCGGCCTTGCCAGTCGCAACCATGACGGACATCGGGGTTGCCAGACCCAGAGCGCAGGGACACGCAATGATTAGCACCGCCACCGCATTGATCAGGCCAAATACCCAGCCTGATTCCGGCCCGAATAGCCCCCAGCCGAAGAACGTAAGGACCGCGATCAGGATCACCCCAACCACGAAATACCCTGCCACCGCATCAGCCATACGCTGCATGGGGGCCTTGGAGCGCTGGGCCTTGGCCACCATCTGCACGATCTGCGACAGCATGGTTTCGGCACCGACTTTCTGCGCCTTCATCACTAGACTGCCGTGGGTGTTCAGGGTGGCACCGATAAGGGCATCGCCTATCCGCTTGGTAACCGGTACTGGCTCGCCGGTGAGCATCGATTCGTCGACTGCGCTCTCACCCTCCAGCACAGTGCCATCTACAGGAACCTTCTCGCCTGGCCGGACACGCAGATGATCGCCCTGATGGACATGAGTTAGAGGAATGTCCTCTTCTACTCCATCGGGCCTGATGCGCCGCGCTGTCTTTGGTGCCAGTCCCAGCAGCGATTTGATAGCTGCGGACGTCTGCGAGCGAGCCTTTAGTTCGAGCATTTGGCCCAACAGCGTGAGTGAGATAATCACCGCGGCTGCTTCAAAATAGACGCCGATACGTCCGTCCTGGACAAAGTCCGCCGGAAACCACTGCGGAACCAAGGTAGCGGCCACGCTGTAGAGGTAGGCAGCTGCAGTTCCCAATCCGATCAGCGTCCACATGTTGGGGCTGCGGTGCCGGATGGAGTCAATGCCGCGGGCGAAGAACACCCATCCACCCCATAGCGTCACGGGCGTCGCCAGAGCCAGCTCGACCCAGTTCTGTGTCGCGCCATGAAACAGTTGCAAGGAATGGCCGGTCATCGCCAGCATGGTCACGATGACGGTCAGCGGTAGGGTCCACCAGAATCGCCGAGCGAAGTCCTTCAGCTCCGGGTTTTCCTCCTCTTCCAGCTCCGGGATGACAGGCTCCAGCGTCATGCCACAGATCGGGCAGTTGCCAGGAGTCGGTTGGCGAATCTCAGGATGCATCGGACAGGTGTATGCGGCTCCTTCTGGTGCCGATATCGGGGGCTGACTCGTATGCTGATGTGCTTCATGAGACGAGTTGCCCATGTACAAGTGGGGATCAACTTGAAACTTCTGCAGGCATTTGGCACTGCAGAATCGGTAGGTCTTCCCTTCAACGCTCTCGCGATATGGGCTATCAGATTTCACCTCCATGCCACACACAGGATCGCGTTGACTTTCCGGTTGACCGTGCGAGTTGTGCCCATGTCCGTGATCGTGGCAGGAGGAATTTCGCATGTGATTTATTTCCTATCTTCGTCCTTAGAAACCGTGGCACCGCTAGCGTGGGAGTGCCCGCCATGATTGTGGCCAAACAGGTGCATAAGCGGGCATAGCAGCAAGATGAGGTATGGCAGGGCCTGTGAGATGTGACCGTAATGCTCGCGTGCCACATAGAAGATGCCGATTACGGCCAGCATGATCAGCGCAATGCCAATCTTGCTCTTCCAAAAAGGCGGTTCAGTGGTACTGGTGTGATGGGTATGGTCCATGACAATAGCCTCGTTTCAATGGCAGCTGGATCAGCATAGGTGTCCCAGACTGGGCGGAGTTGACGAGTATCAATAGACGTCAGCGTACGATCACCTTACCGACCATTCCCGACTGATAATGTCCTGGAATATTGCAGGCGAACTCCAGTTCGGTGGCGGCGGAGAAGGTCCAGATCAACTCTTCGCGTGCTCCAGGTCCGACAAGAACACTGTTGGGGTCATCGTGTTCCATACCAACCATCTTCATGCCGCCCATGGCATGGCCCATATTGCTCATGTCATGCGCCCCCGTTGGGGACAGCGTGCCGTTCTGAAACATCGCAGCCATCTCTTTCTGATGTGCGGCATGGGATGCCGCTTTTCCAAGATTGAATTCGTGTAGCAGTGCACCGTCATTTTTCAGTACGAAGCGAACCGTCTCGCCTGCTTTGATCTCCATAGCTTTAGGTTCGAAGAAGATGTCCCCCATCCGTACTTCGATGGTGCGATCTACAGCCTGACTGTCTCCCAGTTGCCCGATGCTGTCTTTATTGTGGCCCGGGCTGGCCATCGCGTTGGCTGCGCCGAGCAGCAAACCCACGGTGGTGATCAAAGAAAGGGATATGAGTTTCATGGTGTGCCTATGGGGTAGTTAGGAGATATGCGCCCCTATGCTGATTGAGTGCCGCTGCCGGCAGGCTGACGCGCAAACTACATTGCAGTAAGGTTTGTCAGATCGGTGCTAACCAGCCCGCGGCCGACGGGTAGCACCGGTGCTGGGCTAACGCAGAGCAAACTCACCGACCATTCCCGCCTGGTAATGCCCAGGCAATGTACAGGCGAAGCTCAAACTACCCGCCTGAGGGAAGGTCCACACGAACTCTTTAGTTGTGCCGGGCTCGACGAGAACAGCATTCGGATCGTCATGCTTGGCTTTGATGACTTCCGGATAGCCTGGAGGGTTGGAGTCTCCCGTGCCATAACGCTCATGCCAGACAATGCGTTCGGCCATGCCGGTCGGTGTCAATGTGCCGTCCTTGAACAAGGACGCCATCTTGCGCTGGTGTTCCAGCTGGGAAGCGGCTTGCCCGATGTTGAACTCGTGCATCAACGCGCCCTCGTTCTTCAAAATGAAGCGCACGGTTTCACCCGGTTTCACATCGATCGTTTTCTGGCTGTAGCTGATGTCGTCCATCTTCACGAAGATGGTACGAGTTGCTGGCGTCGCCTGGGTCTGCTGCCCAATGCCATTGCTACTGCCGCCGGTCTCGGCAAATGCCGGAAAAGTGGTGCTGATAAACAAAGTGCTGATCAGCAGCTTAAGGGGTATGCGTTTCATGGTGAGACCTCGTGATGGACGCTGGAAATCTCATGTTATTCCCCACTTGCTGCCAGGCCGCTGACCCCAAAACTACAATTGCGTCAGCTGGGAAAAAGCACGGCGCCTTAGAGGCGCCGCTAGGCCAAAGGAGCAATCACGAAAGGCCTGGAAGATGGGGGAAATCTTTACTGATGGCATTCCTTGTCGGCCATCATCAGCTTGTGCTCTCGAATCATTTGACCCAGCACGTCGTCTACAAGCTTGTCATGCTTTTCCATCCAGGCCAGATGCTCTTCGGCAGACATGTCTGGCGCGGGATGTTCGTTGTGCAGTTGGCTCATGATGTCTTCGAGCATGTTCATATGCTCCTTCATGTGCACATGCCGCTCGCCGACCGGGGCCTTCTCCGCCTGGATCAGCACGGCTTCTGCTTTGTCGCGCATCTGCTGGATGCGTTCGAATACTCGATCGCTGCCCCCTTCGGCCCAAGCCATAGAAGACAGCAGTAGCGAACCAACCAGAAGCAAAGGTTTCAGCGATTTCATGGGGCAGTCTCCATCAGTGAAAACTATGGCCGGCACCTCTGCTTTTGGTCTGTCGAGGGCCGAAAGCACAACCCAGTGCTCATGCTTGCACCCTAGACAAGCCACCCTGTCAGCGACCTGAAACCAGAATTACATTTTCGTAAGCTTCTGGTTGGTGCCGCTGTTTGCCTGCAAACTCAGACCACCCGTTTTTTGGAGTCTGCTCGCATGAAACTACTGGTAGCTGAAGATGAACCCAAAACCGGTGCATATCTGCAGCAAGGCCTCACCGAAGCGGGATTCAATGTCGACCGGGTTATGACAGGTACGGATGCCCTGCAGCACGCGCTGAGCGAGCCCTATGACCTGCTGATCCTGGATGTGATGATGCCGGGGCTGGACGGATGGGAAGTGCTGCGCATGGTGCGCGCCGCCGGAAAAGACGTCCCAGTGCTGTTCCTGACCGCACGCGATGGTGTGGACGATCGCGTTAAAGGGTTGGAACTGGGCGCGGATGACTACCTGATCAAGCCATTTGCTTTCTCAGAGCTTCTGGCCAGGGTCAGAACGCTGCTGCGCCGAGGCAATGGCTCACCCACGCAAACCACCATGAAAATTGCCGATCTGGAAGTCGATCTGATGAAACGGCGCGCTGTCCGGGGTGGGAAGAGAATTGACCTGACGGCGAAGGAGTTTTCACTGCTGGAACTGCTACTGCGCCGGCGCGGCGAAGTGCTCCCGAAATCGCTGATTGCTTCGCAGGTGTGGGACATGAACTTCGACAGCGACACCAACGTCATTGAGGTCGCTGTACGTCGGCTGCGCGCCAAGATCGATGACGATTTTGATCTCAAGCTGATCCATACCGCCCGCGGCATGGGGTACATGATGGATGCGCCGGAGTGAATATGAAGCACCTCTCGCTGACCGCTCGGATGAGCTTGATGTTCATGTCCGCGGTGATTGCAGTCCTGACAGTAGCGGGGCTGAGCTTCAACATGCTCAGCCAGCACCACTTCAAGATGCTGGACCGGCAGGCCCTGGTGGAAAAACTCGAATCAGCCAAACACATTCTCAACAACGCTCGCAGCGGAGCTAGCCTCTCCGAGGAGTTACCGCAGTTGCGAGCCTTACTGGGGGCGCATCAGGATCTGGCCGCAACCATCCTGGCCAGCGACGGCGCAGTGCTCTTTTCCGACCCCAGAGCAGTCGAAGTGCCGGAACGCTTCAGGCGTGCCGATGAGCAGAGCATGTGGGAGTGGCAGAAAGACGAGCACATGTACCGGGGCATGACGGCTCAAATCTCTGTGACTGACCAACCCGAACCGCTTACAGCTCTGCTGATTCTCGATGTCACCAATCACACGCACTTTTTCGACACGCTGCAGCGATGGTTCTGGATTGGATTGGTCATCAGTGCCTTGGTCAGTGCGGCGCTTGGCTGGGTGGTTGCTCGCAGTGGTCTTAGGCCCCTGCGGCAAGTCACTGATGTAGCCTCCGGGATGTCCGCTCGCTCGTTACAGGAACGAATCCCTCTAGAACCAGTGCCGCGGGAACTTCAGCAACTGGTTCTATCCTTCAATGCGATGTTGGCTCGGCTAGAGGATGCCTTCGTTAGGCTCTCCAATTTTTCGGCCGACATTGCCCACGAGCTACGCACGCCCGTTAGCAACCTGATGACCCACACCGAGGTCGTGCTGAGCAAGAAACGCGATATCAATGCCTATGAAGAGAATCTGTACTCGAACCTGGAGGACTTGAAGCGCATGTCTCGCATGATCGATGACATGCTGTTCTTGGCCAAGGCTGATAATGGCCTGATCATCCCAGAGCAGGCCAGGATCGAACTGGCCGACGTAGTCTTCAAACTGTTCGACTACTACCACCTCCTGGCAGAAGAGCGCGACATTGAACTATCGCTCACAGGGAAAGGCCAAGTGCTAGGAGATCGGCTGATGCTTGATCGAGCGCTGTCCAACTTGCTGTCCAATGCGCTGCGTTACACGCCGGCGGGAAAGACAATTTCGGTTCTGATCCGCCAGACAGCGGACTCAACTATCTTCAGCATCGAGAACCCAGGTAACACAATCAGCTCGGAGCATCTAGAGAAACTCTTCGACCGCTTTTACCGGGTTGACCCCGCTCGGCGGGAGGGCAGCCCGAGCAACGCCGGGCTCGGTCTTGCCATCACCCGCTCCATCATTGAGGCTCACAAAGGCCGCATCTGGTGTACTTCAGCGGCGGGTGTCACGGGCTTTCACATCGAATTCCCCCATCACCAATGTTGTCGGCCTGGCGGTAAGTCGGCTACTGCCAACCGCTAGCCCAACTTGACCGAGTGGGTGCAGGTGCAGTTCGACTAAGCGCAGATTGCATTCGCCATCCAGATAGGCAACGAGCGGTGAGCTGACACTAGAGCCCCCATTCGCTCTCGGGTAATAGCTTATGAAGTTTCGTAACGGCATCCCCCGCGCTTGCCTCGCCAATCCAATCCAATGCTCGAATGGCGCCCCTGCTCCAGTAGCGCTAAGAGCCATCAATCATCGAGGCTTATACCGAAGTCTGGCCATCACATGCTGGGCTACCTGGTGCTCATTCGCGAGGCGTGGCGCATGGCGGCAAAGATTATCGATTCAGATGATTTCGCGGGGTATCTGCATTGCCAGATTTATCTGATTGAGTATTTGCATCGGTGTCTAGCATGAGCATGACCTGCTCTGCATGGATGCTGAAGCTTCTTTGGAGCACCACCAAGAGATGCTACCAACAAAAAATGAGTAGGGTGAATTGGAGAAGCCTCAGCGTGCTGGGTATATCCACCCTTGACCCTGTAGCTGCTACAGGGTTTTTAATTCGGCAGGTTCAAATTCAATAGGAAATGCGGGTCATGAGCACTTGTGAGAAGTCCTGTGGCTGCGGTTCTGCTTCGCCCCCCCCTGAAACCGCAACAATGTCTGTGGCTGAAGGAAGCTGGATCAGCACTTTTTCCGTGCCCAAGATGGATTGCCCTTCCGAAGAGCGGATGATTCGGTTAGCACTGAATGGCTTGCCTGAGCTTCATTCGTTGTCCTTCGATCTGGCCAACAGGCAGGTCCGCGCGTTTCATGACGGTTCGGTTGAGCAGCTTGCCAGCAAGCTGGAGTCGCTAGGTCTGGGAGCAATGCTGCTAGACATTCAACCGGCTAGCCGGGAGTCTGTCGCGGCCAACAGTGCCAGTGAAGAGCTAACTGCCACGAAAGAGGCCAGTACGCTGAAAATCCTGCTCGGCATCAATGGTGCGATGTTTGTCACCGAGATGACCGCTGGGTTAATCGCTCAGTCGGCTGGTTTGGTTGCCGACTCTCTGGACATGTTTGCTGATGCAGCCGTGTACGGACTGGCTCTCTACGCGGTCGGTCGTAGCGTACAGCTGCAAGTACGTGCAGCTCATCTGGCAGGCTTCCTTCAAATCGTATTGGCTCTGGGCGTACTAGGGGAAGTGGTTCGGCGCATCCTCTACGGAAGCGAGCCTGAGTCGATGCTGATGTTGGGGGTAGGCATAGTTGCACTGGCGGCAAACGTCAGCTGCCTCTTGCTGATCTATGGCCACCGCGAAGGTGGTGCCCACATGAAAGCGAGCTGGATCTTCTCAGCCAACGATGTGCTCGCAAATATCGGTGTGATCGCTGCAGCGGCACTGGTTGCATGGACAGGTTCTCCCTACCCAGACTTGGTCATTGGTACTGTCGTAGGGCTCTTCGTACTGAATGGAGCGCGTCGCATATTGGCTCTGAAAGGCTAATCAGCAACGTCGCCCGCGGCGTCATAAGGCAATTACGATGAGCCTTCAACCCTCCACCGGCAGCTGGAATCTGCTGCTGATCGCCTGGCTAGTAGCTCTGGTGTCGACCCTCTCCGCGCTGTTCATCGGCGAAGTAATGGGGCAGGCGCCATGCGTGCTGTGCTGGTTCCAGCGTGCCTTCATGTTCCCACTAGCGGTAATTCTGGCTATCGCCTGCTACCACTCCGACTTCGCTATCTGGCGCTATGCCTTGCCGCTGGCCGCCATCGGCGCAGCACTGGCCTTGGCCCATACGCTGCTTTATGCAGGGTTGATTCCCCAGCCGATTCAGCCGTGCACGGCTACCGGCCCGTCTTGCTCAGGATCTGACATGACCATCTTTGGCGGCATGCCTTTGCCGGTGCTAGCCCTGTTGGCCTTTGCCCTGATCGCCGTCCTACTCATCATCATCCGTCGGAGAACCATTTAATGAACCGCCGCCCTCTGGTCCTGATCATCTGCGTGGTGATCCTGGCCGCCTTTGCTGCCGCTGCATACCTGTACGTGCCATCGAAATCGTCCCAGACATCGCAGCAGCCCCAGGCAACCGCGCCAGCGCAAGCGGCAACGGAAGCCACCTCAGACAGTAGCAACCTAGTCCGTTTCCACTCGCCGGTGTTCGGCCCAGCCAAAGCCCCGGTGACCATCGTTGAGTTCTTCGACCCGTCGTGTGAGGCATGTCGCGCCTTCTACCCGCATGTGAAAAAAATCCTCGCCGAGAACCCCGCCGAAGTGCGCTTGGTGCTGCGCTATGTGCTGTTCCACCAAGCATCTGAGGAGGTGGCACGCCTGTTGGAGGCCTCGCGTAAACAGAACCTATATCCGCAGGTGCTGGAGGCCGTGCTAGAAGCCCAGCCGGGCTGGCACGACGACCCCAAAGCCCAAGAGGCCTGGATCGTCGCCGAACGAGTCGGCCTGAATGTGGAGAAAGCTCGTGCGGACATGAACACACCCGCTGTCGATGCCGTACTTAAGATAGACATGCAGGACGTTAAGGCGGTGGGTGTTCAGGGCACACCGACTTTCTTCGTCAATGGCCGCCCGCTGGACGAGTTTGGCCTCGAACCACTGCGCCAATTAGTGGGTAGCGAAGTCGCCAAGGTAAGGAAGTGACGCCATGGGTGTGCTGGAAAATCGTATTCCACCGCCCTTGGTCGCAACCCTCATCGGAGTTCTGATGGGGGGAGCCGATTGCTACTTGCCAAGCTTTGATCTGACGCTTGGCTTGCGCGTGGCCATCTCGCTGCCCGTGTTATTGCTGGGGCTGGGCGTGTGCCTTGCCGGAGTGCTGTCCTTCCAACGCGCTTCTACCACGGTCAACCCGCTACGCCCGGAGAAGGCCTCTGCCTTGGTCGATGGCGGCATCTACCAGCACACCCGCAACCCGATGTATCTGGGCTTCGCCACTGCTCTGGTGGCTTGGTCGCTGATGCTAGCCTCGCCATTCACACTGCTCGGTGTGGTCGCCTTCGTGATGTACATGAACCGCTTCCAGATTGATCCCGAGGAGCGGGCACTGAGGTTGCTTTTTGGCGAGGAGTTCGTCCGCTACTGCTCAAAGGCACGGCGCTGGCTTTGAGCCAGCTCGCTAATCGAAGTTTTTAGCCCAACAGTCCAGTTCGTCCCATCTAGCTTTACAACTAATATGGAAATTCATATATTCGATTAAGCGAATATTATGAGATGTGGCCGATGACCAACAAAAGCAGTGTGCTGTTCGTGTGCGTCGCTAATGCCGCCCGGTCTCAGCTGGCCGAGGCGCTCCTGCGGCATACCGATTCCGAGCATTTCGAGGCATTCAGTGCGGGCACCGACCCAGGTGGTGTTGATCAGCGGACCATCGAGGCATTGGAGCACCTGGGTGTGAGTACTGAGGGCCTGCGCAGTAAGTCCATCGATGGGTTCGAGGGCAAGCGCTTCGACTATGTCATCACCCTGTGCGACAAGTCGGCGCTGGAGTGCCAGGCGCTTCCTAGTGCTGGCGAGGTTCTCGCGTGGAACTTTGAAGACCCGGTTACGAGCACCAAGCCGGAAGCATTCCGCCACACGCTTCATGAGATCCATGAGCGCATCAAGATGTTCGTCCTGGTGAAAACCAAACGCTGAGGTCGCTATGGCTGAGTCCCTAACTCCCACCACCGTTTTCAAATGCCTGGCTGACGAGACGCGTGTCCGCGCCATGATGCTGATCGTGCAAGAGGGCGAGCTCTGCGTGTGCGAGCTGACCTGCGCGCTCGATGAGAGCCAGCCCAAGATTTCTCGCCACCTGGCCCAGCTGCGTACCTGCGGGCTGCTTGAGGATCGCCGCCAAGGCCAATGGGTGTACTACCGCCTACACCCTGAACTGCCTGAGTGGGTCGTGCAGATCCTCCAGACCACGCACGCGGCGAACCACAGTCTGCTGGGTGATGACGCCCAACGTTTGCAGCAAATGGGGGATCGCCCAGAGCGTGCAGCAAGCTGCTGCTGAGCCCTGATGGTGGGATGAGTGATGAAAGTTCTGTTTCTTTGCACCGCCAACAGCTGCCGCAGCATCTTGTCGGAGGCTCTGTTCAACCACCTCGCTCCGGCGGGCATGCAGGCATTCAGTGCCGGCAGCCAGCCCAAGGGGGAAGTGAATCCACTGAGCCTGCAGGCTTTGCAGCGGGCTGACATCGGCACCGACGGACTCTTCAGCAAGTCCAGCGATGTGCATGCGCAGCTGTCCCCGGATTTCGTCATTACGGTCTGCGACAAGGCAGCAGGAGAGGCCTGCCCGGTGTTCTTCGGCCCAGCGATCAAGTCGCACTGGGGGCTGGTCGATCCGTCCGAGATGGACGGTAGCGCAGAGCAAATTGAGGCAGCCTTCGACCACACCCTGACAACCATCCGCACACGCGTTCAGGCCTTTCTCGCATTGCCGTTCGAGCGCCTGAGCCCAGAGCAGCTCAAGGCCGAGCTGGCACTGATCGGCACCCTGGGAGCTTGAGCATGAGCAAGAGTCGTTTGTCCTTCCTGGATCGCTACCTGACCCTGTGGATCTTCCTCGCCATGGCACTGGGCGTGGCTCTGGGCAGCCTGTTCGAGGGCTTTCCGGTCTGGCTGAACAGCCTGTCCGTGGGCTCGACCAACATCCCAATCGCCATCGGCCTGATCGTGATGATGTATCCGCCGCTGGCCAAGGTGAAGTACGAGGAGCTGCCGCAGGTGTTCAGCGACAAGCGCATCCTGGCTTTGTCACTGATCCAGAACTGGGTGATCGGCCCAGTGCTGATGTTCGCCCTGGCAGTGATCTTCCTGCGCGACCAGCCCGAGTACATGACCGGTTTGATCCTGATCGGCCTGGCCCGTTGCATCGCCATGGTACTGGTGTGGAACCAGATCGCCGGTGGCAACAACCAGTACGTCGCCGGCCTGGTGGCCTTCAACAGCATCTTCCAGATCCTGTTCTTCAGTGTGTACGCCTGGATCTTCCTCGGCCTGCTGCCGCCACTGTTCGGCCTGCAGGGCAGCGTGATCGAGACCAGCTTCTTCGATATCGCCGAGTCGGTGCTGATCTATCTTGGCATTCCCTTCCTGGCCGGATTCCTCACCCGCAAGCTGTTGATCGCGCGCAAGGGTGAGGCCTGGTACAGCGAGCGCTTCATTCCGCGTATCAGCCCGCTGACCCTGGTGGCGCTGCTGCTGACCATCGTCGCGATGTTCAGCCTCAAGGGCGACATGGTGCTGCAACTGCCGCTGGATGTGCTGCGCATCGCCTTCCCGCTGACCATCTACTTCGTGGTGATGTTCTTCATCAGCTTCTGGATGGGCAAGCTGCTGGAGGCTGACTATCCGCGCACCACGGCGCTGGCATTCACCGCGGCCAGCAACAACTTCGAGCTGGCCATCGCGGTGGCCATCGCCACTTTCGGTCTGGCCTCGCCGGTAGCCTTCGCTACGGTGATCGGCCCGCTGGTTGAAGTGCCGGTATTGATCTCGCTGGTTGGTGTCGCCTGGTGGCTCAAACGCCGCTGGTTTGACGGCGCCGCCACTGTTCCCCAGGAGTAATCATGCAAGACGATCTGCTACCCAACCTGGACATCGAACTGGCTGACCTGCCGAGTCCAGACAAGCTCGGTATCGAGTCGGCTTCGACTCACCCACCCCGCATCCTGTTGCTCTACGGCTCCTGCCGCGAGCGCTCCTTCAGCCGCCTGCTGACCGAAGAGGCCGCACGCTTGCTACAACGCTTCGGCGCCGAGACCCGCATCTTCGATCCGAGCGGCCTGCCGCTGCCGGACGATGCTCCGGATAGCCATCCCAAGGTTCAGGAGCTGCGTGAGCTGATGCAGTGGTCGGAGGGCCAGGTGTGGTGCTCACCCGAGCGTCACGGCTCGATGACCGCCGTATTCAAGGCGCAGATCGATTGGGTGCCGCTGGCCATTGGCGCGGTTCGCCCGACCCAGGGCAAGACCCTGGCGGTGATGCAGGTCTGCGGCGGTTCGCAGTCATTCAACGTGGTCAACCAGCTGCGAGTGCTTGGCCGCTGGATGCGCATGTTCACCATCCCCAATCAGTCCTCGGTGCCCAAGGCCTATCTGGAGTTCGACGCGGACGGCCGGATGAAGCAGTCCTCGTTCTACGACCGTGTAGTGGATGTGATGGAGGAACTGGTCAAGTTCACCCTGCTGCTGCGCGATCGCTCTGACTACCTGGTTGACCGCTACTCCGAGCGCAAGGAATCGGCGGAAGAACTCTCCAAGCGCGTCAATCAGCGCGCTATCTGATCGAAGGAACACCTTAGATGAGTCATCCGCACGACCTGCTCAGCATCCCCGGTATTCCTGGCAAGCTGATCTTCACGCCCTGCCCAGGCACTAAGGACACCTCGCTTGAGGAGGCGCTGGCTGCGCTCAAGCAAGCCGGCGCTTCGGCGGTCATCACCCTGATGCCGCAGAGCGAGCTGGCCGCCAATGGCGCCGAGCAGATTGCCAAGCACTGCCAGGCTTTTGATCTCGGCTGGTATCACCTGCCGGTGTCCGATGAGCAAGTGCCGCTCGAAGATTTCGGCCAGGGTTGGCGAGAGTCCCGCCAGGCGATCCTCGATCAACTTCGCGCGGGCCAATCGCTGGCCATCCACTGCAAGGGTGGTTCCGGTCGTACCGGGCTGATCGCTGCACGCATTCTGATCGAGGCAGGCATCCCACGTGTCGATGCCATCGCCCTGGTGCAGGCCCTGCGCCCCAAAGCCATTCAGCATCCAGCGCATCTCAACTGGATCAACCAGTTCGACGCGACCAACTGACCACACCTTTACGCGAGACCGCACCATGACGATCAAAGTCGGTATCAACGGATTCGGCCGTATTGGCCGCCTGGCCCTGCGCGCTGCCTGGAACTGGCCCGAGCTGGAGTTCGTGCAGATCAACGACCCGGCTGGCGATGCTGCCACCCACGCCCACCTGCTGAACTTCGACTCAGTACATGGCCGCTGGCAGCACGAAGCGGGTAGCGATGGCGAGAACGTGGTGATCGATGGCAAGCGTATTCGCGTCACCGCCAACAAGGCCATCGGCGATACCGATTGGAGCGGCTGCGACTTGGTGATCGAGGCCAGTGGCAAGATGAAGACTGTCGCCGTGCTCCAGACCTATCTGGATCAGGGCGTGAAGCGCGTGGTGGTCTGCGCACCGGTCAAGGAAAAAGGCGCGCTGAACGTGGTGATGGGCGTCAACCAGCACCTCTTCGACCCGGCGCAGCACCGCATCGTCACTGCCGCCTCCTGCACCACCAACTGCCTGGCGCCGGTGGTCAAGGTGATCCACGAGAACCTGGGTATCCGCCACGGCTCGATCACTACCATCCATGATCTGACCAACACCCAGAGCATCCTCGACACCCCGCACAAGGATCTGCGCCGCGCCCGCGCCTCCGGCATGAGCCTGATCCCGACCACCACCGGCTCGGCCACGGCCATCGCGGAGATCTTCCCCGAGCTGCGCGGCAAGCTGAACGGCCATGCCGTGCGCGTACCGCTGGCCAACGCCTCGCTGACCGACTGCGTGTTCGAGGTAGCGCGTGGGACCACCGCCGAAGAGGTCAACGCTCTGCTCAAGGCAGCTGCCGAAGGCCCGCTGAAGAACATCCTGGGCTTTGAGGCGCGTCCGCTGGTATCCATCGACTACCGCACCGACCCGCGCTCCTCGATCATCGACGCCCTGTCGACCCTGGTGGTAGCCGGCACCCAGGTGAAGATCTACGCCTGGTACGACAACGAGTGGGGGTACGCCAACCGCGCGGCGGAGCTGGCCCGGCTGGTCGGCGCGGCGGAGTAATCAGCAATCATGAAGGCGTTGTCAGCCCTATCCGTGGAAGTGCGTCAGTACCTGCTGGTCACCGGTAACTACTGGGCGTTCACCCTTACCGACGGCGCATTGCGCATGCTGGTGGTGTTGCACTTCCACACTTTGGGCTACACGCCACTGCAGATCGCTGCGCTGTTCCTGTTCTACGAGATATTCGGCGTTATCACCAATCTGGTGGGCGGCTATCTCGGCGCACGCCTCGGCCTCAACCGCACCATGAACATCGGCCTGGGTATGCAGGTGCTGGCCTTGCTGATGCTGACGGTGCCGGCCGCATGGCTGACCGTGCCCTGGGTAATGGGCGCCCAGGCGCTGTCTGGCATCGCCAAGGATCTCAACAAGATGTCCGCCAAGAGCTCGATCAAGCTCCTGGTGCCGGACAACCAACAGGGTACGTTGTACAAGTGGGTGGCCATCCTCACCGGCTCGAAGAACGCGCTCAAGGGCGTGGGCTTCTTCCTCGGTGGTGCGCTGCTGGCCTTGCTCGGCTTCACGGGCGCAGTGCTGTCCATGGCGGCGGTACTGGCTCTGATCTGGCTGGGCAGCCTGGTGCTGCTGAGGAGGGATCTCGGCAAGGCCAAGGCCAAGCCGAAGTTCCGCGACATGCTGTCCAAGAGCCGGGCGATCAACATCCTCTCGGCCGCCCGGTTGTTCCTCTTCGGCGCTCGCGACGTGTGGTTCGTGGTGGCGCTGCCGGTGTATCTGAGCACCGTATTCGGTTGGGACTTCTGGCTGGTTGGGAGCTTCCTTGCCGCCTGGATCATCGGCTACGGCATCGTGCAGTCCTTCGCCCCCAGTATCACCGGCAAGAAGAGCGGGCACGTGCCTGATGGCCGCGCTGCTTTCTCCTGGGCTCTGGCCCTGGCCGGTTTTCCGGCGCTGATTGCTCTAGGGCTGAGCGCCGGCTGGTCGGCACAGGTGGTACTGCTGGGCGGGCTGATGCTGTTCGGTGTGCTGTTCGCGGTGAACTCGTCGCTGCACAGCTACCTGATCGTTAGCTATGCCAAGGAGGACGGGGTGTCCCTGGACGTGGGCTTCTACTACATGTCCAACGCCTTGGGGCGCCTACTCGGCACGCTGCTCTCCGGCTGGGTGTTCCAGCAGTACGGGCTGGAAGCCTGCCTGTGGGTTTCCAGTGGTTTCGTGCTGCTGGCAGCTCTGATTTCTATCGCGCTACCTCGGCACTCGACGCCAGCCTCGTAAGGGGCTGCCTAATGGCCCCCCTTTCTTCGACCCTAATTCAGCGACTAAGTGATTCGCTCACCTCTGAGCGGTCACGGCAAAGAAACGTCGGCACAGCCCGCACGTAGATCAGTTCAGCAACCAATTCGACCAGGGTCTGAGTGATTACTGCGGCGGCGGCTAGGACGCGCAAATCCTCAGGCAGCGCCAGTGCTAGTGGCAGAACCACCAGCGAGTTGCGGGTCGAGGAGCTGAAGGTCACCGCTCTTGCTGCGCCG
Organism: Pseudomonas paralcaligenes; assembly: GCF_019655855.1. Taxonomy (GTDB): domain Bacteria; phylum Pseudomonadota; class Gammaproteobacteria; order Pseudomonadales; family Pseudomonadaceae; genus Aquipseudomonas; species Aquipseudomonas paralcaligenes. The sequence continues at coordinate 150,085 of NZ_BPFX01000014.1, read as the reverse complement.
GCAGGAAGTCGAAATGCTCTGGATACCCAGGCACCGATGATCGGAGCCAGGAAAGCAAAGGCGATATAGACCGGTAGCACTGGGGCAAGTCTGTCGAACTCATTCACCACGGGCGCAATCTGTGAGCCGACCACGGTGATCAACACTGCCGCCATTGCCGGCACTGGTAGCCAGGCCCAGGCGTCAGCCCATACCTTCACCGCAGCGGAGCGTTTGACTAAAGCCTCAGTCAGCAAGGCCAGGATCAGTGGGGCCACGATCAGAGCTAGAAAGGCTTCAACGAAGGGGCCTATCGACACGACCACTCCAGAGGAGCCGCTCAGCATCAGGCTGAGGTAGAGCGGCAGCAAGGCAAGCTGGAGCAGCAGCAAAATAGGGGTCGCTGAAAGGATCAGGCGAGAATCACCTCGGCCAATATGGGTGAACACCACCACGTAGTCGATGCAGGGGGTGAGCAGTACCAGCAGCACGCCGATCAGGATGGCCGGCTGGCCTTCCAGGAAACGGGTCAGCGCCCAAACCAACAGGGGAATCAGAACGAAGTTGGCGATCAGGAGCGCTGCCATGAAGAATCTGTTGCGCAAGCCTTCCCGCAAATTCAGTAACGGAATTTGAAGGAACATTGCATACATCAATACAGCGATGGCGGGCGTAACCAGGGCCGACAGCCCCTGAGCTGCGGTCGGAGCTAATAGCCCACCAATCGCCGCGACAATCACTGCCACGAAGTAGATCGGTACTTGGTTCTGCTCTAGTGCATCTCTCGTCATGGTTCCCTCAAGATCAAACTGCAAAGGTCTGGAGGAAACCCTGGACTCCAGGGCCCTCTCCAGCCAGGGTGGCTTTTAGTATTTTACGGCGCATCCATATGGTTGAGTCTTGGGCTGGCGATCACTAGATCGATCGTCGAGTCCCACGGAGGGCGGATCTGGTGCACCTCGGCCGAGGGCATCACCAGCTTCCACATGAAGTTTCCAAGGCTCTATGGGGCATGATCGCGCAGAGCATCATGCGCTGAACAACCAGACAAGCACAGACGCCTGTCTCATGAGGAAGACACCAGCTGCTAGAAATTCCGGCGAAAAACTTGGACGCCGACAGGTGCTCTAGAGTGGGCTTTATAGTTAATTATAGAGCGATTATAGAATCCCCCTCTGGACGTCTAAACTGATGCTGTCCGATTGCCCCGTCGCCGAGGTCAGCAGCTAGGAAAAATCAGTCAGAGCGGCGTCGTACTGGGAGCGGGCTCAACGGATCAAGCGCGATTCGACTGAGCGCAGATTGCATCAGCCATCCACTCCGGCATAGATCCTTGTGCCGACGTTAACGCCAGCCATTCGCTATCGGGCAGCAAGGCGTGAAGTTTCGCCGCGGCCTGCATTGCAAAGGGCGCGTCGATCCATGCCAGCGCTCGAGCTGCATCCCCAGCCAGCGTCGCTCCAAGCGACATTAGCCATGCCGGCGCGCACCTGATTTCAACCTGATAAGCACCAAACTGAAGCGTGCGGGCGTGACCATTGGTGAGGAAAATTTCGCGCAAAGGCATCTGAGTCGTTAGACCTAGCGCATTCGCTACATAAGCCCCGTGCCGAACAATGACTTCGTTCGTGACAGCTGCTAGCGATTGAATAACCTTGTAGGGTGCTGGAGGACGGAAGTCAGGTGGACCGAATTTTGTGGCTATTGGCATCACATAGATCCCGTGCGAGACCCTGATCAGGCAGCCACGTTGCACCAAGCGGGACAGACATCGCGATACGGCAGCACGGCTCCCCAAACTCAGGAATCGTTCCGGGGTAAGCACTTCTCCCTCTGGAAAGCGCTGACTAGTTTCCAGGATCAACTCGTTAAGTCGTTTCATGCTGACTTACCGCCAATGGGCTAGAAGCATCACCTCTGCGTCCATGGAGAGAAATCTCTCTGCCAGCCCAACCGCTCCCGGCACAATCAGGCAGAACACATTGAGGAGCTATAAACCTGATGTTTAGCTGCATCCAGCGTGTGCCCACATTCTCTCTGAGAATACGTATGGCCTGAAGCTGTAGTGAAGTCATAACCCAAGATTCGCTCGTCCTGGTCATAGACCCTGACCAGCTCTATGAGCCTCTCCATCGTCCAGTCATTGGATCCATTCAGACGGGCTGGCAGTACAACCTGGACCGCTTCGATCAGCGTCCCAGCTGCGCGCCTCTTCAGCATGTCTTCGAGCTCTTCTTCTGAGGGAATGAGAAGCATCGTTCTCCATGCTGATGCCTTCTGGCGCCGGTTGATCATCACGTAGAACCAAGGACGATGCTCCTCGAATTCGACGAATCGCCACATTTGGGTGCCCTCTCCCAGCAGCGGCGGATACGCGATTTCAGCGCGCCTGTACGTGATAAACATCAGCACACCCTCTTTTAAGCTATATATAGCATAGCCCCAGAGGCGCTAAAAAGGCTTCATCGTTCCTTTTGCGAGACAGCAAAATGGAACTCAACGAAGCCCTTGGTCTGGTGATCAAGAATCTGCGAAATTCGAAGGAGCTGCCTCAGGAAGGCTTGGGGCCCAGCCAGAGCTACATCAGCGCGATCGAGCGTGGCAAGTGGAAGCCATCCATCGAAAAGGTTGAGCAGATCGCCGAAGTGGTCGGCATTCATCCTCTGACCCTGCTGGTTCTGGCATATCAAAAGCAGACGCCTGGACTGAAGCCTGATGAGCTGCTGAAAAAGATCCAACGAGAAATCACGAGCCTAAAGGGAAGCCGGTGAGAGATATACCTAGATGAAGTCCGTGCAGGTGGTAATCGAAGACTGGGATGGCGATGGAGCCATTCGTATCCCCGATGAGGTGCTCCAGGAGCTGGGTGTTGACGTCGGAGACAGCCTCTATCTCATCGAAGAATATGTCGGCTCCGCCCGCTGTATCGTGCTCAGCAACTCGCCGCAGATTCCAGATCGTATAGATGAGCTTGTGAGCATGTGGGACGGTTCCGCTTCGAAGCCCCCTGCGAAATAACCTAGTTTCACGACGCCCTGACAGCTATCCTATACGCGCAGCCCAAGAGCTTCCTCTCCCGGGCGTTGTACCGGTGATGAAACTTGGTTCGAGGCGGCCCCTAAGGCCGCCTTTATCATTTCTGGCCGGCAGAAGTCGGAACGAACTCTTTGAATGTGGAGCTGAAGACTGGTCCCATAGTCCCCAATGGCAAGGTCTCCGATTGTTCTTCTATCCTCCCGGCCAGGATTACGTCATCTCGCGAAGGGAAGTGGCGCAACAGAAACTTTGCATCGTCCCGCACCTGCTCGGGCAGGCTGCTATCCCGCGACAACTTGACGAGGAAATCCCGGGTTTGTACCACCGCGCGTGAGCGCTCATCTGGCATTGTCATTACCATCTCCCCCAGAAAGCCGGATGCAGTGAGTTTCACCCAACTCGGTCATGATCACCAGCACCTCGTTGACAAGCGAAATTACCCTTGCACGCCAATTAGCTCGTCCCAACAAGTTGTATAGCGCGGGCTCAACATGTCACGTCGCATCGCCCGCTTCGGCTTCTTCGACACTCGGCCAAAACGCACAGCGTCCCGCCCTTCCCGCTCGTTGATGCTGGATCACTGCCATCAGCTTTTCGGCACCTGGGCGCGGCCCCGAAGTGAATAGGTCTGAGGTCACCTCTCCGCGCTGGCTCAGACCCGCCGGCGGAGTACGCCTGGATTCATGATCGGTGGCCGCTGGTGACTCCACTGGATGCAGAGCTCCGCTGCCAAGGCCTGCTTGAAGATGACCTTCAGTCAGGCCGGCAGACCATGCTCGATAGCAAGCAACACTTGGCGTGCAGCCCGCCCACCGACCTCGGTGCTCAGCAGGGAAACGGGCTGCAGGTTTCCTAACGCGATATTAGGCGACGTGAGCCAGCGAGTCGCTGCGGCGTGATCTGCCTCCAGCACGTTGATCAGCACGTCGGCCAAGTCCGCGAGTCGGCAAAACGCATCGCCCTCAGCAGGGGTCATGAGGGAGGCCTCCGGAACCTTTCCGATCCAGCCTGCTACGGTGCCGGAATCAACATCCAGCACCTCACCCAGACGAGCGGTTAGCTCAGCGGGGAGTCCCGCCTTGATCGCTAGGTGCAGGTTGTAATGGCTCTGGGGCAGTCCAATTTGCTCAATAAGCTTCTTCATCATGACAACCCTCTGGTGAGGTCGACGGCTCAGTTATCTGCCGTGCCGGGGCCTCCGCTGCCTGCGAATGCCTGATGCGCAGAAACTCGCTAGGGAATGGCCATCTTGGATCATTACCCTGTCGAAGGTGTTGAAGACTCCCTCCGACTGGAATATGCGGTCAAGAACGGCGTCCGCCAAGTCAACTCGGCGGCTAGGCTCATTCCAGTTGTCATAGATAAGCAACCAATTCTGATCGAATCGGGCGTAACCATCTGCTTTCTTAATCTTCTTCGACACGAAGTATGCCATCGCTTCGGCCCAGCTCTCGGCGCCATTGCCGCACCATGGCTCACCGGGTTGATTGTCCCGTATCAGTTGGCGTTGGGCTTTGGCTGTGAGCTTGTCCTCGCCCACGCCGGCCCTGCGCGGAAAGAAGATGGCGATATCGTCATCAGGTGTTCGCCACAGATGCGGTTCTGTCTCGCGCAACCGATCCATGCTGGCGTTGTTACTGGAAACGGCCTCGGTGATTTCGATCCCAATCGTTAAGTTTGCGCACTGAAGTTGAATATCTGGACGGTCCGAGTGAACCACCTTGATCGGCTGCATCTGTTCGGGGCAGTCAGTCCGAAGCATCCAGATGATTGAGTAGATCTCGGTATGGTCCGAAGACCTTCCTTCAGAACGAAGCGGAACGTCAGTCACTATCCTTCCCAGTTGGCGCTTGCGCTTGCGTCGGTCAGGGGCAAGCTCAAGTAGAAGATAGGGCTTGTGGAACACCGGACTTTTCATTAGTTGGGCTCCGTTCAGCCTCTTGGCGCTGTTAGTTTGTGCAAATTACTACTACGGCTCGAGAAAGCGTGGGATCGATTTGCTCCCTGTTTTCAATAGTTACCTCCGGGCGAAGCTCAACCCCTCTAAGCGCGACAAGATCATATTTTAGCCGCTTCGCTTCCCTCCCCTTGAAATCCGGTTTTGCGACCTCACTTGATCTCAAAGAGCCAGTACGCATCAGCGATCCAGATGCCTTGAGGAGGCCTAGTGGGAAAACAAAAGAAAGCCAATCCTGCCACCGGTCGTTACGACACTGACGACGTGACAAAGCGCGTCGTGTGGACCCAGGCTGCTGGTCATTGTGAGCTGTGCGGCACCGACCTCATGTACGACTATCGTGCAGGAAAGCCCATGAAATGGGGCGAGGTAGCTCACATCCTGCCCGCTAGCCCGAAGGGCCCGAGAGGCAAAACTGACCATAATGAAGCCAAGGCCGAGTCGCTTACCAATGACCCGGCTAATCTCATGCTTCTCTGCCCAGGCTGCCACGACAAAATCGATCGCGATGCTGACGGATACCCGGAAAGCGATCTAAGTGGCCTGCACCAGGCTTATCTGGAGCGAGTCCGGCTTGCGGCAACCACGCCTGACGGCGGCAGAGCCATTCCGCTGATTGTGCAGAGTCAGCATTTCGCGACGATCAACGATATCCCTATTCGTGATCTGTTGGTTGCGATGTCCGCAGAGGGACTAACTGCATTCGATCATGCCATCAAGATTACTTTTCCGGCCCCCAGTCATCGTGGCAGGGATGCCCACTACTGGCAGAGCATCCAGGACAGCGTTCAGCACGAGTTAGAGCAGCAGCTAAGGCGTCGTGGAGGAGCCTATGGGGACTCCCCTACGTTGGCCGTGGTGGGATTGGCAGATATCCCAGCGCTGATGATGCTGGGACAGTCCTTAGGCGATCGCTCCAAGCGCCTGCTCTTCTCGTTCAACCGCGAGCATCAGCTACGTTGGCCTAATCAGTCAGCTGAGCCACCGGAGTTTTTGTTCCGCCCCCCTGTGGATGGGGATGGCCAGCTTGCACTGGTGCTGTCTATCTCCGCTCAGGTCCCGCTTCGCGACGTCGAGGAGGCACTACCTGGCGCACGTATCGCAGAGTTAAGCATCCCAGAACCGAGTTACGCGATGGTTCAGAACCGTCGCGTGATTCACGCTTTTCGCGACGCCCTACAAATGCACTTGAGCCGACTTGAGGCCGCGACGGCGGACACAATTCATGTGTTTGCAGCCATCCCAGCTGCGTTGGCAATTGAATTCGGTGCCTTGCTTACCACGCAACATCGGCACCCTTACCTGATTTTCGATCGAGACAAAGACAACCAAAACAGGTTCACGCCAACACTACAGTTGGGCCGCCCGGCCCAGGAGATCCGCTGATGTCCATGAGCAATGAACAGACCAAGCGCGGGAGCTGGGAACACTTTCTGCTCCGCGCAGCACGGGAGATCTCGCTGTCGGAAGCACAGTACGAGAAGATCAGCGATCGATACTCCCAACTGCAGAAAATCCTTAATGCATCCAGCGATCCGCTACTGGCAGGAGCACATATTTTTCCTCAGGGCTCCATGCGCCTGAAGACGACGATTAAACCCGTTTCTGGTGCTCCCGAGGATCTGGACACCATCGATGCGGACGCGATCATTTGGCTTCCCCATGCTCAGGGGGCGGACGCTCAAGCAATTCTGGAGGCTATCGAAGAGCGATTCAGAGCCGGCAGCCGCGTTCAGGAAGAAATCAAACCGCTGCGTCGCGGCATCCGGATCGTCTATGCCGACGAAAACCCCGGCTTCCATATTGATGTCACGCCAGCGCGTGCCATCAATGGGAACTCTCAGGGCAATGGCGAAGGTAAGCTGGAAGTGCCAGATCGGGAGACAGGATGGAAGGCGAGCAGCCCCATCCCCTACTCTAACTGGCTGCAGGTCGCTTCTACCCAGACGATCTCCTTCGAGGAGCACCTGGCTGTCGCGAAAAGTCAGCGTGCCTTTGATGCCGCCACTCAGGATCCGTTGCCTCAATATGAGGAGTACCTCGATCAAGACCCACTTCGGGCGACGATCAAGCTGCTGAAGCGGCATCGGGATGAGTGGGCCATTCGGACCAAGAATGAGAGCTTCCGGCCTATTTCAGCAGTCATCACTACACTCGCCACTCATGCCTACCTGGACGTGGCGAAAGAGTCTCAGTCGAGGCCGCTAAGGCCGCTGGACGCGATCCTCGAAATCGTCCGGAGGATGCCAGATCACGTCAAACACCGCGGGAACGAATGCTTGGTCTGCAACCCCGCCGACAGCGGTGAAAACTTCGCGGAGAAATGGAATAGACCGAGTGAAGGACATCGCTACCGCCGGGCGTTCCAAGACTGGCACTCGAATGCCAGCGCATCCGTGTCAATGGGGCTTGAGAGCTTCGAGTCCGCAGAGGCCTTTGCCAAGGCAGTTCAGGAAAACTTTGGCATCGGCCCTGCCTTCATCTCGGCAGTGAATGGCGAGATTCCGTCCAACTGGACGATGCCAGGCCGCCCGGATGGAACCACCCGAAACTCCACATCGATGGGCGCACTGTTTGGCGGTGTCAGCGGAACAGCGAATTCACAAGAGGATGTGAAGCCAGTTGGGCGTCTTGGTTGATCAGATGGAGACGCCTCTGCAGCGGGGCATAGCCGCGCTGCGAGGCGCTCTTGGCGAAGATGCCGCACTTGCACTGCTTCAGCCTGCGACCACACGGGCTGACGAAGCTGCGAGTTATTACTTTCCTTTGCCCGTTGACTATACGGGCACAGAGCGTCGGCTACGTATTAGCTTTCCGAGGAATTTCCCCCGCGGCGGATTAAGGCTTACTGTCGAACCTTCGCCATGGCTTATATGGCCCCACGCCATGGACGTCGGGCTTTGTCTGCATGGCTTCCAAGAGCGCCCAGTGATGGGCACCCCTGAATACGTGGTGTCGGATAGCCTTGCTCGGTTACGCAAGATCGTGAGCTTGTCCCAAATGGGGTCATGCGCGGCTGCCCGGGAAGCCGAATTTCGGCGCGAAATCACATCCTACTGGTCGAGGCAGCAGGGGCTGTCTCTACAAAACCTTATTCTTCTGGATCGCCCTCAAGCTGCCTCGAAGCTGTTTGGTCTAAGCGATCCTCGACAAGCGTTGCCGTCCGGCCAGGAAACAGTCTGGCTCGCAACAGATCTGTCATCACTGAAAAGACACTGCAGACGCACGATTGGCAGATCCCCCAGGATGCGTGCTCCCGAGACGCCAGGCTTCTACGCAAAGCTTCAGAGTTATCCGAACCTGCGCATTCCGGCCCCTGAGTTAGTGCTCACATGGCTCATTCCACACCTTGCTCCTGGCGACAGCGCGCAGCTGCTGGCTTGGTTCAATGAGCGTGGCTCACTACCTAACCGCTGGATCGCTTTGGAGCTTCCGGGAGATGCCGGTGCTCCGATCTACTGCCTTAACGTTCGCGCGTACGGCCCGCAGTTGGATCGAGGATCAAAGTTTTACCTGCGTTCAGCTCGGCGCCGGCCAGCAGTAGCAGTCAGCCATCCCCCAGTTCTGATCCGAGCAACGACCCTGGATGTACTGGATCGGACAGAGATTTTGTCCCGTGACCTCAGCGGTGTGGCGCAGAACCTGGAAGCGGCTCGCGTAGTTTGTGTTGGAGTGGGCTCGTTGGGTAGCACGGTTGCCCTACAGTTGGCACGCTCGGGTGTTGGGCATCTGACACTCATTGACCCGGATTACTTGGTGTCGGCGAATCTCGGCAGGCATGTACTCGGGGCCGATGACCTAGGCCTGGCCAAGGCCGAAGCGCTTCAGGAGCGAATTCGCAAAGACCTACCTACCACGGAGGTCGCTGCGTTCGCAGACTTCGCTGAAGTGGTGATGTACCAGAATCCCGAAGTATTTGATAAAGCGGATCTGGTCGTAGTTACCACTGCGGATTGGCAGTCAGAGGTGGCTCTGTGGAGCTCCAAGTCGAATGGCACATCCTGGGGTCTACTCCAGGCCTGGAGCGAACCTCATACGCAGGTGGGGCATGTGCTCCTTGCCCCATCGGGTGCATTTGATGCTCGAGGCCTATTCACAGAAAACGGTGAATTTAGGCACAAGCTCACCGAGTGGCCGGAAGGTGGCGTTGTCGCCCTTCCCGCCTGTGGAGAGAGTTTCATCCCAGGAGGTTCTCTGGGAATGGTGAACATTGCTTCAATGGTCTCTCAGGCCGCATTACGAGCATTGAGCGGCGGCACTGGAGCCCCAATCTGGGTCAGCAGCATCAATGGCCCCCACGACGTGGCGACGCTGGGAGGGCAGTATCTGGGGCCTGAACTACCTGCTGGCATGCAGCAAGCTCAGTTGGAGCGCGATTGGCCGGAGCAGCTGGAGACAGCTCGATGACGGCAATCGCCTGGCAATGGAGCTGGCCCGGGGTGGACACTCATCTGTTGGTATCGCAGGACGTTGCGAACCTGTTGGAGCGCTATCGGCAGAGGCGCTTCGATGTGGAGCGTGGGGGACAGCTATTTGTCGACCCCGCAAGCGCTGCCGGACTGGTACTTGCCTTGGCGACTCCTCCCCATCGAGATGATCGGGCTGGAAGAACTTGGCTGGAGTTGAATGCCCACCGCTGCCGAGATGAAATTGAACGAGCCAATGCTGCCGGGCTCCGACTGGTGGGGTACTGGCATACTCACCCGCAAAGCATTCCTATGATCTCCCCCACTGATGTCGGGAGTTTTTCCAGGTTTGCAGCGCGCTACACGCGAGATCTGCCGCACCCGCTGGCAATCATCGTGGGCAACTCCAGCAGCCCTGAAGGCATAAAGGCTTGGTCCTTCAGGGAGGGGCGTTATGTTGAAGCTGCATGGGGTAGCTGGCCAGGTTAGCGGTTACACCCTTCTGCCAGCATTAGCGCAAAAAGCTCCGCCTGAAATCGTGCGTCGTCCAACGCGTTATGGTTGGGTGCGCTTTGGGGGTTGAGCCGAGCTATCATTTGCGAGGATTTAGTTTCCTTCCAGCGGCATCCGGTAACCCCCATGTAATACGCCTTCATGTCGAGTGCGGTGAACCCAAAGGGGTTCGCCCCAGAATACTTATGGAAGTAGTAGTTGATGAACGACCAGTCAAACGGGGCATTCAGCCCCACGAAAACGACTTTCTGATCTGCCGAACATAGCTGGTTCAACCATTGCTCCAGCTTGAGCATCGCCGTCTGTGGGGCTAGTCCTTCGTTTTCGAGCTTGGTGAGGTCAAGGCCAGTTACGGCGACAGCCTCCGGATCGTGCTGTAGGCCGTCTGGCTGGAGCTCGAGATAGATTGACTGGGCGGGCTCTGAGACGACGCAAGCGCCGATGGAAAGCAGGCTATAGATGCCCGGTACCGGCCCGGAAGTTTCTACGTCGACGGAAACATAAAGCTCATCGCTCACCATTTCACCCCTTTATTTAGTCCAATCCATTCGGACAGTATGCGGTGAGCTGCATAAGCCGAACACCCACCCCCATGGAGACGTCAGCGTCATGGACAACGCTCGTGATCGTATTACCCAGGAAATTGTTGAGGCCGAGGACCTTAAACTGCTGGCGGCAGTGGATACCTATGGCTACCAATGCCCTGGTTGCCAAACTCAGGCCTTCCCGCGCTCCTACCGCCCGGAGAACTTGGTTCGGGCTCACTTTCAACTGCGCGACCCTCACGTCTCAGGTTGTGAGGTGGAGGGCGAAATCAAGGTTATAGCGCAGGGCAAGCGCGGCAGTGTTCAGCAGGAGTTGGAGACCTCGCCAGGTTTATCACCCGCCCGGCTGCAGCTGATTGAAGACCGTACAATCGTCGATCCTGCGCTACCTCACACCGAGTCTCAGACACAGAGCGTCAGGCGGTCGGATGGAGCCACTGGCCTGGTGCGCCGAGAGGGACGACGCGCAGCAAACAGTATTCGTCCTATCTGCCGCGCTTTTTTGCGCTTCCCCTTCGATAGGCATCTTTCTTTAGCCATCCCAGGTATTGCCCCAACGACCTATCAAACCGCCTTCAAGAAACTTCGGTCGAAAGGGTTGGAGCCATGTCCTAATGCGCGTGTTTTCTATGGAGAACTGGCCTGGACGCCAGCCGCTGAATCGCCCGAACACTTGACCATTTCACTCAACGCGGGCGAATGGGAGGAAAAAAAACTAACGCCTTACCAGGTGGTCGTCCTTTGGAGCAAGTGGTCAGCAGCTGCCCGCGGGCGACTGAAAAATGAGCTGGAAATAGCCCGCCAAGAGAACATAAAAGCCAAAAAAGACAAGCAGGCATCCCGCAGTTACCTCTTCTTTGTGGGTGCCCAGGATGCCAAGAACCCTGCAATTTTCCATGTGCTGGACCATCGACTCATTTGCACCGCACATGACGAGCTGGTGTTCCCAGTGCGCAGCTAGGTGCAGATTGGGGTAGCGGAAGGCGGTCTTATGGCAGTCCCTCGGGCCAGTTTGAGATGTGTTGTAGCGCACTCAGCTGCCCAGGGAACACTCCTGTGCTCTCCACATAGCGCAATGCGGATTGGCCATCGCTCCAGCCTACGTACTGCATCAGCGCTTTGAGATCCCAGCCGCTGCGGGTGGCCCAGGTGGCAAACCCGCGGCGCAGCGAGTGGCTACTGTACAGCTCCGAAGGCAGCCCTGCCGCCTGCAGTACGGCGCGCATGAGTGGGACAATGCTATTTGGGTGCAAACCCTGCTCACCTAAATGCCCCCAGCGATCAATTCCACGGAATACCGGCCCACGCGCGATGCCCGCCACGCTGATCCAGTCGACGTAGGCTTGTACTGGGCACAACCTGGCCAACGCCGGCGCGCTGAAGGTCTGGCCCTGGTTGTCGCGGTCGCCTTTGCTCCACGGCAGAAATAGTTGCATCCCCTCCCCGGCCCGCACCTGGATGTGCTCGACTTGCAGGCGGCACAACTCATCACTGCGGAACGCCCGCCAGAAGCCAATCAGAACCAGTGCACGGTCGCGGCAACAGCGCAGCAACCGCGGCCAGTCGTCCTCCGCTCGTGCTCTCCCCTCGGCCTGCTCCAACCACAGCACACACTGCTCGAGCTGGCGCAGCTGCAAGGGTTCGGCCTGCTTCTCCTGACGCGGATGCAGCGTACGGATGCCTTTGAGGACCTGACGGACCAGTGGGGTCTTGGTTGGATCCGGAAAACCCTGACTGACATGCCACTGCGCCAGGGCTGCCAGGCGCAGCTTGAGCGTGTTGCTGGACAGCGTGGCGGCGTGGTCGACCAGGTAGCGCACGATGGCATCGCTGGTCGCCGGCAAGAAGCCACCCCAGGTCACCTCGAAGTGCTCGAGCGCCTGCTGGTAGCTGCGCCGCGTGTTGGCGCGGGTGCCGGCCTGCAGGTACCGCTCAATCTCCTGGCTCATCTGAGCTCATCCCCTTGGTGTACCGGTGAGCGACTGCCAAACGACGAAAAAGCCGCTTCACCTTGGATAATTCGTGATTACCCAATTCTAGAATACGAGCGGATCAAAGAGAAAATATTTGATAAAGTGCTATGTATCTACATGGTACATACCACAGAACGAAATCGTCAGGAGTCCCACTTATGGCCCGCGGCGGCATCAACAAAGCGATCGTGCAGAAAGCCAGAAATGCCCTCCTCGCCCGCGGCGTCCACCCCAGTATTGATGCGGTGCGCATCGAGCTGGGCAACACCGGTTCCAAGACCACCATCCACCGCTATTTGAAGGAGCTGGAAAGCGTCGAACAGGCTATCTCCAGCGATGCGCTGAGCACGCCGCTAACCGGCCTCATCGAGCAGCTACTGGGCCAATTGAAAGCCGAAGCACAGCAGTCCGTGGCCCAGGCCCACGAAGCGCTGCTACGCGAACGCGCGGCAGTACAGCAACAATCGGCCGTACTCGAGGCCCGGATGCGAGACCTCGAATCTCAGTGCTCAGTCCTGGCTCTACAGCTGCAAGCGGCCCAAGAGTTGACTCTCCAGGAGCAACAACAGCGCCAGGCCGTCGAAGTCGATAACGCCCGGATGGTGCAATCCCTGCAGGATCTGCAGGTGCGAGTGCGGGAGCGCGATGAGCGGATCCAGTCGCTCGAAGACTTGCATCAGCACGCTCGTGATGGCATGGAGCATTACCGCCAGGCCAGCAAGGAGCAGCGTGAACAGGAGCAGCGCCGCCATGAAGCCCAGACCAGCCTGCTTCAGGCCGAGATACGCCAGCTGCAACAAACTCTGATGATCAAGCAGGACGAACTGACTCAACTCAATCGCGACAATGCCCGCTTGCTGAGCGAAGCCCAGCAGCAGCTGCGCGAGCAGCGGGCCCTTCAGCAACAGTTAAACAACAAAGTGGCTGAGCTGGACATGCAGCAAACCGCCTACGCGCAATCAGAACAGCAGCGCCAAGAGCTACTGACTCGGTGCGAATTTCTGGAGCGGCAGGCCGTGGGACGTACGAAAAAGAAAACCAAGGGTTGAGCTGCTGTAAGCGTCAAACAGCCGCCTGGCGCGTGTAACTGATCCTGCGAATTTCAGGGTCATCCGCATCCACTTCGACCGCCCAACAGGGCGCCACATAAGCGGTGTCGTCACCGATGGGGAGCTCGGCGTCAAGCTTACGATTGCGGCGAAACTCGGTTAGCGAGTGCAGCACCTCATCAGCAAAAGCATGTTTAACCAACCATGAGCGCTCCTTGGCGGATAGCGCTAGCGTCCGGCTTTCTCGGCAAAAGCGCGCCAACCAAGATGACACCGCGTAGCCGATAGCGGCTCGCCCCCGAAACGTGGCGTTCACACACCACAACCTTCGCCACGAAACCAGGACTTTGAGCCCTTCAAGATTTCTTGTCAGAGCTTGAACCGTGCACTCGACAAGATCGTTATCAGAGACCATTGCTACCCTTTTTGTAGGGACCTGATCAACAAAGCACTGATGTCGGATGAGCGATTTCAACACAGATGCCAATTCATCGACGAGCAACGTGAACTCACCGCCTCCGACTTCGGGAGGATGTGGCAGATCCGTTTGGCAGACCCGACTCCTGAAACCAAATCGCAGAATGGATGAAGGCATGGGCGAGCTGACCATATTTGAGAAGAACTGTTCCTCTTCTCCACCGCAGCCCCCTTCAAGTCGCATCGCCGGAATAACTTGGCCAGCGCGCACTCTACTGGCGCCTAAAAGCGGCATGCTGAGCCGGTTGCCAGCCATGGCGCTGAATGTCTTGTAAATGCGCTCTACTTCGAGCGGTGATCCACTCGCCGCCTGGAGGGTCGAACTCAACATGCGATAGTCACCCTGCAGCAGCGAACACTTGCAATTCGCGCAACCGAACGGGGTCCTAAAAGTCGGCGCCGCCAAGGTGAACGATGTTGCGGCGCCGCAAAATCTGCAGGCCACCTCAAGCGGCACCTTATGAATCGGACAGTTGGCTAATTTATCGAACTGAAAAATCGCATAGTGAACGCCTTGCGACATGCAATCAGGACAAAATCGAAGCAAACCACACAGTGACCAGTGATCGTGCAGATAGTTTGGCGTTAAAAACAAATCGTAGACTTCCCCTTTCGCCAAACCAAGCTCACTTTCGAAAGCACCAATATTCACTGAGTACAGACTGGATAAGTTATTGGTACGAGAGCGTGATCTACGAAATTGCTCGCAATTGTTCCTGAATATGCTCACCACAGCAGCACCCGACACAACATTGGCAGAGGCAAACCTGCTCAGAACAGAGTACGCAGACTCAAACCGAACAAGGCGCGGCGTGATTGAGCAATTCGCAATAATGCGACTAAATGCAGGAAAAGGAACAATTCTCATCAGTTATCCAAATAGTCCATCTGGCGCACATCTTTCTGATAGACGTAATACCAGGTCTCTGAAATCACCTCATTGATAAGCTCATCCGTTAGCATCAACTCTGCATCGTCTAGGTGTTTGTACTCGGTGAATAATATCTCGACAGTCTTTGTAAAAAATTTCATTGGAATGCTGAGATCACTAATCTGACCGTGCTCGTTATGGTGCAAACCAAAAATGCGCCAAAACTGCTCGCCATACTTAGCCAGCCTAAAACCATTGCCGAATGCTTTTGGGAAAAATATCCTGGTGAATGTCCAATCCGTGTCCGCTGGGTACACCGCTGCGTCATAGCAACCTAGACACTCTGCAACCTCTTGAGCTGAGCTTAGCCCTTTGAACTCCATGTCTTGAATCATGAAGCGCGCAATAATCGACTGCTTGTGTGCGCTAAGAAATTGCTCTTTTACAATGACGAGCTCTGGCTGACCGACAAGAACCACAACCAGTCGCACCTCAAAATGCAACTCTAAATTATCATAGATGTCTCTGAGCCACTCAAAGTGCTTGTCGAAAAATTTTTGAGCCTCATCAATGAAAAGAAGGAACATCCGCCTTTTGTACCGGCACGCGCGCTCATAGATAAGATTCAGTATACGTTGGCGTTTCTCATGCGGTTTTCCGCCCAACTGCTTATGGCCTAACGCTTGTAACAGCTGCGTATAAAAAGCATCTTCAGAAGCGGTCATTTTTTCGGGCGCACTAAATATATACACAGGAAGGCCAGGAAATATATCCTTTATTGCATTCGAGCAATACTTGATTGCCTTCGATTTACCATAGCGAGGTCGGCCATGTATGAGCAATCCAGAAGTTCGGCGGCGTACGATTTTCTCCAATATCGTCATGAGCCTGCCGATAGGCTGAGTGGGTATTAAATAGCGCTCAGTGTTGATTGGGTGATCGTCCATATCAATTTCTGCAGGAGGCAAATCAGTGATGTTCATTAATACCCCCTAGGAAACAAAGACTTTGGTTAAAGGCATGGCCACAGTCTCTTTAACAAGAGGCTTAATGTCCGCCGGCGCTGATTTATTAGGGCCGTTTTTTTGCTGAGGCTTAAGCGATTGAGTCATTTCATAATGAGCGGTATTCGTCGTGAGACTCTTTCCGGCCCGATTACGTAGTTCGTTGCAAGCGTCCAATAGACTTTGCCCAACCTTGAATCTTATGGTTCGATCTCGAAAAGCCTTAAACAATGTCTGTCGGAGCAGCAGAGAGTGTTGCTCCCTACCCCATGGTCCGCTCGCTTTAAGCGCACCAATAAATTTGCCATCCATCGTATATGCGCGGACATGGGACACGTCCCTAACATCATACGTGATCTGAATTTTTCGACCGGCCAGGTCACTTCTCAAAATCAGGGGGTCTTTGTACTTTACGTTAGCAAAATTGATATACGCTCCTGTCTCCTTACTTGAAGACCGAACCGTTGTTATCTGGACTTTTTTCATGAAGTCGTATTCGTTACGATCTTCAGGCTTGAGCCTTCCGATCAAGAGCGATCGCTTAGCGAGCCGAGAGGTAAAAAGCTCCAAAGGAGTATTTCCAAACACCCCCGAATGAGGACGGCCGTTGTAATCTGATAGCACGATATCGATAGCGTGTCGGAGCTCGTCCAATGTCATTAATAAGGAAAGCCCAGAATCGGATGATGGCGAAAGCGCCTCTCTAACCGGATCTTTAGCACTTGAACCAGTAGTTCCAATCACTCGATGTGAAAAGTTATCTGTTATGAACCTAAAGAATCGCTCAACTATGCTGCGAGCGTTTGGCTGGTGAGGCGGACCATAATCGACTAGGCACCCCACCTTCTTATCAAGTATTTCCTTTACCCGAATTGCTTTGTGCGAAAGTGCATTGTCCAGCTTGATACACCGCCACGTGGCCCATGCGAATTCTTCCCCGCGCTCAGAGGGAAACCCACCACTTTGCTCGTACGGTGCATTCTTGATAACTGCTTTTGGTCTAGCGTGAGGTGCTAAGGCATTGAAGATAGCTGAGAGGACATCCTGCTGGTCGTAGTTTCTCCCGAGAGCGATGCTATATCCCAATACGCACCTAGTGAAAACATCAATAACCAGAATGAGCCACACACGAAGAATCTCATATCTAACCGGCTCTCCATAGAGGTCGTATTCTTCAATAACCAAACGAAGATCCATTTGATGCCCGTCTACTTCTACTTCATCAAGCGCCTCGGTTGGCTCAATTTTTTCAGAAACCCTTCTCGCATTCTCAAGTTCAGTTTCTGCCTGGTGTTGCCTATATTTAGCTTTGAGATGCGTTTCGAATGTCCGCCTAGCGAAGTCGGCTTCACTAAAGGGGTAGTCCTTATCCGCAATGCCCTGGCCTCGACAGGCGTCTAAAAACACCTGATGAATATCCGAAATTCTTTTTTGTTTCTTTCTGTAAATATCTACCAAGCCAGAGAGAGTGTCGTTCAACGATGGATATGTGTTTAGCAGTCGACAAAAGATACCGCTTTTGTTGTCTGCGTCGTTATCAGTCAGTTTCTGTCCCAAATCCTTGCGGGGGTTAGTTCTAACGTAGGGCATGGCCCCCAAAAATCCGAGAGGTTGGCCATCGACGATTCGTTGACCTCGCTCAATCAATCTGTACAAGGTGCTTTTAGTGATGCCGTACTTAGCTTTGATTTCGAAAAGCGTAAGACCATCCTTGAAATAGGACTTAACGGCAGCAATCTTTTTTTCGACTAGCGCCCTTTCTTTAGCCGACAGCGCACCTATCTCTGGCTCTGGCCAACTATCAATATCGAGGCCGGAGTCTCGAAGCGCCGATATCGAAAATCTCGCTTGGGTCATGCCGCATCACCTTGAACTAAAAAAATACTTTCCTGACAAATTCGCCTGCTACAAATATCCTGAAGAAGCAGTCGCCCTCGCCGCACCAACTCATACACCATAGTTAGCTGAGTAACGGCATCTTCGCTTGATAATTGCTGTTGCAGCGCAAATGCATGACCTGGGCGCATACTTTTGGCAAATATTTGAATATCTTTCTCTCGGACACTTCCACCCCACCTGAGAAGCCACTGCTGCATCTCGAGCAAGTTCCAGAATTCGTGGCTGGAGTCCGTATGTGGTGAGGTGGTAATGACATCCAAGACCCAGTCCCTTTGTTCGCAAAGAACTGCCACCTGCTGCACGATCACCTGAGGAGCGTCGAAGACGGCTAACTTCAGTTGGTCGCCAAGCTTCGCAGAAATGGGCATGACAGCCGTCCCGTAGGCGGTCTTCACTTGGAAGGCCTCTCCGCTCAATGCTGTCACATGGGGATTAAATTCCTGGCGAAGCAGGTAGAGGACGTGGGACTTTTCGTACAAAGTGAGAGCAGCGCCAGCCTTGGCGCTCCAGATCAGATACTCGTTCTGCCCTTTCTTTCTCTTTATTACCGTAGGTTCTAGCCCGAGTATTTGCATGATCCATTCCCTATGATCAGGTTATGAACCAATTAAGGTTGAGTATTTTGGGCGCGTAATATTTTTTTGAAATTAAATTTCGTTGCTAATCGCAATATGCGCTATCTAGCCTGAGTAAAAACTAAACAGGTAGCGCCATTTTGACCCTGGCGGGACAGAAGCCAGATCGGGGAGATAGCTCTAGCTCAAGGGTTAAGCGAGCAAATCCCCCAAAGTTCCAGATTGCCTTCCAGATCTGGCCGAGTTCCAGATTGTCTTCCGGAGGTAAATGTGGAACTTCAAAGTTATGCTGAGGATGGGAAGTGGCCGATCTATTGGAGCGCCAACGAGATGGATTAAAGGTCATTTTAAGAAAAAATCAGAATCAAGGAGTGATTTTTTATTATCAAATCTTCAAATTAAAATAGTTCCACATTCGACAAAGTCCCACTTTCACCTCCTCGCACGGCGTTTCTCGGCCAACGACAGCCACCTGTACCCCGGCGCGCTGCTGCGCGATCTCGATGCCTCCCGCGAAGCACGATTGTCTTCGGGCGATGAGCTGCTGGTGGAATTCAGCGACGGCGTGATCGCTCGTGGACGACTGCTGGAGGTTGGAATGGATGCGGTCGTCCTGCAGATGCCGCTCTATCGCACGGCACGCGGAGCCGATGTGCAGGCTCGGACATGGCGTGTCGTGCCGGGTGACGATCCCGGTCTGATGAAAGTGAACAAGCGCCTGCCTGCAGAGTGACGACAGGCTCTATTCCTTCTCGGCCCAGCGTTCCTTGATTTCGAGGATCGCCGGCATCTGGCCGATGAAGAGTTCCACCAGCTCGGGGTCGAAGTGGCGGCCGCTCTCGCGGCGCAGCAGCGAGATGGCTTCCTCGACCGGCCAGGCCGCTTTGTAGGGACGCACGCTGGTCAGCGCGTCGAACACGTCGGCGATGGCGACGATACGCCCGGCCAGGGGAATTTCCTCGCCCTTGAGGCCGTTGGGATAGCCGCTGCCGTCCCACTTTTCATGGTGGGTCAGCGCGATGATGCGCGCCGTCTTCAGCAGCCCCGAATCGTGCTCGCCGATGATTTCCGCGCCGATCTGCGCGTGCTGGCGCATTACCGCCCACTCGGCGTCGTCGAGCTTGCCGTTCTTCTGCAGGATGGCGTCCGGGATTCCGATCTTGCCCACGTCGTGCATGGGCGCGGCGTTGAGCAGGTCGTCCGCCTCGCGCTCGCTGTAGCCCGCGGCCTTGGCCAGGACGTAGGTGTAGTGGCTCATGCGGATCACGTGCAGGCCGGTCTCGTTGTCCTTGTATTCCGAGGCCAGGCCCAGGCGCTGGACGATCTGCAGGCGGGTCTCGTGCAGTTCCTCGGCGCGCACGAGCGACAGGTGCGTCCGCACCCGGGCGCGGACGATGGGCGGGCTGACGGGCTTGGTGATGTAGTCCACCGCGCCGACCTCGAAGCCGCGGGCTTCGTCCTCCACGTCGGCCAGGGCGGTGACGAAGATCACCGGGATGGTCGAGGTGGCCGGCTGCGTCTTGAGCCGTGCGCAGACTTCGTGGCCGGTCATGCCCGGCATCATCACGTCGAGCAGGATCAGCGCCGGGTTCTCCCACTCGGCGAGTTCCAGCGCCTTGTCGCCGTCCTTGGCGAATAACAGGCGGTAATCGTCCTGCAGGATCTGCCGCAGCACCTGCAGGTTGGTCGGCTCGTCGTCCACCAGCAACAGCTTGGGGCGGGTATCGGCGGGTCTGATCATTGCGGCATGCCTCCATGGCCGAGCAGCTCGGCCAGCAGCGCGTCGGCGCGCTCGAAATCGAAGTCGTTGATGGCGCCTTCCAGGGCATGGGCCTGACGCGCCGGCAGCGCGGCACTCAGGCGTTGCAATGCTTCCTCGGCCAGCTCCCCGTGGCGCAGGGCGCCCCGGACCTGTCCGACAAGCGCTGACAATTCGGCCTCGGCGATGGCGGGCCTGGCGCCCTCTTCCACCGCGGCCTTCTCCGCCGGCAGCTCGCTCGGCAACGCGTCGAGCGCCGCCACCAACGCGGCCAGCAGTTCTTCCACCGAGGCCGGCACGGCGCCCTTGAGCGCGTGCTCCAGTTGACCGGCCAGGCGGCTGGCCCGCAACAGCGCCAGGTTGCCGGCGGCGCCGCGCAGACGGTGCACCAGTTCGATGGCTTCGAGCTGCCGCCCATCCCGCAGCAGGCCCTCGACCTCGGCGCAGCTATGGGCATGCTCGGCGAGGAAGCGGCGGATCGCCGCCGCCATGGCCTGCTCGCTGCCCCACAGCTGGATGCCGCGTGGCCAGTCGATGGCCAGGTCTTGCTGGGGCTCGGTTGCCGGCACCTGAGTGGTTGCGGTCGGCTCCAGGCCGATCACCCGGGCGATTTCCGCCAGCAGCCGGTCCATCTCCAGCGGCTTGGAAGCGAAGCCATCCATGCCGGCCTCGCGGGCGGCACGGCGATCCTGCTCCAGCACGCTGGCGGTCAGGGCGATGACCGGTGTCGGCCGCAGGCCGTGGGCCTGTTCGTGGCGACGGATGCGCCGGGTCGCCTCCAGGCCGTCCATGCGCGGCATCTGCACGTCCATCAGCAGCACGTCGAAACGCCCACCGACGAAGGCGGCCAGGGCCTGCTCGCCGTCGCCGGCGGTGGTGACCCGGTGGCCCATGGCGCCCAGCGTCAGGCTGAGCAGCTCGATGTTCTGCGGCACGTCGTCGGCGGCCAGGATGTTCAGTTCCGGCAGCTGGCAGACGGTGGTGACGATCTCCCCTGCCCTGGCCTCGCCGACCTGCAGCGGCAGCTGCACATGGAACACGCTGCCCGCGCCATCGCGGCTCTCCACCCGGATGCTGCCACCCATCAGCTCGGTCAGCTGGCGAGCGATGGTGGTGCCCAGGCCGGTGCCGCCGAAGCGCCGGCTCATGGAGGCGTCGGCCTGGGCGAAGGGGTCGAAGATGTGCTGCAGGCGGTCCTCGGCGATGCCGATGCCACTGTCGCGCACGGACAGCTGCACCCTGCCCGGCTCGCCGCTCACTTCCAGGCGCACCCAGCCGCTCTCGGTGAACTTCACCGCGTTGCCCACCAGGTTGGTCAGCACCTGCTGGATGCGCAGCGGGTCGCCCTTGAAGAAGTCACCCAGGCTCTCCTGATAGTCCAGGCTCAGGGTCAGCCCCTTGCCTTCGGCGCCCAGGCGCAGGGCGTCGCAGACCTGCCCGCACAGCTCGCGCAGGGAGAAGTCCACGTGCTCCAGCTCCACCGCGCCACGCTCCAGCTTGGCGGTGTCGAGGATGTCGTTGAGCAGGCCGAGCAGCGAGCGCGCGGCCTGGCGCACCGTGCCCAGGTGCCGGCGCTGCTGCTCGCTGAGAACGTCGTCCAGCAGCAGTTCGGTGAAGCCGATGATGGCGTTCATCGGCGTGCGGATTTCGTGGCTCATGTTGGCCAGGAAGGTGGTCTTGGCCGCGGCGGCCAGCTCGGCGCGCTCCTTGGCGATGCGCAGCGCTTCCTCCATCTCGCGACGCTGGCTGAGGTCGGTGGCGAACTGGATCACCTTGAACGGTTTGCCATCGGCGTCGAAGATCGGGTTGTAGGACGCCTGTATCCACACTTCGCGACCACCCTTGCCGAGGCAGAGGTATTCGCCGCTGTCCAGTTCGCCATGGGCCAGGTGTGCCCAGAACTGGTCGTAGGCGCCGCTGTCGACGTAGCGCTGCTCGCAGAAGATGCGGTGGTGCTGGCCGATGATTTCCGCTTCCTCGTAGCCGGTCAGTTCGAGGAAGTTGCGGTTGGCGCTGAGCACGCGGCCGCCCAGGTCGAACTCGATCACCGACAGCGCGCGGCCGATGGCGTTGACCGTGCCCTCGAACTCGGCGTTGCGCAGCTTGCTCTCGGTGATGTCCAGCATCACCCCGTCGATCCAGTGTGGCGCGCCCTGCTCGTCCGCCGCCCCGCTGCCGCTTTCCCAGACCCACACCTCGCTGCCGTCGCGGCGGGTCAGGCGGTACTCCACCTGGTAGCTGCGGCCCTCGGCGAGGGCGTCGCGGGCCAGCTCGCCGACGCGCACCTGGTCGTCCGGGTGGATCAGCTGGGTAAAGTGACGCCGGCCGGCGACGAAATCCTCGGCCGGCCAGCCGGTGAGCTTCTCCACCGCGTCGCTGATGAACAGCATGCTCCAGTTCTCGTCCAGCTGGCAGCGGAAGGCCACGCCGGGGATGTTGCCGATCAGCGAGCGGTACTGCTGCTCGCTCTCGCGCAGTGCCCTCTCCATCGCCTTGCGCTCGCTGATGTCGCTGATGAAGCCGACGAACAGGGTGCGCTCGAATAGTTGGGCGCGGCCGATGGCCAGGCGGATCGGCAGTTCGGTGCCGTCCTTGCGCAGCAGCTCCACTTCACGGCTGCCGCCGATGATCTGGCTCTCGCCGGCATTGAGCAGCTGCGGCAGGTAGTTGGCCATGCCCTGCCGGTAGCTCTGCGGGATGACGGTGTCGATGTGCCGGCCGATCAGCTCGCTCTTGTCCCAGCCATACAGCTGTGCGGCGGCGGCGTTCATGCTCTCGATGATGCCCTGGTCGTCGATGGTCACCACGCCGTCCACCGCCGTCTCCAGAATGGCCCGCAGGCGCTCCTCGCTGGCCTGCATCTGGCGGTACAGTTGGCGATAGCGCAGCAGGCCGTTGATGCCGGCGACGAAGACGGTCAGGGAAATGGTGATCAACGCCGTGGCCAGGGCCAGGAACAGGCTGAAGTCGCCTTCGGCGCCGACCGGATCGGGGCTGCCGACGAAGCGCGCCGCGGCCATGCCGGTGTAGTGCATGCCGCTGATGGCCAGGCCCATCACCAGGCCGCTGGCCATGATCGCCTTGCCCGAGCTGAGCCGGCCGCGCAGACCGAAGCGCACCCATAGCGCGAGAATCGCCAGGCCCACCGCCACCAGGATGGACAGGGCGAACCACCAGGGGTCGTAGCGCAGCAGCGGCGCCATGCGCATCGCCGCCATGCCGCTGTAGTGCATGGCGCCGATGCCGGCGCCCACCAGCACGCCGCTGCCGATCAGCTGCAGGCGCGTCACCTGGCGCCGGGCCAGCAGCTGCAGGGCGACCCAGGAGGCGCCGAGGCTGGGCAGCAGCGACAGCAGGGTCAGCCCTGGCGCGTAGCTGACCGGGGCGCACAGCTGGAATGCCAGCATGCCGATGAAGTGCATCGCCCAGACCCCGCCGCCCAGGGCCAGGGAGCCGGTGAGCAGCGCCGTCTGCCGGTGCAGGGTGTTGCGGCTGAGGCGCGCCATGCCCGCCACCTGCAGGGCCATGCCGGAGGTGAAGGTGGCGATCGCCAGCGACAGCACCACCAGCCACGGGTTGTGGCTGCCGAACAGGAGCAGGCTGGGATCGGCGTCGAGAAGGAACAGGCTGGTCAGATACGACATGCGGGCGGCGACTACAGGACGACGGCTGAAATTCTAGGCGGGCAGAAGCGTATCGGCATGACAGTGGCCCGGCTTTAGCAGCCATTAGATAGCCATCATCCACAGAACTCCAGCCCTGCACGTCGGACGGCAGAAAAGCCTGGGCCCGATTGACCTGCGCCTGCTTGTGTAGGGTGCGCTGTGCGCACCGAGGCCCTGCACTGCGGTGCGCGCGGCGCACCCTACGATAGCCATACAGGAATGGGCATGAAAAAGGCTCTGTCCACGTTAGTTAGTTGTTGCACACCTTGTATCCGCGAATTTCGCGGCCGATCGGAATGTCGCCCAGCCGCTCCCACAAGAGCAGAATTGCGCCACCAACACGTAACGGGTACATAGCCATGAAAAAGCCCGCCGAAGCGGGCTTTCTCATGAGCGGCCACAAGTCACGCGGACAGCTCGACCAGCAGTTTGTTGAGGCGGCGCACGTAGGTGGCCGGGTCCTTCAGGCTGTCGCCGGCGGCCAGGGCCGCCTGGTCGAAGAGGATGTGCGACAGGTCGGCGAAGCGGTCCTCGTCGGCCTCGGCGTCCAGCTTCTCGATCAGCGGATGCTGCGGGTTGATCTCGAAGATCGGCTTGGCGTCCGGCACCTTCTGCCCGCTGGCCTCGAGGATCTGGCGCATCTGCAGGCCCAGATCCTGTTCGCCGATGGCGAGGATCGCCGGCGAGTCGGTCAGGCGGTGCGACACGCGCACCTCGGCGACCTGCTCGCCCAGCGCGCCTTTCAGACGCTCCAACAGCCCTTCCTTGGCCTTGGCGATTTCTTCCTGGGCCTTCTTGTCCTCTTCCGAGTCCAGCTTGCCCAGGTCCAGGTCACCACGGGCCACGTCGACGAACTGCTTGCCGTCGAACTCGGTCAGGTAGCTCATCAGCCACTCGTCGATACGGTCGGTGAGCAGCAGCACCTCGATGCCTTTCTTGTGGAACACTTCCAGGTGGGGGCTGTTCTTGATCTGCGCGAAGGTCTCGCCGGTGAGGAAGTAGATCTTGTCCTGGCCTTCCTTCATGCGGCCGATGTAGTCGGCCAGGCCCACGGACTCCTCGCCGTCGTCGCCCTGGGTGGAAGCGAAGCGCAGCAGACCGGCGATCTTCTCCTTGTTGGCGAAGTCCTCGGCCGGGCCTTCCTTCAGCACCTGGCCGAAGGCCTTCCAGAACTGCTTGTACTGCTCGGGTTCGTTCTTCGCCAGCTTCTCCAGCATGTCCAGCACGCGCTTGGTCAGCGCCGACTTCATGGAGTCGATCACCGGGTCCTTCTGCAGGATCTCGCGGGAGACGTTCAGCGACAGGTCGTTGGAGTCGACCACGCCCTTGATGAAGCGCAGGTACAGCGGCAGGAACTCGTCCGCCTGGTCCATGATGAACACGCGCTGCACGTAGAGCTTGAGGCCCTTGGGCGCCTCGCGCTGGTACAGGTCGAACGGCGCGCGGCCCGGCACGTAGAGCAGCGAGGTGTATTCCAGCTTGCCCTCGACCTTGTTGTGGCTCCAGCTCAGCGGATTCTCGAAATCGTGGGCGACGTGCTTGTAGAACTCCTGGTATTCCTCGTCCTTGACCTCGGTACGGCTGCGGGTCCACAGGGCGCTGGCGCGGTTGACGGTCTCCCACTCCTGCTCGGCCGGCTTGTCCGCCTCTTCGCCGTGCTCTTGAGAAGAGATGGGGTCTTTCGGCAGTTCGATCGGCAGGGCGATGTGGTCGGAGTATTTCTTGACCACGTTGCGCAGGCGCCAGCCATCGGCGAACTCTTCCTCGCCGCTCTTCAGGTGCAGGACGATGCGGGTGCCGCGCTCGGGCTTGTCGATGGTCGAGACCTCGAAGTCGCCCTCGCCCTTCGATGACCAGTGCACGCCCTCGGCGGCGGGCAGGCCGGCGCGGCGGGTGAACACGTCCACCTTGTCGGCGACGATGAAGGCCGAATAGAAGCCCACGCCGAACTGGCCGATCAGGTGCGAATCCTTCTTCTGGTCGCCGGTGAGGTTCTTCATGAAGTCGGCGGTGCCGGATTTGGCGATGGTGCCGAGGTGCGCGATCACGTCCTCGCGGCTCATGCCGATGCCGTTGTCTTCGAGGGTGACGGTCCTGGCGTCCTTGTCGAAGGACAGGCGGATCTTCAGATCGGCGCCGCCTTCGAGCAGTTCCGGCTTGGCCAGCGCTTCGAAGCGCAGCTTGTCGGCGGCGTCGGAGGCGTTGGAAATCAGTTCGCGGAGGAAGATTTCCTTATTGGAATACAGCGAATGGATCATCAGGTGAAGCAGCTGCTTCACCTCGGTCTGGAAGCCCAGGGTTTCTTTTTGAGTCTCCACACTCATGGTCGTCGAACTCCACATGCATGACAGGCCGCGCGATGGCGGCGGGTGTCATACAGATGGGGTGTTCGGGAGGGATTTCAAGGCCTTGCGAAAATCAGGGCTCCAGCAGTTCGATGCCACCGATGTCTTCCGGCTTGAAGCTGAAGCTGGCCTGGCCACCGCCGTTGCCGATCTGCTGGGTGAGGCGCAGGCTGCCATCGGCCTCCAGGCCGACGAAGCGCCCCTCCACCGTGCCGCCGCCCGCCTTGCTCACGCGCATCGCGAGGTTGCGGTACTGCTCCGGGTTGCGCTGCAGGCGCGGCAGGGAGAAGCGCTGGCGGCGATCCAGCGCAGGACGGGGGTTCTGCGCCGCCACGACCTCGGCCGCCGCCGGCTCGGGCACCTTGCTCGGCTCCGCGATGCGCGTCTCGTCCAGCGGCGGATGGTTGTCGCCCTGCACATGCCAGCCCAGCGCGGTCTTTTCCAGCACCAGGTCCAGGCTCTGTTCCTTGCCGTTGATCCGCGCCTGGACGGCGATCGGCAGGCGGGTGGCCGGGAAGCTTACCTCCGGCAGCTCGGCCAGTTGCACCAGGCGGGTGGCGAAACGGCGCTGCAGGTAGTCGTCGATGACCTTGGCCAGGGTTTCCCGCGAGTCGAAGCGGGCATCGAGGCGCCCGTCCTGGTAGCGCAGACGGTCGGCGAACAGCTCCAGGCGGCCGCTCAGGCTGGTCTTGAAGGAAGGCGGCAGGACCAGGTGGAAATCGCCCTGCAGCTTGTTCGGCGGCAGCGGCTGCAGGTTCAGGTGCAGGGTGTAGCCCCGGCTCAGGCGCCGGGCCTCGGGCAGGTCCTGGTCGGGCAGCAGCCAGCTGATCTCCACTTCAGGCCCGCCGGTGTCTTCCGGCAGCACGTCCAGCTGCACCGGGGTCTTCTGCGTCCTCGGCAGGCGGATCGCCACCTCGCGGCGGGCGAAGAAGTCCTCGCCTTCACGCAGGCTGAGCACGCCGTCGATCAGCTCGGCGTACTGCGGGGCGAAGGGTTCGCCGTTGAGTTCCCCGTACAGGCGGATTTCCAGCTCCGCCGGCTCCTTGGGCGGCTCTTTCAGCCAGCGCAGGCTGAGAATCGCCTCGAGGCGGGCGGCATCCTGGCTGGCCATCAGTACCATGCCCACCACCAGCGGGATGATACCCAGGGCGGCCAGCATCACGGCCTGCCTGGCGCTGCGCCAGTGGCGCAGCACGTAGATCAGGGTGATGGGAGGAATCAGGCTGCCCCAGCCCCACAGCAGGCTGGTGGAGAAGGCCCGCATCACCAGCCAGACCAGGCCGGCGAGGATCAGCAGCAGGCCGCCGAGGATCAGCAACGCATCCATTCGAGTTCCTTGTTGTTATGTGCCCGCTCCGATCAGGGTTCGTCGACCTTGAAGTGGGCACGGGCGGTGGCGATGGGTTCGCTCTGGCTGGTCTGCCAGGCCGTGATGGCGACGTTGGCCACCCGGCGTCCCTGGCGCCAGACCTGGCACTGGGCGTAGGTGTCACGATAATGACCGGCGCGCAGGTAATCTATCGAGAAGTCGATGATTTTCGGCAAATGTGGGATACCCATGAACATCAGCAGGTGGAGCATCGCGGCATGCTCCATGAAGCCGGCGATCACCCCGCCGTGCAGCGCGGGCAGGGTCGGGTTGCCGATGTTGTCCTTGTTCGCCGGCAGGCGGAAGACCATGTCGTCGCCCAGGCGCAGGCACTCGATGCCGATCATCCGCGCATAGGGGATCAGGCTGATCAGCGCGTCGTACTCGTTCTTTTCGTGGGCTTCGCGCACCAGCGCGTTGAAGTTCAGCGAGGTCATCACGCGGCTCCCTGGGCGGGCGTCTTCGGGCCGCCCGGCTTGCCCATGCGCATGAAGGCCCCGACCACGTGGGCGATCGGCTCGGCCGGGTTGTCCTGGTAGGCATAGCCACGGGTGAAGATGACGTTCTCGGTCACCCGGTAGCATTCGGCGAACCCGTAGACATCCATGTGTGGCTGGGCTGGGCGCATGTAGTCGATGCGCAGGTCCAGGGTCGGGCAGATCTCGAATTCCGGCAGTACGCAGACGGTCGAGATGCCGCAGGTGGTGTCCATCAGGGTGGTGATGGCGCCCCCGTGGATCACCCCGCTCTCGGGGTTGCCGATGATCTGGGTGCTGTAGGGAAGGCGCAGGGTCAGCCCCTCCGGCCCAGCCTCATGCACGCTCAGGCCCAGGACCTGGCAGTGGCGCAGGGCGGATAGGAAGCGCTGGGCCCTCTGCAGAACGGCGTTGTCGCTCATCGTCGATACCTCGTGGCGATGCGGAAAATCCGCCCATGATAGCGGCGCGGCCGCTGCGCACATAGCCGTGGGCAAAACAGTCTGAACCTTCCCCGCGGGGGCTGTCTCGAAAGAGTGATGGCCTTACCACAAGGAGAAACAGCCCATGCACAAACCAATCGCCTATGCGTTCATGCTCGCTGCCACGCTTGGCCTCGCCGCCTGCGACAAACCGTCCGAAGACAAGGCGGAAGAGGCGCGTGAAGCGCAAGAGGAAGCCCGCGAGTCGCTGAAGGACGCCGCCGAGCACAGCAACGACGCCGCCCGCGCGGCGGACGAAGCGGCCCGTGAGCGCGCCAAGGAGAACAACGAGGCGGTGCCGCCGGCCAACCCGACCATCCCCGCCCCGCCGCCTCCCGCTGGCCAGCAACAGCAGTGATTCCCGCCGATGCCCGCGCCCACCGCGGGCATCGGTCCCCTCCCCTCAGGAACTTCACTTGCGCCGCTTCGCTCCAAGCGAGACGGGTGCCGTACACGCGCATCCGCATCGTGTGCAGGGGTGAGAAAGATCCGAGGGGGGAAGCGCGATAATTCCGGGATATAGCGATCGATAGCGGGCGATATCGGGACGGGAAAGGTAACGATGTTACCAAGGGTGAAACGGAGGCGGCCCGATCAGTTCAGGCCGTCCCCCAGGTCCAGGGTGTGCTGGTTCTTATCCGTTCGACGCTTCTGGTGCTTCCTGACCACACCGTAGATCCAGCCCTCGGTCACCCCATACTTGCGTGTCAGGTGGTCGGCGTTGGAGCCATCGTACTCCGTCATGATGTGCAGTTCGAGCCGCGCCATGGCCAGCTCGTCGTTCACCGGAAACGTGAAGGTGATTCCTTTCCACCGCTGGTGTAGCCGGAACGCCAGCTCGGCGGCCTCGTTGGCCGCCGCCTCAGGCGTAGCACCGAACCTCTGTAGACACTCGGCCAACATCTCCGCCAGCTCGCTCAGCATATTATTGCGGCGGCGGATCTGTTGTGGGCGGATTTTTGCCATAGTCCTACCTCACTCAGGCAGCAGCTGCTTCGCCACCGCAGCTGCATTGAGGGCGTCCACCAGCGCCTTCAGGATTGGACGCTGGCGGCGCCAGTCTTTCGGCAGCTGTTCCAAACCGGCTACCTGTTCTGGATGCTCGATGCCCAGCTCCTTGCAGAGGCCTTCCACGCTCGCGAGCAGGCCGCGCTTCTCTTGCTCGACATGCAGTGCCGCCAGCACTGCCTTCACCTGGTCAGGCTTCTTC
This sequence comes from Pseudomonas paralcaligenes, assembly GCF_019655855.1. Classification (GTDB taxonomy): domain Bacteria; phylum Pseudomonadota; class Gammaproteobacteria; order Pseudomonadales; family Pseudomonadaceae; genus Aquipseudomonas; species Aquipseudomonas paralcaligenes. The sequence goes on along the minus strand of NZ_BPFX01000014.1, from coordinate 120,495 downwards.
AGCCAGGCCACTCGGGCAATCCCGAACATCTGCTTGGCGATCTTGTCTGCGTAGGACCAGGGCAGCTTCATGTCGGTGAGCTGCGCCTCGATGACCAGGACCTCGTCCGCCAGTTGGCCCATGTTGTGTGGCCGCCCTTTGGCCTTGACGCTGGGCTTCGGCTTCCAGCCCTTCGCCTTGAACTCCTCCAGCACCTTCTCGGCCATGTGAACGGTCAGGCACTTGGCCGAGTTGGTTTTGCCACCGCTGATGCGAGACAGCATGGCGCGATAGCTGTCGTCGTCCACGCCCATCTGGCTCTTGGCGACGTGTATCTTCGTGATGAGGGACTTCAGGATCGTCATGACGTCACCTGTGGAATTGAACGTGGTACTGCTCGGCGATTGCCGAGCAGCGACTGCGAGGGATGCCCAGCGTTCGGGCGATCTGCTCGGGCGTTCCGCCGAGGGCGGCCTCAACGATGATCTTCACGGCGAGCCGCTCGTCGTCGGGCCTTGCGCGATATCGCCGAACCGGCTTCGATGCTGGCTGGCTGGCTGGCGCGGCCGTGGGCGCCATCGCCGAGTTGTATACCGGCGTGGTCCTGGCGTTGATTACGAATGGCTCGGGCGCTTCGCGCATCTGGTGGCCGACCGTTTGCACCTGGCCGCCACGGGCCAGAAACTCGGCGATCTGCTGTTCCAGCTCGGCCCGCTCGCTGGCCTTGGCCCCCATGTCACGCCGTGGCGGGTCACCGGCGGTGCTGTGGTAGCGCTCCATCAGGCCACCTCCGTGGGTATGATCCGCCAGCGGCTGTATACCCCCGACTCGTGATCCCCTGGTTGGCCCGGCAGCCGCTCGGCATCCTCGAACTGGCCGAGGAACAGCTTACGACCGAGGTAGAGCACCGCCTCTCTGTCGCTCGACGTACAAGAGGCGCGTTTGCCTTTTACCGTGGCGGTCATGTAGGCGTCGCCCGGCCTGCGCACGACGATGTCGATAGGCGCCAGCTGGATAACATGGGCGACCGGGTACTTGATGCTGCCCGAGCCATCCCCACCGTACTCAACTGCAGCGCCGGCCTTCAGCGCGGCCAGATTGGTGACGGTCATACGGCACCAGAGATCAGCCTGGTACGGACCGCAGTCGATAACCTTGCCGGCCTCGTCAGTGATCCACCAGAGGAAGTCCTGGCCGTGGTCCTGGAACTCGATCAGTGTTCTGGCCATGGTCAGTGCGCCCCCTTCGGCATGAGGCAGCGGACGCCTTCCAGGATCATGCCGACCGAGTCCAGATCGTCTCCCGAGATTGCTACCAAGATCAGCTCACGCCCGGAGTCCAGACTCAGGTGTACAAGATCGAAGGCGTCGGCGGCTTCGTCTTCCGCCTTCTGGATCACCTGGGCCAGGGTGGTTTGCTCGAAGTCGCATTGGCTTATCAGGCTCATGGCTACACCCCGTGCGTCAGTCTGGCGGTGGGCTGGTGCCCTACCGCGTTGTGAAGTTGCGCGGCCTTGCCAGCGTGATACCCAGCGTCTCGGGCTACCTCGTCGCGGGCCTTGACCTTACGGCGCTTCACCTCGAACTTGCCTAGGTCGGGGTGGTGCTTGGCCATGTACGCCTGGATGGCCTCGGCGATGTTGTCCTCGACACCCGCGAACTCGTCGACCTTCGCCAAGACGGCCGAGATCCAGCCATGCGCGAAGGCGTCTCCGCGCTCGCGCTTGGTCTTCGGCTTACAGCGCTTCTGAGTAGCCAGGTACTCCTTGCGGGCCTTTTGTAGCTGGCGCTCCAGCACCTGGTAGGCATAGCCGGTCAGCTCCGGCGCAGCGCCGCAGCCAACAAAGGTGAAGGCTGCACTTTCCAGCCAGGAGGTGCAGATGATCAGGTGGGTGCCAAATGCGCGGCAGCAGACGTCAGCGAGGCGAACACGCCATGCCGGCGGCTTGCCGTCAGACCCTGCCGGCACCTTGGCTTCGCAGGCCAGGCTGGCCAGCACGTCGCCCATCTCCAGACGGTGAGCGTCCATCAGTTTTTGCGCCTGACGCAGCGCTATTGCGGCTTCGTTGGCGTTGGCGGTCTTGGACTTCGCAATCTCCAGGCACTTTCTGATCTTGTCGAGGATGCGGTCTTGGTCCATGTCACACCCCCGCCAGATCAAGGTTGATCGCTTCGTACTTGTCGGTGTCGCCGACCCGCTCATACAGGCGGATGTAGCTACGGCTGCCGGCGATCTGGATCGCTTCGCCGATGGCGTCCATGGCCCGCTTCCAGCGCGGATCGTCGATGTCATGGCGGCGAAGGGCGAGGATCGCCGAGGTGCGCAGCTGCTTGCCTTTGTCGACCCGGAATGCGTCATTGATCATGACCTGCAGGCCAGGGTGGGCATGCTCAGTCCATTCGCGCATGCACTCGTCCAGTAGGGCCTTGGCGGTCTGAAGGTGCTCGTTGAACTCGATCAGGTCCTGGTTGGCCCGCAGCAGCTTGTAGCGACCGTCGTAGCTGGTCAGCGTGAGGTTGCCTTTCTGGCCCCGGAACTTGACGCCGAATTGCTCGGCGCTGATCTGCTCCAGGGCCTCGATTTCGCCGAAGGTTTCCAGCTTGAACTTGGCCAGTTGCTCGCTGAGCACCTTCGCCTTCGCTACGGCCTCCAGGACCACCCTGTCGCGCAGCAAGTCGCTGGGCTTGATCGCTGCCTCCGGCACGAGGCGCCCGAGGGCGTCCTTACGATAGCCGGCCGGGAGCTGCACAGCCGGTGCTTGTTGTTCGGTGTTCTGTTGGTTGTCCATCAATGCACCTTCCTTTCCGCCGGCTGGCGGGCTTTCTGCTCCTGGTAGTGCTCGGTCATGCGATCAAGCTCGGCGTGTAGGTCCGCCCAGCGATTGGCGATGCGCATTTCCAGCAGGCCGCAGAGCATCTGGTCGTACTTCGCCAGGACGCCCTTCAGGGACGCGAGCTCAATGTCCTTGCTAAACGCCTCGTTCTGCAGGCGGGTGAACTCGGTGTTGAGCTGTTCGCGGGTGAGTGACTCCGGGTTCATCAGAGTGATGGCCATGTGGCACGAAACGCCGGGAGTGCTCATTGGCCTTGCTCCTTCGCATTCGCAGGGGTCAACCAGGCGACGCGGACGCCGTCGATCGTGACCATGTTCTTGTTGAATTGGCCGCGCGTGGTCCAGCTGGCCCCGCGCCATTGATCGCTGAAGGCGCTGGCCAGGCGGCCGGCGGTTTCGGGCTTGATGAAGATGGTGCGATCGAGCACGACGGTGCTGTCGATCAGCACGCCGGCGGCGCGCAGCGAACGGCTGACGGCGTTCACCACCTTGAGGCTCTCGGCCAGCTCGGGTGTCAGCACGCTGCAGACCGGCAGCGCGTGACGTGGGATCGAGTCGGCCGCAGTGGTGGTCGGGACCTCCTTCAGGAGGCTCGGTCGGGGGAAGGGACGGACATTCACGCTACACCCCCTTCACAACATCAGCCGTCACGCGGCTTTCGCCGATTTCGGCGGCAAGGTTGAGCGCGGCGTTGAACAGGTTGCCGATGGCCAGCGGGTAGAGTTGGCTGGTGCCATCTTTGCCAGAGGTGCCGAGGCGCTCGACGATGGCGTGGATGCCGCCCTGGTCGATCAGCTCGTCCAGCTTCTTGTTGGCGCGGCCGACGCGGAACGCCAGGTGCTGCTCGACGTCGCCCTTGGGGATGGGCTGCAGGATGGCGATCTCGACGCGCTGGGCGACTTCACGTACATCGGCATTGCGCGGGCTCAGCTTCTTCAGCAGCTCGGGCTGGCCGATCAGAATGATGCTGAGCAGCTTGTCGAAGCCGTCCTCGAACTGGTCGCGCATGCGCTTGAGGTGGTTCAGGGTCTGCGTCGGGATCGAATGCGCCTCTTCGATGATCACGACGTGCCGGTTGCCTGCGGCGAAGGAGTTCTTGAGGCAGGTGTGTACCTGGCGGAACCGAGCCTCGGGACTGGACTTGGGCGTCTCCAGCGGCGCCACGGCGTACATGATGGCCTCGGCGATGTGGGTCGCCTTGAGGGTCTTGCCCTTGACGTCGTTGGCCTCCATGCCGACCACGAAGGGATCGATGGTGATCACCGGCTCATTACGCAGGCGGTACGACAGATCGCGGCGCAGGGTGCTCTTTCCGGCGCCGGATTCGCCCACCACGGCCAGGAAGCCATCGTGGCGTGCGGTCTGGTACATGGCCTCGCGGATGTAGCGGATATCGCCGCTGAAATACATGTCCTCGGCGCTACGCAGATCGCCGAACGGGTCGAATGTCAGGCCGAAGGCACGCTTGGTGTCTGGCCTAGGGGTTTGTTTTGCCATTAGCATGTCGGGGCACTCCTGGTCGTTTTCTTGATCGTTTTCGGTCGGGGTTGCGGGGGCCTCCGCGTTGGCGCGCGGGGGCTCCACTTCTTCAAAAAATGCATTGCGGACGTCTTCAAACAGCGCACCGCGCACCATCAGAAACTCGACGATGGTCCAGGCCAGGGCCTGCTGGTTGAGCGACTTCGGCCACTGGCCGTGATTGATCAGCTGAGCAATCGTCGCCCGGCTAAGATTCAGCTCTCGGGCCAGGTCGGCCTGCGTCGTTGCCGGCTTCAGCGAGGCGAGAATCCGTTTCAGGCGCAGGGTCATTCGCCGCCGCCTACCAGGCGCAGGCCTGGGCGTGCTGAAGGTGCCTGCAGCTGCTGCACGACGGTGTCGAGCTGCTCCTCCATGGCGCCGTCCGGGTAGTTGGCCTTGAGCCATTCCATGGACTCGGGCGTCCAGGCACTGCCGAGGCGAGCGCGCAGCGCCTTGGCCAGCTCGATGCGGTTGAGCGGCTGCAGCTCCACCGAGGCCAGGCCGGCCAGGGTGACGCGGGTTTCCAGCTCGGTGCCGCGCTTGGGCAGGTAGGCCGGCAGGCTGGTATCGGTGAGGTGCTTGTGCGGGTCGATGGCGCCGCCGAACGGCACCGCCTTGGCCTTGCGTGCCTGCTCCGCGGCTTCCTCGCTGTCGGTTTCGGTGGCCAGCTGCTCCAGCACCTTGCGCGCCACCTGGGCCGGGGTTTCGGCGTGGCTCTTGTGCTGCTCGCCGATCACCGCGGAGCCTTCGACGAAGCCGAACTCGTTGCGATCCAGACGCTCGATCACGTACAGGGTCTGGTGGCCGTTCTCATCGCGCAGCACGGCCTGGGCACTTTCCGCGTCGCGCCAGGGGTTGCGGGTGATCAGCAGCTTTTCATTGACCATCACGCCCGGCACGCTGCTGACCTCGTACAGCGCGCCACGGTAGGAAACCTGCAGCATGGTGTTGACCTTGCGCAGCTCCGGCGCGCAGGTGGCCATCTCCCGGCATACCTCGGCCGGCGGTGCGATGCGCAGTTGCTCGGGCTTGATCAGCATCCACACGCCGTAGCGCGTGCGGCGGTGGCGAGTGTGGATGGCGGTGGCATTGAAGGCGCGCATCCACTCGCCGACGCGGGCGTTGATGTGCGCCAGGGTCTCGGCCTTCTCCAGCTTCAGGCCGGACTCGAAATCGCACTCGACGATGTTGTGCGCCTGCTCGACCTGGCCCTTGGCGCGGGCGTTGCCCACTTCGTTGATGATCAGCTCGATGCCCAGGGCCTGGCACAGGTTGCGGAACATGGCCGAGGTCATGGCCGCGCCGGGGTCGGTCATGATGGTGAAGGGAACGCCGTGGAACGGGTCGCTCTCGCCGCGCTTCTGCATGGCGCAGATCAGCACATGGCAGAGGTTCTCCGCGCTCTCGGCGCCGAGCACATACTGCACATAGATGGTGCCGCTGGTGTGGTCGGTGATCACGTAGCGCCACAGGCGCTTACGCTCGATCTTCTTCAGGTTGGCCGGCTTGCCGTCGTAGTACTCGGCCGGGTTCATGGTGCGGGCGCCGTCGTCGTCGAGGTAGAACTGGGTGGAGATCGAGGCGTCGATCTGCCAGACGTGGTTCGGGTGCTTGCTCGACAGCGGGACGGCTGGCGCCGGTGCCAGCAACTGCGAGGGGTGCAGGTTGTGCTGGTACAGCGCGCGGCTGATGGCGCTCTCGCTCATCGGCTTGCACTCGCCAGTGTTCTTGTTCACCGACTCGGCGCGGATCAGGCCGTTGGCGCGCAGACGCGCCACGGCCAGCTTGATGGATGACAACTGCTTGTCGTTCTTGCGGATACTCTCAACCAGCAGGGCCGAAAGCAGCTGCAGCTCGCGCAGTGCGATGCTGGTATTGCCGGCATCACGGCGCTGCTTGCGCGGTTTGTCCTTCACGGTCAGTACCTCCAGTTTGCGGTACAGGGTGGCCAGCGACATGCCCAGTCGTGCTGCCGTAGCCGCGTACAGCGCGGTGCGGTTGGCGCCGGGCTGCTGGGCCTGGCCGTAGGCCGCCAGAATCTCCTGGGCATGGATGGGGTTCACGGTCAGCCCTCGGCCAGGTCATCGAGGCCGAGCAGGTTCTGCCAGCCGGGCAGCTGATCCGGGTGCAGTTCGGGCAGGTGGAACTCACTGCGGATGGCCATCAGCGTCACCTCCAGGTTGCGCACCAGGGCGGCGGTGAAGCTGCGGTGATCCTCGCCGGTCTGGCGGGCCAATTGCTCCAGATCGGCGAAGGCCTTGCGCAGGGTGCCCTGCAGGGTGCCTTCCACCTCGTAGGCGGTGGCCACCACCTCCTGGCGCAACTGCCTGGCCTCCTCGACTGGCTGCACCACGATGACCTTGGGCTTCCTGGCCAGCTCGGTGGCCAGCTGGTTGTTCTTGGCGGTGATGTCTGCCATCACCCGTTCCTTGGCACTGACGGTCTCGCGGGCGGCGCGCAGTGCCTTGCGCAGCTCCTTCACCGACATGGTGGCGACGTCGTCAAGGGTCAGCTCGCCGGTCTGGCCGGTGAGTTCCAGCTCCTGGATCTCTTCGTCGTCCAGGACGAGCATTTCGAACAGCTTCGACTGGTTGCCGATGGCCTTGGTCAAGGCGGCATTGCTGCCGAGCGAGGCGAACTTGGCAGCGGATTTCATGAAGCGTCCGGCGACATTCACATCGATACCCAAGACATCTAGCCGCGGCAGAAACTGTCCGTGTCCACAGGCGACCTTCAACACCTGTAGGCCACGTCCCACCTCCAGGCAGGCCTCCACGCTGCGCCGCATATTTGCGGCGATATCGCGCTGGATCAGGTCGGGGTTGGTGCTGTCGGCCGGCAGCTGGTAGCCGAGCTGCTCGGCCACGGCACGCACCTGAACGTCCTGCTCGGTGGCCAGCGTCGCCAGCTGGTTCTGCGTGCTGATCAGCGCTCCGGCGTCCAGCGGCACATCTTCCACCAGCGCCGCCGGCGCGGATGGCTTGCGGCCGCGTTGGAGCATCTCAGCCAGTTGCTCATCCGACTTTTCCTTGCGAGCCATCACGCCACCTCCTGAGCAGTACCGGCAAGGGCACGCAGACGGTCGACGGCGGCGTCGTGATCCCCGTTGCACTCCTCCAGCAGGTTGCGGAACTCGTTGTGGGCGCGCATGCGGCCTGCGAAGAAGGCATCGTCCTCCGCGGTGCCGGCGGCATAGGGGCTGGTCACCGGGGTGCGATCAACGCGGTTGTGCAGGATGGCCGCCATGCCTTCGATGAAGGGGATGCTGTGTGCGGGCTCATGTTCGAGCAGCTTTTTGCTCAACTTCAGGTAGTCCATCGGTTGCTCCTAGTGGTGGTTGGTGCTGATGCGGGCGCGCATCTCGGTCAGGCGTGCGCCTGCCCGGTCGAGTTCTTCGGTGGTGGCCATCGCGAACTGCAGGAAGGCGATGCCCGGCGTGATGCGGCCGTCTTCCAGGCGCGTGGCCCAGCCTTCCTCTACCAGGGTGTCCACGTAGCGGGTGACGTTGACGGGGCTCTCGCCCAGCGCCTTCGCAAGCTCGGCGTTGGAGAGGCCGCGCAGGGCATGCCCGCGCAGGGCCTTCATCAGCCGCAGGGCGCGGCGGACGCTGTCATGGGTGCGTTTGATGGTCATGCGTGCGCCTCCAGATAGGCAGCGAACATGCGGTGACCTTCATCGCACCCGGCGAACCAGGCGTCTGCCTGGGCACTCGGAATTCCGTATGGGCAGAAGATGGCTTCGCCGTCCTCCAGCTTGCGCTGCAAGATGTACAGGCATCCGGCCTGGTATTCAGCGCTACGCGGAACGCCGTAGTCGAAGCGCTGGGTAACAAGTTGCTGAGCCTTACTCATCGTCAGGACCTCCGAAGTCGAGTTGTGGGCGGTCGTGCTGCTGGACGTTGCCGTGGTGCCAGGCCAGCGACTCCAGGCCGGCGCGGATCGCGTCCAGGGTTTCGGGTACCGAGTGCTGCCCGTCGGTGAAGGCCAGCACGGCGCCGACCGCGTCGTTGAGCAGGCGCTGCAGCTGCTGCACGTCAGAGGGAGTGGCCTTGCGGCCGGAAGGGACAGCCACCAGCATCAGGCCGTGGGCAGCGGCCAGGTATCGGGTGATCAACGGCTGGCCACAGGCATGCTCCAGCGGCAGGATCAGGCTCAAGGGCAGGCGGCCATTGCCCATCCACTTGTAAAGCGTGCTCGCGTTGTTCTGGCCGAGGTGGTCGCAGGCCAGCCGCTCGATGCTGCGGTTGCGCCGCTCCAGGGCGAGCTGTGCGCAGCCGTCCATCGCTTCGGCTGGCGAGCGCGGTACCCAGTGTTTCCAATTGCGGCGTGTCATTGGATGTGGCTCCTGTTGGTCTTGCGGCGTGGCGTCCAAACAAATTCCGGTTCTCACCGTTGGCAGCGCCATTACCCGTCGGCCAATCTGTTCTCCGTCTTTCATGAGCGGAGTGGGTTATGCGTGATCGTCTGAATTCCGATGAGCTTCAGGTGCGCCTGGCGGCCACGACTTACGCATGGGCGCTGCTGGTTCGGCAGCTGGCGCGTCAGGGGCTGGACACCAAGGCATTGATGCAGGACCTGCGGACGTTTTCCTGGGGTGAACATCCCCTGGCCGAGCAGGCTCATCAGGCGATGCAGGGGCTGGCGGCAGAATGGGAGCGAATGGATCGAGCCTTCCGTGAAACCGAATCTCAGGGCCGCGAGTGATGGACATGGCAATGGCCCTCAGGCGACCTGGCGGGTGGGCGCGGAGGATTCAGGGGCGGCCTTGAGTCCCAGTGCGATGGCAGCGTGGTGCGCATCGCCGCGCAGCCCCTTGAGGCGGCCGCGCAGCAGGTCAACCACCACCATGCGGTCGAACCCCATTTCCCTTGCCCATTGGCTCTTGTTGACGCCATTGCGCACGAACCAGGTGTTGGCGCTTTCCGTGGTTTGCGGGTACGGCAGCGGGGCCGCGCTGGGGGTGGATCGTTTGCCTTTCATGGCGTGCCTCTGTGGTAAATTGCGGCGAATTGCCAAGGGGGATGGGTGATGTCAGATCAAGAGCGGTATCTGCTGGACCTGCATTTCGGAGTTGTCGGCGTGGTCAACGCTCTGATCCACACCCTGCGCCAGGCTGGAGCAATTGACGTAGAGCAGCTGAAACTCTCTCTGCAGGCGATTGCCCTGATACATGAGCAGTACCCGGATCAACTGTCGGTGTTCGAGCAGGTGTTGAAGGGGCTAGAGGAGCCTCGCTGGCGGCCGCAGGTGATTGAGGGGGGGTCACCGTCCAGCCCGCCTCAAGCAGACCATGAAGAAGACTCAACAGAGCCGTAGCCTCACGGGTGTGCTGTTGGGCTTCCTGAGATCGGCGACGAAAGTCGGCAAGCTCCTGCTCGACGGTTTCGGCCATTTGCTCTTCAAAGCCTTTGGGAAAGTGGGCGGTGAATGGCGCCGAGGCTTCCAACCCGAGCTGCTCGGCAAAGGCTTGGCCAGCACCGACCTGGGAGATGCTGATGCGGGCTGTCGGGAACCGCAGGCGTACGTGGTCGAGCACGGCCTTGAAAGCGCCGACGACAAAGGCCAAAGGCCGATCGCTGGAGAATTCGATATGTAGGCTGTACGTGTTTGGTTTGGGAGTCATGGCGTTTCCCTTCGTGGCGAAGCGAGGTTAAGCGCTGTGGTGTGTGGTGAATGATGGAATCGAATGATTCCATAGTCAAGGCTCAAAATGGAACTATTTGAATCCATAGGCGCGCGCTTGCGTCAGGAGCGAGAGCGCACTGGGCTTTCGCAGACCGAATTTGCGGCAATAGCGGATAGGGCTGGCGTTGCTGGCGCGACACGTCAATCGCAATCCCTTTATGAGAAGGGCAAGCGAATGCCTGATGCGGGGTATCTGGCGGCCATTGCGGTAGCCGGAGTGGATGTGCTGTACGTACTGACTGGTCAGCGGTCAAATTCGCCGACGTCGGCGAATTTGACCGAAGCCTCTACCTTGGTCACAGATGAACGCGGTGACGATGGGCCTCCCTTGATCGATCAGGCGGTCACTGCAGGACAAGTACCCAGCACGCCTAAACTGACTCGGCGAGAGCAGCACCTACTGGCCAACTACCGTGGCTCTGACGAAGAGGGACGACGAGCGATGGAAGCAACAGCGAGTGCTTTGGCGCACAGGGACAGTGCAAAGAAGAGCAGCCAAGACGGCGAATGACGACACAGCGTAATGGACATGGGATGACAAGTAGTATGAAACGACTCTTGTTGGTGGCTCTGGTTGCTAGTTTGACCGCTTGTGCCTCCAGTGGCCGGAACTTCAACTCTCATAACCTAGTTAAACTCGAACCTGGACGAACATCATTCGATCAGGCGCGCACCCTGTTGGGCGCACCACCGGTACAGACGGTGTTAGCTCCTAGTGGCAACAGCGTCAGCTATTGGCGTTTCATTCGTGCCAATGGATTCTCAGGTAATACGAGTATTAGAGAGGCAGGGCTGGTATTTACACCAGACGGTACATTCCTGCGGATTTTGCAGTTGCAGAACATTGACCTGTCTCAGGCGGATCGACATCGGTTGATGGTGTTACCTGCAACGAATGCCTCAACTGCAGTCGCGCCTCAGACCCAGTCCCAGCCAGCACGTTCCCAAGAACAGCAGTTGCAGGAGCTGCAGAGTACGCCAGGGCTGGGTTACGAGGAGTACATGCGTCGGTACAAGGCGATCATGGAACACTGAAGGGTGACCCCAGTGGATATAGTTGCGTTGCTTCAGCAGGCCCTTGATGCTTCATCCAAGCTCAGGGAGTTATCGAAAAAAGTCGAGGATGTTGAGTTCAGGATGCTACTTGCAGACCTGCAAATGGCGCTGGCTGATGCGAAGTTGGAGTCAGTGGATCTCAAGATCAAGTTGGCGACTGCCCAGGAGCAGCTGCTGGCTCTACAGCAACAGATTCAGAGCAAGGATCAGGATAGGCCCTCGATTACTGATATAGAGGCATATGCCTTTTTGGGAGAAACAGGCCATTACTGCACTGGCTGCTGGGATATACACCAGCGAAAGGTAAGGCTCAGAACTGTTCCGGCGGACTACCAATTCGCAGGGAAAATGAGCTGCCCAGGATGTGGTGCTCACTATGGAGGTCAGATTTAGAACAAAGGCGCCTCCGGGCGCCTTCTGATTTTTCGGTGCCCAAAAATACTTTCCGCGCGCGCGTGTTGATCATGGCTGTGCATCCCGTTGGAACGGGATACGAACAGCCACAGGCCATGGATGGCCACCCACGCGGAGAGTCCCATGCCTCGCTCCCCCTCCCGCCGCCTGCGCGCCCCGCGCATGACGGTGATGACGATCATCACGCTTTGCCTGCTGCTGGCCCTCGCGGCGATTCGCCCCGAGCAGCTGCAGGTGGTGCTCTATAAAACCGGCCTGGTCACCCTCGGCGCCGTGGTCGCCTACTGGATCGACCGCAACCTGTTCCCCTGCGCCCGGCCGCATGAGTGCCTCGACGGCCCTCAGGTGATCGGAGCCTGGGTGCGCCGCGCGTTGATCACGCTGGCGTGCATCCTCGGCCTGACCCTTGGTCTGTAGCCGTGCGCGCCGTAGTTTGGATTGCCATCAGCGCCGTGGCTGGCACCTGCCTGGGGTGGTTGTTCATCGCGCTGGTCCTCGCCCTGTTCTTCGGGTGCCAGCCCGCTTCTGCCGAAGGCATTCCCTTCGCCGCCGAGCAGCATCGCCGCGTCCTGGTTCGAGCCGCGCACGCTGAGTGGGGCCTGGGTGCGCCGATCGCGACGATGGCCGCGCAGGTTCACCAGGAAAGCAGGTGGAGCACCACCGCGCACTCGCCAGCCGGCGCCCAGGGCTTGGCGCAGTTCATGCCGACCACAGCCGACTGGATGTCCGAGATCTACCCGGCCAGCCTCGGCCCGGAGCCGCAGCCGTACAACCCGGGCTGGGCGTTGCGCGCGATGGTCATGTACGACCGCTGGCTTTACGAACGGAACCAGGCCACCAGCGACTGCCATCGCTGGGCGTTTGTCCTCTCTGCCTACAACGGCGGCCAGGGCTGGGTGAATCGTGACCGCAAGCTGGCCTCGGCTAAAGGCGCCGACAAGCTGGCCTGGTTCGATTCCGTCGAGCGGCACAACGCTGGCCGCTCGGCCGCCAACTTCCGCGAGAACCGCCATTACCCGCGCGCCATCCTGCAGCGCTGGGAGCCGCTCTATGCGGCCGCAGGCTGGGGTCGGGGCGTGTGTGCCGAGAGGTATAGCCGCCATGAAACTCCCGCTCCTGTGCTTGCTGACAGCGCTCACCGCTGGCGCATCACCTGCCGCATGTTCCCGGAACTGGCTAGCTGCCGGCGAGCTGTACGCATCGCCGGCGCCCCGCGAGCCGCTGCCGACCCGGCCGCGCCGGTTCAGGCGTAAGGGGCGGCGATGATGCAGCGGATCGCCATTGCCGTGTTCACCCTGCTGGCGCTGGTCGGCTCCTCGGCCCTGAGCTGGCTGCTGGGCTCCAGCACGGCCTACGACCTTGGGTATGCCGAGGGCACCGCCGCCGCGGCAAACCAATGCCAGCAGGCCCAGCTCGATGCCCTGGAAGGCGTGATCGACAGCACCAGGGGCCTGATTGCCGACGCGAACGCCGCCAGCCAGCAGCTGGGCAAGACCATTAGCGCCCGCCGCATGGCGGACGCACAGACCACGAAGGAGATCCGTCATGCGCTCGCCACTACCGCGCCTCAGCGCGCTGGCTGCGTGTTTGATGTTGGCGTCATGCAGCAGCTCGCCGACGCGCACCGTCGAGCCGCCGAGGCCGCTGCCAGCGGAATACGCGCGACAGTGCCCGACGCCCGTTGAGCCAACGGACAACAGCGCAGATGCCGCCGTGGTGGCGCTGAAGGAGCTTTACGACCAATACGGCGAGTGCGCTGGCCGCCTCGTCGACCTGGTGAATTACCTGCAGGAGAAACGCTGATGAAGCGACCACAAGGGCTCAAGGGCCGCCGCCATCAGCGCGGCTTCATCTACCCATCCGGCCGTCAGCTCGTCGGCCTCGTTACCGCGCTCGCCCTGCTGGGCTGGGTCCTGATCGAGGGCCTGATCTGGTTATTCAGCCACATCAGCATTGGGTGGGCGCCTTGATGGATTTCGACTCCGCCCTGAAGGCTGGCCAGTTCGCCTTCACCGCCCTGGTAGGCCTGTATTCCCTGCTGGCCGCCCGGCGAGCCAGCTCGAAGGCCGAGGCCGAGCAGTTGGTCCGCAGGCTGGCCGACCAAGACAACCGCATCCTGGTGCTCGAGCAGCGAATGGATCACCTCCCGGATGGGCAGCAACTCTCCGAGCTGGCCGGAGATATCAAGGCGATGAACGCTCGCCTGGAAGGATTAGGAAATCAGATCGGCCCTTTGGCCAGATCGGTCGAGCGCATGAACGACTACCTGATGACGCACAAGTGAGGCTGCGATGAACATTCCTTACGCTGACTACCTGCGCGCGGACCAGCGCCTGGTGATGCTGCGCATCCTCTCCGAGCTGCCGCAGTTCCGCTCCAATAGCTCGGTGATCCACGGCCTGCTCGGCGAATTCGGTCACCACCCGAGCCGCGACCAGGTGAAGGGCGAACTGACCTGGCTGGCCGAGCAGGGCCTGGTCAGTGTGGACGACATCGGTTCGGTCCTGGTCGTCACGCTCACCGAGCGCGGCGGCGAAGTTGCCGCCGGCCGAGCGTCGGTGCCCGGCGTCAGCAAGCCGAGGCCTTGACCATGGGCCGCAAGTCCAGCATCGAGAAGGCCCGCCCGGAGGTCCGCAGCTTCATCGATCGCCTGATGCGTGAGAACCGCCTCACGCTCGATGAGATGAGGGAGCTGCTGGAGACCGAGTTCCCACATGACGATGAACTGCCCAGCCGGCAGGCGCTCGGTCGGTACCGCAAGGGCGTCACGGAGATCATGCGCAGCCAACGCGAGATCCAGGTGGCCAGCCAGGCCCTGGTGGCCGAGCTGGGCGAGAGCTTCGACGACAAGACGGGTGCCTTCCTGGCGCAGTCGATCACAACCCTGGCCACCCGCGCCGCCCAGGATGCCCTGGGCAATGAGGAAACCGACATCGGCGACGTGCTCGATCTGGCGCGGGCGGCGAAGTACGCCCAGGAAACCCGCAGCCTGTCCTTCAAGGAGCGCCAGGCGGTGGCGAAGGAGGCCCGCGAGCGGCTGCTCGAGGAGCAGAAAGCCGCGCTGGCGGCGATGCCAGTGAAAGGCGGCGTCACCGAAGAGACCAAGCAGGCGATCCGGGCGGCGCTGGGGATCAGCTGATGAAACGCAAGGGCAACGCCAAGATCATCCCGGCCGACCCGGATGCGATCTTTCTGCGGTACCAGAACCGCTGGATCACTGACGAGAGCCGCCTGAAGCTGATGGAGAAGGGCCGGCAGATTGGCCTGTCCTGGTCGACCGCCTACGCGGCCGACGAGCGCACCGCTGCCGCTGGGGCTCGCGTGGACCAGTGGGTGAGCAGTCGCGACGACCTGCAGGCGCGCTTGTTCCTGGAAGACTGCAAGATGTGGGCGGGCGTGATGAACCAGGCCGCCAAGGACCTGGGCGAGGTCGTGATCGACCCCGACAATCGCATTTCCGCCTACGTGCTGGAGTTCGCCAACAAGCGCCGCATCCACAGCATGTCCAGCAATCCAGATGCCCAGGCGGGCAAGCGTGGCGGCCGCATCCTGGATGAGTTCGCCCTGCACCCGGACCCGCGCAAGCTGTGGGCGATCGCTTACCCGGGCATTACCTGGGGCGGCGCCCTGGAGGTGATCAGCACCCATCGCGGCAGCCACAACTTCTTCAACCAGCTGGTGCGCGAGATCGTCGAGGGGGGCAACCCCAAGAACATCAGCCTGCACACGGTCACCCTGCAGGACGCGCTCGAGGACGGCTTCCTGTTCAAGCTGCAGCAGATGCTGCCGGCCGACGACGAGCGCCAGGCCATGGACGAGGCGCAGTACTTCGACCTGGTGCGCGCTGGCTGCGCCGACGAGGAGTCGTTCCAGCAGGAGTACATGTGCAACCCGGCTGACGATGATGTCGCATTCCTGGAATACGACCTGATCGCCTCGGCCGAATACCCGGGCGACTCCAACTGGCAGCAGATCGAGGGCGGCCGGCTGTTCTGCGGCGTCGATATCGGCCGCAAGAAGGACCTGACCGTGCTGTGGGTTGTCGAGTTGCTCGGCGACGTGCTGTACACCCGCCACGTCGAACGCCTGCAGAACATGCGCAAGTCGGCCCAGGAAGCGATCCTGTGGCCGTGGTTCCGCCGTTGCGAGCGAATCTGCATTGACGCCACCGGCCTGGGCATCGGCTGGGCCGATGACGCCCAGGACGAGTTCGGCGAGCACCGCGTCGAGGCGGTGACCTTCACCCCGCACGTGAAGGAGGCGCTGGCCTACCCGATCCGCGGGGCGATGGAGGATCGAAAGATCCGCATCCCCTTCGACAAGCAGACCCGCGCCGCGCTGCGCTTGGTCACAAAGCAGACCACAGCCGCCGGCAACATCCGTTTCACCGCAGAGCGCACTCCCGATGGCCACGCGGACGAGTTCTGGGCGATCGGCCTGGCCATGCATGCCGCGTCCCAGCTGGTGAACATCCCCATCGACTACCAGTCTGCCGGCCCGCGCCAGCACTCCACCGGCTTCGTCACCAGTCCGGGCGGGATCATCCTGCCGCGCGGCTGGGGCAGCGTTTCCGGCGGCAACGACTTCGGAGGCTTCTGATGCAACTGCCCCAACTCAACCGCGAGATCGCCACCACCGGCGACGGCCGCGATATCACCAAGGGCTTTCTGCGCGGGCTGCAACAGCCCAGCGACTCGATCCTGCGCAGCCGTGGCCACCTGGACCTGAAGATCTACGAGCAGGTGCTCAGCGACTGGCAGGTGAAGAGCTGCTGGGGCGATCGGCAGCGGGCGGTCATCGCCAAGGAGTGGGTGGTGGAGCCCGGCGGCGAGCGGCGGATCGACAAGGCCGCGGCCGCGCATCTGGAGCAGCAGCTGCGCCGAATCGGCTGGGACCGCGTCACTCAGCTGATGCTGTTCGGCGTGTATTACGGCTATGCCGTGGCCGAGGCGATCTACGGCCGCGACGACCGCTACATCACCCTGCAGGCGATCAAGGTGCGCAACCGCCGGCGCTTCCGGTTCGACCAGGACGGCATGCTCCGCCTGCTCACGCCGGGCAGTATGTTCGAGGGTGAGCCGTGCCCGGCGCCGTACTTCTGGAACTTCAGCACCGGGGCCGACAACGACGACGAGCCCTACGGCCTCGGTCTGGCCCACTGGCTCTACTGGCCGGTGTTTTTCAAGCGCAACGGCATCAAGTTCTGGCTCACCTTCCTGGAGAAGTTCGGCATGCCGACGGCGGTGGGCGAGTTCGACCCGAACACCGCTACCCCGGAAGACAAGGCCAAGCTGCTGGCGGCAGTGCATGCGATCCAGACGGACTCCGGCATCATCATGCCCAAGGGCATGCTGGTCAGCCTGCTCGAAGCCGGGCGCTCCGGCACAGCCGACTACAAGGCTCTGCACGACACAATGGACGCGGCGATCGCCAAGGTTACCGTGGGCCAGACCGCCAGCACCCAAGGCACCCCGGGGCGCCTGGGCGGTGATGACCTGCAGGGCGAGGTGCGCCAGGACCTGGTCAAGGCCGACGCGGACCTGGTGTGCGAAACCTTCAACCTGGGGCCGGCTACGTGGCTCACCCGTTGGAACTTCCCCGACGCTGAACTGCCCCGTGTGTTCCGCCAGGTCGAGGAGCCCGAGGACATGAAGTCCAGGGCCGAACGGGACAAAACGGTCTTCGACATGTCGGGCTTCAAGCCGACCCGTGGCTACATCCAGCGGACCTACGACGTCGAGCTGGAGGAGGCGGCCGCGCCGGCGCAGCCCATCACGCCGCCGGCCGAGTTCGCCGAGGGCACCGCGCCGCGCGACCCGGCCGCCGCCATGGCGCCGCGCCTGGCCGCCGATATGACGCCCGCGGTACGCGACTGGCAGCAGCAGCTGCGCCAGCTGCTGGACGAAGCCAACAGCCTGGAGGATCTGCGCGAGCGCCTGGTCGAGCTGGCGCCGCAGCTGTCGCTGGATCAGTACACCGAGGCGATGACCACCGCCCTGGCCAGCGCCGAGCTGGCCGGCCGTAACGACGTCCAGGACGAACTGGCCGCCCGGGGTAACGCCTGATGGCCATGGCCGCCACCTACGGCTCACTGCCGTTCGCCGAGCAGATCGCCTTCATGCGCGCCAAGCTGCCCAGAGCCGACTACTGGCAGGTCCGCGGCGCCGCGCATGACCGTGCGTTCGTGTCGGCCGGCGCCAACCGCACCGACCTGGTGGCGGACCTGCATGCCATCGTCACCCGTGCGATCGCCGAGGGCATGACCTTGGCCGAGTTCCGCCAGGACTACGACGCGGTGCTGGACAACTACGGCTGGGAGCCGGCCGGTGGCCGCCAGTGGCGCGCACGTGTGATCTACGAGGAGAACCTGCGCAGCAGCTACGCCGCTGGGCGCTTCGCCCAGCTGCAGCAGGTGAAGGCCTCGCGCCCCTTCTGGGTCTACAACCACAGCGACGCCGTACAGCACCCGCGCGAGCTGCACCTGCTGTGGGATGGCCTGGCGATCCACGCCGACAACCCCTGGTGGCAGACGCACTTCCCGCCGAACGGCTGGGGCTGCTGTTGCTTCGTCACTGCGTACAGCCTGGACGAGCTGCAGCGCTACCTGGGCAAGAGCGGCCCGGACGATGCGCCGGAGGGCCGCATGCGGCAGATCGTCTACAAGGGCGACGTGGTCCAGGTGCCCGAGGGCATTGACCCGGGCTGGAACTACACGCCAGGCCGGTCGGTGTTCGAGCACCTCGTCCAGGGCGCCCTGGACAAGACGGTGCGCCTGCCGGCCCGGCCGGCCGCGGAGATGAATGAGCAGCTGCTGGCCAATGGTGCGGTGAGCCAGGCGCTGCGCACCAGCTGGACGAGCTGGCTGGATGAGATCGCCGCCGATCCTGTCCGGCGCGGCCGGCAGGTGACCGTCGGCAGCTTGTCGCCGGCGACTGTGCGCGGGCTCGACCAGCACGGCCTGGCACCGCAAACCGCCGCCATCAGCATGGGCGATGGCGACCTGCTGCATGCCCTGCGGGATGCCAAGGCGGCGGCCGCCACCGCCGCGGGCAAGCCGAAGGCGCTGACGCTGGCCGAGCTTGCCACGCTGCCACAGATCCTCGCCCAGCCGCAGGCGGTGCTGCTCGATGCGCCGGCGAGCACATTAATTTATGTGTTCGCGGCCGCGCGGCGGGAGGCCGGCAAGGTGGTGGTACGGGTGGGCTTCCCGACCAAGGGGCCGGCCCGCGAGACCCTGCTGGTCAACAACGTGCGCACGGCGTCGCTGATCGACCTGGTGGACGTTCAGAAGGACATGGATTCAGGGAAGCTGGTACTGCTGGAGGGTGCGCTGTGAATGCCGAGGGTGGTCGCCACATCCACCGTACAGGCGCCTCGCGGCCCCCGAGCCGGAACAGGCGGTTTCCCGGCCGCCACGGCACTCACAACGTGCATTCAGTATAGGGGCAATCGATGACAGGTGTAACGCTGGAGTTCGTCGGGCGCGAGGCTCTGGAGGCGCTGGCGGCCGGCGCGGCGGCGCTGGCCGATCCGACGCCGCTGCAGCGAGACCTGGGCGAGCTGCTGCTGATCATCCACCAGGCGCGCTTCCGCGCCCAGGTGTCGCCGGATGGGCAGCCGTGGCAGGCATTGTCGCCGCGCTACCTGCGGCGCAAGCCGCGGAACCGGGACAAGGTGCTGACCCTGAGCGGCACCCTGCGCAACACGCTGCGTTACCAGGTCGTTGGTGACGACCTGTTGTTCGGTACCGACAGGCCCTACGGTGCCATCCATCAGTTCGGCGGCCAGATCCAGATGCCGGCCAGGCAGTCGACGGTGTACTTCCGGCAGTCGAAGTCCGGCGATGTTGGCCGGGAGTTCGTGCGGCGGGATCGGAGCAACTTCGCCCAGGACGTGAAGATCGGCCCGTACACGATCAGCATGCCGGCGCGCCCCTGGCTCGGTGTGGGCGAGCAGGACGAACCTCGTCTGCTGGATCGGGTGCAGGCCTTCCTCGAAGGCGCATTTTCAGCGCGACGCTGAAAAAGGGCCCAAACGGGCCGTTTGGCCTGCTGGGTGCGGCCGATGTATTCGTTTGTGACCGTCCAGCGCTTGCAGCGCCGCGTTGGGCGTTTATAAACCCGAATCAGGTCATTGCCAGCGAAGCGGTAGACGTGGTTTCGTAAAAAGGCAGTTCATCCCGCCCCTGTAGCGATTTTTCGCTAGCCAAAAAGATTCCCGCGCGAAGCCGCCGCACTCTGGCGGCATGAACACACCGACCGCCACTCTGCCCATCCTTCCCGCCGGCCAGCACGTCGCCCTCGACGGCCGCCCGGTGGAGTTCACCGAGGCCATCCTGCGAGAGATCGTCGAGACCTACGATCCGACCCTGCATGAGGCCCCGCTCGTCATCGGTCACCCCAAGCTCAATGCACCGGCCTACGGCTGGGCCAAGGGCCTGGAAGTGCGCGACGGCATGCTGTTCGCCGAACCGCACCAGGTGGTGCCGGAGTTCGCCGAGGCGGCCAACCGCAAGATGTACAAGAAGCGGTCGGCCTCGGTGTACCTGCCGGACTCTCCCGGCAACCCGACCCCGGGCAAGCACTACCTGCGCCACATCGGCTTCCTGGGCGCCATGCCGCCGGCCATCAAGGGCATCCCCGATGCCGCGGTCAGCTTCGCCGAGAGCGACGGCTCCGCGGTGGTCGAGTTCGCCGAACCGCCGTATGCCGTCACCGGCGTGCTCGACATCCTGCGCCGCGTGCGCGACTTCTTCATCGAGCGCGAGGGCGCCGAGCGTGCCGAGCAGCTGATTCCGATGTGGCAGATCCTCTCAATCGATGAGAGCGCCCGGCGCGAGGCCGATCGGGGCCGGCCGATGATCTCCTTCTCCGAACAACCCACCCATGAGCAGGGCGCTGAACCCGTCGAGGCATCCGCCGCCTCGCCGGCCGAGCCCGATCAGGCTGCCATCGAGAATGATGGCGGCACGGCTGCAGCGGCGGCGGATGCCGCTGCAACCCCCTCCGACTCCCAACAGCAGGAACCCAACATGACCGACAAGGCTGCGCTCGACGAGCGCGAACGCCAGCTCGCCGAGCGCGAGCAGAAGGTGGCCGCCAGCGAGGCGCAGCACGCTGCGCAGGCGGCTGACGAGAAACGCCGCGAGGTAGCCGAGTTCGCCGAGGGCCTGGTCGCTGCCGGCAAGCTGCTGCCGCGCCAGAAACAGCCGGTGGTGGAGCTGATGCTCAACCTGCCGGCCGCGCCGCTGGAGTTCGCCGAGGGCGACCAGCAGGTGAGCAAGCCGGGCGAGGACGTGCTGCGCGAGCTGCTCAGCGCTCTGCCCGCGCAGGTCGACTTCGCCGAGAAGAGCGCCGGCCGCGGCCGTGACCTGGACGTCGACGATGCTCAGGCCGTTGCCGACGCTGCCCGGGCCTACCAGGCCGAGCAAGCGAAACTCGGCAACACCGTTTCCACCCGTGCCGCGGTGCGGCATGTCACCAAGGGAGCATGACCCGTGAACATTCCCGGCCTCACTACCACCAAGCTCGCCGGCGGCGCGATCGCCGCTCGCCGCCTCGCGGTGCATGGCGCGTCGGACGGCCTGGCCGTCCAGGCCGCCGCCGCCACTGCCCTGCTGATCGGTGTCAGCACCGACATTCCCGCCGCCAACGGACAGCCCGTTGATTTGATCCGCGCCGGCCTGGCTCCGGTCGAGTACGGCGGCACCGTCACCCGCGGTGCGCCGCTGACTGCCGACAGCCAGGGCCGCGCCGTCGCGGTCACTCTGCCGGTGGCGGGCACCACCTACATCATCGGTTACGCCGAAGTCGCTGGCGTGGTCGGCGATATCGGTTCCACCTTCATTGCGCCGGCCGTCCTGACGGCCTGATAGGAGCACGACCTCATGAGCAACGCCCCGTTTCCCATTGATCCGCACCTGACGGCGATCGCCATCGCCTACCGCAACGGCCGCCTGATCGCTGACGATGTGCTGCCGCGCGTGCCGGTCGGCAAACAGGAGTTCAAGTGGTGGCTGTACAACCTGGCCGAAGGCTTCACCGTGCCGGAAACCCTGGTCGGCCGTAAGGGCCGAGTGAACCAGGTGGAGTTCAGCGCGACCGAGCAGACCTCGAGCACCCATGACCACGGCCTGGATGCGCCGGTGCCGCAGGCGGACATCGACAACGCCCCGGCCAACTATGACCCTATCGGTCATGCGGCCGAGCGGACCCTCGATCTGATCCTGCTCGATCGTGAAGCCCGGGTGTCGTCGGCCGTCTTCAACAACAGCAGCTATGCAGCTGGCAACAAGACCACCTTGTCCGGTACCAGCCAGTGGAGCCATCCCGACAGCGATCCGGTCGTTGCTATCACCGACGCCCTGGATTCGATGGTCATGCGTCCGAACATCAGTGTTCTCGGTCGCCGCACTGCCACCAACCTGCGCCGCCATCCGAAGGTCGTGAAGGCGTACAACGGCACGGCCGGCGACGAAGGCATGGTGCCGATGGGCTTCCTGCAGGACCTGCTGGAGCTGGAGGCGATCTACGTCGGCGAGGCCCGCCTGAACATCGCCCGCCCGGGCCAGAACCCGAACCTGGTCCGCGCCTGGGGGCCGCATGCGTCCTTCCTGTACCGCGACCGCCTGGCCGATGCCAGCGGCGGCACCACCTTCGGCTTCACCGCTCAGTGGGGTAGCAGAATCTCCGGCTCGATCGAGGACAAGGACATCGGCATGCGTGGTGGCCAGCGCGTCCGCGTCGGCGAGTCCGTCCGGGAAGTGATCTGCGCGCCGGACCTCGGCTTCTTCTTCGAGAACGCCGTAGCGGCTTGATCGACCACCTGACCAGGGCGGCCGATCTGGCCGCCCGCGGAGATCGCAGCGATGACCGATAAACCGAATGCCTTCGTCGCCTATCACCTGGGCGGCGGCCGCTGGGGCGTGAAGAACGCCGCCGGCGAGCGGGTTGCCGAGTGGACCGGCAACAAGGAAGAGGCTCAAGCCGAGGCCTTGCGCCTGAGCAACCAGCAGCCGGCCGCCCCAGGCGGGACGGCTGGGCAAGCCAACGAATCCGGCGGCGAAGCCCCGGCGAACAGCGCCGGGGATGAAGGCGCGGGTACCACCGGGCAGGATGCCCTCCTTGTTACCGGCCACCAGGACCTGGGCGAGTTCGACGACAGCTACGTCGTCAATCGGGAACGCCTCGAGCACGACGGCGAGCTGTACACCTTCGGCGACCAGGTGGTGATCGAGGACGAGAAGGCGGCCGGTGTGCTGGTCACCCTCGGCGCGATCCAGCGAGGGAGCGAGTGATGGAAAACCAGCACCGCAAGATCAAGGGATACCGCGAGCTGAGTCAGGCCGAGGTCGACCTGATGAACCGCATCAAGGCCAAGGGGGCCGAGCTACTGGCCCTGCAGGCGGAACTCGCAGGGCGTCTCGGGACCGACCTGGAGGTGAAGCAAGCAGCAGCCGTAGCATCCAAGCGCTCGCCGCAGGATGAGGCCACCGCCGAGTGCGTGGAGCTTCGCCGTTTCCTGGCCGCTGAGCCGCAGCGCTGGGCCTCCCTGGGCAAGACCGACATTCAGACCGGCATCATGGCCCTGGTGCGCGCGGTAGCGCAGCCGGAGGGTTGCTGAGCATGTACGTGACCCTCCCCGAGCTGGCCGACCGTCCTGGTGCTACGGAACTCGCGCAGGCGGCGACTCCGCTGCGCTACCCATCCGTTGCGCCGGACCTGCTCGATGCGCTGCTGCGCGGCGAGCCGGTGGGCAGTTGGCCGGCCGAGGAGGTGCAGATCGGCACCGAGACGCTGGACGTGATCGTCTCGGCGATCAATGACGCCCAGGCGATCATCGACGGATATCTGCGCCGGCGCGGCTACCCGCTGCCGCTGGCTACTCGCTTCAGCATTGTCACGGCCTGGGCCAGGGCGATTGCCCGGTACCTGATCCACAAGGACCGGCTTTCCGCCGAGGCAACCGACCCGATCCTCCGCGATTACCGCGACGCCCTGAAGTTTCTGCAGCTGGTTGCGGATGGCAAATTCAGCCTCGGGCCGGACGACCCTATCGCGCCGGTCAGCGGCGGTACGCCGGAATTCTCCGCGCCGCCCCGGGTGTTCGACCGGCACACCCTGAAGGATTTTGGATGAGCGCGCCGTTCGATCACCAGCTCGTCATCGAGCGGCTACGCGCGGAGCTGCCCAGGACCTTCACCCTGGGCACCGCCGCGGATCTGGCAGCGGTCACGGCGCTGCGCGACTTCCGGCCGCCGCAGGTGTTCGTCGTGCTCGCCCAGGAAACCGCCGAACCGCGCGATCAGGGCAATGCCGGCGCCGGGCGACGGCAGGTCGCGGCGGTGCATTTCGGCGTGACGCTGGCTGTGACCAACTACCGGGACAACCGCGGAGCCGCTGCCGCCGACGACCTGAAGGCCCTGCTGCCGCTTGTACGCAATGCGCTGATCGGCTGGAGACCGCCCCTGGCGATGTCCCGCGACTGCCAGCTCGTCCAGGGCAAAGTGATCGACTACGACACCAACGTCCTTGTGTGGGCCGACATCTATCAAACCCAACACGCCATCGGGAGAACCCAATGAGCATCAAGACCCCGGCCAAGGCCGAAGAGCAGAAGCTCGAAAAAGTCACCCTCTTGAAGCCGCATACCCATGCAGGGCGTGAGTACCAGGAGAAGGACGAGATCGAGGTCAACATCGCCGACAAGGCATGGTTGATCGCGAACAAGATCATCGCTGGCGACAAGCCGGCCGCGAACTGAGGAGCTACCGATGAGCCTGTTTTCTTTCCAGGGAAAAGTGTGGGCCGGCGAGCGCACGGCGGCAGGCAAGCTGCTGAAGCCTCAATGGGCCGGGAACGTGCCGACGATGACGCTGCAGTTGGCCACTGAAAGCTCGAACAAAACCGAGAGCTTCTCGGGGCTGCGGATGCAATACGGCCGCCTTCGCCGCGGTAAGGCCGCGACCCTCAACATGGTGTTCGATGAATGGTTGCCTCAGAACATCGCGCTCGCGATCTGGGCCAGCCAGTTGAACGTGCCAGGTAGCACTGTAACGGGTGAACCCTTCCCGGATGGTGTGCTCGAGGGCGACTATGTTCGTTTGGACCATCCGTTCATTTCGGCCCTGGCCATTACCGACAGCGCCGGTACGCCGGCGCCCTTGCCGACCGCCAACTATCGTCTGGAGTCGGCCAATGCCGGCTTGATCGAGATCCTCGATCCGGGGGCATTCATCCAGCCGTTCAAGGCCGCGTACACCTACGCCGAGCGCGAGTCCTTCACGATGTTCACCGCCGCCCCGCCCGAGCGCTACATCCTGCTGGACGGAATCAACACCGAGACCGACGAGCCGGTGATCGTCACCCTCTACCGCTGCTCGTTCGACCCGGTCACCGATCTTGCGCTGATCAATGACGAGTACGGCAACTTCTCGCTGACCGGCAGCGTGCTGTACGACGTCGTGAACGCCCGCGACGCCAACTTCGGCGGCTTCGGCCGCATCGACCAGAAGGCCGCGTGACATGGCGCGCACGGTAGCGAAGCCCAAGCCGAAAAAAGATGTCGCCCCGCCGGCGGCTTCTGCGGGCGACAACGACCTGCAGGTGCTGCACCCCGAGGGCGCGCTGCAGATCGCCGGGCGCGACCTGGTCGTGCGCGAATACGGCTTCATCGAGGGGCTGCAGCTGCGCCCGCGAGTGCAGCCGTTGCTCGATGACCTGTACAAGCTCATTACTGGCGGCGGCCTGGAGCTGGAGCAGATCATCGTCGTGCTCGGCCAGCATGTGGACCTGGTCGTCGAGCTGGTGGCGATCTCGGCCGACGTCGACGTCGAGTGGATGCGCACGCTGAACCAGCAGGATGGCCAGGACCTCCTGATGGCGTGGTGGTCCGTCAATGGCCCTTTCTATCTGCGCGCTCTGGTCAACAGGGCGCACGCGGAAAGGGGCGCAGCCGAGGCAAGGCGCCGCGCTGGTCAGACGTCTACGCCACCCTCATCTCCGCCGGATACGGAGCCCCCGCTGCCCTCGGGCGCATGACCGAGCGCCAACTCCTCCTTCTATATGAGGCGGAACTGCGCCGGCGGCGCCGTGAGCGGGCCGAAGCGCTGATGGACGTGAACCTGGCCTTCGCCGGTGGCGATGCCGCCACCGCCCACCTGAAGGAACTGCAGAAGTGACCGAGAAACTGTTTGACCTGGACGAAGAGGAGCGCGCGCTCATCTACGCCCACCGCCAGCAGAAGGAGCAGGCGCGGGAACAGCGCATGCTGCGCTTGCGCGTGCTGGAGTTGGCACTGCGCTATGAGACCTGGTTGCAGAAGCAAGGGCGCGGCAGCAGCTTCTCGACCTTCGTCAACGAATTCGGCTACGACGACCCTGGAGGCAAACACCTGTACACCTTGGTGCAGGCCGTTCGTGACGCGCTGTCCGATCTCCAGGCCTGTGGCCTCGACCGGCCAGCGCCGAATTAGAAAGAGGGCTCCCGGCCCTGGTGTTGGAGCACCAGGACCGGGCGCCGAACAGGCAACACCAGTGCCAGCCCAGCCAAGGCCCTCCGCTCACGCGTGAGCGCGGCGAGCCTAGCATTTTGGTAAGAGTGTTGCCGAGAGTGAAAGATGTTCGTTGTGGCGGTTGTCACCGCCTGCTGGCCCGTGTGGGCCAGTTCGATGCACTGGAAATCAAGTGTCCGCGCTGCCGGACACTCAATCACCTGAAGGCCGAGAGCCTCCCCGCCGAATGCCCTGAGCATCTGCTGCTGAGACCGCAGAAATGCAACAGCTAACGATTGGCAGCCTGTTCGCAGGCATTGGAGGCTTTGATGTCGGCTTTGAAAACGCCGGTTTCCGTACCACCTGGCAAGTTGAACTCAATCCGGTCAACCGGGCTGTCCTTGCCGATAGATTTCCTCACGCAACCCAACTTGAAGATGTCCGCCAATGCGGCCAGCACAACCTGGCCCGAGTCGATGTCGTCACAGGAGGCTTTCCCTGCCAGGACATCAGTCTCGCCGGTGCCCGGTACGGCAACAAGGATAAGCGCGGGCTCCGCGGCGAACGAAGCAGCCTTTTCTGGGAAGTCATACGAATCATCAAGGAAATTCAACCCCGGTGGGTGGTGCTTGAGAATGTCGTTAACCTGCTCTCTGTCAACGATTGCGAAGACTTTGAGATCGTCATCCGGGCCCTTGCGGACTGCGGGTATGTGGGATGCTGGCGAGTGCTTAATGCTCAGTATTTCGGAGTCCCCCAGCAGCGTCGCCGGATTTTCCTGGTCGCAGGTTATCGACGAATGCCCCCCATGGAGCTGCTGGGTGACGCCGCGCCAGTGGACGCAATACCTCCAGCGTCTAGCAAGATCGCCTGGCCATGCGCAGCGGATGCCTGGGCTGCCAATACTCTCCTGGCGAATAAAGCCGGATCACAGATCACTATGGGCTGCACCACTTTCGTCGCTCACCCGGACGCATGGGATCAGATGGTTGAGCGGCAGCGAGAGGCTGCGGATGATGGGCTTTGCCTCGGGCTGGATGAGGCCAACCTTGCAGAGGCTTTCGCTGCAGGAAACGCCGTCGTTACGCAAGTCGCGGAGTGGATCGCCCACAAGTTGATATCTGCGGACCGGGGCGCGCCCACTTACTGATTTTTCGCTAGCCAAAAAGACCCGACCTCCCGCGCGCGCGAGGATCAGCAGCAACTCCCCCAGCTGCTGATTCTCGCCCATGGCCACCCGCAACCTAGACCTCGCACTGCGCCTGAAGGCTGACCTTGAAGAAGGCCGGCGCGAGCTGCAGGGGCTGTCCGGTGACATCCAGGCGGTTGAGCGCAACGTGCAGACCTCATCGGTTGCCGTTGGAAGGTTCAGCAGCTCGATGAACTCCCAGGCCAAGGTGATGCACGCCGCCGGCATGACCGTCGGGCAGTACCAGCAGGCGATGCGACAGCTGCCGATGCAGATCACCGACGTGGTCACCTCTGTGGCGAGCGGAATGCCGATCTGGATGGTCGCCATCCAACAGGGTGGCCAGCTGCGGGACTCCTTCAACGGCGTCGGCAATGCCGGCCGAGCGCTGCTCAGCATCCTCAATCCGCTAACACTTGCGATCGGCGCCACGGTGGCTTCTGCCGGGGCACTGGCGATCGCCTACCGTCAGGGCTCCCAGGAAGGCTTCGAGCTCAACAAGTCGATCATCCTGACCGGCAACGCAGCCGGTACCAGCGCCGACCAGCTGATGAACATGGCCAGCGAGATCGACGGCATCTCGGGCACCCAGGGTCAGGCCGCCGCCGCGCTGGCCGAAGTGACCCGCGCTGGGAAGTTCACCGCGGCGCAGATCCGCGAGATCGCCACCACCGCCGTGGTCATGGAGAACGCGGTAGGCAAGGCGGTCGGGGACACCGTCGAGGAGTTTAAGCGCCTGGCAGACGAGCCGGCCGCCGCGTCGGCGAAGCTGAACGAGCAGTACAACTACCTGACCGCCAGCGTGTACGAGCAGATCAAGGCCCTGGAGGATCAGGGGGATGAAGCGGCCGCCGCCCAGCTCGCCTTCGAGCAGCTCAACTCGGCGATGCGTGAGCGCGCGACGGAGATCACCGGCCATCTCGGGCTGATCGAGAAGGCCTGGCAGGGAATCAAGACGGCGGCGGCCGAAGCCTGGGACGAGATGCTGTCGGTCGGCCGCGAGCAGACCCTGGAAGAGCAGCTCGCCGCCCTCGACCGCAAGGGGCTCGACAACGGGGCGGTGGCCGCCAGCGGCGTGATGCTTGGCCCCTTGGGGGCGGTGAAGGAGTTGTGGGACCAGATTTTCCCGCAGATCCAGGGCGCGACCGAAGAAGGTGCCAAGCAGCTGGAGCAGGACCGCCACAGCCTGCGCCTCAGGATTCAGCAGCGTGACCAGGAAGCCGCGTGGCAGGGCGAGATGGCACGTCTCAACCAAGAGTCCATCGAGGCCCAGCAGGCTATCGCCAAGGTGCGCGAGCAGGGCCTCACCAAGGCCGAACAGAAGGAAAAGGCGATCGCCGAGTACCGGGCCAACGTCGAGAAAATCCGCGCTACCGACCCTAACTCCGCCCTGATTGCTTCCGACAAGATCGAGCAGGACATCGCGCGGATCGAGGCACGTTACGCGGAGCGTAAGAAGCGGACCCCCACGGACAGGGAGCTGAAGAACCAACAGCAGTTTGTCGCCCAGCTGGAGCGCCAGGCCGCCACCATCGGCATGAACGCCGCCGAGGTGCGCCAGTACGACCTCGCCGAGAAGAACCTGACCGGCACTCTGCATGAGCGGGCCGCGGCCGCGCTGGTGCTGATCGATCAGGGTGAGCGCAAGCGCCAGGCGGATGCCGATGGTAAACAGCTCGCCACGATCCAGGCGCAGCTGCTGGCGGCTCAGGGTCAGCAGGCAGCCGCGGCGGCCCTGCAGATCGAGCAGCAGTATGGCGAGCTGATCAAGCGTCTGCAGGAGCGCGGCGACCAGGCCGGGCTGGACCTGATCAATCGGCTGATCAACGTCGAGCAGGCGTCGGCGCAGCTGGACGAGCTGAATGCCCAGGTCGACCGCATATTTTCGGAGCAGTCCCGGCGCGAGAGCAGCATCCAGTCGCAGCAGCAGGCCGGCCTGCTGAGCGAGATTGGCGCCCGCCAGCAGATCCTGGACCTCAATAAGCTCACCGCAGACCAGATCGAGCAGCTGCTGCCGAAGATGCGCGAGCTGGCGGCCGCCACCGGCGACCCCGCGGCCCTGGAACGGCTCCGCGACCTTGAGGTGCGCCTGCAGGGGCTGCGCACAGTCGCCAACGAGTTCGCCAACGCCCTCAAGTCTGGATTCGAGACCGGCCTGCAGAACGCCCTGCAGGGCTTGGCCACGGGCACGATGGACCTGCAGGAGGCGGCGCTGTCGTTCGTGAACAGCATCTCCAGCTCGTTGGCCAGCCTTGCATCGCAACAGCTCGCCGAGATGGCTTCGGGAGCGCTGTTCGATGGTGCTGCAGGAAGCGCAGCCGCCACAGCAACAGCCACAGCCATCACTACCGCAACGACCACTGGTGCCACTGCCATGGGGACTGGCATCACTTCGGCCGGTAGTGCTGCTGCGACCGCCATGGCCACAAGTATCACTTCGGCGGGTACAGCTGCGGCATCGGCGATGGCAACGGCGATTGCCACGGCGCAGGCCGCAGGCTCGACTGCCGACACGCTCGGTACCGTTGCGCAAGTCGCTGCTGTCGCAGCGGCAACAGGTGGCCATATCACCGGGCCAGGCACCGGCACGTCCGACAGCATCCAGGCCTGGCTATCGAACAATGAGTTCGTGACTCGGGCGGCGGTCGTCACCCAACAGGGCGCGCTTCCGTTCCTGCACGACTTCAATGCGCGGGGCATGGCCGCCCTGGATGAGTGGGCGGCCAGGCGCTCGGTTTATCACAGCACCGGCGGGCTGGCAGGCGTCCCAGCCCCCGCGCTGCCGGCTCCGACGATGCCTTCCTCCGGCCGGCTGGCCGAGCCGGCTACGAGCATGGGCGCCACCCTCAAGAACAGCCAGAACTTCTACCTGGTCGACGACCCGGCCCGAATCGGCAACGTCATGTCCGGGCCGATCGGGCAGGACGCGATCGTCATCGCCATGTCGCGCGACCCCGCGAAGTTCCGCTCCATCCTCAACATCAACGGAAACTGATATGCCCCACGCCATCGGCTTCGTGGATAACTCGGGCGGAGTACTCGCCCACTACAAGATGCTCGACACCATCCGGGCCTTCGCCTCGGCGAACGGCTGGCAGGTGCTGCGCTACGACACAGCGCCGGCCAATCGCGAGCTGATCCTGAAAGGTGTCGGCTGGAGCGGTACCGAAGAGATCTTCGTGGGCTTCAGGACCTACCAGGAAGCGACCGCCGATTTTTACAACCTGCTCGCGGCCACGATGACCGGCTACGTTGCAGGCAACACGTTCGATACCCAACCCGGCATATACGTCTCAGGCGTCCCGGCGCATAACAACCGAATCGACTACTGGCTGTCGCTGAATCCGCAGCGCATCGCCCTCGCCATGAAAGTGGGAACGCCGGTCTACGAGACCTGCTACGTCGGCAAGTGCTTGCCGTATGCGCGGCCGAGCCAATACCCCTATCCGATCGTGTGCAGCGGCATGCTGAACGGGGCGGCCAATCTGCGATTCAGCGACACGTCCGTGAATCACAGCATGGGCTTCAAGGGAAACAGCGTCCGCATGGCGCTGCGCACAAACGACCAGTACCGGAACGTCTACGGCTACCCCTGGAACAACCTGACCATCGCCGGCCCTGGTAGCTCGTCCGCGAATCCGAATCTGCGCGATACCGGCAACCGATATCCGCTGCTGCCGATCGAGCTGCACGACAACGTCAACAACGTGTGGGGGACCCTCGACGGCATTTACTACATCAGCGGCTTCAACAACGCCGTCGAAAACACCTTGAGTTTCGGGGGCGAGAACTACGTGGTTATCCAAGATTCGTTTCGAGTCGGACACATCGACTACATCGCAATGAGGCTCGACAACTGATATGGCGTACTACACCGGATCTGCGCTCTCAATGAGCGCGCTGCGCTCCGCGTTGATCGACGCATGCACTTCCGAGGGGTGGACGTGGAACGCCTCCACGCAAGAGCTGATCAAGGGCACAGTCATCGTCAAGGTCGAGGCACTGGCCGGCGGCGAACATCTGCAGTTCATCGGGCGGGCCACCTCGGGATCAACGGTAGGCGAGTCGCCTGTGGTACGCCTCGGGCGATTCTCGATTAACGCGGCCTGGTCGCTGTCCTGGCCGATGACGTACCACGTCCACGTTTTCCCGGCCGAGGTGTACATCGTGGCCGTGTACGACGTCGACAAGCACCTGTGGGGCGCGTTCGGAAAGTCGACGATCGATGGCCTGGCAGGCTCTGGAACTTGGGTGGGTGCCAGTGTTGGCTCCGGCGCCACATCTACATCAGTCCCGATAGCAATGGCTGCCAACTATGGTCCCAACACGTCGTACCCAGTGTGCCCGGCGCTTTTCCATGGCAATTCAGGGTCGGGCGCGCTGAGCAGGATGTGCTGGGTCCACCACAACCTGGATGGGCTGGGGTGGCACTGGGGGAGCAATGGCGAAGCTGCTAACCCGGTGGGCATGTGTGATACCGCGCTGCCGCTGTTGGGCCTGTTGCCGAACACCTGGAATTCGGAGGCGGTCCTGCTGCCGCTCCGCACGTTCGTTGCTCGCCCGTCAGGCAAGATATCGCTGATCGCAGACTGCGAACATGCGCGGGCCACGCGCGTCGACAACTACGCACCAGGGCAGGTTATCGACATCGGAGGCACTCGCTGGAAGATCTACCCGTGGTTCCAGAAGAACTCTGCTGCGCGCGCTGGAGGGTCTGCCCTTACACACACCGGCACGTTCGGCTGGGCCATCAAGTACGAAGGTCCCTGAGATGGCGGTCCTGCTCGGGCAGCTCGTTCAGTCGTGTGCAGGTGGTGTACTTGCAAACCCTCTGTTAACAGGCGACCACTGGCACTTCGACTGGGTCAGTCAGTTCGACCCGGTGCCGTTCGGCTGCGACACCCAGCGCCCAGGCCAAAGCACGCTGGAGACGCACTGGCCGGTCGAAGCCAACGGCCGAGCGATCACAGGGCAACGCATGCGGGCGTTTGTTGACGACTGGTACTACCGCGTCCACATCAACCCGCAGCAACTCGATCTCGGCAACATTGTTTCAGCGCAATCGACCCCGATCTATGTTTGGAATGCCTGGTTCGTGCCGCGCACGCTGCTCGATGTTGACGGCCTGGACGAAGGAATCATCGTCACAGGGCAGCCTGATCCGCCTCTACTGTTCAATCCGCTACAGGAGCTGCTGTGGCAACTGACCGTCACTCCAAACGGCGCGCCGGTGCTGGATACCATCGTCGCGTGGGAGTTCGACAACGGCAGCACGGCGGGCGTCCGGGTCACTGCCAACCGCATCATCGGTTGGACCTTTGTCCCGGACTGGGGCAATGGGGTGCTGGAGCTTCTGTCATGGTCGACGGACATTCTGCAGAGCGAAACCGCTAAAGAGCAGCGCCGGTCGCTGCGACAGACCCCCCGGCGAGAATTTGAAGCCCCCATGTACGTAGAGGGGCGAGAGCGCCAGCTGCTCGACCTGGCCCTCCACGGCTGGAGCGCTCGCACCTGGGCGCTGCCGTTGTGGCACGAGATCCAGCTATTGCATATCGGTATTCCCAGCGGGGCTATGTTCATCCCGTGCGCCACGGTCGCACTCGACTTCACCGAGCCGGGGCTGGCGATGCTGCGCGGAGAGTCTGCATTTAGCTCCGAGACCGTAGAGGTTGCCGAGATCCGATCGGACGGGCTGTTATTGAAGCGAGGCACCCAGCAGGCATGGGGGCCTGGGACTCGACTCTATCCAGCCCGTAGCGCGCAGCTACAGGAGGAACCGCAGCTGACTCGGCTGACCGACACGCTGATCAGCGCAGATGTGCGGTTTTTGATCGTCGAGCAATCGCACTGGCCCGCAGCAATGCCCATGGCCACCTATCGGGGCTGGCCTGTCTACGATCAGCGCCCGGATGAATCCGAGGATCTGACACATACCCTGGCGCGCCTGCTGCTCACCCTGGATAACGGCACGTCGACGCCGCTCTACACGGACACTGCGAACCGTGGGCTGGTCGTGCGTGGCCACCGCTGGATCGACCGAGGGCGCGCCGCTCGGGCTGTGCTCAGGTCGTTCCTGTACGCGCTGCGCGGGCGTTGGTCGGCAGTGTGGATACCCACTCATGCGGACGATCTGACGCTGGTCGACGTTGTGACCAGCGTCGCCACCTCAATGAATATTGCTGCGTGCGGCTACACCCGGTTCTCAAATGGGGCGCCGGGGCGGCGCGATATTCGGATCGAGCTGTACGACGGCACGGTACTGCATCGACGGATCACAGGCAGCGCAGAGCTGACACCTGAGATCGAGGTCGTGAACATCGATACCGCGCTCGGGCGCCAGGTCGCGCCGAGCGACGTCGCCCGCATCTGCTGGATGAACCTCATGCGCTTGGACAGCGATGTGCAGAAGCTGGAGCACATCACTGACTCCGAGGGCGTTGCTACGTGGTCGACCGTCTGGCGTGAGGTGCGCGATGAGTCATAGCGCGCGCGAGTCGTCGATCGCGGCCGGCGAGCCGATCCGTCTATACAAGTTCCGGCGTGGGGTGCTGGTGTGGTTGTACACAAGCGCGGCTTTCGATATCCCGATTGGCAGCGAGATTTATCGAACGGTGCGCGGCGGCATCACAGACGACGGCATCCGCCGGACCGGCGAGCTGTCGGCCGACCGGCTCAAAGTCACCGCGCCGGCCGGGCTGGACGTTGCTCAGCTGTATCGAGGCGTGCCGCCCAGCGCGGAGATCGAGCTGATCATCTACGACGCCCACTTCGGTGAGGCGCAGGCGGAGGTCGCATGGTGGGGCTCAATCGAGTCCGTGCGGTGGCCGGCGCTTGATCGCTGCGAGATCAGCGGGCTGACCCTCCTCGCAACCTTGGATGTTCCAGGGTTAAGGCTCACATGGGAACGCAATTGCGGTGCTGCTCTGTTTGACCGTCACTGCAAAGTCAACCGGGACCTATGGCGGGTAGAACTGGCGATCCAGTCACGTACCGGCGAGGCTCTGAGCAGCGGCGGTGCAGTGGCGTATGGCGATGGCTGGTTCTCGGGCGGTTTCGTCGAGTGGCCCGTCGGCGCGGGTGAGTATGATCGCCGTGCGATCGAGCACCACCAGGGCAGCACGCTGCAGATCCTCGGGGGCACGTCGGGCATCCCCAACTCGGTGCGGGCCTATCCGGGCTGCGCCCGTACTGCACAGGTCTGCAAGGACAAGTTCAACAATCTGCTCAATCTCAGGTGCGACCCGAACCTGATGGGCACAAATCCATTCGACGGCGACCCGGTGTTCTGATCATGGTGCCATGGCCACAAATCATCATGATCGCTGCCAGTTTCGCGATCAGCTATCTCAACCGCCCGAAGACGGCCACGCCCAGGCCGGTTGCATTCGAGGAGTTCGATTTCCCGATGGCCGAGGTCGGCACGCCTCAGTACGTGATCTTCGGTGACACCTGGATCTCGGACTGGATGGTTCTGACCTACGGGAACTATCGGACCACGAAAATCAAGACCGAGGGCGGGAAAAAGTCTATTGGCGGCTGGACGCCGGGACTCGCGCCCGGCACCACCAACCCGATCGAGGCCAAGTTCCGCGCACCCTGGGACCCCGTGGGCGACAAGCTGATGGAGTGGGACCCAACCCAGCCGGAAGAACCGGACGACGACGGATTGGGTAGCGGCAGTGTGGGAGGTGACACATGGATTCCGCAGTAGTGGTACGCGCGTGGCCGAGGCATCTGTATGAGCTGGGCAACTGTGCCAGCGGCGCACGCCAGATCGCAGCGCAGCTCGGCCTGGACTACAGCCAGTTCGTTTTCCATGGGATGCCAGTGGACGAGCTACGGGCAACCGGCAACGCCTTCGCGGCCGCGCTCGCAGATCACGCCGAGGCCGAAGCGGCCGCCCAGGTCTTGGAACAGGAGGCCAATGATGGGCAGCAGTAACAAACCACAGACCATCGGCCACCGCTATTTCATGGGCCTTCATGTAGGCCTGTGCCGGGGTCCCATCAACGAGCTATGCGAGATCGAGGTCGGTGGCCGCACCGCGTGGAAGGGTTCTGCAGTGGGCCAGGCTCGTTGGCCGATCCAGGCAAGCAGCCTGTTCGGGGGCGACCAGGGCGAAGGGGGTATCTACGGCACGATCGACCTGATGCTCGGCACTGAGACTCAGCCGGTCAACCCGCGCCTTCAGAAGATGCTCGGATCGGCCTTGGTTCCGGCGTTCCGTGGCGTGACCACCATGTTCTACGACGGTCTGATCTGCTCAATGAACCCGTACCCGAAGCCGTGGCGGTTTAGGGCGCGGCGGGTGACAGCGGGGTGGGACGACGACAATGTCTGGTATCCCGAGAAGTCGGTGATCTGGCTGGCGGACAACAAGATCAGCGCCATGAACCCTGCGCACATGATCTACGAGGCAATCACGAACAGGGATTGGGCCAGAGGTCGGCCGAGGTCTCGTATCAATGACGCATCGTTCCGGGCTGCAGCCGATCAGTTGTTTGCCGAGGGGTTTGGCCTGGCACTCTGCTGGCGTCGCCAGGACGGGGTCGGAGCCCTAGTCAAGGCGATCATCGACCATATCGGCGCGGTGCTGGTCGACGATCTCGCTACGGGCCAGATCTCGCTCAGGCTCATTCGCGGCGGCTATGTCGTCGACAGCCTGCCCCTGTTCGATGACGAAACGGGGCTACTCGGCATCGATGACGATCAAGTCGCGGATGGCGCCGCCGCGACGAACGAGATCATCGTCAAGTTTAAGAATGTGCTGAAGGGTAACGCCGACGACCAGGTGCGGATACAGAACAATGCGGCGATCCAGTCCGTCGGCGCCGTGCATTCAGAGACTCTCGACTATCCGATGATCCCTACCGCCTCGCTGGCGCTGCGCCTCGCTCAACGGGAGCTGCGGGCGAGGGGGTCAGAAGTGCGGCGGTTCAAGGTGCGCCTCGATCGCCGAGGTGCGGGCATCCTGCCGGGATCGGTGTTCCGGGTGCGCTCGCTGAAACGGGGCTATGACCAGTTGGTGCTGCGGGCCGGGCAATGTGACTACGGCACCCTGCAGGCCGGTACGCTGACAATGTCGGCGATGGTGGATGTGTTCGGGCTGCCGGCGACCTCATACGTCCAGGTGCAGGAGCCGACCGTCAAGCCGCCCACGGCCGACCCGCTGCCTGCCACCGTTCGGCGGATGTTCGAGATCCCGTATCGGGAGTTCGCCAGGTTCCTGACCGCCGACCAGCTCGCCCAGGTGACCCCGTTGTCATGTGGGGTTGGGATCATCGCCCGACGCCCCAGCGCTGCGGCGATCAACTACGCGCTGCTGACGCGCGTCGGGTCTGCCCCGTGGGGCGGCGTGGACACTGGAGACTGGTGCCCGACTGCACAGATCGCCACCGACCTCGACTATCTGACGACGACAGCCAGGGTCACTTACAGCACGGATATGTCCACCGTTATCGCCGGTGACGTGGCGATGATCGACGACGAGATCGTCAGAGTCGTGAGCTTCAACGTCAACACGGGCGACCTGGTGATCGCCCGAGGCTGTGCCGATACCGTGCCTGCGCGGCACACCAAGGGCGCAAGGATCTGGTTCTATGGCAACGACACTGCCGCTGACCCCGCCGACTACGCACCCGGCGTCGTTGTCCAGGCGAAGGTACAGACCCGTACCACGACTGGGCTGCTCGATCCGGCTCTCGCTGCAACCGACAGTCATACAACGGCTCAGCGGCAGGCGCGGCCCTACCCGCCGGGCCGTGTGTTGATCAATGGCTCGGCCTATCCAGCCGAGATCCTGGGCAACCTGGTTATCTCGTTCGCTCACCGTCACAGGGTGCAGCAGGCAGACCAGCTCGTTGACACCACGGCCGGCGATATCGGCCCTGAGCCTGGTACTACCTACGAGGTCGAGATCTACAACCGCGCAACGAATACTCTCGTCCATTCCGTGACGGGCATTACCAGTAGCCCCGTGACGATCGCAAACGGCCTGCTCGTCGAGGACGCCGAGCTTAGGTTGTGGTCCAGGCGCAATGGCCTGCGTAGCTTCCAGGCGGTGCGCGCTCAGTTCCATGTCGAGATGACGCCGTTTGATCCAGTGGCGTTGTTCCAGGGTGGTGTGCTGGGCGCGCTGTTCAACATCAATGAGCCCACGTCGTTGTGGCAGGACGAGGCAGGGACTATTCCTGCGACGGTGGGCGCTCGCGTCGCGCGGATCGATGACCTGTCCGGCAATGGGTGCCATGCCTATCAACCCGACTTGAGCCGTAGGCCATACCTGCGTGACGCCGGGGGTGGTAAGCGCTATATCGACGGGAACGCCTCGGCCTGGATGTTCGTCGGGGCAACCCCCGCCATGACCGACCTGTCCGGCATGGTCGCCGTCGCTGCTCAACGTGCCAACTCCGCCTCAGCGAACACGGTGCTTCTCGCGAAGCCCCACGCCACCACCCATTCGGCGCCGTACTATCGCTGGTCCATGTGGCGCAACGGTATATCGCTGGAGTGCCGCATCAACGGGAACGCCGTCGTAACCCCCGGAGGCTGGGGAACGGACGATGCTGTGCTGATGATCGACTCCCCGAGCGGCACGCTGCGGGCCGGCGCGCAGAGCGTGACTTTCACGCCGGTCACGCTGGCATACTCCAACGCCGTGCAAGCCCGGCTGTTCGCGAACTCCAGCGTTGGCGAGCTGTTCAACGGGCGGCTGTACGCACTGGCGATCGTTGGGCGGGCGCTATCAGCGGGTGAGCGTAACCAGTTGCAGAGCTGGGCGGCAGCGCAGATGCCGTAATTGGTAATTTCATTGCCGTGGGAGTAACACGGTGGCGGCGACATTTATCGCGCGTCACCGCGTCATTTATCGCGCGCCGCTACAGCATCGAACAGGAGATCGAATCGTGCACAAGCCGCTTACCTACGCCCTCCTCCTCGCCATGACCCTGGGTCTGGCCGCCTGCGAGAAAACCCCGGAAGACAAGATGGAATCGGCCAAGGAAAACGTTTCCGAAGCCATGGAGTCGCTCGGCAATGCCGCCGAGGACACCGGCGAGGCCATCGAGAAGAAGGTCGACCAGGCCACGGGCCACGAACCCACCCTCGGCGAGCGCCTGGATGAGGCGGCCGAAGACACGTCCGATGCCGCGAAAGGCGCCGCCGACGAGATCGGCGACGCCGTCCAGGGCCGCTGAGACATCGCACCACCGAAGCCCGCCATCCGGCGGGCTTCGTCGTTTCAGACCGTCACGAGCAGCCAGCGCAGCGCCGGGCTGAGCATCAGCAGCAGGCAGCAGACCAGACCGACCGTCCACACCAGCGAGCGCTGCCAGGCCAGGTCGCGCCAGTAGAACAGCAGGTAGAGCACCCGCGCGACGATGAACAGGATCGCCAACAGGTCCACCCACCAGCCGAACACGTTGGTGGTGTGGGCCATCAGCACGCCGGCAGCGAACAGCGGGAACATCTCGATGCTGTTCAGATGCGCCGCGTGGGCCCTGGCGCCGAGGCCGGTGAGCCGGGCCTGCTGGGCGCGCGGGTTGTGGTTGTCGTAGCCGCCTGACTCGGCGTTCATCGCCCGCGCCACGGGCAGCTTGGCGGCATAGATCAGCAGGGCCGCGATAAACACACACCAGAACGGAATGCTCATTGCCTTTCTCCTTGTTATTCGGCGCTGGGCCGCGTGATCCGATGGCGACATGCCGGTAGCCTTTCGAGCCGCCTGGCTTGCCACTTGTTGCAACTGAATCATGGCTGCGGTCGCGGCCGGATGCACGATACGCGTGCGGCCTGCGCGACTCCGCGTCCGCGGGCGGGTATGATGCGGAGCTTCATTGCCTGCGTGGTCATCCGCACCGGGCCGTCGCCCGCAGCGCGCCGGCCGCGCGGACGGACGATACGGAACTCTTTCAACAGCCCTGGAAACCTCATGGAATCTAGCACTCAGAAACTGGCTCAGCAGTACACCGCGATCCTCGGCCAACTCGGCGAGGACGTTTCCCGCGAGGGTCTGCTCGACACTCCGCAACGCGCCGCCAAGGCCATGCAGTACCTCTGCCGCGGCTACCAGCAGACGATCGAGGAAGTCACCAACGGCGCGCTGTTCAGCTCCGACAACAGCGAGATGGTGCTGGTCAAGAACATCGAGCTGTATTCCTTGTGCGAGCACCACCTGCTGCCCTTCATCGGCAAGGCCCACGTGGCCTACCTGCCCAAGGGCAAGGTGCTCGGCCTGTCCAAGGTGGCGCGCATCGTCGACATGTACGCCCGCCGCCTGCAGATCCAGGAGAACCTCAGCCGGCAGATCGCCGAGGCCATTCAGCAGGTCACCGGCGCCCAGGGCGTGGCCGTGGTCATCGAGGCCCAGCACATGTGCATGATGATGCGCGGTGTGGAGAAGCAGAACTCCTCCATGGTCACCTCGGTGATGCTCGGTGAATTCCGCGAGAACGCCGCCACCCGCAGCGAATTCCTCAGCCTGATCAAAGACTGAACATGGTAAAGAAAGCCGGCTTCGGCAGTCATTGTGCAAGCAACATTGACCGCGCCCACGTGAGCACGGCTGTGTCGGCAAGGATGCCCGCTCCGCCCGCAGGTTTTGAGTTTTGACTGGCCCAAAATTTCAGCTGACTCCACTATTCTAAACTGTTTATGCACTGGCAGCTGATTAGTACGCTTGCCGAGAAGGTACCCATCCCTAAGAAACGTTGAATATTCCGTCTCACCAAGCTTATGCCCAGCCTCACTGAGCACACCAAGGAAGTGCTAGTCAGAGAGACTTCTGCACATGCAATCTCTCCCATCCAATTTCTACAGGGATGTTTCTGATAATGAAGCTTTTACTATCTCGTCTTCTTCTACTGCTTATACCTATCGGGCTTGTATCGAGTCTCTGCATTGCAATCACTCCTTCCCTTGCTATCGCGGCTACTCCCGAAGCAGTAGAGTTTACGGTTGCTAGTCTAGGGGGAACATTCAAGTCGCTAGAGGCGGCAGAAGAGGCTATGCGAGGGCAACCTATCACGACTGTTGGGGGCCAAGTCTCGATGTATGAAAAGCTGCAGTTTTCGCACCTCGCCAATAGAAGCAGTCGACGATATCGGGTCCCTCCTGTCCCAGCGTCCCTTAGCGCATGGCAATATCGTGCCCAGCTTCAGACAACTAGCGAGTGGTACGGCAGCGAGCAGCAAGCAGCCCAGAAGTTGTATGAATGGACTACAAAAAACGGTACCAACGCTAATTGTATTGTCGATGTGTACCCATCAAGTGACTGGTACCCCATATACCCCAATATCCCCGCTGGGCCAGAGTATGTCTTGTACTGGGAGGGAGCGCCGAGGAACGCATAGATTACATCATCGAGGTTAGCTGCCCTAATCAATCGAAGCCGTCCAAGGCCAGCACCTTTCTCATATGCAACAAAGACTTAAGCTGCCCAGCCAACCACAAGCTTGAACATGTCGAATATACAGAGGTACTTCAAAAGCCCTCCGGTCAGCAATACATACTTCTGTCTGAAGGCTGTCAAAATCCTACCAAGGGAACAATTACAAGCAAGGCAATAGCCTCCCCATGTGATCAGCATCGGAACCCGCAGATTGGCAACCCCTGCAACCCCGCTAACGGCAATAAAAACGAAACAGAACGCGACTTTAGTGATTTGGGGCCGCGTACGGGGCTAGACTTTACCCGCTCTTCTAACTCTCTCCATGTCTCCCAGCATGAGAGCTCATTAGGCATTGGTTGGACCCATTCATATTCAGCACGACTTATCGCAGCAAGCACGAATAACCTCTATGGCATTAGCTGGGCAAGCGGGCAGTTCGAGACGTTCCGATTTCTTCAGCCTGGAGTCTATGTTTCTGATTGGGGCACTGGTAGACAAGCGCGCCGAACTGGTAGTAATTGGTTTGTTACTCATCCTGATGGTGTAACCGACAGCTTTGGTAGCGACGGCCGTTGGCTTCGAAGGGAATCGGCAACTGGAGAGACTGTCAGTCTTACTTATGATCCTGCTGGACACCTCCAACAGGTAACAGGCCCATGGGCATAAGCTCACATTTACTTACCATCCGGATGCAAAGCTGGCAGCTGTCACTGACAACACCGGTCGCCACGTACAATTTGCTTATGCCGATAACTACCTAGTGAGCGTCACCCAACCAGATGGCAATGTCCGTAGTTATCACTACGAAAATCCCACCTTCCAAAGCCACCTGACAGGTATCTCGTTCAACGGCATTCGATACAGTACGTTTAGCTATGACGATCTCGGTCGTGCCGTACTGACCGAGCATGCTGGCGGTATGGAGCGCCATAGGCTTGCCTACAATGCTAACGCCACCACTACAGTTACAGATGCAAACGGAACTGCCACTACTTACCACTTCGTACAACCCCAAACGGGCCAACGCTTTGTATCTCGAGAAGTCGGCCCTTATGGCACGCGAGCACTCGCTTATGACCTCTCCAGCCGACAGCTAACCTCGGTAACGGATGAACGCGGCAACAAAACCTCGTACACCTACGACACCTATCACCGCACCAGCATGACCGAGGCGGACGGCACGCCTCAGGCCCGCACCACGACCTACCAGTACCTGAATGACCTGAGCGATCTCCCTACCCTGGTTGAGAAGCCCAGCGTGTATACCGGGCAGAAATCGCGTACAGCCATCAGCTATCAGGACATCCGC
Organism: Pseudomonas paralcaligenes; assembly: GCF_019655855.1. Classification (GTDB taxonomy): domain Bacteria; phylum Pseudomonadota; class Gammaproteobacteria; order Pseudomonadales; family Pseudomonadaceae; genus Aquipseudomonas; species Aquipseudomonas paralcaligenes. The sequence continues at coordinate 78,637 of NZ_BPFX01000014.1, read as the reverse complement.
TTCCCAAGCCTGCCGACCAGCATCACGCAGTCCGGTTATACGCCGGCAGGTGCGCCGGTTTCTCGCACGGTAGGTGTGACCTACAACCTGAACGGTCAGGTATCCGAAATCGATGGTCCCCGTACCGATGTGGCCGATATCACCCGGTACGACTACTACCTCTGCAACACCGGCGGCAACTGCGGTCAGCTGCGTACCGTTACCAATGCCCTCGGCCAGATCACCCGATACGAAGACTACGATGCGGCTGGCCGCGTCGGCCGCATCGTTGCGCCCAATGGACTCACCACCAGCTACACCTACGATCCTGTTGGCCGGGTAAGCCAGACCGTGGCCTCCAGCGGCGGGGCTTCGCGCACCACGGCGCTTACCTATACCCCCGCCGGAGACATCGCCACCGTCACTCAACCGGATGGCGTGCAACTGACCTACACCTACGATTCCGCTCGCAAGCTGCGTAGCGTCACCGACTCGCACGGCAACAAGGTTGAGTACGACTACGACGCTCGGGGCAATCGCACGAAGGAAGATCTCTTCAACCCCGACGGCACTCAGGTGAACAGCCGCAGCTACGCATACGACCTGCGTAACCGCGTCCAGAGCCTCAACAATGACATCGATGCGACCCGGACCAGCATCACGACATTGGTCTCCGATGCGGTGGGCAATCTGCTTTCCGAGAAGGATCCCAATACCAACGCAGCGGGTGGCACCCTTGCCACCCATCACGAGTACGACAGCCTCAATCGGCTGTTCCGCACTACTGACGTGAAGTTCGGCGTCACCAGCTATGACTACGACGTGAATGACCAGGTCATTGCCGTCGCAGCGCCCAACAATGCAGTGACTACCTACGCCTACGATGACCTCGGTAACCGACTCTCCGAAGACTCACCGGATCGTGGTCTCACGCATTACGCCTATGACGCCGCTGGCAATCTGATCAGCCGTCAGAATGCACGTGGTGTCACGGCACTCTTCAGCTATGACGCACTCAATCGCGTCACCGCCGTCGACTACCCCGGATCGGAAGAGGATGTGCAATTCGGCTACGACTGCCCGGCCTCAATCGGGCGTCGCTGCCAGGTCATCGATAGCAGCGGCACCCAGGTGTTCGAGCATGATGGCTTCGGCAATGTCCTCAAGCACACCCGCAGCGGGACGTGGGGAAGCTTTGTCACCGAGTACACCTATGACGCAGGCAGTCGGGTAAGTCAGGTCACGGCCTCCTCCGGGACACAGGCGACCTATACCCGGGATGACCTGGGCAGGGTCATCGGTGTCAGGGCCACCGTCGATGGGCAGCAGAAGGCCCTGATCAGTGGCCGTAACTACCGGGCCGATGGGCTGCCCACTGCGCAGTTCTTTGGCAATGGTCTGGTGGAGTCGCGCAGCTATGACCTGTCGGGCCGGCTCAAGCAGATCAATCTCGCGGGCGAGGTCTGGAACCACGAATACGACTGGAACAGCAACCTGACGCTTCGCCAGTCTCCAGCAGGCACCGATCAGTTCGAATACGACGAGCTTGACCGCCTGGATGGTTTCACTATCGGCAACCTGTCGCCCGCCTCGTACACATACGACAAGAACGGCAACCGCCTGAGCGAAACCCTCAACGGGGCGACGTATCAGCATGACTACTTCAATGCCTCCAACCGCCTGCTCAGTCGAGCAGGGTCACCGGTCAGCCATGATGAAGTCGGCAACCGAACCAGCCATGGTTTGCGGACACTCACCTACAACTCGGCAAATCGCCTGTATCAGGTGCTGGAGCAAGGGCTCGTTGTGGCGACCTATGTCTACAACGGACTCGGTCAGCGCGTGCAGAAGATTACCAACAGCGGTACCACCCTCTACCACTATGGCCTGGACGGCGAGCTGGTTGCTGAAACCAACGCAAGCGCCAGGCTGCGCGATTACATCTGGCTCGACGGACAGCCGTTGGCGCAAGTGGAGGCAGGAGGGGACACTCTCTTCCTCCACACCGATCACCTGGCAACGCCTCGTCGTGCTTCCAATGCAAGCGGTGAGGTGGTGTGGCGCTGGGACAGCACGCCGTTTGGCGAAACCTCACCCTCTCAAGACCCGGATGGCAACGGCCTGGCGACCATCGTCAACCTGCGCTTCCCGGGGCAGTACTACGACAGCGAGAGTGGGCTGCACTACAACTACTTCAGGGATTACGACCCGCAGACTGGGCGGTATGTCGAGAGTGATCCGATTGGGCTTGAGGGTGGGCTAAATACTTACGGGTATACCTATCAGAATCCGATCAACAACTTCGACCCAGACGGTCGGGCAGTTTGGTTCTTAGGGTTCCTTTTCGCAGGCACAGGGACGACAGCCTCCACCGGCACAGGCGTTTTACTGACAGGAACAGCTCTTACAGGGACAGCTCTTGTCGGGTCATCAATGCTAATGACTGGGTCCACACCCACAGGTGGGAGTAGCACTGCGTCTGCCGGTGGAGGGAATGGAGACTACTGCTTGCTCTACCCTAACGATCCTATATGCAAACAAGATTTCAACCCAGATCAATGCCCAGGAATCAGCAACAAAAATTTGAAACACACTGGAAAGCATCTGCCACAGTTCCAGCAGCTGGATCCAGCCTTTACCTTGCAGAACCAAGTCAATCTAGGGCAAAGAATAGCAAGTAATCCGAGTAATTTTGTTGGTGCCTCTGGCGGCCGATCCGCTTATCAAACAAATGCTACAATCGGAGGGAAGTCCGTTCCAGTAAGAGTTGTGGTCAACTCATCGAATAATATTAGAACTGTTTACATAGTGGACTAATCCATGTTCAAGATTGAGTACCTGCTGGACCCATCAAGCCCAACAGATTCGGAGCCACTTGGAGACCTGAAAATTTGTGACGATCAAGGCGAGATTCGCATAGAGAATACATACATTGATTCATGGCTATTGTCTCTACTGCAATTTTCATCGCTGCCCACCAAAGAGGGCTCGGCAAATATCTCAATTCTAGAAGAGCTAGAGCCAATCTCCGTAGAAGTAAGAAATGGCAAAATATACTTTTTCCATGCCAATGCGCTCGTCTCTGGAGAGCTATCTGAATTTTCTACAGAGATAAGTAGGGCGGCTCGCGAATTCATCTCTTTGATCAAGGCAAAGCAATGGGATAGCTGCAATAGCACCATCAGCATTCTGGATGATCTATTGCGGAAGCCACTATAAGCTTACTGAATAGAGCGCTATTGCAGATCTTGCGATAGCGCTCTACCGACTCTACCGCCTATCAAACTCCCAGCAGCCGTTCAGATCTTTTCGGTTCAGGGTGCCAGGTTCGACCGACACGGCGTTCAGGTTGCTCTGTCATACCGCTTTAGTCCCCCATGCCCTTTATCATCCACCCCTCCACCCTCGACGACGCCAACCTTCTGTCCGAGGTCGAGCGTTCCGCGGCCCAGGCCTTCCGTTCGATAGAGGCGTTGGGTTGGCTTGCCGACGGGGAACCGATGACGGAGAAGTGGCCTCGCTAAGTCGATCGCGCAAGGCCTAGGCCGGTTTTTTGTCAGTCGAGCATCGCCACGTGCCGTGGGTGGCTGGCGACGCGCTCGAGCCAGGCGTTGATCGCCGGGAAGCCGGAGAGATCGAAGCCGCCCTCGTGGGCCACGTGGGTGTAGGCGTACAGGGCGATGTCGGCGAGGGTGTAGTGCTCGCCCACCAGGTACGGCGTGCGCTGCAACTGCTGCTCCATCACCTTGAACGCCTTGTAGCCGCGCACGTGGCATTCCTCGTACTCGGCCCGGCGCGCTTCCGGCAGGCCCTGGTAGAGCTGGATGAAGCGGGCCACCGCCACGTAGGGCTCGTGGCTGTACTGCTCGAAGAACTGCCATTGCAGCATCTGGGTGCGCAGGCGCGGCTCGCTCGGGATGAATTCGCTGCCGTCGGCCAGGAAGTTGAGGATGGCGTTGGACTCCCACAGGAAGGTGCCGTCTTCCAGCTCCAGCACCGGAATCTTGCCGTTGGGGTTCTTGGCCAGGAACTCGGCGGTCTGGGTCTCGCCCTTGAGGATGTCGATCGGCAGCCACTGATATTCGTGGCCGAGCAGATGCAGCATCAGCTTGACCTTGTAGCAGTTGCCGGAACGGTAGTCGCCGTAGACCCTGAACATGACTAGCGGCCCTCCTGCGCTTCGCGGATCACGGCGGCCAGGCGGCGCAGGCCTTCGCCCAGGCGCTCCGGCGGCACGTGGCTGAAGTTCAGCCGCAGATGGCCGAGGTTGTCGTCCGGTTCGCTGAAGAACGGCTCGCCCGGCATGAACGCGACGTTCTGCGCCATGGCCGGCTGCAGCAGGGTGCGGGTGTCCAGCGTGTTCTTCAGGGTCAGCCAGAAGAACAGGCCGCCTTGCGGTACCTGCCAGGTCGCCAGGTCGCCGAAATGCTCCTCCAGCGCCACCTGCATGGCGTCGCGGCGTACCCGGTAGAAGTCGCGCAGCTCGGCCAGGTGGGCCCGGTATTTCTCGGTGCCGAACCACTGCAGCGCCTGCCACTGGCCGATGCGGTTGGTGTGCAGGTCGGCGGCCTGCTTCAGGCGCAGCAGGTGCGGGAACAGGTCCGGGGTGGCGATCAGGAAGCCGACGCGCAGCCCCGGCAGCAGGGTCTTGGACACGGTGCCGGTGTAGATCCAGCTGGCGCGCTTGAGGCGGCTGACGATGGGCGTGGCGCTGCCGGCGTCGAACACCAGTTCGCGGTAGGGCTCGTCCTCGATCAGGGTGACGTTGAATTCGTCGAGCAGCGCCGCCACCGCGTCGCGCTTGGCCTCGCTGTAGCGCACGGCGGAGGGATTCTGGAAGGTCGGGATCAGGTAGGCGAAGGCCGGCTTGTGCTTCTGCAGGCGCTCGTGCAGGGCCTCCAACTGCGGGCCGTCTGCTTCCTGGGGCACGGTGAGGCAATCGGCGCCGAACAGCTGGAAGGACTGCAGCGCGGCCAGGTAGGTCGGCCCCTCGACGAGGATTTCGGTGCCCGGATCGATGAACAGCTTGCTGGCCAGGTCCAGGGTCTGTTGCGAGCCGCAGGTGATCAGCACCTGGCTGGCGTCGCACTGCACGCCCAGCTTGCTGGCCTCGGCGGCGATGGCCTCGCGCAGCGCCGGTTCGCCCTCGCTCATGCCGTACTGGCCGATGGAGGCCGGCATCTCGCTCCAGTCCACCTTCGGCAGCATCGGCTCGGCCGGCAGCCCGCCGGCGAAGGACATCACTTCCGGACGTTGTGCCGCGGCGAGGATTTCACGGATCAGGGAGCTTTTCAGGCGGGCAACGCGTTCGGAGAAGGCCATGGGAGTCACCGGTAGCACAGGCAGGATGAATTGGGTCAAACTGTTTGACCGAAACTACGACGGCCAGGACAGATACGTCAATATGCTTGACCTGAAAAAGCCAAGTTCCCAACAGATCGCCATGGAAGCCTTCTTCTTCGGCTACCAGGCGTTCACCGCCAAGGCCGACGAGATGCTGGCGAGGCGCGGCCTGTCGCGCGTGCACCATCGCATCCTGTTCTTCATCGCGCGTCACCCCGGGCTGAGCGTGAAGGAACTGCTGGGCTACCTGGGCGTGACCAAGCAGGCGCTGAACACGCCGCTGCGCCAGTTGCAGGAGATGTCCATGGTGGAGAGCGTGGCCGCCAGCGACGACAAGCGCAAACGCCAGCTCGGCCTCACGGCCGAAGGCGCCAGGCTGGAGCAGGCGCTGCGGAGCGAGCAGTCGCGGCTGCTCGCCCGGGTGTTCCGGGAGGCCGGCGAACCGGCGGTGCAGGCTTGGCTGGCGATCAACCAGGCGCTGGGCCGGGCCCGCCTGGCGGGCGGCGAGGACTGACTCAGGCCGCCTGGCCGCCCTTCAGCTCCCTGGCACCCTGGAAGAACACCAGGGCGCTGGCGACCATGGCCGCCAGCATCGGCAGCACCCCGACCAGCATCAGGATCACCGAGGCCACCAGCACGCCGCTGGCGATGTTCAGCCAGGCCAGCACGCGCACGACGGGATAGGCATCGGTGATCCTGAGCAGCGCGATGCCGAGCCACAGGATGACCAGGCCGAGCAGCGCCAGCAGGCCGAAGTAGAGGGCCGATTGCAGGCTGAACTCCGCCAGCGCGTCGTCGCCCCAGTACAGCTGGACCGCTTCCAGCACCAGGCTCAACCCCACGCTCAGCCACACCGGCCAAGTCAGGCCGGAGGCACCGAAGCGCGCCTCCAGGAAGGCCTTGAGGCGCACCACCAGGTAGCTGCCCAGCAGCGTACTGGCCACGCTCAGCCAGTCGCCCGTCATCTGCAGCTCCGGGGCGAAGGCGAGGCCGATCACCGCGACGGTGGCGACCAGGTAGGCGAGGTTGAGCCAGCCGAGCACCTGCAACTGCTCCGGGCTCCAGCCCGGCAACTGCTGAGGCCGGCGAGCGTCGATCAGCTCCACCCGGGGTGCCGCGTAGGGATTGTTCGGGTCCATGCCACTTCCTTGCTGTGATGGGAACAGTGATTCGAGCCTCGCCGATCCCGCGCGACTGTACCGGCGATTGTCGGTGCCGCTGTACGGCGACGCCCGGACGGGCTGCGCATAGGCTGCCAGCATTCACGGAGAACCGCCATGACCCTGGAACTGTTGATCGCCTTCGTCCTCTTCGCTTTCGTCACCTCGGTGACGCCCGGCCCCAACAACATGATGCTGCTCGCCTCGGGGGTGAACTTCGGGGTGCGTCGCAGCGTGCCGCACATGCTCGGCATCAGCCTCGGCTTCATGGTGCTGGTGGCGGCCGTGGGCCTCGGTCTCGGCCAACTGTTCGAGCGCTTCCCGCCGCTGTACACCGCGCTGCGCTACCTCGGCGCCGCCTACCTGCTGTACCTGGCCTGGAAGATCGCCGGCTCGGGCGCCCCCGACGCCGAGGGCAAGAGCACCGGCAAGCCGTTCACCTTCCTCCAGGCCGCAGCTTTCCAGTGGGTCAACCCCAAGGCATGGATCATGGCCATCGGCGCCATCACCACCTACACCCCGCAGGAGGGCTTCCTGGTCAACGTGCTGCTGATCGCCGCGCTGTTCGCCTTGGTCAACTGCCCCAGCGTCGGCCTGTGGACAGTGGCCGGCAGCCTGCTGCGCCGCTGGCTGGACCGGCCGCGGGTGCTGCGCGCGTTCAATATCGGCATGGCCCTGCTGCTGGTCGCCTCGCTCTACCCTATCCTGGCCGACGTCAAGGGCACCCTCTGATGAGCGACACCACGGAAACCATGGACACCTCCAGCCGCCCTCGCCCGCTCGCCGACTCCTCGCCCTCCGCCGTGGTGGCCGGCTTCGTCGCGGCGCTCACCGGCTACACCAGCTCGCTGGTGCTGATGTTCCAGGCCGGCCAGGCCGCCGGGCTCAGCGCTGCGCAGATTTCCTCCTGGCTGTGGGCGCTGTCCATCGGCATGGCCGTGTGCACCATCGCCCTGTCGCTGCGCTACCGCACGCCCATCGTGGTGGCCTGGTCGACCCCCGGCGCGGCCCTGCTGATCACCAGCCTGCCTGGCGTGAGCTACCCCGAGGCGGTCGGCGCCTTCGTGGTGTGCGCCGTGCTGCTCAGCCTGCTCGGCCTGTCCGGCGCCTTCGAGCGGGTCATGCGCCACCTGCCCGGCTCGCTGGCGGCGGCGTTGCTGGCCGGCATCCTGTTCCGCATCGGCAGCGAGATATTCGTCGCCGCGCAGAGCAGCACCGTGCTGGTGCTGGCGATGTTCTTCAGCTTCCTGATCAGCAAGCGGCTGGTGCCGCGCTACGCGGTGATGGTGGCGCTGGTGGTCGGCGGCGTCCTGGCCGGCGCGCAGGGCATGCTCGACTTCAGCCACTTCAAGCTGGAGGTGGCGGTGCCGGTCTGGACCACGCCGAGCTTCTCCCTGAGCGCGGCAATCAGCATCGGCATACCGCTGTTCGTGGTGGCGATGGCCTCGCAGAACATCCCCGGCCTGGCCGTGCTGCGCGCCGACGGCTACCAGGTGCCGCCTTCGCCGCTGATCGCCAGCACCGGCCTCGCCTCACTGCTGCTCGCGCCGTTCGGCTCCCACGGCATCAACCTGGCCGCCATCAGCGCCGCCATCTGCACCGGCGCCGAGGCACACGAGGACAAGCGCAAGCGCTACACCGCCGCGCTCTGGTGCGGGCTGTTCTACGGCATCGCCGGCATCTTCGCCGCCACCCTCGCGGCGCTGTTCGCCGCCCTGCCGAGCGCCCTGATCCTGTCCATCGCCGCGCTGGCCCTGCTAGGCTCCATCGGCAACGGCCTGGCCCAGGCCATGCAGGTGCCGGCCGAGCGCGACGCGGCGCTGATCACCTTCATGATCACCGCGTCGGGGATGACGCTGCTGGGCATCGGCTCCGCGTTCTGGGGGCTGGTCGGCGGTGCCGTCACCCTGCTGATACTCAACTGGCGCAAGGGCTGAGTGCTGGTGCGCGCAGCACTCCCGGAGCGAAACTGACCCTCCGCCAGGGTGTGCCGTGCACATCTGCGACGATGAGCAAGCCTATAACCGCGACTCAGCGTCGATAGATGTCCAGCAGCACCTGGTCGAGGATGGCCGAGGCGCCCCAGGGGCGGGGGTCGTTGAGGATGGCGACCACTACCCAGTTCTGGCCCTTGGCCGTGCGGGTGAAGCCGGCGATGGCGCGCACGTTGTTCAGGGTTCCGGTCTTGATATGGGCCTGGCCTTCCATGCCGGTGCGTTTGAGGCGCTTGCGCATGGTGCCGTCCATGCCCACCAGCGGCATCGAGGCGATGAATTCCGGCGCATAGGGACTGTGCCAGGCCGCCTGCAGCATGCCGGCCATCTCCCGGGCGCTGACCCGTTCGGCGCGGGACAGGCCGGAGCCGTTCTCGATCACCAGGTGCGGCGCGGTGATGCCCTTCTTCGCCAGCCAGCCGCGGATCACCCGCTGGGCGGCCTTGGCGTCGTCGGGGTCGGCGCGATCGCGGAAGGTCTGGCCCAGGCTGAGGAACAGCTGCTGGGCCATGGTGTTGTTGCTGTACTTGTTGATGTCGCGGATGACTTCGACCAGGTCCGGCGAGAAGGTGCGGGCCAGCAGCTGGGCCTTCTTGGGCACATCGCCGACCCGGTCCTTGCCGAGGATGCTGCCGCCCAGTTCCTGCCAGATGGCGCGCACGGCGCCGGCGGCGTAGCCCGGGTGATCGAGCAGGGCCAGGTAAGTCTGCGCGCTGCAGCCCTCGTTCAGCTTGCCGGTCACCACCAGGGTAGTGCCGTCGAACTGGGTGACCGGGTTGTAGCGCACATCCGGCCAGGCGGGACACTTGGCGGCGCCGAGGGCCTTGACCTGATTGTCGATGCGCACGTTGGTCAGCGGCGGCTCCATCATCACGCTGACCTTGCCGCCACTGGTGCGGGTGACCATGCGCACGGCCTTGAGGTTGACCAGCAGCGAGTCGGGGGTGACCAGGAACGGCTTGTTCGGGTCGCCACCGTCGTCGTTGAAGGCCGGCAGCTGCGGGTGGTTGAAATGGTTGCGGTCCAGCACCAGATCGCCGGTGATGCGCTGCACGCCATTGGCGCGCAGGTCGCGCATCATCAGCCAGAGCTTTTCCATATTCAGCTTGGGATCGCCGCCGCCCTTGAGGTAGAGGTTGCCGTTGAGCACGCCGTCCTTAAGCGGGCCGTCGCCGTAGAACTCGGTGCGCCACTGGTGAGTGGGGCCGAGCAGTTCGAGGGCGGCGTAGGTGGTGACCAGCTTCATGGTCGAGGCCGGGTTCACCGATACGTCGGCGTTGTGGATGATGCCTCCGCCGCTGCCGTCCAGCGGCAGGGCCACCAGAGACAGGCTGCCGGCCTTCAGCTTGTTGGCCGTGAGCGCCTGCTGCACCTTGGCCGGCAGTGTGCTGCTGACCTGGGCGGCGGAGATAGGAAGGGTGACCGGGAGGAGGAGCGAAGCGATGACGATGTTGCGCAGCGTTCTGATCATTTGGCACGGGCCCAGGCAGAAAAAAGGGCGAAAAGAGGGTGCAGCTGGAGTGATTTTGTCGCGCATTATGCCCCATGCATCTCGTCCTCGGGGCCCTGAAAGCCGGCTGCGCGGGCTTTTTTCCGAACGGGCGGGCAGCTGGCGCGGCAACCTGCTAGAGTGCCGCCCGTTGCAATCATGAGTATCTAGGAGTGTTTATGGCCACCAACCGTTCCCGCCGCCTGCGCAAGAAGCTGTGCGTCGACGAATTCCAGGAGCTGGGCTGCGAGTTGACCCTCGACCTGCGCGAGGGCCTTGGCGAGGCCGAGATCGACGATTTCCTCGATGCCTTCCTGCGCGACGCCATCGAGGGCAACGGCCTGGGCTACGTCGGCGGCGAGGACTACGGCTTCGTCTGCCTGTCCAGCCGTGGCTCGGTCAGCGAGGAGCAGCGCTCCCAGCTCGAGGCCTGGCTGAAGGATCGCAAGGAGCTGAGCGGCTACACCCTCAGCCCGCTGCTGGACGTGTGGTACCCGGAGAACCCGATCAACCCGCAGGGCTGATGGTTCGACCGATCGGTAGAACGAAGCGCCGTCTTCTCCCGAGAGAAGACGGCGTTTTTTTATGTCGGTGCCAGTTGAACACGCGGCCCGCCCGTATCGCCCGCATTGGGAACATCGCCCGGATAACATCCCTCAGCGCGGCATCGCGCCCCAGATGTCGCGGGCGTATTCGCGGATGGTGCGGTCCGAGGAGAACCAGCCCATCCGCGCGGTATTGAGCACCGCCGCCCGCCACCAGCGCGCCGGTGAGCGCCACAGCTCATCGACCCGGCGCTGGGCCAGCCAGTAGTCGTCGAAGTCCGGGCAGACCATGAAGCGGTCGTCGTAGACCAGCGCGTCCACCAGCCCCACGTAGCGGGCCGGGTCGTCGGGCGAGAAGACGCCGGCGCGGATCGCTTCCAGGGCCGCTTCCAGGCGTGGCGACGAGGCGATCACCGAGGCCATGTTCAGCTCGCCGGCGCGCTTGCGCTCCTCGACCTGCTGGGCGGTCATGCCGAAGATGAACATATTCTCGCCGCCGACCCGCTCGCGCATTTCCACGTTGGCGCCGTCCAGGGTGCCGATGGTGAGCGCGCCGTTGAGGCCGAACTTCATGTTGCTGGTGCCGGAGGCCTCCAGCCCGGCGGTGGAGATCTGCTCCGACAGGTCGGCCGCCGGGATGATGGTCTCGGCCAGGCTGACGTTGTAGTTGGGGATGAACACCACCTTGAGCCGGCCGCGCACCGTCGGGTCGTCGTTGACCACCCGGCTGATGTCGTTGGCCAGCTTGATGATCAGCTTGGCCTGGTGGTAGCTGGCCGCGGCCTTGCCGGCGAAGATCTTCACCCGTGGCGTCCACTCGGTGGCCGGGTCGTTGCGGATGGCCTGGTACAGGGCCACCGTGTGCAGCAGGTTGAGCAGCTGGCGCTTGTACTCGTGGATGCGTTTGACCTGCACGTCGAACAGCGCGCTGGTGTCGAGCACCACGCCCAGGCGTTCCTGCACCAGGGCGGCCAGCGCCGCCTTGTTGTGCTGGCGCAGTTCGGCGAAGCGCCGGTGCATGGCCTTCTTGTCGGCGTGGGCCTCCAGTTCCTGCAGCACCTGCTCGGGCGAGTCGAGCACCTCGGCGCCCAGGGTCTCCACCAGCAGGCCGGTCAGGCCCGGGTTCACCTGAAACAGCCAGCGGCGGAAGGTCACGCCGTTGGTCTTGTTGTTGATCCGTGTCGGGTAGAGGCCGTGCAGGTCGCGGAACACCGTCTTGCGCATCAGTTCGGTGTGCAGCGCGGAGACGCCGTTGACGCTGTGCGCGCCGAGGAACGCTAGGTTGCCCATGCGCACCCGGCGGCCGTGGTCCTCCTCGATCAGCGACACCGAGCGCAGCAGGGCGAAGTCGTGGATGTCCTGGGCCCGCAGCGAGTCGATGTGGTAGGCGTTGATCAGGTAGATGATCTGCATGTGCCGCGGCAGCAGGCGCTCCATCAGCGACACCGGCCAGGATTCCAGGGCCTCCGGCAACAGGGTGTGGTTGGTGTAGGACAGGGTCGCCACCGTGGCCTGCCAGGCGTCGTACCAGGGCAGCTGGTGCACGTCGACCAGCAGGCGCATCAGCTCGGCCACGGCGATGGCCGGGTGGGTGTCGTTGAGCTGGATTGCCGCGTGCCGCGGCAGGCTGGCGACCTCGCCCTGCTCGCGCAGGTGGCGCTGCAGCAGGTCCTGCAGCGAGGCGGAGACGAAGAAGTATTCCTGGCGCAGGCGCAGCTCCTGGCCGGCCTCGGTGCTGTCCGCCGGGTAGAGCACGCGGGAGATGCTCTCGGCGCGCACCACGTCCTCGACGGCGCCGAGATGGTCGCCGGCGTTGAAGCGCTCCAGGTGCAGGTCTTCCTCGGCACGGGAACGCCACAGGCGCAAGCTGTTCACCGCCGAGCGGCGCCAGCCGACCACCGGGGTGTCGTAGGCGATGGCACGGATGGTCTCCATCGGCTGCCAGACCTGTCGCGGCACGTCGCCGTCGTCGGTCTGGCTCAGCACGCTGCCACCGAAGCCGACGCTGTAGGCGATTTCCGGGCGCTCGAATTCCCAGGGGTTGCCGAAGTCCAGCCAGCTCTCGGTCTGTTCCAACTGGAAGCCGTCGGCGATCACTTGGCGGAACAGGCCATGCTCGTAGCGGATACCGTAGCCGTGGGCGGCCAGGCCGAGGGTCGCCATGCTCTCCATGAAGCACGCCGCCAGGCGGCCGAGGCCACCGTTGCCGAGCGCCGCGTCAGGCTCGACCTGGCGGATGCGCTCCAGATCCACGCCCAGCTCGGCCAGGGCCTCGCGGGCGGTCTCCAGCAGGCCCAGGTTGCTCAGGTTGTCGATCAGCAGGCGCCCGATCAGGAATTCCAGGGAGAGGTAGTAGACGCGCTTCTGGGCGCGCCGGTCGAGTTCGACCGAGGCCTCTTCCCAGCGGTCGATGACGTGGTCGCGCGCGGCCAGGGCCACCGCCTCGAACCAGTCATGGTCGTAGGCGTTGCTCGGGTCCTTGCCGACCGCGTACTTGAGCTTGGCCAGGATGCTCTGCCGGAAGCCGGCGACATCCGCCTCCGCCGCGCGCTCTTGCTCGGCCATCGCCACCTCCTCAGGCACTGCGGCGCAGCGATTCCCGGGCCACTTCCGCCACTTGCGTCAGGATCGGCACCGGCTGCAGCGGACGGGCCACGCCTTCGCGCAGGCTGTCCAGCAGGTCGTGGCCGAGCAGGGTCAGGTTGCGGCCGATCAGGCACGGCTCGCCGTCCCACGGCTCGTCCAGCTCGCACTCCACCAGGCCGGCCTGGTCGAGCAGGTGCAGGTGGTACTTGACCGACGCCAGGTCATGGCCGGCGAAGGCCTCCGGGATGTAGTAGCGACCCTGCTCGCGGCTCTCGATTTCCAGCATCAATGCCTTGATCAGCTCCCAATCTCGTTTCATTACAACGTCCCTCCTGCGGGCTACGAGCGTGTAGTGGCTCCAACTCAGATACAGGCCGCGCCCGGCCGCGCTTAGTTCCCCTTTTCTCACTCGGGTATCGCTCGGGTATCGGGCGGGGAGAAAGTCTGAACTTCCGCCTCCGCGGCCGGTTCGGAAACCATAGGTTCCGAAAAACGCACTGGAGGCCGTTCATGATCGCCAGGATCGCTGTCTTGCTGGTCGGCAGCCTGTTCGGCTCGCTGGCCATGGCCGAGGGTTGCCACGTTCTCACCCGCTCCGCCAGCCCCGGGGTGGAGGCGGTGGAAACCGAGAGCTGCTACGAGTTCAAGGGCATGCCCGACGGCTCGATCAACTGGTCGTGCAGCAACGAGAGCCAGGAAACCCTGGGCACCCAGAAAGAGAAGGTAGCCCGCTGCGAGGCCGACTACGACGCCAGCTGCACTGCCGCCATGACCCAGGAGACCCTGGCCAACCACAAGTCGTCCAGCGCCAACCCGCCGGCCAACGAGCCGAACGTGCCGGACGAGGCCCAGGTGGTGACCTACTTCTACGGCCTGGAGGATCGCACCCAGGCCCGCAGCGACTGCGAACGGGGCGGCGGCAAATGGCAGGACCGCTGATCCCCCGGGAGGGCGTGGTACTGCTGCCCGGCGACTGCGGCGTGAGCCGGCACGAGCTGGCGGTGCACCACATCCTCGGCCGCAAGATCGCCGCCCTGCTCGGCACCCGCTTCCTCGGCGAATTCGACCCGGCCCACCACGGCCAGGGCAGTTTCTATTTCATCCCCGGCGAAGCGCTGACCGTCGCCGAGGCCCGCCAGCGCGGCATCCATGGGCCGGAGGACTTCTTCGGCGGCATGGTGGAGCGGCCGTTCATGGCGACCAAGGCCATCACCCACCCGCTGCCCGAGCATGCGCGGCGGGTGCCGGAGGGCTGGTCCCAGGCGTTCTCCGAGGAAGTGGCCAACGCCATCCTCGGCGGCGTCACCGTGTTCGATCTGGCCGACGCCCAACTGGCCGGCGAGCGGCTGCTGGAGCGCGGCACGATCCGCCTCAAGCCGGTGCTGGCCAAGGCCGGCCGCGGCCAGCAGGTGATCCGCGACCGCCAGGCGCTGGCGGAGCACCTGGCCGCGCAGAACGCCGAGGAAGTCGCCGAGTGGGGCCTGGTGCAGGAAGAGAACCTGAACCAGGTGGTCACCTTCAGCGTCGGCCAGGTGCAGGTCGGCGACCAGCTCGCCAGCTACTACGGCAGCCAGCGGCTGACCCGCGACAACCTCGGCGAGGAGGTCTACGGCGGCTCCGACCTGACCGTGGTGCGCGGCGACTACGCCGAGCTGATGCGCCTGGACATGCCGGAGGCCATCCGCCTGGCGGTGTCCCAGGCCCAGGTCTACGAGCGCGCCGCCTTCGCCGCCTTCGGCCTCAGCGCCTCGCGGCGCAACTACGACGTGGCCCAGGGCGTCGACGACCGGGGCGACCCGCGCTCCGGCGTGCTGGAGCAGTCCTGGCGCGTCGGCGGCGCCAGTGCGGCGGAAATCCTCGCCCTGGAGGCCTTCGCCGGCGACCCGCGGCTGGACTGCGTGCGCGCCTCGACCTACGAGTGCTACGGCGAGAACCTGCCGCCCGACGACGCGCTGCCCCTGTACGAGGGCGACGAGCCGGAAATCGGTCGGATCAGCAAGTACGTCAAGGTGGAACCCCATGCCGTCCCTTAGCGAACAAGTGGAGATCCGGGTGGATGACGATGTGATCGCGGGCACCATGGTCTCGCCGCAGACCAAGGTGCCCGGCGTGCTCTTCGTGCATGGCTGGGGCGGCAGCCAGCAGCGCGACCTGGCGCGGGCCAAGGGCATCGCCGGGCTGGGCTGCGTGTGCCTGACCTTCGACATGCGCGGCCACGAGCTGACCCAGTCGCGCAAGCAGAGCGTGACCCGCGAGCAGAACCTGGCCGACCTGGTCGCCGCCTACGACCGACTGGCTAGCCACCCGGCCACGGACACCGGGGCCATCGCGGTGATCGGCACCAGCTATGGCGGCTACCTGTCGGCGATCCTCAGCACCCTGCGGCCGGTGAAGTGGCTGGCGCTGCGGGTGCCGGCGCTGTACTGGGACGACGAGTGGGAATCACCCAAGCAGATGCTCGACCGCGAGAAGCTGGCCGAGTACCGCCGCACCTTCGTCCCGCCCCAGGGCAACCGCGCCCTGTCGGCCTGCTCCGAGTTCAAGGGGGACGTGCTGCTGGTGGAGTCCGAGCACGACGACTACGTGCCGCACACCACCCTGATGAGCTACCGCGCCGCCTTCGTCAAGGCGCACTCGCTGACCCACCGCATCGTCGACGGCGCCGACCACTCGCTACGCAACGACAGCGACCAGCGCGCCTACACCTCGATCCTCACCAGCTGGATCAGCGAGATGGTCATTGGCGCGCGGGTGGGCGACTACCCGCATCACCTGGCGATCTATTCCTGAGCGGTGCACCCTACACGATCTTCTCAGCTCAACGCTGCAAGGCTGTACGCATGGTTGGGGAATATCGTCATTGCCGCGCAGGCGGCAATCCAGAGGCCGACGCACCTGGGCTCCCGCCTGCGCGGGAGTAACGGGGAATGGCTGTCAAAGGGTGCCCTCTGTGCAGCAACGAGCCGATCCAGGGCTGCCGGTGCGCACGGCGCATCCTACGTCCGTAGGGCGGGTGAAACCCGCGTGGGCCGCGGCGCGGTTTTCAACCCACAACCGGGGATGCCACGCGCCCGCCAGCGACAGAAAGGCTGAACCCTGCCCGCCCCACTCCGTCACAACCCTACACTCCGTAACGGCACGGGAGGATCTGCCATGTCCAGACACTTCACCCCGCGCGGCGCCATGCTGTGGCTGCTGCTGTTCTTCGCCACCCCGCTGCTGGCCGCGCCCAAGGTCGATCCGCAGACGTTCGTCGAGCAGGCCGTGGCCGCCCGGGTGGCCGACATCCAGGCCGCCCAGCTGGCGCTGCGCCAGAGCCAGTCGGCGGACGTCAAGACCTTCGCCCAGCAGGTGATCGACCACCATCCCCGGGAAAACGCCGACCTGCAGGCCTTCGCCCGCAGCCGCACGGTGGAGGTGCCGGCCGACGAGGACCTGCTCGCCCAGGCCGAAGCGGAGTTGCGCGAGCTGGCCGGCGACAACTTCGACGCCCTGTACGCGGACTGGCAGATGCGCCGCTACGAAAACGGCCTGGCGCTTTACACCCGGGCCGCCGAACAGGGCGACGAGGAGCTGCAGGCCTTCGCCCGGGCCAAGCTGCCGGTGCTCAAGCATCACCTGCAGATGGCCAGGATGCTGACTCGGGCCCATCCGCTTTCCTGACCCCGGCCGGCGCCGCGCCGGCGAGCCGGCGCAGGCGCTTGTTCTCGCGGTGCAGCTCGCGCTGCTGGAAGGCCTCGCGCAGCTGGTTGCGCAGGTCCTCGGGCTCGCACGGCATGGTGACGAAGCGGTAGATCACCCCTTCGTTGACCGCCTTGAGGATGTTGCCCACCTCCGCCGCGCTGGTCAGCAGCATGCGGATCACCTCCGGGTAGATCGACCTGATCCTGCGCAGGAAGTCGACACCGCTCATGTCGCCCAGCAGCAGCTCGCTCAGCACCACGTCCACCGGGTAGGTGGCCATGATCTTCAGCGCGTCGGCGCCGTCGCTGGCGGTCAGCACCTTGTAGCTCTCCAGACGTAGCGTGCGGCTGAGCAGTTCGTGGGCCGCCCGGTTGCCGTCGATCACCAGCAGGTAGCGCGCGCTGCCGTCGATGATGTTGGCCGGCAGGCTGAGCGGGCCGCCGCTCTGCAGGAACTGCATGCAGGCCAGCGGCGGCAGCGGCGGCGAGTAGAAGTAGCCCTGCAGCTCGTCGCAGCCGGCGGCGCGCAGGAAGCTCATCTGCTCGGCCTGCTCGACCCCTTCGGCGATCACCTTGATCCCCAGGTTGTGGCCGATGGAGATCATCGAGCGCGCCAGCGAGGCGCTGTCCGGCTCGGAGAGGATGTCGGTGATGAAGCTGCGGTCGATCTTCAGCTGGCTGAACGGGAAGCGCTTGAGGTAGCCGAGCGACGAGTAGCCGGTGCCGAAGTCGTCGATGGAGAAGCGCACACCCTGCTCGCACAGGTGCTCCATCCTGCGCTGCACCACGTCGGCGTCGCTGGCCAGGATGGTCTCGGTCAGCTCGATCTTGATCCAGCGCGAGGGAATGCCCTCGGCCCGCAGCACGCCCAGCACGTGCTCGATGAAGTGCTCGTCGGCGAAGCTGATGGCGGAGAAATTCACCGCCACGCTGAGGTCCTGCTGGCTGAAACTCTCGCGCCAGATCGCCAGCTGCCGGCAGACCACCTCGAACACGTAGAAGTCGATGGCGACGATCCAGCCGGTCTCCTCGGCCAGGGGGATGAATTCACCGGGCGAGACCATGGTGCCGCCGCGATTCCACCGCACCAGCGCCTCGAAGCCGCACAGGCGGCCGTTCTGCAGGTCCAGCTGCGGCTGGTAGAAGACGATGAACTCCTGGTTCTGCAGGGCGTGGCGGGTCTGCTGCTCCATCGCCAGGCGCGCCTGGACCTGCTCGTTCATCGCCGGCATGAAGGCGCAGATGCGGTTGCGGCCCTGATGCTTGGCCTGGTACATGGCGGTGTCCGCGTTGCGCAGCAGGGTGCCGGCGTCGCGGCCATCGGCC
This sequence comes from Pseudomonas paralcaligenes, assembly GCF_019655855.1. Taxonomy (GTDB): domain Bacteria; phylum Pseudomonadota; class Gammaproteobacteria; order Pseudomonadales; family Pseudomonadaceae; genus Aquipseudomonas; species Aquipseudomonas paralcaligenes. Next base: position 60,532 of record NZ_BPFX01000014.1, on the reverse strand, counting down.
GGGTAGCAGCAGAAGCCGATGCTGCAGCTGACCGCCACTTCCTGGCCGTCGAGGAGCATCGGCCGGGCGACGCTGTCCTTGATCCGTTCCATGCGGCCGAGCTGTTCGCTGAGCTGCTCGGTGTCGGCGAGCAGGATGATGAACTCGTCGCCGCCCAGGCGCGCCACCGTGTCGATTTCGCGCACGCAGCCGCGCAGGCGCTCGGCGACCTCCACCAGCAGTTGGTCGCCGGCGCCGTGGCCGAGGCTGTCGTTGACCACCTTGAAGTGGTCGATGTCCATGAATGCCAGGGTGAACTGGCCGCTGCCGCGGCTGGCGAAGGCGATGGCCTGGCCGATGCGGTCGCCCAGCAGGTTGCGGTTGGCCAGGCCGGTCAGGCTGTCGTGGTTGGCCTGGTGCTCCAGTTCCTCCTGGTAGCGCTTGCTGTCGGTGACATCGTGGAGGATGCCGACGAAGTGGCTGACCTTGCCGCGGTCGTCGAATACCGGCGCCACCCGCAGGTCGTTCCAGAACTCCGAGCCGTCCTTGCGGAAGTTGCGCAGCAGCGCCGCGCCCTCCTCCTCGGCCGCCAGCGCCCGGCGGATGCCGTCCAGCCCGGCCTGGTCGTGGTCGTCGCCCTGCAGGAAGCGGCAGTTGCGCCCCATCACCTCGTCCACCGAATAGCCGGTGATGCGCTCGAAGGCCGGGTTGGCGTAGACGATGGGCTGGTCCGGCTGGCGCGCGTCGGTGATGATCACCGCGTTGACGCTGGCCTCCACCGCCCGGGTGCGGGTGCGGATTTCCTGGTCGCGGCGACGCTGCCCGGTGATGTCCTGGATCACCACGATGGCGCCCTGGATCACCTTGTCGGCATCGAGGAACGGCGCCGCCGAGTTGAGGATGGTCTTGCGCTCGCCGCGGAAGGTCTCGATGTCGATCACCTCGTTGCGCGACACCAGCCCCTGGCGCACGGCGCGGATCATCGACCAGTCCGCCTCGGTGATGCGCTCGCCGGTTTCCGCCCACCAGCCCCGGTAGTGACCGTAGCCCTCCGAGCCGCTGGGATGGGGCCCGCCCCAGATCAGGCTGCTCTCCGGGTTGCTCATGATCAGGCGGCCCTGCTGGTCGGTCACCAGCACTCCCACCGGCAGGCTGTCGAGCACCTTGCGCAGCAGTTCCTCGCTCTTGGTCAGGGCCCTGGTGCGCTGCTCTACCAGCTGCTCCATGCTCTCGAACAGGCGCACCCGGCCCAGCGCCATGGCCAGCTGGCGGCCGATCGAGGCCAGCGCGCTGAGCGCTTCCTCCGGCCAGGGCCTGGCGTCGCGCTGGACCACGTTGAGCATGCCGATGATCTCGTTGCCCATCTGCAGCGGGATGCTGGCGTGGATGCCCTCGCCGGACTTGCCGGCCAGGGCCGGGCAGTTGCCGATGTTGCTCGGCTGCGACAGCCTGTCACGCAGCCAGGCGTGGCGGCAGGGACAGTTGGCGGCGCACTGGTCCAGTTCCTCCTTCGCGTAGTTCTGCCCGCGGGCGCGGGCGCCGGCCACATGGGCCCGCTCGCCGGGATCGCCGGCGTCGGCCAGCAACAGCCAGGCGCCGCTGGCGTCGGGGAACTCCAGGATGCGGCGCAGGGCAGCGTCGATCACGTGGCGCTCGCTCTTGGCGTCGGTCAGGCCGCTGGTGAAGTGGAACAGGCAGTTGAGCAGCGAATTGGTGCGGGCCAGCTCGTCGTGCTTGGTCTGCAGCTCGTGGTTCAGGCGCACGCCCTGCTCGTAGGTGGAGATCAGCAGGTCGAGGATCTGCTGGCGGCTGGCGGTGATGAAGTGCCGCTCGCCCTCCAGCACCACCTCCACGCCCATCTGCACCCGCTCGTGGGTGCGCAGCTCCAGGTTGACCAGGAAGTAGCGGATGCGCGACATCAGGTACTTCTCGTCGAAGGGCTTGACGATGAAGTTGTCCGCCCCCGAGGCCAGGCCGTGGACCACGTCGCGGGCGTCGGCCAGGGCGGTGACCAGGATGATCGGGATGTTCTGGGTCTGCGCCGAGCTTTTCATCTGCCGGCACAGCTCGTAGCCGTCCATCTCCGGCATGACGATGTCGCTGATGACGATGGTCGGCTTGCGCAGCGCCACCATCTCCAGTGCCTCGCGGCCGTTGCCGGCGACCCGCACCTTGCAGCCGACGGCTTCGAGCATGTACTGCAGTTCGGTGGCCTGGGTGGGGCTGTCCTCCACCACCAGGATTTCGGCATCCGCATACATGATCACTCCCTCCCTTTGCTTCCATTCACCACGGACATGTGGACAGCGATCGCGTTGAGCAGCTCCGCTATTCCTTCCGGCGCCAGTACCTGGCTCGCCGCCTGCAGATCGATGGCCGCCCTGGGCATGGAGTCGACCACCGCCGTGGCGGGGTCCTGCACCAGGGTCAGCGCGCCGGCCTGGCGCAGCTCGGCCAGGCCCTGGGCACCGTCGCGGCCCATGCCGGACAGCTGGATGCCGATCGCCTGGCGGCCGAAGCGGCGGGCCACCGAGCGGAACAGATAATTGGCGGCCGGTCGCACGTGCTCCTCCGGCGGACCGTCGTCGAGGTTCACGCTGCGATCGACGGCGAAGCCCAGGTGATGCCCGTCCGGCGCCAGGTACAGGGTGCCGGGGAGCAGTCGCTGGCCATGCTCGGCGACCAGCACGGGCATCGCAGTCAGGCTCGCCAGCCAGTCGCGGAAGCTCGGCAGGAAGCCCGGCGCGATGTGCTGCACCAGTACCAGCGGCCAGTACCGCTGCGGCGCCATCCGCTGCAGCAGGGCCTTGATCGCCATCGGCCCGCCGGCCGACGCCGAGATGGCCACCAGTTGCGGCGCGCCGGCGACGGTTTGCGCCACCAGCGGCGGCGTCTCGTCGGCGGCGCCGGCCGCGACCCGGCGCTTGCGCCGCACGATCTTGACCTGGGCCATGCTGCGCAGGGTGCGCAGCAGGGTGTCGATGCGCTCGTTGAAGTCCTCGGCGCTGGGTCCGGAGGGCTTCTCCAGCACCGCCAGGGCGCCGGCCTCCAGCGCCCGCATGGCGGTGGCCGAGGCCTGGTGGTCGACGCTGGCGCTGAGGATCACCACCGGCAGGGCGTACTGTTCGAGGATGCGCTCGGTGGCCTCGTAGCCGTCCATGCCGGGCATGTGCACGTCCATGGTGACGATGTCCGGCGTGAAGCCGGCGAGCAGGCGCAGGGCTTCCTCGCCGGAGCCCGCCTCGCGTACCTCGTAGCCCTCGCCTTCGAGCACCGCGCGTACCAGCATGCGGCTGACCGGCGAATCGTCGACTATCAGTACACGCATCCCCGTCTCCTCATATCAGTCGGCGGATGGCTTCGAGCAGGCTGTCCTGCTCGAAGCCGCTCTTCGCCAGGTAGGCGTTGGCCCCGGCCTCCAGGCCGCGGGCGCGGTCCTCGGCGGAATGCAGGGCGGTGACCAGCACCACGGGCAGCTCCGCCAGTTCGCGGTCGGCGCGGATGCGGCTGGTCAGGGTGAAGCCGTCCAGGCGCGGCATCTCCACGTCCGACACCAGCAGGTCGAACTGGCCCTGCTTGAGCGCGTTCCAGGCCTCCAGGCCGTCGTTGGCGGTGGTCACCCGGTAGCCGGCGGCCTCGAGGATCGCCTTGAGCAGCCCGCGCGAGGTGAAGGAGTCCTCGGCGATCAGCAGGCGTCGCGCCGCCTGTCCGTCGCGTGGCCGGGCCTGCTGGCTGAGGCTGGAGCCCTGGGCCTGCAGCGCGCTGCGGTAGAGGTCGCCGGGGTGCAGGATGGGCACCAGCTGGCCGTCGCCGAGCTGGGTCGCGCCCATCAGGTTGCGCACCCGCACAAGCTGGCGGCCGAGGCTCTTGACGATGATCTCCTGGTCGCCGAGCAGTTCGTCCACCAGCAGCACGAAGCGCTCGCCACGCACCTTGAGCAGCAGCAGGGTCTGCTCGCCCTCGCCCAGCGCCGGCTGCGCCAGGCCGAGCACGTCGCCCAGCGGCCAGAGCGGCAGCACCTCGCCGTCGAGGGTGACCGAGGGGCGGTTCTCCAGGGTGCGGATGGCGCTCGCCGGCAGACGCAGGCAGCGCTCCACCGCCAGCGCGGGCACGGCGAAGGTGCGCTCGGCATTGCGCACCAGCACGGCGCGGAAGGTCGACAGGCTGAGCGGCAGGTGCAGGTGGAAGCAGGTGCCGGAACCCGGGGTGGACTCCAGTTCGATGCGCCCGCCGAGCCGTTCCACCGTCTCCTGGACGATGGCCATGCCCAGGCCGCGCCCGGAGATGTCGGTGATCATCCGGCTGGTGGACAGGCCGGAGGCGAAGATCAGCGCCAGGGCCTCGCGCTCGGTCATGGCCTGGGCCTGCTCGGGGGTGAGCAGGCCCACCTCCTCCGCCCTGGCCTTCAGGCGCCGCGCGTCGATGCCCTGGCCATCGTCGGCGACCCGCAGTTCGAAGCGGTCGGCCGACTCCTGGACCAGTTCCACCTGCAGTACGCCCGCCGCCGCCTTGCCCCGCGCGACGCGCTGGTCGGGGCTTTCCAGGCCGTGGTCGACGGCGTTGCGCAGCAGGTGGGTGAGCACGCTGCGCAGTTCGTCGAGGATGCGCTTGTCGACCTGCAGGCTCTCGCCGCGCACGCGCAGTTCGGCGCGCTTGCCGGCCTGGGTGGCGAGGTCCTGGACCATGGCCGGCATGCCTTCCAGCAGGCTGCTGCCGGACAGCAGCAGCAGGGCCTGCAGCTCGCCGTTGAGTGCGTCGGACAGTTGCCCCAGGCCCAGCGCCAGGTGCCCTCCGGCCCTGGCCAGGCGGCTGGCGCCGGCATGCAGGCGATCGAGCTGGGCCAGGCTCCAGTCGAGGTGGTCGAGCAGGCTCTTGAGGCCGTCACGGGCGCTGGCGGGCATCTCGTCGAGGGTGTCGCGAAGCTGCCGGAGCGCCGCGGAACCGAGCATACGCCGAGCCCGCTGCGGGTCGAACGCCTGGGCGTGCTCCTGCAAGCCGCGAGCGTGGGCCTGGGCCTCCAGCTTGTGCTGCAACAGCACCTCGCCGTGGTACAGCAGGGCATCCAGATGCTCGGCGGCCACCCGCACCCGGGCCAGGTCCTGGGGCGCTTCCGGCGCGGCGGCGGGAACCGCGGGCAGCTCCACGTCCAGGCCCTGGACGCTGTCGTCGAGGCTGTCGATCACCTGCAGCAGCTCGTTGCGCTCCACCGCCTGGCCGGCATGCAGGCGCTGCACCAGCCGCAGGGTGAGACGACACAGCTCGACCCGCTCGGCGGTCAGCTCCAGGTCGCCGTGGCGCACCGCGCCCAGCAGGCTTTCCCAGGCATGGCAGAGCTGCTCGATCTCGCCGACCCCGGCGGCGCGGGAGGCGCCCTTGATGCTGTGCACCTCGCGGAACAGCGACTCGATGGCATCTTCGCTGGCGCCCCCCTCGCGCCAGTTGGCCAGCAGGTCGGCAAGCGTGGCCAGGCGCTCGGCCGCCTCGCTGCGGAAGCTGGCCAGCAGGCGCTGTCTGAGGGCGTCCCGATCCAGGGTCATGCGCGGCTCACAGCTTGAAGCGGGCCGCCAGGCCCTTGAGCTTGAGACCCAGCTGGTGCAGGTTGCGCGCCGCCGTGTCGACCTGGCGCGCACCGGCCACGTTGTCCTGGCTGGCCTGGCGGATGTTTTCCATGGCGCTGCCGATCTGGTCCATGCCGATCATCTGCTGCTGGCTGGTGGCGGCGATCTGCAGGGCGATCTCGCTGGATTCCTCGACGCTGCTGCTCAGCGTGCGGATCGCGTCGCCGCTGACCTGGGCGCGCTGGTAGCCGCCCTCCACCGTCTTGCTGCCCTCCTCGGCTTGGATCACCGCCTTGGTCATGGCCTTCTGGATTTCGCCGAGGATGCCGCGCACCTGTGCGGTGGCCTGCTTGGACTGGTCGGCGAGGATCTTGACCTCCTGCGCCACCACCGAGAATCCCTTGCCCGCCTCGCCGGCCTTGACCGCCTCGATGGAGGCGTTGACGCCGAGCAGGTTGGACTGCTCGGCCAGGTCGTTGACCGAGGCGACGATCTCGCCGATGGTCTGGCTCTGCTCGCCCAGGCGCATGATGCTCTCGGCCACCACCTGCATCTGCTCGCGGATCAGGCCCATGCCGCGCAGGTTTTCCTCCACCGACTGGCGCCCGCTCTGCGCCACCTGGCGGGTGCGTTCGGCGCTCTCGCTGACCGATTGCGACTTGCTGCCAGCCAGCACCGCGGTCTGCTTGACCTCCTCCACCGTGGTGGCGATCTCGCTGATCGCCGTCGCGGTCTCCTGGGTGCTGGAGGCCACCTGGGTGGTGACCGCGAGAATCTCCTCGCTGGCGCTGGCCAGCACCGAGATGCTCTCGTTCAGCTCCTGCACCAGCTCGCGCAGGTACTGGCCCATGCTCGCGAAGGCCTGGCCCAGTCGGCCCACCTCGTCCTGGCGGGTCTCGTCGGGCAGCTCGCGGGGAATCTCGCCACGGCCTATGCGCTCGGCCAGGCCGGTCAGGCGCGCCAGCGGCTGGGCGATGTGGCGGCTGAGCAGCCAGGCCAGCAGCGCGCCGCCCAGCACCAGGGCAATCCCCGCCTGGAAGATCCTGCTGCGCAGCGCCTCGATGGTCTGTTCCGACTGCGCCATGCTCTCGGCGATGCGCTGGTTGGTGCGCGCCACCAGTTGCCCGGCCAGTTCGTGCAGGCGCTCCGCCCGCTGCTTCTGCGCGCCGGCGATCAGCGCCCGGGCCTCGTCGATGCGCCCGGCCTGGATCATCGGCACCAGCTCGGTATCGCGGCTGCGCAGGTAGGCGGCGCGCACCTCCTGCATCCGCTCCAGCAGTTCCGAGGTCAGCTGGTCCCCCTGCACCTCCTCCTGCAGGCGCCGCAGCAGGCGGTCGTTCTGCTCGCTGCCGGCGCGCACGCTTTCCAGCAGCCCCTGGCTGTCGCCACCCACCGCGCTGAGGATTTCCACCCGCTGCAGGTTGATGTTGACCAGCAGGTCCTTGACGTCGCTGACCCTCTCGTAGCGCCGGGCGAATTGTTCCTCCTCGGCCTTCTGCAGGGCGACGAACTGCTCCAGGGTGGTCAGCAGCAGCACCGCGAAGCCCAGGATCAGTGCCGCGAACGCCAGCATCAGCTTGGTGCCGATGCGCAGGTCGAACAGGTTTGCCAACATGGTTTCTCCTTGGTCAGTCATCGTCCCGGATGCGCAGGGCGGGGTCGCCGAGCAGGCGCGCGCCGTCGAGCACGGTCTTCTGGTCCTCGGTCACGCCCAGCAGATAGCTGGCGCGGATGCCGGTGAGGTTGGCGAGCCCCGCCTGCAGGCCGTCGCGCTGCAGTTGCTCGATGCCGAGGATGCGGTCGGCCAGCAGGCCGAACTCCATCTCCTCGCCACGCAGGATCACCAGGTAGTTGCGGTCGGAAAGCCCGTCGATGGGCAGCTCGAAGAACACCCGCAGGTCGAGCACCGAGACGATGTGCCCGCGCACGCTGACGATGCCCAGCACGAAGGGCGGCGTGCCCGGCAGCGGGGTGAACTGGGGCAGCGGCAGCACCGCCGCGACATGCCTGCTCTCCACCGCGTAGACCTCCTCGCCGAGGGTGAAGCGGAGCACTTCGAGCAGACCGTCCGGGCGCGCCTCCTCGACGCTGCGGGCCCATTCGCGGGTGCGCTCCAGCAGGCGCGCTTCGCGCTCGGCCGGGTCCGGCGAGAAGCCTTCGTCGATGCGCCGCTCGAATTCCGCCAGGCGCTCGCGGATCAGCCCCCAGCGCGCGTCGTCGCACTGCGCCCGGTCATCCTGCGGCAATTCGCTCATGGCCGGCTCTCCAGCAACTGGTCACACAACTGGCGCAGACGGCCATGGCTCAGGCCATCGCCGAGCGGCACCGCCGCGTCGGCGGCGGCGCGCTCCAGCAGGTCGCGGCAGGTGCGCAGCGCCCTGTCGCCGGCCTCCCGGCGGCCCTGTTCGCGCAGCAGCAGGCCCTGCTGGAAATGCGCCATGGCACAGGAAGGGTCGAGGTAGAGCACCTTGTGCAGCAGTTTCAGCGCGGCCTGCCCGTCGCCCTCCTGGCGGGCCAGCAGGGCCTGCAGCCAGTGGGCCGGCAGCGCCACCGGGTCGAGTTCGACGGCACGCTGCAGCCACTCCCGCGCCTCGCCCCCGTGCTGCTGGTCGGCCCAACTGCGAGCCATCAGCAGGCAGGCCCGGTAGCGCCGGGGCTGGGCCAGGCCGGGGCTGGCCAGGCAGGCCCGCAGCAGGTCGCGGGCCGGGTCGTGGCGGCCCTGGGCCAGCGCCGCCTCGGCGTCGCGCAGCAGGCTGTCGGGGTCCGGCGCGGCAGGCGCCTCGACGGGCGGCGGCACGGGAGGCAACACCGGGATCGCCACGGGCCTGGGCGACGGCGGCGCCTGCACGGGCGCGACGAATTCCGGCGGCGCGGGCGACAGCGCCTGCCCGCCGGGCGACAGCGCATAGTTGCTGCCCGCCCAGAATCCGTTCAGGCCGGCCTGGGTGGCGAGGCCGGCTTCCACCGCGCTGAGCACCAGCATGCCGTCGCCGCCCAGGCAGCCCAGCAGGCGCCGCAGCGCCGCCGTCGCCTGCCCGGCGGAGAAGTACATCAGCACGTTGCGGCAGAGGATCAGGTCGACGGCGGCCAGGCCGCGCCCCGGGTCGGGCAGGGTTCCGCTGGCCAGGTTGTGGCGCAGGAAGCGGATGCGCCCACGCCATTCGGGGCGCACCCGCCAGGTCCGGCCCTCGGCCTGGAAGTGGCGGGTGCGGAAGGCTTCCTCGTTGCGGCGGAAGGCGTTCTGGCCGTAGCGGCCCTGCTCGGCCCGGGCCAGGAAGCCGGCGTTGATGTCGCTGGCCAGCACGTCCAGGTTCCAGTCCCCGCGCTCACCGCCGAGCAGGTCGTCGAGCAGGAACAGCAGGCTGTAGGCCTCCTCGCCGGTGCAGCAGGCCGCGCTCCAGATGCGCAGGTAGCGATGCCCCTCGGCCCGGCGCCGTTGCAGCAGCGGCGCCAGGTGGCGACGGGCCAGCCAGTCCAGGGCCTCGGCATCGCGGCGGAAGTAGGTCTCGCCGACGGTGAACGCGGGGGTCAGCAGCTGCAGGCGGGTATCGTCCCAGTCGGCGAAGGCCAGGTCTTCCAGCCAGGTCGCCGGCGCGCCCTCCTGCTCCTGGGCCAACTGGCCCAGGCGCCGCTCCAGGTCGGCCCTGCGCGCGCCCGAGAAGTCGAGGCCCAGGTGCTGGTGCACCTTGCCCGCCAGCACGTCGAGCAGGCGCGCCGAACAGAGCGGCTCAGCCTGGCGCATGTCCCGCTCCGCTGGCGTCCAGGGCCCGTTGCAGGTCCTCTTCGTCGGCATCGGACAGCAGTTGCTCCACATCCTGGATCAGCAACAGCCCCTCCTCCGTCCGCAGCACGCCTCGCAGCAGTTCGGTGGGCACCACCGGCTGGGCCGCCTCGACCAGGTCGGCGACGCTGCAGCGGGCCGCCGTCTCCACCTGCTCGACCGGCACCAGCAGCTCGCGCGTGCGGCTGCGCAGCCAGAGGAACGGCTGCCACAGGGCCAGGGGCGCGGCCGGCCAGGCGAAGCGCCGCGCCAGGTCCAGCACCGGGATGATCTGCCCGCGCACGTTGGCCAGGCCGAGCACGGTGCGCGGCGCCCCCGGCAGCGGTGTGCACTGCAGGGCCGGGATGACCCGGACCACACTGTCCAGAGGCACGGCCAGGTGCTGCCCCGCCAGTCTGAAGGGCAGCACGAAGAATCTATCCATAGAAGCGTCCAGTTGCCGCAAGCGGTACTCCATTACCCTAGCCCAGCGCGGCATGGCGTCCAGCGCACCGGCCCGGATCGTCCCCCGGGAAAGCGGGCCACCGTCCACCCGCCAAATGGATTGAACGCAATCCGCCCTTCGAGCCTCATAGGGGTGTCGGAATCATGCTCGCGAGCACGAACCCCTTACCTGGCCTCTCCAGCACCCAAGCCATGCAACTGCTCTCCGCTATCGCCCCAGACGGTGCCTCCGTCGGACATCCGGGTTCCTCCCGCCATGACGGGTCGGTCGACGCGCTGCTGAAGAAACGCGACTGGAGCGATTCGCCCCTCGGGCCACCCGCCGGCTGGACGCCCGCCCTGAAGATCCTGATGGCCACCGTGCTGCCGGCCAGCGCGCAGATCGTGGTGTTCTGGGGCCCCGAACTGGTGGCGCTGTACAACGATGCCTACGCGCCGACCATCGGCACCAAGCACCCCCGCGCCCTGGGCCGGCCCGGCATCGAGAACTGGGCCGAGCTGTGGGACGACCTCGAACCGCTGCTGCGCGGCGTGCTGGAGACCGGCGAGACCTTCGCCGCCCGGGACCGCCCCTTCTATATAGAGCGCCACGGCCTTGGCGAGACCGTCTATTTCGACGTTTCTTACTCCGCGGTGCGCGAGGCAGACGGCTCGATCGGCGGCGTGCTGTGCATCGTCACCGAGACCACCGAGCGGGTGCAGTTCGAGCGGCGCCAGGCGTTCCTCCTCGAACTCGGCCAGACCCTGCCGTCGATCCGTGAGCCCGAACAGATCCAGAGCATCGCCCTGCGCAGGCTCGGCGAGGCACTGGGCGCCTCGCGGGTGTTCTACGGCGAGGACAACGGCGACGACGCCACCTTCGAGGTACGCCAGGCCTACGTGCGCGATGGCGGTTCGATGATCGGCCGCCACCGCTACCGGGACTTCGGCCGGGAGCTGCTGCCCGTGCTGCGCGCCGGCGGCTCGGTGGTGCGCGAGGACATCGCCCGCGAGGCCCTGCTGAACGCCGGCGAGAAGGCGCTGGCGACCGGCCTCGACCTGGCCGCCGCGCTCCACGTCCCTCTGCTGCGCCACGGCCGGCTGGAGGCCGTGCTGGCGATCCACTACAACCGACCCCACGCCTTCTCCGAACACGAGCGGCGGCTGGTCGAGGAGGCGGCCAAACTGGCCTGGGTGTCGATCGTCCACGCCCGCGCCGAAGTGGCGCTGCGCGCCAGCTCGGCGCAGCTGTCGGCGATGTTCGACCAGGCCAGCGCCGGCATCGCCGTGTGCGACCACGCCTGGCACTTCACCCGGGTCAACGACCGCTACTGCGAGATCGTCGGCCGCCCGCGCGAAGCGCTGCTGGGCCTGCGCATGCACGACATCACCCACCCCGACGACCTCGCCAGCCATGCGCCGCTGTGCGAGCGCCAGGTCGAGGACGGCGCCTCGTTCGAGATCACCAAGCGCTACACCCGTCCCGACGGCACGCCGGTCTGGGTGCAGAACCAGATCACCCCGCTGGTCGGCGAGCAGGCGCCCGGCGGCCTGCTCTGCGTGTGCGTGGACATCAGCGAGCGGGTGCGCGCCGAGACCGATCTGCGCGAGCTGAACGAGGGCCTGGAGGAGCGCGTCGCGGCCATGGTCGCCCAGCGCGAGACGGCCGCGGCGCAGCTGCACGAGGCGCGCAAGATGGAGATGATCGGCCAGCTCACCGGCGGCATCGCCCACGACTTCAACAACCTGCTGACGCCGATCATGGCCTCGCTGGAACTGCTCCGCCGGCGCCTCGACGACGAGCGCTCGACCCGCCTCATCGACGGCGCGCTGCAGGCGGCCGACCGCGCGCGCATCCTGGTCGGCCGCCTGCTGAGCTTCGCCCGCCGGCAGACCCTCAGGCCCCGCGCCGTGGCCCTGGAGGAACTGGTCAACGACATGCGCGACCTCATCGAGCGCTCGCTCGGCCCGATGATCGACGTGGCCATCGACATCTCCGAGCGGCTGCCGGCCGTGGTGGTCGACCCGCACCAGCTCGAACTGGCCATCCTCAACCTGGCGGTGAACGCCCGCGACGCCATGGAGGACGGCGGGCGGCTGGAGATCGGCGCCCGCCTGGACGATGTGGTCGAGGGCCAGGTCCACGGCCTCGCGGCCGGCCGCTACGTGTGCCTGGCGGTGACGGACAACGGCAGCGGCATGAGCGAGGAGACCCTGAGCCGCTGCGTCGAGCCGTTCTTCTCCACCAAGGGCGTGGGCAAGGGCACCGGCCTCGGCCTGTCCATGGTCCAGGGGCTGGCGGCGCAGTCCGGCGGCGGCTTCGACATCGTCTCCCACAGCGGCCTGGGCACCCGGGTCAACGTCTGGCTGCCCATCGCCCCATGCGAAGCGGCCAGCGTCGACAACGGCCCGGCGGAAGCCCCGGTGGCGCCACGGCCGGCCCACGTGCTGCTGGTGGACGACGAGGCCCTGGTGCGCCAGACCACCGCGCTGCAGCTGGGCGACCTGGGCTACCAGGTCACCGAGGCGTCATCCGCCGCCGCTGCGCTGCGCGCCATCGAGGCGGGCCTAACCCCGGACGTGCTGGTCACGGACCACCTCATGGCCGACAAGACCGGCGCCCAGCTGGCCCAGGAGCTGCGCCGGCGCTTCCCCGCCCTGCCGGTGCTGATCATCACCGGCTACGCCAACCTCACGCCCGCCCAGATCAGCGGCTTCGAGGTGCTGGCCAAGCCGTTCCGCCGGGCCGAACTGGCCGCCCGGCTGGCCCAGCTGGTCAGCGCCGCCGGCTGATCAGGCGTCGACCCGCAGCACCGACGCGAAGCCTTCCTCGACGGTGGGCGGCTCCAGCATCGCGAACACGCTGCGCAGCGCCTGCTCCGGCACCACCTTGTCCGGCGTGCGCGACCCGTTGCGGGCCAGTGCCTCTTCCAGGGTCGCCTGGACGAACACCGCCACCACCGGCACACCCCGCGCCCGGGCCAGCGCCAGCAGCGGCGCGCGGTGGCGGGCTGCCGGCAGCGCCGCGTCGAAGAACACGGCGCCCTCCTCCAGTTCGGCGGCATGCCGCGCGATCCAGGTCGACTTGCCCGCACCCTGCACACCCATGACCAGATAGAGCCGGCTGGCGTCGGCCAGCAGCGTCTCCACATCCGCATAGGCCCGCTCCCAGGCCTGACGGTTGCGCTCGGCGCTGAACACCCGCCCCTGCGGCGTCTCCAGGTAGGCGTCGGGGTCGACGACTCGCCCTGTCACCGCAGCGGGCGCCCGGAAGCGAAATGGGTCGGGTCGTTGTAGCCCGGCGTCGAGGCGTGCCCCGGCGTCACCAGGGCATCGATGAAGGCTTCGTCCTCCGCCGTGATCGCCACCTCCAGCGCCCTGGCGTAGGTGGCCCAGTGCTCCTCGGTGCGCGGGCCGGCGATGGCCGAGGCGACCGCGGCGTTGTGCAGCACCCAGGCGATGGCGAACTCGACCACGCCGACGCCGCGCCGCTCCGCGTGCTCCCGTACCCGCTGGGCGATGTGCAGCGACTCGTCGCGCCATTCGGTCTCGAGGATGCGCTTGTCCTGGCGCCCCGCGCGGCTGTCGCCGTCCGGCGCCTCGCCGGGGCGGTACTTGCCGCTGAGCACGCCGCGCGCCAGCGGGCTGTAGGGCACCACGCCGAGGCCATGGAAGGCGGCGGCGGTGATCTGCTCCACCTCGGCCTGGCGGTTGACCAGGTTGTACAGCGGCTGGCTGACAATGGGCCTGGCCACGCCCAGGCGCTCGGCGACGTTGACGATCTCGGCGATGCGCCAGCCGCGGAAGTTGGACACGCCCCAGTAGCGGATCTTGCCCTGGCGCAGCAGGTCGCCGAGGGTCGAGACGGTCTCCTCCAGCGGCGCCTGGTGGTCCTCGCGGTGCAGGTAGTAGATGTCCAGGTAGTCGGTGCCCAGCCGGCGCAGGCTGGCCTCGATGGAGCGCAGGATATGCTTGCGGCCCAGGCCGCGCCGGTTGGCCGGCCCATCGGCAGGACCCATGCCGACCTTGGAGGCCAGTACCCAGTCGTCACGCCGGGCGGCGATGGCCTGACCGACGATCTCCTCGGAGCGCCCGGCGTTGTACACGTCGGCGGTGTCGATGAAGTTGATGCCCTGGTCGAAGGCGGTGTCGATGATGCGCCGCGAGGTGTCGGCGTCGGTCGGCCCGCCGAACATCATGCTGCCGAGGGTCAGCGGCGAGACCAACAGGCCGGAGCGGCCCAGGGGACGGTGACTCATTGCATTCTCCTGTGGTGGATTGTAGGAGCGGGCTCTGCCCGCGAAGCGCTTGTGTCGTGTCATTCGCGGGCAAGCCCGCTCCCACATGTGGATGGCTTACACCGCCTCGGCGGAGTCCTCGTGGAAGGAGCCGTCGGACTGCCGGCTCCACAGCCGGAAGTAGTAACCGCGCTTCTTCAGCAGCTCCTGGTGACTGCCGTCCTCCACCACCCGGCCCTTGTCGAACACCAGGATACGGTCCAGGTGGGCGACGGTGGACAGGCGGTGGGCGACGACGATCACCGTCTTGCCGTCCATGATCTCGTCCAGCTTGTCCTGGATGAAGCGCTCGGTGATCGAATCCAGGCTGGACGTGGCCTCGTCCATCACCAGGATCGGCGCGTTCTTCAGCAGCACCCGGGCGATGGCGATGCGCTGGCGCTGGCCGCCGGAGAGCTTGACCCCGCGCTCGCCGACCAGCGAATCGTAGCCCTTGTCCATGGACTCGATGAAGGCGCTGGCCCCGGCGCGGTGGATGGCCGCCGCGACCTCCTCCGGCGAGGCGTCCAGGCGCCCGTAGTGGATGTTCTCGCGGATGCTGCGGTGGAACAGCCCCGGCTCCTGGGGAATCAGGCCGATCTGCTGGTGCAGCGAGTGCTGGGTCACCTCGCGCACGTCGGTCCCGTCGATCAGCACCTGACCGGCGTTCACGTCGTACAGGCGCAGCAGCAGGTTGAGCAGGGTCGACTTGCCCGAGCCCGAGGAACCCACCAGGCCGACCCGCTGGCCCGCCGGGATGCGCAGATTGAGGTCCTGGAAGATCGGCCGGTCCGGCGAGTAGCCGAAGGCCACGTCGCGGAACTCCACCTCGCCGCGGCTGACTTCGAGCCGCCTGGCATCCGGCCTGTCCACCACCTCGTGGGGGCGGATCAGGGTGCGCACGCCGTTGGCGATGTTGCCGGTGGCCTCGAAGAACTCCAGGAAGCGCCGCGACAGGCTGGCCACGTCGTTGATGATCAGCAGCGACAGGCTGGTGGACATGACGAAGGTGGCGATGCTGATCTGCCCGCTGCGCCACAGGTACAGCGACAGCAGCAGCACGCCGACCTTCAGCAGCATGCCCGAGACCGACTGGAACCAGCGGATCTTCTCCATGTAGCCGAACGAACGGTAGGCGGCGCCCACTTCCCGCTCCAGGTAGTCGCCCAGGTAGCCGTGCTCGTAGGAGTGGCGGGCGAACAGGCGGATGTTGGTCAGGTTGCTCACCGCGTCCACCACCTTGCCGGTGCTGGTGCTACGTGCCGCGGAGTAGTGCTGGGCCAGCGGATGGCTGCGCTTGGCCAGGTGGTAGCAGACCACGATGAACAGCACCGACCAGCCGAACATGAACGCCGCCAGCAGCCCCGAGGCCGTCCACAGCAGCGCGGTGGCCAGGGTCAGGGTGACGATCAGCGGGATCAGGTCGAACAGCAGAATGCTCAGGGTCTGGTTGACCCCCAGCGCCACCTCGGCCACCCGGTGCGCCAGCGCGCCGGCGAACTCGCTGCTGACGAAGCGGTGGGAGTGCTGCTGCAGGTAGGCGTACACCGCGTGGGTGACGGTGCGCCGCTGCTGCGGCAGCACCCGGATATGCACACCGGTGGCGCCACGGGTGAACAGCACCTCCAGCAGCACCAGCGCGGCGAAGGCCAGCACCGGCCACTGCAGCACCACCAGCGCGCGCTCGGCGCTCAGCCCCTCGCTGACCAGCCGGGTGATCTGGCCCAGTCCCCAGGGAACGAGGATGGTGCACACCACCGCGGCGACCTGCAGCAGCAGGATGGCCAGGTACCAGGGCCGGTAGTGGCGGACGAAGAACAGCACGAACTTCAGCGGCGTGTCAGGCAGGCTGCGGATGTTCCAGTCGAGCAAGGCGCTAGGCGCGCGCGGGGTGAATCTGAAGACGCTCATCGGCGTAAATGTCCTTGCGGCAGGGAACGGAGTCAGGTGGAAGTGCGGAGCGGCAGGTGGAAGCGGGTCAGGGGCAGCGGTTCGCCGTTCTCCTCGAAGGTGCGCTGGCTGGCGGCGTCGGCGACGAAGCCTGCGCCCTGGTAGAAACGGATGGCGCGCAGGTTGCCGTCCAGCACCCAGGCGGTGACGGCGGCGAAGCCGGCCTCCTCCAGGGCCTGGCGAGCGACCCGCCAGAGCCGGCTGCCGATGCCTCGGCCCCAGGCCTCCGGCTGCAGGTAGATGGCCATCAGCTCGCCGGTGGCCGGCGCCACGTCCTCGTCGCGGCTGGCGCCATAGGAGCACCAGCCCAGCAACGCGCCCTCGGCCTCGGCCACGTGGATCGTCGGCACGCCCTCGCCGATCGCCTTCTCGAACCAGGCCACGCGGCGCTCCAGGCTGGCGTCCAGCCCGGCGAGGAAGCCCGCCGACAGCAGGCCCCGGTAGGTCGCCTGCCAGCTGCGGATATGCAGCGCGGCGATGGCACGGGCGTCCTCCGGCCGGGCCGGGCGGATCAGGACGGGGACTGGAGCGGCGGTCATCTCGGTTTCCACGGTCGATCTGGGGGCAGCCGTCAAAGCAGGCCCCGTGCCAAGTCGCCAGCCCAGCAAACACGGGGCCTGGCGAGGCGCAGAGGAAATTACGACGCTGGCACTCCGGCACAGTTTGCTGAATCGCTGTCCGCAGGCGGGCAGCGCTTGGTCTCCCCCGTAGGGTGCGCCGTACGCACCGCCACAGGACCTCCAGGCACACAGGGCTCGCCCTGCTCCATACCTGTGGTGCGCGCGGCGCACCCTACGGGGTACCGGTGACGGCGCTGCCGGCCTGTCGGCCCAGGCGGCGGAACAGCAGCCAGGACGACGCGCACAGCATGCCGCACAGCAGCATCGCCAGGCTCAGGTCCGAGGCCTGGATTTCCGTGTGGCCGCGCAGGTTCATGATCGCGCTCAGCAGCACCGCCGCCAGGCCCACGGCCAGGCTCATGCTGAGCTGCATGGACATCGCCGACAGGCTGCTGGCGCGGCTGGCCAGCTCCGCCGGCACGTCGGAGAAGGTCAGCGCGCCCAGGGTGCTGAACTGCAGGGAGCGGATGATGCCGCCGACGAACAGCAGCAGGACGATCACCCAGTACGGCGTCTGCGCCTCAAACACCGCGCACAGGGCGATGGAACAGCCGGCCAGCAGCGCGTTGCCCATCAGCGTGCGGCGGAAGCCGAAGCGCTGGACGATGCGCACCGAGAGGAACTTGATGGTCAGCGCACCCGCGCCGCCGGCCAGGGTCAGCAGGCCGGCCACCAGCGGGCTGAGGCCGAAGCCCACCTGGAACAGCAGTACCAGCAGGAACGGCTGCGAGGCGCTGCCCAGGCGGAACAGGTTGCCGGCCCAGATCGCCGTGGCGAAGGTCGGCACCCGCAGCAGGCGCAGGTCGATCAGCGGCTGCGCCACGCGCCGCGCATGGCGCACGTAGAGCGACGCGCTGGCCAGCCCGACCAGCAGCAGGACGACGGCCCAGGCGAGTGGCAGCAGGCCGTGGCCGATGGCCTCGAAGGCGAACACCAGGCAAGCCAGGCCGACCCCGCTGAGCAGGAAGCCGCGCCCGTCCAGCCGCGCCCCGGGCTGGCCCGGATGGGCCGGCACGTGGCGGCGGATCATCAGGATGCCGAGCACGCCGATGGGCAGGTTGATCAGGAAGATCCAGTGCCACGACAGCACGCTGACCAGCAGCCCGCCCAGGGGCGGGCCCAGCACCGGGCCGATCAGCGCGGGAATCGAGAGGAACGCCATGGCCTGCAGCAGGTGCTCGCGACGCGCCCAGCGCAGCAGGATCACCTGCCCCACCGGCACCATCATCGCCCCCGCCGCGCCCTGCAGCAGGCGCGACAGCGATAGTTGCAGCAGCGAGGTGGAAGCCGCACAAGCCAGCGAGGCGGCCATGAACAGGCCGATGGCGAAGACGAACACCCGGCGCGGGCCGAAGCGGTCCGCCGCCCAGCCGCTGACCGGCACGAACAGCGCCACCGCCAGCAGGTACAGCGACACCACCAGGTTCATGCGCACCGTCGGCTCGCCGAACTCGGCCGCCATCTGCGGCAGCGCGGTGAGCACGGCGGTGGCGTCGAGCAGCTCCATGAACAGCGCGCAGCCGATGATGGTGGGCACCGCGCGGCGGAACGGTGGGGCCACCGATGGCGAGGCCGCCGGCTCGGCCCGGGCGACCTCCAGGGGCTCCCGGCGGCCCACCTCAGAACAGCCCGGAGTTCGGCGGCTCCGTGCCCTTCAGGCGCCAGGCGCCGACCGCCGCGGCCTTCCAGTGGCGCGGGTTGTGGTTGGCCACGGTGCGGGCGTTGCGCCAGTGGCGGTCGAGGTTGTGGCCACGCCCGGTGGTGGAGGCGCCGCCGACGTCGAACAGCAGCTCGCTGGCCTTGAGCGCCGACTCCACCGCTAGGTACTGGGTCTGGGCCACGTCCACCGAGGCGCGGGTCACCGCCTCCTGGCTCAGCCCTTCGGCCCAGGCCGCGTCGATGCTGTCGGCGGCACGCAGCACCAGGGCCTCGGCGGCGAAGGCGCGGGCCGAGATTTCGCCCACCGCGAGTTCCACGTAGGGGTCGTCCACCGAGCGGCTGGCGCTGCTGTGCTTGATCGGCCGGGCGTGGTCCCGGGCGAAGCTCACCGCGTCGTTCAGGGCGTTGCGGGCGATGCCCGCCTCCACCGCGGCGAGGAACAGTTGCAGGAAGGGGGTGACGATGGAGCGCTGGCCCTCCTCGTTCGGCCGCGTGCGGAGTTCGTGCGCATGCACCAGCACGTCGTTCAGCTCGGTGGTGCCGCTGGCAGTGAGGCGCTGGCCCATCGCGTCGAAGTCGTCGAGCAGCACCAGGCCCTCGCGGTCGCGCGGCAGGATGAAGGACACCGGCTGCTCGTTCTCGTCCAGCGCCACGGCGCTGACCCAGTCGGCGTACAGCGAGCCGGTGCTGTAGAACTTGCTGCCGCTGGCCCGGTAGTGGTCGCCCTCGCGCACGATGCGCGCGCTGATGGCGCCGTTGGCGCCACCGATTTCCCAGCCGGCGTTGCCGAACACCTCGCCGGCCAGGTAGCGCGGGAACCAGCGCTCGCGCTCCTCCTCGCTGCCGCGCACCAGCAGCCCCTCGATGAAGGAGAAGCTCGGGCGCAGCGCCTGGGCGACGTTGGAGTCCACCGCCGCCAGGTCGACGACGAACTGCACCACCTCGCGCACGCTGGCGCCGCTGCCGCCGTAGGCCTGGGGAATCCGCCAGGTCAGCAGGCGGTCCTCGGCCAGTTCGCGGATCTGCCGGTGCGGCAGTTCGCGCTGGCGCTCGCGCTCGGCGGCGCCCTCGCCTATCCGCGCCAGGCGCGTGACGGCGCGCCGGCGCAGCTCGGCCACGCCGAGGAAACCCTTGGAAGTAGTGCTGGATAGCTGCAGGCTCATATCGATCATCCCGGTAGGCAGGGTGCGCAGTGCCGCGGCGGTGCGGCTGGCTCCCTGACGTTGTTTCTTTCTCATGTTCATGCCCCCACGGCTGCCAGGGCCTCAGGCGGGAAACGCAGTGGTTCACGGGCGGCGCCAAGCGCCGCCGGGTCGCGGTAGCGCGCCCCGTGGTGGTCGCCCGGCAGCCGCGCGCGGCCGGCGCCGAACAGGCGCTCGCGCAGGGTCTCGCCGGAGGTGTAGGCGTCGCGGAAGCGGCCGCGCCGGCGCAGTTCGGGCACCACCAGTTCGATGAAGTCCCGCGCCGTCTCGAACGACAGGTACTGGCGCAGGTTGATGCCGTCGATGCCGTCCTCGTCGAGCCACTTCTCGATCTCGTCGGCCACCGTCTTCGGCGTGCCGGCGACGAAGAAGCGCCCCTCGTTGAAGCCGTTGATCCGCGCCAGGGCGTCGGCCACCGTGGCGTTCGGGTCGTTGTGCCGCAGCAGGCCCCAGGTCGCGCCGTCCTGCGGCAGCACGTCGGCCAGCCGCGCCTGCGGTGGGAACGCGGTGAGGTCCAGCGGCGCCTGCATGTGCGCCAGGGCGCCCTCGACGCTGTGCAGGCGGCGGTAGCTGCGCAGCTTGTCCTGCACTTCCAGGTCGGTGCGGCCGACGATCACCCCGGCCTGGACGATGAACTTCAGCCCCGCCGGATCGCGGCCGTGGGCCCGCGCCTTCGCCCGCATCTGCTCGATGTTGCGGCGTACTGCCTCGGGCGTGGCGCCGCCGGTGAACACCACCTCGGCGTGGCGCCCGGCGAACTCCATGCCGGCCGGCGAGCCGGTGGCCTGGAACAGCACCGGGGTGCGCTGCGGCGAGGGCTGGCAGAGGTGCGGCCCGGCCACCCTGAAGTGCTCGCCCACGTGGTCGATGTAGCGCACCTTGGCGGGGTCGGTGTAGCCCCGGTTGGCCCGGTCCAGCAGCACCGCGTCGTCGTCCCAGGAGCCTTCCCAGAGCTTGTACAGCACGTCCAGGTATTCGTCGGCGATCTCGTAGCGGTGGTCGTGGGGCACCTCGCCGTCCAGGCCGAAGTTGCGCGCGGCGTTGGGCAAGTAGGAGGTGACGATGTTCCAGCCGACCCGCCCCTTGGTCAGGTGGTCCAAGGTGCTCATGCGCCGGGCGAAGGCGAACGGCGGCTCGTAGGTGGTGGAGAAGGTGGCGCCGAAGCCCAGGTGGTGGGTCACCGCGGCCATCGCCGGGATCACCAGCAGCGGATCGTTGCTGGGTATCTGCACCGCCTCGCGCAGGGCGGTCTCGGGGCCGCCGCGGAACTGGTCGTAGGCGCCGACCACATCGGCCAGGAACACCCCGTCGAAGGTGCCGAACTCCAGCAGCTGCGCCAGTTCGGTCCAGTAGTCCAGGTCGTTGAAGCGGTGCCGGTTGTTCTCCGGGTGCACCCACAGGCCGTGGACGATGTGGCTGACGCAGTTCATCTCGAACAGGTTAATGAGCAATTGCTTCGACACGGACGCCGCGCTCCTCGTGGATGTACAGGAAGGGAATCGCCGCCAGCAGGGTGCGCGTGTAGGCGTGGCGCGGCCGGGCGAAGACCTCGCGCACGGGGCCGCTCTCGACCACCGCGCCGTCCTTCATCACCAGCACGCGGTCGCTGACCTGCTGCACCACCCCCAGGTCGTGGGAGATGAACAGGCAGGCCAGGCCCAGGCGCTGCTTGAGGTCGGCGAGCAGCTGGAGGATCTGCGCCTGCACCGACACGTCCAGCGCCGAGACCGGTTCGTCGCACACCAGCACCTCCGGCTCCGCCGCCAGCGCCCGGGCGATGGCGACGCGCTGGCGCTGGCCGCCGGACAGCTCGATGGGCCGCCGCGCCAGCAGCGCCGGGTCGAGCTGGACCAGCCGCAGCAGCTCCTCCGCCCGCTGCCGGCGCGGAGCGCCGGCGGGCACGGCGGCCACCGCCAGGGCCTCGTCGAGCACCCGGCCGACCGTGTAGCGCGGGTCGAACGAGCCGAGCGGGTCCTGGAACACCACCTGGATGCGCCGCCGCTCGCGGCGCTGCTCGGGGGCGGACAGCGAGCGCCAGGGACGGCCGCGCAGCAGCACCTCGCCGTCGTCCGGCCGCTCCAGGGCCAGCACCATGCGCGTCAGGGTGGTCTTGCCCGAGCCGGACTCGCCGACGATGCCCAGGGTCTCCCCCGCGCGCAGCACGAAGGAGGTCGGCGTCACCGCCGCGCGGGCCTCGCCGTCGGGGCCGACGAAGCTCTTCGCCAGGTCCCGCGCCTCGACCACCGCCGGGCGTTCGGCGAAGGCGTCGGCGTTGTCGCTGGACAGCGCCGGGTCGCGCCGCACGTGCACCGCCGCGGCGGCGCGCAGCAGCGACTTGGTGTAGGCCTCGCGCGGCGCGTAGAGCACCTGCTCGACCGGGCCCTGCTCGACGATCTCGCCGTGGCGCATCACCGCCACCCGGTCGGCCAGGCGCGACACCACGGCCATGTCGTGGCTGACCACCAGCATGGCCCGGTCGCGGCTGCGCAGGGATTCCAGCAGCGCCATGACCTGGGCCTGCACCGTGGCGTCCAGCGCCGTGGTCGGCTCGTCGGCGATCAGCAGGTCCGGCTCGCAGGCGATGGCTGAGGCGATCAGCGCGCGCTGGCGCAGGCCGCCGGAGAGCTGGTGCGGGTACTGCCGGGCGCGCAGCTCCGGCTGCGGGATGCCCACCGAGCGCAGCAGCTCGATCACCCGCGCCTCCCGCTCCTCGCGGTTCAGCGTGGTGTGCAGGCGCAGCGCCTCGTCGATCTCCCGGCCGACCGGGCGCAGCGGGTCGAGGGAGCCGAGGGCGTCCTGCATGACGAAGCCGATGCGCCCGCCACGGATCGCCTGCCAGTCGCGCGGGCGGCGCGCCAGCAGGTCCTGCCCGTCGAAGCGCAGGTGGCCGGCCCGGACCTGCGCGCCCTGCCCCGACAGCCCGACCAGGGTGCGCGAGGTGACGCTCTTGCCCGAGCCGGACTCGCCGACCAGGGCCAGGCACTCGCCCCGGTACAGCTGGAAGGACACGCCCTTGACCACCGGCTCGGCGCCGGCGAAGCCCACGCGCAGATCATTGACCTCGACCAGCGGCGCGAGCGGTGCGATCAACGTGGTCATGGCGCCTTGCCCTCGCTGTGTTTCAGCAGGGCGCGGCCCAGCGCGGTGATCGCCACCACGGTCAGGGTCACCGCCACGCCGGGCGCGGCCACCAGCCACCAGGCGTTGGCCAGGAAGTTGCGCCCCACCGAAAGCATCGAGCCCCACTCCGGCGCCGGCGGCGGCGCGCCGAAGCCGAGGAAGCTCAGCGAGGCGCCGGCGGCGATGTTGCCGCCGATGCTGATGGTGGCGAGGATCAGGATCGGCTTGACGGCGTTGGGCAGCACGTGGCGCAGGATCACCACCGGACGCGGCAGGCCCAGGGTCAGCGCCGCCTCCACGTAGGGCGCGCGGCGCACCACCAGGGTCTGCGCGCGGACCATGCGGGCGAAGCGCGGGATGCCGGCGATGCCGATGGCGATGATCGCGTTGAGCATGCCCTGGCCCCAGAAGGTGATGATCAGCAGGGCCAGCAGCAGGTCCGGGAAGGCCAGCAGCACGTCGACGAAGCGCATGATCGCCGCGTCCACCCAGCGGTGGCCAAGACCGGCCGCGAGGCCGAAGGCGACGCCGCCGAGCAGCGCGATGAGGGTGGCCGCCACGCCCATCAGCAGCGAGGCGCGGGCGCCGTGGACCAGGCGCGCGAACACGTCGCGGCCGTTCTCGTCGGTGCCCAGCCAGTGGGCCAGGCTGGGCGCCTGGAAGGCGTCGCGGGCGCTGGCCGCCAACGGATCGCTGCGCACCAGCCAGGCCGGTTCGAGGCTGGCCAACAGCAACAGCAGGACGAACAGGCCGGCCAGCAGCAGCCCCGGGCGGCGCAGGGCGACCAGCGACCAGGCCGGCAGGCGCCAGCCCGGCACGGCGCGCGGGCCGGCCAGGGTGTCGGGAGCGGAAAGACTCATGGCGCGTTCCTCCGGCTCACGGCGACGGGTTGGGCAGGCGCGCGTGGATGGCGTCGATCGCCTCCACCAGGCCGTCGTCCAGGGCCAGCTCCAGGCTGCCCAGGTTCTCTTCCAGTTGCGCCAGGCTGGTGGCGCCGATCAGCGCGCTGGTGACGAACGGACGGTCGAGGACGAAGGCCAGCGCCAGCTGCGCCGGCGACAGGCCGCGCGACCGCGCCAGCTCCACGTAGGCGCGCACGGCGCGGCCGGCCTCCTCGCTGGCGTAGCGGCCGAAGCGCCCGTAGGCCGAGCCGGCCGACAGCCGCGCGCCCTCCGGCTGGGCGCCGTCCAGGTACTTGCCGGTGAGCACGCCGAAGGCCAGCGGCGAATAGGCCAGCAGGCCCACCCCCTCGCGATGGCTGAACTCGGCCAGGCCGCCCTCGTACTGGCGGTTGAGCAGGCTGTAGGGGTTCTGGATGCTGACGATGCGCGGCAGGCCGAGGCGCTCCGCGGCCTGGAGGAAGCGGGCCACGCCCCAGGGCGTCTCGTTGGACACGCCGACATGGCGGATCAGCCCCTCCTTCACCAGGTCCGCCAGGGCGGACAGGGTCTCCTCGATGGCGACGCTCTCCTCGTTCTCCACCCAGGGGTAGTCGCGCAGGCCGAAGAAGTTGGTGCTGCGGTCCGGCCAGTGCAACTGGTAGAGGTCCAGGTAGTCGGTCTGCAGGCGGTCGAGGCTGCCCAGCAGCGCGAGGCGCAGGTTCTTCGCGTCGTGCCGGCTCTTGCCCTCGCGGATGTGGTTCTGCGACGGGAACCAGGGCGGGCCGACGATCTTGCTGGCCAGCACGATGTCCTGGCGGCGCTTGCTTTTCGCCAGCCAGGAGCCGATGAAGCGCTCGGTGCTGCCCCAGGTCTCGCCACGGGTCGGCGTGGGGTACATCTCCGCCGTGTCCACCAGGTTGACCCCGCGGGACAGGGCGAGGTCTAGCTGGCGGTGGGCGTCCGCTTCGCTGTTCTGGTGGCCCCAGGTCATGCTGCCGAGGCCGATGGCGCTGACCCGGATGTCACTGTTGCCGAGTGGGCGGTATTTCATGGATGTGTCTCACGCAATGGCGGTTGTTTGGCGTAGGGCGGGTGCAACCCGCCAACCAGATGGCGGCGGGTTGCACCCGCCCTACGGATTCAGGCCGAGGCGGCCTGGTCGGTACGTTCGTACTGGCTGCGCGGGTGCGGCAGGCCCAGGTGATCGCGCAGGGTGCGACCGCTGTATTCGTGGCGGAAAACCCCGCGCTTGCGCAGCAGCGGCACCACCTCGTCGACGAAGCTCTCGACTCCGGAGGGGAAGCTGTCCGGCATGATGTTGAAGCCGTCGGCGGCGCCGGCCAGGAACCATTCCTCCAGGGTGTCGGCGACCTGCTCCGGCGTGCCGACGATCAGCCGGTGGCCGACCAGGATGCGTCGCGACAGCTCGCGCACGCTGAGCCTCTCGCGCCGCGCCAGGTTCAGTTGCGCCTCGAGGAAGCCGTGCGAGCCCTTGAACTCGCTGACCGGGCCGATGCGCTGCCAGGGCAGCTCGGCATCCAGGTCCAGTTCGTCCAGCGGGATGCCGATGCGGAAGGCGATCTGCTGGACCAGGCTGCTCTCGCCCAGGTAGTCGTTGAGCCGGTCGAAGCGCGCCCGGGCCTCGGCCTCGGTGCTGCCGATCACCGTGGACAGGCCGGGCATGATCTTCAGGTGGTCCGGGTTGCGGCCCCAGGCGCGGGCGCGGTTCTTCATCTCCTGATAGAAGGCCTGGCCATCGGCCAGGGTGGTCTGGGTGGTGAAGATGGCGTCGGCGTAACGCGAGCCGAGCGTCTTGCCGCCCTCGGACGAGCCGGCCTGGACGATCACCGGGCGGCCTTGCGGCGAGCGCGGCACGTTGAGCGGCCCGCGCACCGAGAAGTGCTTGCCGACGAAGTCGATGGTGTGGACCTTGGCCGGGTCGGCGAACACGCCGCGCGCGGCGTCGCCGACGATGGCGTCGTCCTCCCAGCTGTCCCACAGCTTCTGCACCACCTCGACGAATTCCTCGGCGCGGCCGTAGCGCTCGGCATGCAGCGCCGAACCCGCCTGGCCGAAGTTCTGCGCGGCGGCGTCGTTGTAGGTGGTGACCACGTTCCAGGCCGCGCGCCCGCCGCTGACGTGGTCCACCGAGGCCAGGCGCCGGGCCAGGTTGAACGGCTCGTTGAAGGTGCTGGAGGCGGTGGCGATCACGCCGATGTGACGGGTCGCCAGGGCGATGGCGGTGAGCAGCACGGTCGGCTCCAGCCGGCCCGAGGGCTGGCGGGACACATCGCCGGCCAGCGCCGGGCCGTCGGCCAGGAAGATCGCGTCCAGGGTGCCGCGCTCGGACACCTTGGCGATGTGGGTGAAGTAGTCGAGATCGGTCAGCGCATGGGCCGGCGCCTCGCCGGTGCGCCAGGCCGCGGCGTGGGCGCCGAAGCCGAGGATGTTCATGCCGATGCTCATCTGCCGCTTGCCGCCGCTCATGCCAGGTCCCCCTCGTTGACCGCCGGCTGCACCGGCTGCGCCTGGTCCTTCGCCTTGGCCTCGGCGAAGCGCTCGGCCCAGGCTTTGCTCGGCACGGTGCCGTTGAGGTAGTAGTCGCCCAGGTAGGCCTCGCGCAGGATCGCCGGGTTGTGCGAAGCCAGGGTGCGTGCGTTGCGCCAGTGCCGGTCGAGACGCCGCGCGCTGCTCGCGGCGGAAGCGCCGCCGACCTCGAACAACAGGGTGGTCGTCTCCAGCACCTGGCCGATGACGATCTGCTGCGCCTGGAAAGTGCGGATGTCGGCCTCGGCGTACTGCTCGGCCGTGGCGGTGCCGGCCAGCCAGGCGTGCCACAGCTGGTCCAGGCTGCGCGAGACCTTCTCGACCAGCGCCTCGCTGGCGAAGGCCAGGCTCGACAGGCGGCCGACCACCCGCTGCACCAGCGGGTCGTGGCGCGGGCTGGACTGGCCGGGAATGCCGAAGGTGCGGGTGCGGCCCTGGACGAAGGCGATGGCGTCGCGCTGCACGGCGCGGGCGATGCCGGCCAGGGTGGCCAGGTGAACCTGCTGGTAGAAGGCGCTAATGTAGGAATCGGTCCGCCCCTCGCCCAGCTTGAAGCGGCGGAATATCTGTTCCTCGCCGACCTCGACCCGCTCGAAGCGGGTGGTGCCGCTGGCGGTCAGGCGCTGGCCGAAGCCGTCCCAGTCGTCCAGGCGGGTGACGCCGGGCGCGGTGGTCGGTACGGCGATGGCCACATGCTCATCGCCCTGGTTGGCCGACACGGCGATCCAGTCGGCGTAGAGGGTACCGGTGCAGTAGTACTTCTCGCCGTCGAGCAGCCAGCGTTCGCCGTCCTCGGTCAGGTTGACGCTGTTGCCGGTGGTCTCGGTGCGCTCGGCCATGGCCGCGCCGAACAGTTCGCCGGCGACCACGCGCTGGAACCAGCGCGCGTTGCCCTGCTCGTCCTCGTCGTTGAGGCGGCCTTCGACGAAGCCGAAGTGGGCGCGGAAGATCTGCGGCAGGTTGGAGTCGGCCTCGGCCAGGCGGCTGACCAGGCGGAACAGCTGCTCCAGGCTGGCGCCGAAGCCGCCGTGACGCTGCGGCACGCGCAGGCGGCCGAAGCCGGCGTCGCGCAGCCAGTTGACCGCCTCGTAGGGCAGCTCGCGTTCCTGCTCGCGGGCGATGGCGCCTTCGGCGATGCGTTCGAAGATGGGGTTGAACCGGGCCAGCAGCTGGTCGTCGGTGGGCGCCGCCACGGCGTCGCTGGCCGTGAGCAGGGTCTCGGGCTCGCTGAAGATCATTTCGGAATCCTTGACGATGTCGTGAAGTTGGAGCGGGGACGGCGCGCTGTCTTCGTCGAACAGCGCGCGCAGTCGATGCAGGGCGATCTGGGTGCTCATGCTCATCGCGCGTTCACCCGGGGATCGATCAGGGGCAGCAGCAGGTCGACGACCAGGTTGACCACTACGTAGATCAGCGCCGCCAGCAGGGTGATGCCGAGCACCATGGGCACGTCCTTGCCGTTGGCCGCGTCGAGCATCAGGCGGCCAACGCCCTGGCGGGCGAACAGGGTCTCGGTGATCACCGCGCCACCGAGCAGGCTGGCGAGGATGAAGCCGGACAGGGTCACCAGCGGGATCAGCGCGTGGCGCAGGGCGTGGCCCAGGCGCACGCCGGCCTCGGACAGCCCGCGGGCGCGGGCCATCATGATGAAGGGCTGTTCGAGGATGTCCTCCAGCTCCTGGCGCAGCACCTGGGTCAGCACCGCCGCCACCGGCAGGGCCAGGGTCAGGGTCGGCAGCACCATGGTCTTCCAGCCGCTGGAGCCGGTCGGCGGCAGCAGGCGCAGCTGAAACGAGAACACCAGCAACAGCAGGATGCCGAGCACGAACGAGGGCATCGACGACAGCACCAGTTCGGTGCCCGACGACAGCGCGCCGAAGTGGCGGCCGCGGCGCGCGGTCAGCGTGGCCAACACCACCGACAGCAGCACCGCCACCAGGGCGGCCCACAGCGCCAGCCACACGGTGGCGCCGATGTGCTCGCCAATGGCCCGGGTCACCGGGATGCGCAGGCGGTAGGACTCGCCCAGGTCGCCCTGGGCCAGGCGCCCCAGGTAGCTGGCGTACTGCACCGCCAGCGGCTGGTCCAGGCCGTATTCGCGGCGCACCTGGGCCAGCGCCTCGGCCGTGGGCATCGCATCCGGCCCGCCGAGGATGGCCAGGGCGGGGTCGCCGCCGGTGACGTTGAGGCCGACGAAGGTCAGCGTGGCCGCGCCCCACAGCACCGCCACGCCCGCCAGCAGGCGCAACAGGACCCGCCGCAGGACGATCATGGCCGCTCCTTGTCCAGCCATACGCTGGTGAAGAAAGGCGTGTTGTGCGAGGTGTCGAAGATCAGTCCCTTCACGTACGCATGGTGGGCGACGATGTGGTGGCTCTCGTAGGACGGCGCCGCCGGCACCAGCTCGGTGAGGCGCCGCTGGGCCTGGCCGTACAGGCTGTGCAGTTCGTTCTCGTCGGTGCTGCGCCGGGCGCGGGACAGCAGGTCGTCCAGCTCGGCGTCGCGCAGGCGCGAGCTGTTCTGGCCGATCAACTGCGGCGTGGAGATCGAGGCGCTGTGATAGAGGATGAACAGGCCGTCCGGCGTGTTGGTGTGCCAGTAGCCGCCGCCCAGCGCCTGGTAGTCGCCGGCGTAGCGGCGGTCGGTGGCCTGGGCCAGGGGCAGCACTTCCAGTTCGATCTGGAAGCCGATCTTCTTTGCGTCGGCCTGGATCGCCACTGCCACGCTGCTGGGGAACGCCGGGTTCTCGCTCATCAGCAGGGTCGCCGCCAGGCGCCTGCCCTCCTTCACCCGGTAGCCCTCGGCGTCGCGCTCGCCCCAGCCGGCCTCGTCGAGCAGGCGTCCGGCCTCGGCCACGTCGTACTTCAGCGCCTCGCTGAACGAGGGGTCGTAGAAGCGCGAGTTGGCGGCCAAGAAGTCGCTCTTCGGCTGGTATTCGCCGAAGCCGACGATCCAGGCCAGGCCGTCGCGGTCCACCGCCCTGGTCAGCGCCCGGCGCACTCGCACGTCGTCGAACGGGAAGCGCTCGACGTTGAAGGTCAGGCTGCGGAACGGGTTGCCCTTGCGGATGCGGCTGTGCAGCACCAGTTCGGGGTTGACGCGGATGGCCGCGGCGTTCTGGGTCGGCGCGTCCAGGGTGAAGTCGTGCTGGCCGGACAGCAGCGAGCTGTAGCGGATCATCGACTCGGGGACGAAGGTCAGCTCGATGCGCTCCAGGTACGCCGGGCCCTGGTGCCGGGTGACCGGCGGCGCCCAGGCGTAGTCCTCGCGGCGCACGAAGGTGGCGCCCTGCTCGCGGGTGTAGCTCTCCAGCACGAACGGGCCGGAGCCGATCGGCCGCTCGGCGATGGATTTCGGGTCTTCGAGGATCTGCTTCGGCGAGATCATGCTCAGCCAGGACTGGGCCAGCACGTCGAGGAACGGCGAGTACGGCTCGCGCAGGGTCGCCTCGAAGGTGAACGGGTCGACCACCCTGCCCTGCAGGTACGGCGCGATGTAGGCCGCCGCCAGGGGCGACTTGGTGGCCGGGTCGCGCATGTGCTCCAGATTGACGCGCACGGCCTCGGCGTCGAACCGGGTGCCGTCGCTGAAGGTCACGTCGTCGCGCAGGTGAAAGGTGTAGACGGTGCCGTCCGCGGAAATCTCCCAGGACTTGGCCAGCCACGGCGAGATGCGTCCCTGCTCATCCTGGTAGACCAGGCCGTCGTAGACGATCCGCCCCAGCCACTGCACGTTGCCGTGGGCGATGGAGTGGACGTCGAAGGTGCCGGTATCCAGCGTCACCGAGGCGCGCAGCACGCCGCCCGGCTTGCCCGGCCCCTGCTCGTGGTAGTCGCTGGCCGGGTAGCTGAGCAGGCCGTCGACGACCTGGCCGCTGGCGGGCGCGGCGCCGGTGCCCGCCTGGCCGGCGGTGGGCTCCTCGGCGGGCGAGCAGCCGGCGAGGATCAGCAGGGCGCCGAGCAGCGCGCCGAGCCGGCGCAATGCGCCGGCCGGCCTGCCGTGGGAGCCTGTGCCTGGAATCGATTGCATAACGCGGTTTCCTGAAAAGGCGGTGAGCGGCCGCGGGACTGCCCGCGGCCCGGGTTCAGAAACGCAAGGCCACGCCGGTGAACGCGCCGAAGCCGTCGCCCGAGTAGAGCGCCGCCGCGTCGTTGCCGCGGGCGTTGTAGATCGGGCTGATGGTGGTGGCGTAGTGCTCGTCGGTGAGGTTGCGCAGGTCGAGGAACACCTGCCAGCGCTGGCCCGGCTCCTCGTAGCCGAGCTTGGCGCCGAACACCGTGTAGGACGGGGCCTGGAACGAGTTGGCGTAGTCCACCGGCGTGCTCGACGCCGTGCGCACGTCGACCCCGGCGTAGAAGCCGCTGGCGTGCTGGTACTTCAGCTCGGCCTGGTAGATGTGGCGCGGCAGGCCGGGCAGCTCGTTGGCGCCGAACTCGTCGTCGTTGCGGTAGTAGAAGTCGTTGAAGGTGTAGGCCTGGCGCAGCACCAGGGTGTCGCCGCGCACGCCCCGCCACAGCTCGGCGTCCAGCCCCGCCTCGACGCCCTGGTGGATGGTCGCGCTGGCGTTGGAGGTGGAGGTCACCGCCGGCGAGTTGCCACGGGCCGGGATGATCTCGACGTTGAGCAGCTCGTCGTGCAGCCAGCTGCGGTACAGCGCCAGGCTGCCGGAAAGCGGGCCGCGCGCGCCGCGGATGCCGATCTCGACGGTGTTGCCCTTCTGCTCCACCAGGGTCTTGGCGTAGTTGTTGGTCGGGCCGGACGGCGAGATGGACCAGGCGCTGGGCGGGTCGATGGAGCGGCTGACGTTGCCGAACAGCTGGATGTCCGGGGTCAGGAAGTAGCGCAGGCCGAGGCGCGGCGCGAGGCTCCAGTTGTCGTACTTGTAGTGCTGCGGGTACGGGCTGGTGTTGGCCCGGTCGGAGAAGTTGACGTCCACGTCGCGGCGGATGTTGACCAGCGACAGGCCGCTGGACAGCCACAGGCGCTCGGTCAGCTCCAGTTCGTTGCCGGCGGCGAACACCGTGTCGAACGAGCCGCTATAGTTGGTCTCCTTGAGCAGCTTGCGGCTCACGCCGTCGTAGGTCTTGACCTCGGCGCGGTCGTGCAGGGTGTTGCTGAAGCTCAGGGTGGTGTTGCTCTGCAGGCCGAACAGCCGGTCGCTGCGCAGGTAGCGCAGGGAGCTGTTGATGTCGCGCCACTGCCAGTGGTTGGGGATCACCGGGCTCTTCTTGCCGAGGATCTGGCGGTAGTTGTGGTAGACCAGGCCCAGCTCCACCTGCGAGTCGTCGTCGAGGGTGTAGGTGGTCTTGCTGCCGACCCAGATCGAACCGTTCTTGGTCGAGTCGCCGCGCTGGGCGACGGTGGTCGGGTTGGGCTGGCTCGGGTCGTCCTTGAGCTGCGCCCGGGTCAGGGTGCTGGCGTTCTCGTGGTACTGCTCGCGGTAGCGCACGATCAGGCGCGTATCGAGCTTGGGACTGAAGCGGTAGCCGAAGTTGGAGACGACGCCCTTGGCCTGGTTGAAGGTGTAGTCCTGGTAGCCCTCGCGCTCGGAGTTGGACAGGCTGATGTAGTAGTCGGCGTCGTCCACCACGCCGCCGGTACTCAGCTGCTGCTTGCGCCAGCCGAAGCTGCCGGCCTCGAAGCGGGCGTAGTTGCCCGGCGAGCTGTGGCCGGTGTGGGTGACCATGTTGATCGCGCCGCCCAGGGACAGCGCGGTGTAGTCGAAGGCGTTGGCGCCGCGCAGCACCTCGGTGTAGTTGACGCCGGACATCTCCAGCAGCTCGTAGGGCGTACCGCCCGGGCCGGTCAGGGCGAGGCCGTCGAACAGGAACTTGGTGCCCTCGCGGAAATAGCCGGGCGAAGCGTTGGCCCCCGAGCCGCGGATGGAAATCTTGATCGCATCGTTGCCGCCGGCGGCCTGGGCAATCACCCCGGGCTGGAACGCCAGCACGTCTTCCAGGGTGGAAGAGCGGCCCTTCTCCACCTCGGCGTTGTCCACCAGGCTCGTGCCCCCGGCGACCTCCTCCAGCTTGACCTTGGCCTTCTGCGCCTCGGTCTTCTGCTCGCCCCGCACCACCACGGTCTCCAGCCGCTGTTCCTTCTCGTTCGCCGGCTCAGCGGCGCTCGCGCCCTGGCCCGCAGCCATCATCAGAGAACCGATGCCCACCGCCATCCACAGCGGACTCGGCTTGCCCTTTTCACTCACTTCCCCCATCAAAGAAACCCAGCGCACCTAAACTTACTCCTATAAAGACAAGGTCATGTCGATGAGCTTCTTGTTGTTGTGTAGCTCTCTTACCTGTCCATTTAGCAAGCGCCGTTCCAACTTATAAAAACCAGCAAAATCAGTATCTTGAGAAAACTCACGAACAAACTTGAATTCGAGCCGGATAACAGAATGTTGAACAACTGTTTTTCGGCGAACAGTGGTTTCGGTTATATGCTTGTGCGCAAAAAACAGCAGGCACGGTTTTATTCGCCAATAAACAACCGAAAAACCCAAAGTCCATGCTCCGCGCAGGAGTGGGTTAAGGCCTGTGCCTAACCCGCTCCTGCGCGTCGCGTGGTCACCGCTGGAGCTGCCTGCCCCTGGATTCCCGCCTGTGCGGGAATGACGGTTTCGGAAGAAACCCCACCCCTACCTCGTCATCCCCGCGCAGGCGGGGACCCAGAAGGGGTCAGAGGACTACAGCAGGTAACGGGTACACAGCTTTCCATTGGCCATGCCCCGTTTCGTATTGCAGACACTTCAGCTGCCTGCACCTGGATTCCCGCCTACGCGGGAATGACGGCTGCGGAAGAAACTCCCCCCCTACCTCGTCATCCCCGCGTAGGCGGGGATCCAGAAGGGGTCAGGGGACTACAGCAGATAACGGGCACACAGCTTTCCATTGGCCATGCCCCGTTTCGTGTTGCAGACACCACAGCTGCCTGCCCTGGATTCCCGCCTGCGCGGGAATGACGGCTGCGGAAGAAACTCCACTCCTACCTCGTCATCCCCGCGCAGACGGGGATCCAGAAGGGGTCAGGAGGCTACAGCAGGTAATGGGTACACAGTTTTTCATTGGCCATGCCCCCGCTTCGAGTTGCAGACACTTCAGCTGCCTGCCCCTGGATTCCCGCCTGCGCGGGAATGACGGCTGCGGAAGAAACCCCACCCCTACCTCGTCATCCCCGCGCAGGCGGGGACCCAGAAGGGGTCAGGGGCTACAGCAGGTAACGGGTACACCGCTTTTCATTGGCCATACCCCCGCTTCGGGTTGCAGACGCTACAGCTGCCTGCACCTGGATTCCCGCCTGCGCGGGAATGACGGCTGCGGAAGAAACCCCACCCCTACCTCGTCATCCCCGCGCAGGCGGGGATCCAGAAGGGGTCAGGGGCTGCAACAGGTAACGGGTACACCGCTTTTTCATTGGCTATGTCCCCGTTGCGTGTTGGTGGCGCAATCCTGCTTTTGTGGAAACGGCTGGGCGGCTGCGACATTCGCGGCCAAGGCCGCTCCCACAAGGTACGCAGCGGCTCACGGGGACGTCGCCTTTTCATTGGTCCCGCCTAGCGCCCCTTCTCGTCCAGCCACGCCCCCGTGAAGATCGGCGTGTTGTGCGAGGTGTCGTAGATGATCCCTTTCACATGGGCACTCCGCGCGGTCAGGCTGTGGTTCTCGTACAGCGGTACGCCGGGTACCAGTTCGGTCAGCCGCTGCTGGGCCTGGCTATACAGGCTGCGCAGCAGTGCGTCGTCGGCGCTGCGCCGGGCGCGGCCGAGCAGGTCGTCGAGGAGCGGGTCGCGCAGGCGCGCCACGTTCTGGCCGATGCGCCTGGGCGAGATGATCTCGTCGCTGTGGTAGAGGATGTACAGGCCGTCCGGCGTGTTGGTGTGCCACACGCCGGAGCCGGTGGCCTGGTAGTCGTTGGCGGCGCGCCGCTCGATGATGTGCAGCGGCGGCAGCTGGGCGATGCGCAGGGCGAAGCCGATCTTCCTCACGTCGGCCTGGATCGCCACCGCGTCGGTGGTCGTCACCAGCCCTTCGGCCAGCAGCACCTCGGCCTCCAGCCGCCTTCCCTCCTTTATCCGGTACCCTTGCGCGTCGCGCTCGCCCCAGCCCGCTTCGTCCAGCAGCCGGCCGGCGGCCTCCGGGTCGTGGCGCAGCGCGTCCTGGAAGGCCGGGTCGTAGTAGCGGGTGTTGGCGGCCAGGAAGTCGCTCTTCGGCCTGAACTCGCCGAAGCCGCTGATGCGCACGATGCCCTCGCGGTCCACCGCCAGGGCGAAGGCCCGGCGCACGCGCACGTCGTCGAAGGGAAACCGCTCGGTGTTGAAGGTGATGCCGCGGTTGGGGTTGCCCTGGCGGATGCGGCTGTCGAACAGCAGGCGGTCGTCGGCGCGGATGGCCGCCGCGTTCTGGGTCGGCGCGTCCAGGGTGAAGTCATACTGGCCGGCCGCCAGCGAGGTGTAGCGGATCAGCGGCTCGGGCACGAAGTCGATGTCGATCCGCTCCAGGTAGGCCGGCCCCGGGTGGCGCAACTGGTCGGGCGCCCAGTGGTAGTCCTCCCGGCGCACCAGGCGGATGCCCTGCTGGCGGGTGTAGCGCTCCACCACGAACGGGCCGGAGCCGACCGGCGCCTCGGCCAGCGCGCCGGGATTCTCCACGATGGCCCTGGGCGACAGCATGGCCAGGTAGGACTGCGCCAGGACGTGGAGGAACGGTGTGTACGGCTCGCGCAGGTGGGCGCGGAAGGTGAAGGCGTCGACCACCTCGCCGTCTACATAGGGCGCGATGTAGGCGGCGGCCAGCGGCGCCTTGGTGGCGGGGGCGCGCATGTGCTCCAGGTTGACCCGCACCGCCTCGGCGTCGAAGCGGGCGCCGTCGCTGAAGGTGACGTCGTCGCGCAGGTGGAAGGTGTAGGTCCTGCCGTCCTCGGAGATGTCCCACGACCGGGCGAGCCAGGGCGTGACCCGGCCCTGCTCGTCCAGGTAGACCAGGTTGTCGTGGATCAGCCTGCCCAGCCACTGGGTATTGGTATGGGACAGGGCGTGCAGATCGAGCGACCCGGTGTCCAGCGCCACGGACACCCGCAAGGTGCCCCCGCGCCGGCCCGGCGACTGCTCGAAGTAGTCGCTGGCGGGATAGATGGCGCTGGCGGGCGCCGGCCCGGCGGCGCCCTCCTTGCGCCCCGGCTCGTCGCCGCAGCCCGGTAGCAGCAGCGCCAGCAGTGCCAGCGCCACCAGCCAGGTCCAGGCGCGGCGGAGGTTTCCTGTGAACTCGACGGTAACCTGCATGGCGGCGGCCCCGCTCAATCGAAGCGGTACGAGGCGCCGGCGTACACGCCGAAGCCGTCGCCGGGGTAGAAGTTCGGCGAGTCCACGCCCTTGAGGTCGTAGGCGGTGTTGGCCGCCGTCGCGTAGTGCTCGTCGGTGAGGTTGCGGGCGTCGAGGAACAGGCTCCAGCGCTCGGCCGGGTCGTCGTAGCCCAGCTTCGCGCCGAACAGGGTGTAGGACGGCGCCTTGAGTGTGTTGGCGTAGTCCACGTAGTAGGCGGAGGCCGAGCGCAGGTTGAGCGATGCGTAGAAGCCCTGCGGGTGCCGGTATTCCAGCTCCGCCTGGTAGACGTGGCGCGGCAGGCTGGGCAGCTCGTTGTCGCCGAAGGCGTCGTCGTCCCGATAGTAGAAGTCGTTGAAGGTATAGGCCTGGCGCAGGGTGACGCGGTGGCCGCCGGCGCCCTCCCAGAGCCGGGTGTCGAGCCCGGCTTCCAGCCCCTGGTGGATAGTGTCGCTGGCGTTGGCGTTGGCCGTCACCGCGTCGGCGGTGGGCGTGGCGGGGCTGATGACCACGGTCAGCAGCTCGTCGCTGATCCACGAACGGTACAGCGCCAGGCTGCCCTCGAAGATGCCGGAGGCGCCACGGATGCCGAACTCGGCCGTGGCGCCCTTCTGCGGGTCGAGCGGACGCAGGTAGGGGTTGGCGGTGCTGCCGTGCTGCCAGGTCACCGGCGGGTCGATGGAGCGGCTGACGTTGGCGAACAGCTGCACCTCGGGGCTGAGCTGGTAGCGCAGGCCGAGGCGCGGCGCCACGTGCCACTCGTCGTAGCTGACGTGGTCGGGGAAGTCGCTGGTGTTGGCGTTGATCGAGTACTTGATCCGCGCGGTGCGGTCGATGTTGATCAGCGACAGGCCGGACGACAGCCAGTAGTCCTCGGCCAGCTGCAGTTCGTTGCCCAGGGCGAGCACGGTGTCCCGCGAGCCGGTGTAGTCGGTGTAGCGCACCCTGGTCCAGTCGCTCTGGCGGTAGCCGGTGACGTCGCCGTCGATCAGGCGGGTGTCGCTGAAGGTCAGGGTGGTGTCGCTGGGCAGGCCGAACAAGCGGTCGCCGCTGCGCAGGTAGCGGATCACCGTGCTCAGGTCGGTGGAACGCCAATCCTGCGCCGTGGCGGCGTAGCGCCAGCCGTTGAGCAGCGGGTAGTTGTTGTAGCCGAGGCCGACTTCCAGCCTGGAATCGTCATCGAAGGTGTAGGTGGTCTTGCTGGCGACCAGCGTCGTGCCGTCCTTGCGGCGGTCGGACAGCAGCCGGTTGTGGCTCGGGTCGTCCTCGATCTGCGCCTTGGTCAGGGTACTGCCGTTGAGCAGCCGCTCCTCGCGGTAGCGGACGATCAGCCGGGTATCCAGCCGGGGGCTGAACGCATGGCCGAAGTTGGCGATGAAGTCCTTGCCGCGGTTGGGCGTGTCGTCCTGGAAGCCGTCGCGCTCGTTGTGCAGCAGCGAGACGTAGAAGTCGCTGTCGCCCGAGACGCCGCCGTAGCTGAGCTGCTGCTTGTGGTAGCCGTAGGGGCCGACGTCCAGGCGCAGGTAGGCGCCCGGCGAGGTGTAGCCGGTGTGGGTGACGAAGTTGATCGCGCCGCCCAGGGACAGCGCCGTGTGGGCGAAGGCGTTGGCCCCGTAGAGCACCTCGGTGTGGTCGACGCCGGCCATGTTCAGCATGTCTTCCTGGGTGCCGCCGGGGCCGGTGATCGGCAGGCCGTCGTAGAGGAATTTGATGCCCATGACGTAGCCCTGGTAGAAGGTGTTGAGACCGGAACCACGGATGGAGATCTTGTTGGCGCCGGTGCCGCTGGTGGCCTGGGCGAACACGCCGGGCTGATAGGCCAGCACGTCCTCGGCGTTCTGCGCCCGTCCCCGCTCGACTTCCCGGTTGTCCACCACGCCGACCGCGCCGGCCACCTTCTTCAGTTCCTGCTTCGCCTGCTCGGCCTCGCTGGCCTTGCTGCCCTGCACCACCACCGTCGCCAGGCGCGGGTCATCGGCGGCGTGGCCGGCGCCGGTCGTGGCCGCCAGCAGGCTTCCGAGCGCCCATGTGGCCACCCGCCCCGGTCGTGATTCGCGTGCTGCCCTGTTCATTCGCTCCCCCTTGCATATGTTGTTGTCGAAGATGCGGCGCATCCCTCGCCGGGTCCTTGAGCAACCCATGTGCCATGAGGTTTTTTCCTTGCGGGACAGTCACTTGCCGACGTCGGCCAACAGTTGCCGATAGGCCTGGCGGAACAGCTTGCTGAAAGGCTGTTGTCCGCCGGACAAAGCCCACACGATGCCGATGGCGATTGCGCCCCCCGCCGACAGCCACGCCGCCTGCGCTACCATGGCGGTTCCCCTTGCCACACACAGGAACCGCGACCATGCAGCACGTCCTCATCGCCGGAGCCTCCCGGGGCCTCGGTCTCGGCCTGGTACAGGCCTTTCTCGCCCGGGGCGACCGGGTCCACGCCATCGTGCGCAGCGCAGGCAACGCCGCGCTGGCCGAACTCGCCGCGCGCCATCCCGGCCAGCTCCAGGTGCAGGTCTGTGACCTGGCCGGCGAACGGGCGGCGGCCGAGATCGCGGACGCCCTGGGCGACGCCCGTCTCGATGTCGCGCTCTTCAACGCCGGCATCTCCGGCCCGGCCCACCAGGACGAGCGCCAGGCGACCCGCGACGAGCTGGCCGAGCTGTTCCTGGTCAACGCCATCGCCCCGCTGCGCCTGGCCAAGGCCCTGGCGCCACACGTCGAACGCGACGGCGTGCTGGCCTTCATGAGTTCGCAGATGGGCAGCGTGGAACTGGCCCTCTCCGCCAGCATGCCGCTCTACGGCGCCAGCAAGGCTGCGCTGAACAGCCTGCTGCAGAGCTGGAGCCACTCGGCCGAGGCGCCGTCGGCCACGCTGCTGGCGCTGCATCCGGGCTGGGTGAAGACCGACATGGGCGGCGCCGGCGCGCCGCTGAGCGTGGAACAGAGCGTCGCCGGCCTGGTGGCCACCATCGCCGCCCACCGGGGCGCCGGCGGCTGCCACTTCGTCGACTACCAGCACCAGACCCTGCCCTGGTAAGGGCCGGAATCAAATACAGCCTTAGAGGATTACCCGTTAATCCGCCGGGCCTTTCCCGATAACGTTGCGCTCACCGCCCGGCCGGCGAACACGGCCGGGCCCTCGCGAACGAGCTATCGAGAAAGCCCATGCCCGACCACAAGTGCGTCATCGTCATCGACGAACACCTGCCCCTCGGCGTCATCGCCAACACCGCCGCCGTGATCGCCGCCAGCCTCGGCAGGCTCTACCCGGAGATGATCGGCCATGACCTGATCGACCACCGGGGCCAGGCGCACGAAGGCATCACCACCCTCGCCCTGCCGATCCTCAAGGGCACCGCCGAGCGACTCAAGCACATGCGCGAGCAGTTGCGCGAATTCGAACAGGAGCTGCTGGTGGTGGACCTGATCGACGCCACCCGCAGCACCCGTTCCTACGAGGAGTACGCCGCCGTGCTGGCCCAGGGCCCGGACGAGGCGATCCGTTACCAGGGGCTGGGCCTGTTCGGCGACAGGCAGCTGGTGACCCGGCTGACCGGCAACCTGGGCCTGCTGCGCTGATCGCGCGGCTTTAGAGGAGATCGCGCATGGAACCGACCCTGATCCTGGCGATGGGCCTGTTCGCCCTGGGCATGTCCATCTCGCCCGGCCCGGTGAACATGGTGATCGTCGCCTCCGGCGCCAACCACGGCTTCCGCCGCACCCTGCCGTTCGTGTCCGGCGCCACCCTGGGCTTCACCCTGCTGCTGGTGTTCGTCGGCTTCTGGTTTCTCGCGGTGATCGAGCACTACCCGGTGTTCTTCCGCTACCTCGGGGTGGCCGGCTCGCTGTTCATCATCCACGTCGGCTACCGGATCGCCACGGCGCCCGCGGAACTGGCGGTGGCACGCGCCGACCGGCCCGGCTTCATCCAGGGCGCCCTGCTGCAGTGGCTCAACCCCAAGGCCTGGATCGCCTGCGCCTCCGGCGCGGCGCTGTTCGCCAGCCCGCAGACGCCGGCGCCGCTGATCACCTTCGTGGCCATCTACTTCGTCGTCTGCTACCTGTCGCTGGCGACCTGGGCGGTGCTCGGCGACCGCCTCTCGCTGCTGCTCGGCAGCCGGCTGCGCATCCGCCTGTTCAACCTGGCGATGGGCGGCACGCTGATCGCCACCGCCGGCTACATGCTGTGGACCCAGCTCACTCCAGCGAGCGGGAGCTGAAGGCGTCGTAGAGGCGGTTGATCAGGGTGTAGGCGATGCTGCTGGTCGACACGTTGGACGGCCACACGGCGTAGACCTTCAGCGGCTCCAGCGACCACTCCGGCAGCACGGCCACCAGTTCGCTGCGGCGGATGGCCTCGTCGGTCAGGTAGTTGGGCGGCGCGGCCAGGCCGACGCCCAGGCAGGCCAGCCGGCAGGAAGCCTCCACGTTGTCCACCCGCACGCCCGGGATGTAGGCGACTTCCGCCTCCTCGCCATCGACGTGGCGGAACACGCGCAGGTTCGGCCGCATGGTCAGGCCGATCCATTTCATCGCGGCCAAGTCCCGGGGGTGGCTGGGCGGCGCGTAGCCGGCGAGGAACTCCCGGGTCGCCACCACCCGGCGCGGCAGCACGAACAGGTGGCGCGCCTTGAGCGAGCTGTCCGGCAGCTCGCCGATACGGAAAGCGACGTCGATGCCCTCGCCGATGATGTCGTTGCGGCTGTCGTCGCAGGCGATGCTCAGCACCACCTCCGGGTAATCCCGGGCGAAGGCCGCGATGTGCCGAGTGAAGTCGCTGTTGATGAACAGCGCCGGCATGGCGATGCGCAGGTTGTCACGGGTGGCGACGGAGCGCTGCTTGAACTCGATGACGCCCTTCTCGTACAGCTCCAGCATCGACCGCGCCGTTTCCAGCAGGCCGGCGCCGTCCTGGGTCAGCGACAGCTTGCGGGTGTTGCGGTAGAGCAGCGCACAACCCAGGTTCTTCTCCAGCCGCGACAGGTGCAGGCTCGCGGTGGCGCTGCTCAGCCCGAGGGCCTCCGCGCCGCCGGAGATGGAGCCGACTTCGGCGATCTTCGCAAAGACGATCAGGTAGCGGATGTCGTCGATCATCGGCGGCGGTCCGTCAGCCCTTGGCGGTCAGGCGCCAGGCCCGGTGGATCTTCGGGTTGCGGGCGAAGTCCTGATCCAGGGTCTGGCCGCTGATCTCCTCCACCGCGTAGCGCTCGGCCAGGCTCTCGTCGAGCTGGAACTTACGGAAGTTGTTGGAGAAGTACAGCACGCCACCCTTCGCCAGCCGCGCCATGGCCAGGTCGAGCAGGCGCACGTGGTCGCGCTGCACGTCGAACACCCCCTCCATGCGCTTGGAGTTGGAGAAGGTCGGTGGGTCGATGAAGATCAGGTCGTACTCGCCGCGGTCGCCTTCCAGCCAGGCCATCACGTCGCCCTGCTCCAGGCGCTGCTTGTCGGAGAAGCCATTCAGCGACAGGTTGCGTCGCGCCCAGTCCAAGTAGGTCTTCGACAGGTCGACGCTGGTGGTGCTGCGCGCACCGCCCCTGGCCGCGTGCACGGTGGCCGTGGCGGTGTAGCAGAACAGGTTGAGGAAGCGCTGGCCGGCGGCCTCCTTCTGGATGCGCAGGCGCAGCGGGCGGTGGTCGAGGAACAGGCCGGTGTCCAGATAGTCGGTGAGGTTGACCAGCAGGCGCACGC
The DNA here is from genome assembly GCF_019655855.1 of Pseudomonas paralcaligenes. GTDB lineage: Bacteria > Pseudomonadota > Gammaproteobacteria > Pseudomonadales > Pseudomonadaceae > Aquipseudomonas > Aquipseudomonas paralcaligenes. The sequence goes on along the minus strand of NZ_BPFX01000014.1, from coordinate 19,531 downwards.
CGCCCTCGTTCACCTCCATGAACTGGCCCTGTGCGGCCTGGCGCTCGTATTGCTTGGTGCCGGCCTGGCGCTCGCGGCGCTTGATCACCACCTTGTCCGGCGCGATGCCCAGCGCCACGGGAATGGCGGCCAGGGCGTCGAGCAGGCGCGCCTGGGCCTTGTCCGGGTCGATGGAGCGCGGCGGCGCGTACTCCTGCACGTGCACCCAGTCGCGGTACAGGTCGATGGCCAGGGCGTATTCCGGCATGTCGGCGTCGTACAGGCGGTAGCACTCGACACCGGCCTTCTTCGCCCACTTGCCGAGGGTCTTGAGGTTCTTCTGCAGGCGGTTGGCGAACATCTGGCCGCCTTCGGACAGGCGCGCCGGCTCGCTGGCCACCGGCGCGGCGGCGCCCTCCTCGCCGGCCTGGCGGCGATCGCCGCGCTCGCCGGTGACGAACTGCTGCGGCAGCACCTTGAACAGCAGCAGCTTGCACGGCAGCGCGCCGTTCCAGAACGCGTACTGCTTGTGGCTGCGCAGGCCCATGCGCTTGCCCAGCTCCGGCGCGCCGGTGAACACAGCCGCCTCCCAGTTCAGGCAGCTCTGGCGCAGGCGCTCGCCGAGGTTCTGGTAGAGATACAGCAGGCTCGCCTCGTCGCCCAGGCGCTCGCCGTAGGGCGGGTTGCTGACGATCAGGCCGGTCTGGTTCCTGTCCGGGCGCGGCTCGAAGGTCGCCAGTTCGCCCTGGTACAGCTTGACCCACTCGCCCAGGCCGGCCCGCTCGATGTTGTTGCGCGCCGGCTGGATCAGCCGCGGGTCGGCCTCGTAGCCGCGAATCCACAGCGGCTGCCTGGCCAGGCCGGCGGCGGCGCGCTGCTCGGCCTCGGCATGCAGCTTCTTCCAGATCGCCGGCACGTGGCCCAGCCAGTCGGAGAAGCCCCAGCGCTCGCGGCGCAGGTTGGGCGCCATGTCGGTCGCCATCATCGCCGCCTCGACCAGGAAGGTGCCGACGCCACACATGGGGTCGGCCAGCGCGCCGCCCTCGGCGGCGATGCGCGGCCAGCCGGCGCGGATCAGGATGGCCGCCGCCAGGTTCTCCTTGAGTGGCGCGGCACCCTGCTGCAGGCGGTAGCCGCGCTGGTGCAGGCTGTGCCCGGAGAGGTCCAGCGACAGCACCGCCTCGCCCCGGTCCAGGCGCAGGTGCACGCGCAGGTGCGGGTCGACCTTGTCGATCGAGGGACGGGTGCCATCGGCAGTGCGCAGCTTGTCGACGATGGCGTCCTTGACCTTGAGCGCGCCGAAGTGGGTGTTGTCGATGCCGGCGCCGTGGCCGCTGAACTCCACCGCCAGGGTGCCGGCCGGGTCCAGGTGCTCGGCCCAGTCCACCGCCAGCACGCCCTGGTACAGCTCCTCGGCGTTGGTCACCGGAAAGCGGCGCAGCACCAGCAGCACCCGGTTGGCCAGGCGCGACCACAGGCACAGGCGGTAGGCCACCTCGATGGGGGCGAAGCCGCGCACGGCGGCGGTCTGCTCGCGGGCTTCTTCCAGCCCCAGGCCACTGGCTTCTTCGAGCAGCAGGCCTTCCAGGCTCTTGGGACAGGTGAGGATCAGTTCGTAGCGGTCAGACATGAGGTATCCAGTAATCGGGCGCCAGCCCATGTGGCGGAAGGTCGCATTCGCGACCCTTCGTCGGAATAAAAGAGCCATACAGACGAGAGCCATTCGCAATGGCAATACGCCTGCCTGCCCCGCCGAGACTCCCCAACCACGCGGCCCAGGGCAATCGGCGGACGAAAAAAGAGTTGAACCTTATGGCTCCCATCCCACTCGCGTTACGTCCTTATGACAAAACGATCATTCACAGGGTGGAAGGCATTCGCTAGAAATCAACCCAGGTCGACACCGCAACGGTGCCGACGAGGTGGCCCGCCACGCCGGCAGCGGGCCCCGCTGGCAGAGCATTCTCTGCCCGGCCCCATCAAGGGGCCAACGGGACATAACAGTCAACAGTGAGGGCAACACCCTATGAGAAGACTTAAGCGTGATCCGTTGGAACGAGCATTCTTGCGCGGCTATCAGCACGGCATTCATGGCAAATCCCGCGATATGTGCCCCTTCACCCACCCCTCCACTCGGCAAGCCTGGATCAACGGCTGGCGGGAGGGCCGCGGTGACAACTGGGACGGACTGACCGGCACCGCCGGTATCCACAGACTCAACGAACTTCACGCCGTCGGCTGAATCAGGATCACCCCGACTTCACCAGACCGTCCCATCCGGGCGGTGGGCGAGAGCCCGAGGGCCCCTCCGGGGCCCTTTTTTATTAGCTATGTATCCGTTGATCCTGCTTTGTGGAGCGGCTGGGCGGTATTCCGATTGGCCGCGAATTTCGCGGCCAAGGCCGCTCCCACAAGGTGTGCAACAGCTAATTATTGCCTGTGACAGGCACGTCCACCGTAGGAGCGAGCTCTGCTCGCGAAGCTTTTGTGCGTCGCCGCTCCCACGGAAGCAACGGTGCGCACGGCGCACCCTACGCCTTAGGCAGCGCGGCGATGGCGTCCACCGCCTCGCGGATCAGCGCCGGCCCCCTGTAGATGAATCCCGAATAGATCTGCACCAGGCTCGCGCCGGCGGCGATCTTCTCGGCCGCGTGGGCGCCCTCGGTGATGCCGCCCACGGCGATGATCGGCAGACGGCCCTTCAGCTCGCCGGCCAGCACCCGCACGGTGTGGGTGCTCTTGTCGCGCACCGGGGCGCCGGAAAGGCCGCCCGCCTCGCCGCCGAACGGCAGGTGCTCGACGCCTTCGCGGCCCAGGGTGGTGTTGGTGGCGATCACCGCGTCCATGCCGGTTTCCACCAGCGCGCGGGCCACTTCCACGGTTTCCTCGTCGGTCATGTCCGGGGCGATCTTGATCGCCAGCGGCACGCGCCGGCCGTGCTGCTCGGCCAGGTCTTCCTGGCGCTGGCGCAGGGCCTCGAGCAGTGCCTTGAGCTGGTCGCCGAACTGCAGGCTGCGCAGGCCCGGGGTGTTCGGCGAGCTGACGTTGACGGTGACGTAGCTGGCGTGGGCATAGACCTTGTCCAGGCCGATCAGGTAGTCGTCCACCGCGCGCTCGACGGGGGTATCGAAGTTCTTGCCGATGTTGATGCCCAGGATGCCCTGGTAACGGGCCGCGCGGACCCGGGCCAGCAGGTGCTCGACGCCGTGGTTGTTGAAGCCCATGCGGTTGATGATGGCCGTCGCCTCCGGCAGGCGGAACAGGCGCGGCTTGGGGTTGCCGGGCTGCGGGCGCGGCGTCACGGTGCCGATCTCGATGAAGCCGAAGCCGAGCTGGGCGAAGCCGTCGATGGCGTCGCCGTTCTTGTCCAGGCCGGCGGCCAGGCCCACCGGATTGGGGAACTCCAGCCCCATCACCTGCACCGGCAGGCGGACCGGCGCCTTGCACAACAGGCCGTTGAGGCCCAGGCGACCGCCGGCGCCGATCAGGTCGACGGACAGCTCATGGGAAGTTTCGGGAGCGAGACGGAACAGCAGCGCGCGGGCCAGGTCGTACATGGGCGGATCGGCTCGGATAGGAAGACAGTGGGAAACAGGGCGCGATTATAGCCACCGGCACTAGCCTCAGGCGAGGCAACGGAGTAATAAGGAGCGCCGGCCCCATTGATCGTCATCGTAGCTGGCGCAGGTCGAGCAGTTCCCCGCTCGTGCTGAACTCCAGCTCGAACACGCCATTTATGCCGTCGTGGCGCAGGAACGGGCGCAGGTGATGGGCTGGCAGGCTGACCTTGCGGCCATCGCGACTATAGAGCAGGACCCGGTTGGCGCGCCCCTGGTAGACGGCCAGGAAGCGTTCCGCAGGCAAGGCGATATCCAGCACCAGGCTGGGCATGGAGGCATCCTCGTAGTGATCGGCACCATTCTGCCACAGTCGGCGGCATCGACCTCCGACTCCCACCCCCGCCACAACGGGCGCACGGGTAGTGCGCGCCATCGACGGCTCTGCCACACTGACCCGGTAGTACCCGGAGTCCGTTGCCAGTGAGCTTGACCGAATCCCTCACACTCGTCTCGCGCCTTTCCGCCCTGGCCCAGCGCCTGGGCCTGAAAGGGCGTGTGCCGCGCGTGGTGTTCGAGCGCGCCCGTGGTCTGCGGCTGCCGTTCCAGCCGCTGCCGCTGCCGGAGCCGAGCCTCTGGTGGCAGGCGGGACCGCCGCTGCACCGGCTGGTCGACCTGCCCCGCGACGCGCTCTCGGGGCCGGTGCAGGAAGACAAGGCCGCCGCCCGCGCCGTGCTGATGGGCGTGGTGGAGCGGGAAACGGAGCACCTGGACAACTTCGACCTGCGCACCATCGATGGCCTCTGCAGCCCACCGGCGAACACCGGCGACAGGCTGACCAGCTTCGAGGAACTGGCCGCCAGCCCGCTGGGCCGCTGCGCCCGCATCATCAGCTACAAGGACTTCCTCAAGACCATCAGCCAGGCCGTGCCGCGCTTCCTCGCCGCCGAGGCCATCGAACTGCGCCAGGCCAGCTGGTTCGGCGAACGCATCTTCTGGGCTGGCGACCAGCATGGCGAGGCCTTCGCCTGCGCCATCGCCTACGCCCGCCTGCGCGGCCTGGAAGTCACCCTGCCGGCCGAACTGACCCACTACCGGCTGAGCGCCTCCGGCCTGGCCGAGCTGCGCCGGCGCTACCACATGACCGCGATGCCGGTGCAGGCCTGGAGCGAGCCCGCCTTCATGAGCCTGCTGCTCGACCACGGCCTGCCCTACGCCCGCCTGTCCCTGCTGCGCTACCCGGACGCGCCGGAGTTCCTCCTGCTGCCGAAAAGCTCCGAGGAAGCCAACGCCCTGGGCGAGGGCCTGCGCCTGGCGGGCGCGCCGGACGTAACCGCCTTCATCGAGGCGCTGCACCAGCGCACCGTCGTCTGACAACCGGGGGAAAATGCCGGCAGCCGGCCGCCCGCAGGCTGGCCGGCGTCCACCATGCTCAGAGCCGGCCGGAGAGCTGAGCGTCGAGGCGGACCTCCTGGGTCACCCCCCAACCGTCCAGCACACCGCCGAGCGGCATCACCAGGGCCTCCAGATCCTGCTCGAAGTCACCGATGCCGGCATGGGTGGCATACATCACCTTGCTCACCTGCAGGTGCCAGGCACCGTCCTCGCGGACGCTGACCTGGGCATTCAGGGATTCACCGCGAAACTGCCTTGCCGCCTCTCTGGCCCGTTCCTCGTTCGGGAAGATGGCGTAGAACTCGATGGGATGGACACGGGCGAAATCGAAACCGCCCTCTTTCATGCGGCGCAGAACGTTAGTGCTGACATCATCTTGGAAGGCTGTACTCATGGAAGGACCTCCTCTCAGGCGATGGATCGACCGCAGCCGCCGTTGGCGGCATCGCGACACCAGGGGGTGCCGCCCGAGAACCAGGCAACGCTGCCTGGTCTGTCGCGACGGGCGCGAACGCCCGCAGGCGGCTGGTTTCGCGAATGCGTGCCCGAGCCGCCGTTCCTTGAGGGTAGTGCCTGAATGGCGGATGTGCCCGGCCATCGACCACCGGTCGCGGGCCTCAGTCGCGGGAGAGCCAGCCCATCACGGCCCGGTTGGTAGCCGGCGGCGACAGCTGGCCGGACCAGTACATCAGCTTGAACAGCCAGTGGATGACGCGGTGCACCCGCGGCGCTCGGACCTGCTGCCAGGCCGCCTCGGCCACGTCCTCGGCGCGCAACTTGACGCCCAGGCGGCGCAGGGTCGGCGGTGTGAAGCGCTGGCTGTCGACCATCGGCGTGGCGACGAACGGCGGCATCAGGTCGCCGACCCGTATGCCGTGGCGCCGCCACTCCAGCTCCAGCGCCTCGGTCAGCCCGCGCACGGCGAACTTCGAGGCCGAGTAGCTGACCATGTGCGGCGTGCCGTAGAGCCCCGAAGCCGAGCCCATGTTGATCACCTGGCCGCGCGCGGCCTTCAGGTAGGGAAACGCGGCATGGGTGGCCTGGAGCAGGCCGAACACGTTGATCTGCAGGATGCGCGCGTGCTCCTCCAGCGCGATCTCCTCGAAGAGGCCGAAGCGCAGCACCCCCGCGCAGTTGAACAGCACGTCCAGCGCCCCGCCCTCCCCGCAGAAAGCGGCCAGGGCCTGGTTCAGCGCCTCGCCGTCGGTCACGTCGAGCGCCTGGTTCCAGGCTCCGCCCAGCTCAGCGGCCAGGGCCGCCAGCGGCTCCGCGCCGACGTCCAGCAGGCCGACCCTCCAGCCCCTGGCGTGGAACAGCCGGGCGCTGGCCGCGCCGATGCCCGACGCGGCACCGGTGATCAGAATGTGCTTCATTGGCAGCCCCTCTCTCCAAGAAATCCGGCGACCCGCTGCATCGCCAGCGCGGCGACCTCTAGCAGGCCGCAGTTGATCTGGAACACGTGCCACTGGCCCGGATAGACCTCCAGGCGCAGGTCCAGCCCGGGGCAATCGCGCAGCCCCAGGCTCTGGGTGAGCAGGCGCTCGTCCTCGCCGACCTGCACCAGCAGCGGCGGCATCCCGGCCAGGTCGGCATGCAGCGGCGACAGCAGCGGCGCGCCGCGATCCACGCCCGGCGGGCAGTAGCCATTCACGCCCTGCTCCACCCAGGCCGTGGTGATCAGCGGGTCGCCACCCGCCGGTTCGTGCCAGGTCGCCCCGCTCAGGTCGGTGACCGGCGAGAAGCAGACCAGCGCCGCCGGTCCTGGCAGCCCGGCGTCGCGCAGCCGCAGCGCGGTGGTCAGGGCCAGGTGGCCGCCCGCCGAGTCGCCGGCGATCACGATCCTTTCTGGCGACTGGCCCTGTTCCAATAGCGCGCGGTAGGCATCCAGCGCATCGTCCGCCGCCGCCGGCCAGGGATGTTCAGGCGCCAGGCGGTAGTCCAGGGCGCAGACCCGCGCCCCGGTCTGCCTGGCCAGGTGGGTGGTGATCGCCCGGTGGGTGCGCGGCGAGCCGACCATGAAGGCCCCACCGTGCAGGTACAGCAGCACCCAGCCGTTGTCGCGCTCGCCCCTCAGCCATTCGCAGGGCACGCCGCCGAGCACTCCGGGCTCGATACGCACGCCCCGTGCCCGCGGTGCGGTCAGGGTCGCCAGGCGCAGCACCCCGCGCTGCAGGCGCGGCGGCACCACGGGGTGCATGCCGCTGCGGAACACCAGCCAGGTACTCGCCCGCAGCCAGCCGGTGAGCAGGCGCTGGCCGAGGCCCGGCCGGAGCAGCTCAGCGGACCAGTTCATAGTCGCTCCAGCGCGGCCGGCGCGTGTGGTGGCGGTAGCTGAAGGTGAAGCCCGACCAGTTGTTGGTGTGCTTGCCGGCGGCGTTCTTGTACCAGCTGCTGCAGCCCTGCTCCCACACCGAGTCGGCGATGTCGCGCTGTACCTGGCGGTTCCAGGCATCCTGCACGTGGCGGCGCACGTCCAGGTAGCGCACGCCCTGGTCGAGCCTGGCGAGGCAATCCAGCACGTAGGGGAACTGGCTCTCCAGCATGTAGATGATCGAGTTGTGGCCGAGGTTGGTGTTCGGCCCGTAGAGGATGAACAGGTTGGGGAAGCCGCTGACGCTGATGCCCTTGTACGCCTCGGCGCCATCGCGCCAGGCCTGGTTGAGGTCCAGGCCGCCGAGGCCGCGGATGTGCATCGGCGCCAGGAAGTCGCTGGCGGCGAAGCCGGTGCCGTAAATCAGCACGTCCACCTCCCGCTCCACGCCGTCGGCGGTGACGATGCCGCGCTCGGTCACCTCGCGGATCGCCTCGTTCACCACCTCCACCCGGGGCTGGCGCAGCGCCGGGTAGTAGTCGTTGCTGATCAGGATGCGCTTGCACCCCAGCGGGTAGTCCGGGGTGAGCTTCGCTCTCAGGCCCGGCTCCGGGACCTGCCGGGCCAGGTGGCGCAGCACCAGCATGCGCTGCAGCTTCATGATCGACGGCCAGAGGAAGAAGGCCACGCCGCGCGCCTCGTGGAACAGGTACTGCCAGGCCCGGTCGAGCTTCTGCGTCCAGGGCCAGCGCTTCATCAATGCCAGCTCGAAGGGGCGGTAGGCGCGGTCCGGCTTGGCCATGACATAGGCCGGCGTGCGCTGGAACAGGTGCAGCCGGGCCACCTTCGGCACGATCTGCGGCACGAACTGGATAGCACTGGCGCCGGTGCCGATCACCGCCACCCGCTTGCCGGCCAGCTCGACGTCGTGGCGCCAGCGCGCCGAGTGGAAGCTCTCGCCGGCGAAACGCTCCAGCCCCGGCAGCTTCGGGTACAGCGGCCGGTTGAGCTGGCCACAGGCGCTGACCAGCGCCCGCGCGCTGAAGACGGCGCCGTCCGTGGTGGTGACCCGCCACAGGGCGGCCGCCTCGTCGAACCAGGCCTCGGCCACCTCGCTGCGGCAACGGATGTGCGGCGCCAGCCGGTGGTGCTCGATGCACTGGCGCACGTAGGCGAAGATCTCCGGCTGCGGCGCGTAGCGCCGGCTCCAGTCGAGCTTGGGCTCGAAGGAAAAGGAATACAGGTGCGAGGGCACGTCGCAGGCGGCGCCGGGGTAATGGTTGTCGCGCCAGGTGCCGCCGGGCTCCTCGCCCTTCTCGAGGATCAGGAAATCCTCGTGGCCCTGCTGCCGCAGCCGCATCGCCAGGCCGAGGCCGGCGAAGCCGGCGCCGATGATCAGCACGCGCAAGGGTGCCTGCTCGGGAGTCTTGTTGGTCATTGTTATCTCCATGAGCCGCCAATAGTGCGGTCGGGGCCATCCTAGGTCTTTCCCGGCGCCCGGTTTATGGCATAGTCGGCCACGAAATTGTGACTTTCGGACATCCTATGCCCCGCCCTCGCCGCAGCGCCGTCAGCGTCCAGCTGCTCACCCAGTACGGCCTGGATCATGGCCTGTCCCTCGACGCCTGCCTGCACGGCACCGGCCTGGACTGGCTGCGGCTGGCCGACCCCGCCGCCGAAGTGGACGCCGAACAGGAGCTGCGCCTGGTACGCAACCTGGTCGAGGCCTGCGGCGCCCGCCCCGGCCTCGGCCTGCCGCTTGGCCGGCGTTACCAGCTCAACAGCTACGGCATCTGGGGCTTCGCCCTGCTCGCCAGCCCGACCTACGGCGACGCCGCGCGCCTGGGCCTGCGCTACCTCGGCCTGACCTACGCCTACCACGGCATGAGGCTGGAAGAGCATGGCGAAGAAGTCCACCTGCTGCTGGACGACCGGGACGTGCCCGAGGAACTACGCGGCTTCCTGCTGGAGCGCGACCTGGCGGGCATGCTGCAGGTGCTGCGCGAGGTACTGGGGGCCGAGCCGCCGCTGCTGCGGGTGGAACTGCGCCTGCCGCCGTCGGACGACCCCGCCGTGTACCGCGACGAGATCGGTGTGGCACCGCTGTTCGGCCAGGCCGAGAACCGCTTCGTCTTCCCCCGCTACCTGCTCGACCGGCCCCTGGCCGGCGCCCACCCGCAGGCGGCACAGCTGTGCGAGGAACAGTGCCAGCGCCTGCTGGCCAAGCGCAGCCAGCACGGCGGCCTGGCCGGGCGCATCCGCGCCCTGCTGCTGGAACGCCCCGGGCGCCTGCCGGACATGGAACAGGTGGCGACTGGTCTGAACATGAGCTCACGCACCCTGCGCCGGCGCCTGGACGAGGAAGGCAGCAACTTCCGCCTGCTGCTGGACGAGGTGCGCCAGGCCCTGGCCGAGGAACTGCTGGCCACCGGCGGACTGACGCTGGAGGAGATCGCCGAACGCCTCGGCTACGGCGAGGTGTCCAACTTCATCCACGCCTTCAAGCGCTGGAAGGGCGTGGCGCCACGTCGTTTCCAGCGCGGCACCTGAGAACCTGTCTACGAGCTCCTGGCTGTCGACCATACGGCGTAAAGTCACCTCAAAATGCTCATTTACACTGCGTAAACTGCGCTTTTCGGCGACTTTTGCCTTGTCTGGCTCTAATCCAGAAGATCGTGAATAGGTCCCAAGTACTCAGCGTACGGCGCTGCCGCCCGTGGCGCCGGCGGTGTTCTGCAGCAGGCTTTGCGTCGCTACCTGCAGGAAGGCTTCCAGGCGCTTCTGCAGACCGGCCTGGTCATCGTCGCCCTGCACCACCTCGACCCCGGGCTGGGCGCCGAGCTGGTAACGGTACAGCTTGGCCGGCAGGCCCTTGGGCTGCACCAGGATCTTCTCGCCGTTGACGATGGCCACCGTCTGGTCGCTGCCGGAGGGCTTGATCACGCCGATGCCCGGGTCGCCCTCGGGCAGACCGAGCAGGTCGCGGCCCCAGCACTGCTGGCGGGTCTCGCCGCCCAGGCGGGCCATGATGGTCGGCACCACGTCGACCTGGGTGCCGACCGTGTCGCGGCGCTCGCCGAACTTCTCCTGCATGCCCGGGGCGATCAGCAGCAGCGGCACGTTGAAGCGGAACAGGTCCATCTCGGTGAGCTGCTCCGGGCTGCCGAAGCCGTGGTCGCCGACGATCACGAACAGGGTGTCCTGATAGTACGGCGACTGCTTCGCCTGCTCGAAGAAGCGGCCCAGCGCCCAGTCGGAGTAGCGCATGGCGGTGAGGTGCTGGTTGAACGAGCCACGGTCGGTCACCGGCTCCACCGGCAGGCTTTCCGGCAGCGCGTAGGGGGTGTGGTTGGAGAGCGTCTGCAGCAGCGCGTAGAACGGTTTCTGCGGGTCGAGTTTGGCCAGTTCGATGGCGGCGCGGTCGAACATGTCCTGGTCGGACACGCCCCAGGTCGGGTCGATGAACACCGGGTCGACGAAATCCTCGCGGCCGATGAAGTTGCGCATGCCCTGGTTGCCGAAGAAGCCGGACTGGTTGTCCCACTGGAAGTTGCCGTTGTAGACGTACAGGTCGTCGTAGCCGCGCGTGCTTAGCTGCTGCGGCAGGCCGGAGAACTTGTGGCTGCCCTCAGGCGTGCGCATCAGGTACTCGAAGCCCGGCAGGTTGGGGAAGCAGGCCATGGTGGCGAACATGCCCTGGTGGGTGTGGGTGCCGTTGGAGAAGAAACGGGTGAACAGCAGCCCTTCCCGGCTCAGGCGGTCGAAGTTGGGCGTGATGTTGGCGTCGCTGCCCAGCGCGCCGACCCAGCGCCCGGCGAAGCTCTCCATCAGGATCACCACCACGTGCCTGATCGGCAGCGTGCCCTCGGTGGCCGGCGTGGAGTCGCGGCGAACCGCCGCGCTGTCGGCGTCCACCAGCGCGTCCCGCTCGGTGAGCAGCATGTCGCGCACCGTTTGCAGCGCCTCGTCCTCCGGCATGCTGGCCTTCCAGGCGTTGTCGCGGTGGCTGGAGAAGCTGTTCTCGGCGGCGTCGACCAGGGTCAGCACGCCGTTCAGGCCCAGGTGGTTGGCGAACATCGAATCGGTGGTGAAGGCGTCGCCCCAGCGCAGGGGCGGCCCCTGCTTGAGGGTGCCGCGCGCCGCGATCACCGCCAACACCAGGCACACGAAGAACACCGCCAGGCGCCAGTACCAGGCCAGCGCGGGCTTGGCCCGGCGCGGCCGGGTGACGCCCTCCAGCCAGTGGAAGAGCATGCCCAGGGCCAGCGTCGCCAGCGCCCACGCCAGCAGGTAACGCCCCACCGGGAAACCGTGCCAGAGCATGCTGGCGACGGTGCCCAGGTCCTCCTCCAGGTACTGGAATACCAGGCTGTTCAGGCGCTGGTGGAACTCGCGGTAGAAGTCCAGCTCGACCACGCCGAGCAGCAGGGTCAGGCTGGCCACCACCGTCAGCCACACCACGTGGGCGGTGCGCGCGGCCATGGCGCGCGGGCTGAGCAGCGACAGCAGCAGCGGCGCCACGGCGTACACCACCACCCGCAGGTCGAAGCGCAGGCCGTTGAAGAACGCCTCGAACAGGTCGCCACGGCTGACGTCGGCGATCAGCTCGCTGTTGTGGTGGAGCAGCGCCAGGCGCAGCGACGAATACATCAGCATCAGCACCAGGGCGCTGGCGAGGGTGAAGGTCAGGTGGCTGGCGAGGTTGGGCTGCAGGCGCGCGGCGGGAATAGCGGAGGAACGGGTGGCGTCCACTGAAGGCATGCTAGGGAAAGTCCAGTCTTTGAAACGGAAGGCATTGTGCCGATTAACAAAATTGTCCCGTGCGGCAGGTGAAAATTCCGTCGAGGCAGCAGAAAGACCCATCCCTGCCGATGCCGTTCTGCGCCAGTCGACGACCGGCTGGTCGTGCTGGCGTACGATGAGGCGGCTTATCCGCCTTTCCCGGCAGCGAAACGGCCGTTCGCCTCGACGTTTTGTCGCGAAGGGTTAGCCGGCGCCGGCCGGACTGGGTAATCTGCCGGCAGGCCATGTGCCATCAATCGGCGAAGCGCGGTCAAGCCGACACGATCCTCGCCGATACGCTCGATAACGAACAAGAACGGAGCGAGTCCCATGCAGCAAGGGCTGTTAGCCATTCTCATGCCTCAGACCGAGCAGAACCCCAGCGACCAGCTGGTGAGCCGCATGCTCGCCTTCTTCTGCCTGTGCGGCATCACCATCGGCCTGTACAGCGGCATCAAGTGGGCCCGCCTGGGCAACGACGCCCTGGTCCAGGGCTCGCTGCTGCTGATTCTCGGCATGCCGCTGGCGCTGCTGACGCTGCGCCAGGCCTGGCTGCCGGCCCGCGGCGCGGCCAACTTCGCCATGGCGCTGATCAGCAGCTACGCGATGATCCTCATCTATCAGCTCGGCGGGCTCCATTCGGCGCACATCTTCTGGCCGCTGGTGGTGATCAGCTTCGCCTACCTGCTGCTCGGCGGGCGCAGCGCGGCCTTCTGGGGGCTGCTGCAGCTGATCTTCGTGTTCTGGCTGATCCGCCTGGACCGCTCCGGCGCCATCCTGCCCCAGTTCGAACTGAGCCCGCGCGACGCTCTGGTCAACGAATACTCGGGCTACCTGCTGCCGGTGATCACCATGTGGCTGGCCCAGTGGTACAGCGCGCGGATGCGCCAGCAGGCGCTGGACGGCGCCGAGCAGCACCTGAAGGAAGCCGAACGGGTCGGCCGGGCCGCGACCAGCGGCGCCGAGCAGCTGGCCAGCCTGCTCGACGAGGTGCGCCTCAGCGCCGGCGACCTGCGCCAGCTCTCCCAGCAGCTCTACCAGACCCTCGACAACATGCGCCAGCGCTGCCAGAGCATCGACGGCGACGTGCAGCGCCAGGCCGACGCCATGCACCAGCTGGACGCAGCCGTGCATGAAGTGCTCGCCAGCCTGGCGCAGAGCACCGAGCACATGCAGCAGCTGAGCCGCGACACCCAGGACAGCAGCGGCCAGGTCAACACCTGCGCCAGCCGCATGCAGCAGGCCCAGGAGAGCATGCAGGCGATCCAGGCGAGCAACCAGCGCATCGCCGAATCCATGCAGATGATCAGCGCCATCGCCCAGCAGACCAACCTGCTCGCCCTCAACGCCGCCATCGAAGCCGCCCGGGCCGGGGAACACGGACGCGGTTTCGCCGTGGTCGCCGACGAAGTGCGCTCGCTGTCCCAGCGCAGCAACCAGACCGCCGACACCGTGCAGAGTGTGCTCGGCCAATCCGAGCAGACCGTAGGCACCGGCGCCCGCCAGGTCACCGAGGTGGGCGAAGCACTGAGCGAGAACGCCGAGCTGACCGCCAGCCTGTCCAGCGCCATCCTCGAGCACAGCCAGGCCCTGGACAACGCCCACCGGCAACTGGTGCAGGTGCGCGACCACAGCGCCGGGCAGCGGGAAGCGAGCCAGCGCCAGCGTGCCGCCAGCGCCGAACTGCTCGATGCCCAGGAGTCGCTGGTCGACCTGGGCAAGCGCCTGGAGCAACTGTCGCAGCAGCTGCACCAGCGCGTGGAGCAGCGCTGAGCCTGGTCCGGCGACTGTGCCTGGCGCTGGCGGCGCTGCTGGTCGTCGCGGCGGCCACGGCGGCGTTGCGGATCGCGCTCTATGAGCCCGGTACGCCACCCGCCAGTGCCGACGCGGCCATCGTGCTCGGCGCGGCCGTGTGGCAGGACCGGCCCTCGCCGGTCTTCGAGGAGCGGATCAGGCACGGCGTGCGGCTGGTCACGGAGGGTGCCGCGGACTACCTGATCCTGACCGGCGGTGTCGGTGCCGCGGGTGGCCGCGCCGAGTCGGACGTCGCCCGCCAGTACGCCATCGCCGCCGGCGTGCCAGCCGAGCGTATCCTCACCGAATCGGTCTCCCGGGTCACCGCCGAGAACCTGGCCGAGGCCTGCGCGCTGATGAAACGCCACGGCCTGGAAAGCGCCCTGCTGGTCAGCGACCCGCTGCACATGCAACGCGCCATGGCCCTGGCCGAGGACATCGGCCTGCACGCCCACGCCTCGCCGACGCCCACCAGCCGCTACCGCAGCTGGAACACCAAGTCCGAGTCGCTTGCCTACGAAACCTTCTTCTACCTGGCCCTCCAGGCCCGTCTCCTGGTGGGCCTGGGCCCACGCTGCACCATGTAGGGTGCGCCACGCGCACCGGTGTTTTCCGAACCACACTTCACGACAGCACGCTGCGATCGAAGATGAAGCCGCCGGGCGCCTGCGGCCGATGCGCCAGCAGGTGCTGGGGGCGGCCCATCTTCGGCTGGTTCTTCTCGCCGGTGTCGGCGATCCAGCCGTGCTGCTTCATCTTGTCCAGGCGCCCGCGCAGCGTGGTGTGCTGCACCGTCTGGCCCAGCACAGCCTGGAACGCGGCCAGGGCCTCGGTGACGGTGAAGCACGGCGCCAGCAGGTACAGCGGCAGCGAGGTGTACACCGCCTTGCCGGCCAGGCGCTCGGCGGCCTGGCCCACCAGCTGGGCGTGGTCGAACGGCAGCGATAGCCGCCCGTCCAGCACCTCGTCCAGGGCGACGAAGCGCAGGTCCTCGCCCGGCAGGCGCACATCGGGAGCCAGCAAAGCGAGGTAGAAGGTCGACAGCGACCAGCCGCGCGGGTCGCGCGCCGCGTTGCCGACCGTGGCCACCTGCTCCAGGTGGGCCGGCACGATCCGCGCCCGGTCCTGCAGGGCGCGCCCGGCGGCGGCATCCAGGCTCGCATCCGCGCAGCGGCCGTTGACCAACACGCCGGGCAGCGCCCACTGGTCCGCGAACGGCTCCTGGGCGCGCCGCCCCAGCAGCAGTTCCAGCCTGCCCGCCTCGCCCAGGCGCAGGGCCACGATGTCCACGCCGGCCAGCACTTCCGCGGATGCCATGCTCCCTCCTCGATGTCAGCGGACTTATTTCATCTTGACGAATAACTCACAACTTTTCACCTCTGTCGGGTAAAACCGCTGGACAACTTATTTCATCAGATGGAATATGTAGTTACCTTCACGGTAACGAGGAGTGCCAAGATGAAAATCGCCAGCTTCGACATCGATGCGCAAAAGGGTTTCACTCCCCTGTGCCCGGACGAGCTGCCGGTTCCCGGCGGCGACGCCATCGCGCCGGCCCTCAACCAGCTGGCCGAGCGCGCCAGCCTGCGCCTGGGCAGCAAGGACGCGCACAGCCCGCAGGCCGCCTGGGTGGTGCCGAGCCATGCCGAGATGCTCCAGCCCCTGCCGCTGGCCAACGCCGACCTGTCCTGGGTCAGCCACTGCGTGCCAGGCACGCCGGGCTTCGAACTGCTCGACGGCCTGCCCGCTCCGCTGGACTACGACTACTTCGTGTGGAAAGGCGTTGAGCCTGACCTGCACCCCTACGGCGCCTGCTACCACGACCTGGCCGAGAAGCGCAGCACGGGCGCCATCGAGTTTCTCCGGCACAATGGCGTGCAACGCGTGCTGGTCGGCGGCCTGGCCCTGGACTACTGCGTCAAGACCACCGCCCTGCAACTGCGCCGCGCCGGCTTCGCCGTCGACGTGTTCCTGCCGGCCTGCCGGGCCATCGCCGAAGACACCGCCGCCAGCGCCTGCGCCGAGATGCGCGCCACGGGCATCGCCCTGCACACCAGCCTGGACGAGCTGGACGCAGCGCTGAACCTTGGAGACGACTGAGATGACCGAGAGCGTATTCGCCGAGCGCATCGTGCAGAACCTGCTGGACACCGACTTCTACAAGCTGACGATGATGCAGGCGGTGCTGCACAACTACCCCAACGCCGAGGTCGAGTGGGAATTCCGCTGCCGCAACAGCGAGGACCTGGCACCCTACCTGGCCGAGATCCGCTACCAGATCGAGCGCCTGGCCGAACTGGAGGCCACCGCCGACCAGCTGGCCTTCCTCGAACGCATCCCGTTCATGAAGCCCGACTTCATCCGCTTCCTCGGCCTGTTCCGCTTCAACCCGCGCCATGTGCAGACCGGCATCGAGGATGGCCAGCTGTGCATCCGCCTGCGCGGCCCCTGGCTGCACGTGATCCTCTACGAAATCCCGCTGCTGGCGATCGTCAGCGAGGTGCGCAACCGCTATCGCTACCGCGAAGTGCTGCTGGAACAGGCCAGCGAGCGCCTGTACGACAAGTTCGACTGGCTCAAGCGCGAAGCCTCGGCCGCCGAGCTGGACGGTTTCCAGGTCGCCGATTTCGGCACCCGCCGGCGCTTCTCCTACCGGGTGCAGGAGCAGATGTGAAGATCATGAAGCGCGACTTCCCCGGTCGCTTCGTCGGCACCAGCAACGTGCATCTGGCTCGCGAGCTGGACCTAAAGCCGCTCGGCACCATGGCCCATGAATGGTTGATGGCCCACCAGCAGCTCGGCCCGCGCCTGATCGACAGCCAGATCGCCGCGCTGGACTGCTGGGTGCGCGAGTACCGCGGCCTGCTCGGCATCGCCCTGACCGACTGCATCACCATGGACGCCTTCCTGCGCGACTTCGATCTGTACTTCGCCAAGCTGTTCGACGGCCTGCGCCACGACTCCGGCGACCCGCTGGTTTGGGCGGAAAAGGCCATCGCCCACTACGAGACGCTCGGCATCGACCCCATGAGCAAGACCCTGGTGTTCTCCGACGGCCTCGACTTCGAAAAATCGCTGCAGCTCTACCGTGCACTTTCCGGTCGTATCAACGTAAGCTTCGGCGTCGGCACCCGGCTGACCTGCGACATCCCCGGCGTCGAGCCGATGAACATCGTGATCAAGATGACCGCCTGCAACGGCCAGCCGGTCGCCAAGATTTCCGACACACCGGGCAAGACCCAGTGCCGCGACGAGAACTTCGTCAGCTACCTGAAACACGTTTTCCGCGTATGAGGACCTCGCCATGAGCAACCGCCAAGCCGAAATCGCCGCCGCGCTGGACGTGGTGCCGCCCTTTGCCGACGAAGCCGCGCTGGTCGCGGAGATCGAGCGTCGCAAGCGTTTCATCAAGGACACCCTGAGAAACGCCGGCCTGAAGGTGCTGGTGCTGGGCATCAGCGGCGGCGTGGACTCCACAACCGCCGGCCGCCTGGCCCAGCTGTCGGTGGAGGAACTACGCGCCGAGGCCGGCGACCCGGAGTATCGCTTCATCGCGGTCCGCCTGCCCCACGGCACCCAGCACGACGAACACGACGCCCAGGACTCGCTGAAATTCGTCGGCGCCGACGAGAACGACACCGTCAACATCGCCGGCAGCGTGCGCGGCCTGGGCGAGCAGGTGGCGCACCTGCAGAAGCTCACGGAGGCCCGCCGCGACTTCGTCAACGGCAACATCAAGGCGCGCATCCGCATGGTCGCCCAGTTCGCCATCGCCAACGCTAACAACGGCCTGGTGATCGGCACGGACCACGCCGCCGAGGCGGTGATGGGCTTCTTCACCAAGTTCGGCGACGGCGCCTGTGACCTGGCCCCGCTCTCCGGCCTGGTGAAGAGCCAGGTGCGCGCCATTGCCAAGTACCTCGGCGCGCCCCAGCACCTGGTGCAGAAGACACCGACCGCCGACCTGGAGGAGCTGCGCCCGGGCAAGCCGGACGAAGAGGCCCACGGCGTGACCTACGCCGAGATCGACGCCTTCCTGCACGGCGAGAAGGTCAGCGACGAGGCCTACGCCATCATCGTGCGCACCTACGACAACACCCGCCACAAGCGCGAGCTGCCGCTGGTTCCCTGACCTGTGCCGAACCTGTCTTCCCGGATTGCATCCGGGCTACACGGCCATCCGTGCCCGCCTCAATGGCGGGCGACGGGCACGGGTGGCGGCTGGTCGGGAATGGTCGGTTCGCCCGGAGGCGGCGGCAGGTCCGGCTCGTGGGGCAGGTCCGGGGTATCCGGGTCGGGCTGTCCGGGAATCGTGCCGTTCTGTGCCCAGGCCTGAGGGGAAATCGCTGCTGCTGCAAACATGGTGAGGTCCTCCGCTGTGAACTCTGAGGGTAGAGTTCGGCCGGGCGGAAGAAATTCAAGGATTCGGCGAAGGGACCGGCAGACTACTTACTCGTCGTCCCGGTCTTCGTAACGCTCCCATGCCCCGCCCACATGGATTCTTTCCGCTCCCATGTCCACGGGCAGGTCGGCCAGTTCCTCGAGCGTCGGGTCCATCGCCAGCAGATGGGCGACTCCGACCAACTGGAGCTGATCCAGGGTGTCTGCACAGGTGAAGTCGTGGTTCTTCCAGTGGCAGTACATCTGCCAGTCGCCACCGGCGCGGGACACGAACAGCACGGGTCTGGCGCCGGAAACCACGCAGGGGCAGGCGATGGTACCGAGCTGCTTCGGAAACGGCATGGACCTGTCCTCTTGCTCCAGCGATCAGGTCTTCGGCAGGGTTACGCCGGTCTGGCCCTGGTACTTGCCGCCCCGGTCCGCGTAGGACACTTCGCAGGCCTCATCGGACTGCAGGAACAGCATCTGCGCCACGCCCTCGTTGGCGTAGATCTTCGCCGGCAGGTTGGTGGTGTTGGAGAACTCCAGGGTCACGTGGCCTTCCCACTCCGGCTCCAGCGGGGTGACGTTGACGATGATGCCGCAGCGCGCGTAGGTGCTCTTGCCCAGGCAGATGGTCAGCACGTCGCGCGGGATGCGGAAGTATTCGACGGTACGGGCCAGGGCGAAGGAGTTCGGCGGGATGATGCAGACGTCGCTGTTGATGTCGACGAAGCTCTTCTCGTCGAAGTTCTTCGGGTCGACCACGGCCGAGTGGATATTGGTGAACACCTTGAATTCGGCGGCGCAGCGCACGTCGTAGCCATAGCTGGAAACGCCGTAGGAGATCAGGCGCTCGCTGCCCTCGGTGCGCACCTGGCGCTCGACAAAGGGCTCGATCATTCCGTGTTCCTGGGCCATGCGGCGAATCCACTTGTCCGATTTGATGCTCATGGCGGCGTCCTGAAAGCAGTGGCTGAAAAATGATCGCGCATATTACCGGGGTCACAGCTTCGCGCAAAGGCCGTCCCGGCCGGCTGCACGCATATCCTAGATCCCCGTCATCCCCGCGCAGGCGGGGACCCAGAAACACCGCGCATGGATTCCCGCGTGCGCGGGAATGACGGAATTCACAGGCTCTTCACCCGATTGCCAGGGCCAGTCGACGGAACGGGGCCGCGGGCCTTAAGCTGCGCGCCTGCTCAATCCACGGAAGGATACCCTCATGTTCAGGCTCGCCCGTTCCACGCTCTACCTCAAGCTCGGCGCCCGGCGCCTCAGCGGCCTGCATCTGCCCTCGGGCAAGGCATTCGACGAGCTGCCGATGCTGGCC
>NZ_BPFX01000013.1 GCF_019655855.1 Pseudomonas paralcaligenes | reverse complement strand
GCTCTCGCGAGATCGTGGACGGGTTCTCAGGCGTTGCCGGCCAGTTTCAGCCGCGCGGCCTGGGTGAAGTCGAGCATGCGCTTGAGCGGGCGTACCGCGCGCGGGATCAGCGCCGGTTCCACGAAGATCTCGTTGCTGCCCTCGCGCAGGCACTGCAGGGTGCGCTGCAGGGTGTTCATGGCCATCCACGGGCAGTGGGCGCAGCTGCGGCAGGCAGCGCCGTTGCCGGCGGTGGGCGCCTCGACGAATTTCTTGTCGGGGCACAGCTGCTGCATCTTGTAGAAGATGCCGCGGTCGGTGGCGACGATGAAGGTCTTGTTGGGCAGGGTCTGGGCGGCCTTGATCAACTGGCTGGTGGAGCCCACCGCGTCGGCCAGCTCGATCACCGCCTCGGGCGACTCCGGGTGGACCAGGATGGCGGCCTCGGGGTGCAGCGCCTTCATGTCCTCCAGCTGCTTGGCCTTGAACTCCTCGTGGACGATGCAGGCACCGTCCCACAGCAGCATGTCGGCGCCGGTCTCGCGCTGGATATAGCGCCCCAGGTGCTGGTCAGGCGCCCAGAGAATCTTCTCGCCGTTGTCCATCAGGCTCTCGACGATCTCCAGCGCGCAGCTGGAGGTCACCACCCAGTCGGCGCGGGCCTTCACCGCCGCCGAGGTGTTGGCGTAGACCACCACGGTGCGGTCCGGGTGCTGGTCGCAGAAGGCGGAGAACTCGTCGACCGGGCAACCGAGGTCCAGCGAGCAGGTGGCGTCCAAGGTCGGCATCAGCACGCGCTTTTCCGGATTGAGGATCTTCGCCGTCTCGCCCATGAACTTGACGCCCGCGACCACCACCGTCTGCGCTTCGTGCTGGTTGCCGAAGCGCGCCATCTCCAGCGAGTCCGACACGCAGCCGCCGGTTTCCTCGGCCAGGGCCTGGATCACCGGGTCGCAATAGTAGTGGGCCACCAGCACAGCGTTCTGCTTCTTCAGCTCGGCGGCGATCTCGCTCCGGTAGAAGGCATCTTCTTCCGGGGTCAGCACCCTGGGCTGCTTGGCGGCGAGGTGAGCCTGAACCAACAGGCGCTCGGAAATCTGGGTCATGTCATCAGGCTCTGAATATGCTTTCAGTGCGCCGATTATACGCGCCAACCACGCCGCCGAGCGAAGCCCGACGGAAAGAGCTCCTGCGCCAGGCGAAAGGCAGGCAGGAAAAGGCCCGCAGCCCTCGCGGACGGCGGGCCGGGTGCCGCGTCACGCCACTTTCAGGCTGTGGTCATCGAGCAGGCCGTTGATGACGGTCGCCGCATCCGTGCTGCTGTAGTAGGCGGCGCTGGACAGGTCGATGCCGTCGACCACCACGGACATGTCGACCGAGCTGCCACCCTCGGCGCCGTTCTTGTCGACGCTGATGGTGGTCGCGCTCGCCGAGAAGCTGAACGTCAGGTAGCTCGACAGCTCGTCGCCATCCGGGCTGTCGGACAGCCCGGTAAGCAGCTGCGACAGGTCCAGCACATCGGAGGTGACGCCATTGACGGCGAAGCTCAGATGATCGGCGACCGGATTATCGGCCCCCTGCTCGGCAAGAAGCGCCTGATCCTCTTCCTGCTCCGGCGGTACCGTGGGCAGCGCAGGGTCGTCCTCGCCGACCAGGGCGACCAGTGTCTCGTCCCCTGCCGGGGCCTGAGGCTCGGTACCGTCGTCGACCACCGGCTGATCCTGCGGGCCCGCATCCGCCACGACCATGGCCCTGAGCGTGGTACCCGTGGATTCGAGACCGATCACCAGTTGCGCGGTATCGCTGTCGCCATCGGGCTGGGTCAGCTTGTAGCTGAACACGTCCTCTTGTCCGACGCCGTCGAGCGTGGGGTTCGGCGTGTAGGTGTAGGAGCCGTCCTTGTTGATCAGCAGGCTGCCCCAGTCCCCCGCGACCGAGGTGCCGACGCCCACCTCGACATAGGCGGTGCCGTTCCAGATGCTGAGGACCGCGCCCTCGCTGCCCTTGTCGTCCACCGCGCCCAGGGGGTCGCTGCTGGAGGACCAGGTGTTGGGATCGGCCAGCACGTTGCCGGACACGGCGGTCACCTCGATCACGGGAACAGCCGCCGCGATCGTCGTCAGCGTGATGTTGTCCACGCGGATACGGTAGCTGTTGCTGTTGTTGGTACGGTCGTTGGCCTCGAAGAACAGGCGGTAGACACCTTCGCCGAAGGTGTCGGTGGTCACCGTGGTCGCGCCGCTCGTCCCGTGGCTGCCGCTGTCCACCAGCGTCCACGAGGCACCGTCCTGCCGGTAGAGGACCCAGTTGAACTGGTCGTTGGTGGCGTGGTTGTTGATGCTGCCGAGCTGGAACGAGACGCTGCCCGTCTCCCCTGCCACGATCTCGAACGTGGGTGTGGCGACCTTGCTGCTGATGCCGCCGTTGCTGCTGGTGTCTATCAGCTGCAGCGCGCTGCCCTGGACGCGCACCCCGTTGGCGTTGGTGCTGCCGGCGATGGCGGATACGCCCCACCTGTCGTCCGCGGCGGTCATCACATCGGCCAGGGTCGACACCGTCACGCCGCTGCCCTCCGTGTCGAAGATCCACGGGTTCGGCGACGAGGTGCTGTTGCTGGTCGTGGAGAAGCTGGCCAGCACTTCGCTGCCGGGCGGCGGTGTCACCATCGTCTCTTCGACGGTGGCCGAGCCGTGGTTGTCGTAGGCATACACCTCGCTGCTGTCGGTGGTGGTCAGGCTCAGGGTGGCCGATACCCCGTCGCCGTCGGCATCGACGAGGGTGTAGACGAAGGTCTCGGTCAGGTCGTCGGCCACGTCCTTGTTCAGGCTGTAGCTGTACTCGCCGGTCTGCAGGTTGATGCTGAAGCTTCCGCCCTCGGCGGTGGTGAAGACCAGCTTGTGGGTGGCGCCGTCGTATTCCGGCGAACTCGCGTCGTAGGTCTTCGCCCCATGCTGGATGGAAACCACCGGCAGGTCCGCCGGGCCATCCGCGCCGAAGCCGTTGGCGCCCTCCGCCAGCAGGTTGCCGGTGATGGTCGGCGCGCTGACGGTGCCTTGCAGGGTGGCGTCCAGCTGGCTCAGGTTGGTGACCAGGATGCCGTTGGTGTTGGTGCCTGTGCCGATGCCGTCATAGGCCACAGGGTTCAGCTGGGCCAGGTCGCCGGCGGTGCCCTGCCCCATGCCCAGGGCGTAGGACTTGATCTCGTTGTTGTTGAGGAAGCTGGTCCAGACGGTCTCCTCGGCGGCGACGATGCCGTTGTTGCTGCCCGCGCCGATGCCCCAGCTGGAGCTGGTCGTCGGCTGCCCGTCGGAGAGGAAGTAGGAGACGTTCTGGACGTTGCCGCCGCTGATCTTGCCGCTGTTGTCGAAGGCCGAGATCGCCCGGATCAGGGCCGCGTCGTAGTTGGTGTTGCCATCGCCGTAGGTGTTCGACAGCGCGCCGATCACCGACTTGGCCTGGCTCGCCGTCAGCCAGATCTCGCCCGAGCCGCTCAGGTTGGAGGTGGCGCTGGCGTTGAAGGCCACCAGGCGCACCATCACGTCGCCCAGGCCGTCGTAGGCGTCGATCAGGTTCTGGATGGCGCTCTTGGCCAGCGCCAGCCGGGTCGTGAAGCCGCTCACCCCGGGGTTGTTGTCCATGCTGCCGGACACGTCGAGGATGATCATCAGGTTGGTGTTGACCCCGGCCGGCTCGGGAGCGGACTTGGCGATGTCGTTGGCCGCGGCCGGGGAATCGTCGTCCACGGTCACCGTCAGGCTGCCCGAGGCGGGCGCCGCCGACGGGTCGGCGTCCCAGACCTGGTAGCCGAAGCTCAGCGGCAGGTCGTTCTCGTCGCTGCCGCTGGCCGGCGGTTCATGGTCCAGTGGCTTGAACAGCTCGAACGTGTAGGCGCCGGTGGCGGTATCGGTCAGTTCGAGGATGAACACGGCCTCGCCGCCCACCATTCCGGTGAGCGTTCTGTCGCCGTTGCTCAGGTGGTAGCTCACGGCGCTTCCGCCCGAGGTCAGGCCGCTCGGCGCGGTGCCGTTCCAGGCGAACTGGCCGAAGGTATCGACGCTGTAGCCCAGGGTGCCGCTCACGCTGACCGCCTGGCCCGGCAGGTCGTTAGGACCACCTGCCAGCCCCTGCGGCAGGCCGTCCTCGTCCACGGCATTGCTGGCCTGGCCACCCTCGGGGTCCTTGCCGGACAGGGTGATCTCGAACGTGGCGGTCGCGCTGTCACCGTCGCCATCGACGATGGAGTAGGTGAAGGTCTCGGTACCCGCCAGGGCGCCCGGCGCGGCCGTGTAGATCAGGTTGCCGTCGACATCGATGACGACGGTGCCGCCCTGGCTGCCCGCCCCGACGATCTGGATCGGCGAGGTGGCCGAGGCGCCATCGGCGCCGTAGTGATCGTTGTCGAGGAGATCGTCCACCGTCCCGATGGTCACCTCGTGGGCGCCTCTCGACACCTCGCCGAGGACGTCGTCGGCGGCTTCGGGCGCATCGTCGCGGAAGCTGATGCCCGGTCCGATGTCCACGCTGACGCTGTTCTGGTCGCCATCGCCGTCGGTCACGGTGGCCGTCAGCGACACCAGGTTGGAGCCCAGGGCGACGACTTCGTCGGGGTCGCTGGTGGGGTGCACGACGGAGCGGTCCTGATCCAAGGTGACGGTGCCGCCGGCATCGACGCTGAGGCTGAACACCAGCTCGCCGGAGGTTTCCGTGCGTCCTTCCAGGACGCTACCGTTCATGACCAGCACGATGGCCTCACCGGTCAGCGTATCCACCAGGCCGGACACCGGATTGACCACGTTCAGGCTGTAAGCGATCGGGCCCTGCAACCCATCGGCGCCGGCCTGGGCATGGAACAGGCCGCTGAAATCGGCCGTGGCATCGACGCCGAAATCCGACTCGTCGACCTGCAGCGACGCGCCCCAGGTCACGTTGGTGTTGACGTCGTTGTAGTCGTAGTCGGAGGTGTCGGTCTTGTCCTCCCAATTCTGGTTGCCGGGAGCGGAAGTGTCCTGCAGGTGCGAGCCGCCCGGGTTGAGCGTGGCGTCGCTGAACAGGATGTTGGCCCCATCGGCCCCCGTCAGCGGCGTGCCGCCCGCCAGCGCCTGCCATTTGCCGCCGACGAACTGGAAGGTGATGTCGGTGCCGTTGGCCAGCACGGCGTTGGCCCCGCCATGGGGAATGATGAAGAAGCCCGTGCTGGCGGGGTCCAGCCCGGCCAGGTCGAAGGTGTCGCCGACCGCCTGGTGGTGCACGTTCGCCCAGATCACCTTGCCGGACAGCGGCGTGCCGTCGGCGGCCTTGGTGTAGTAGCCATAGCTGTTGGCGAAGTTCGCACTGGTGCCGTGGAAGGTCACGAACGAGGAGAAGGACAGGTCGCCAGCCTGGATCGTCGGCGAGTCGTCGTCCACCGTGATGCTCAGGCCGCCATTGGCGGTGGAGCCGTCGCCGTCCTGCAGGGTGTAGGTGAAGTCGACGGTGATGTCGTTCTCGTCGCTGGTCCCGGGAGTGGCAGGCGCCTCATGATCCAGCGGCGCACTCAGGGTGAAGCGATAGTCCCCGGTACTGACATTGGTCACCTCTACGGTAAACACCGTGACGCTGCCCGCCGTGGCGGTCAGCACCAGCCCATCCGGGCTGACGCCGTAGGCCAGCGCGACACCGCCGGAGGTAAGCCCCAGCCCCGACAGGCCGGTGGTGTTCCAGGTGAACGCGCCGGTCGTGGCCGCACCGTCCGGCCCGAAGTTGTAGCCGAGGTTGCCGGTCACGACGGTTTCGTTGTCGGGCAGGTCGTTCGGACCGCCGGAAATGCCGCCGCTCAGCCCATCCTCGTCGACCGAGTTGCGTGCCTGGCCGCCGACCGGCACCGCGGCGTCGACGATGTCCAGGGTGATGCTGTCGCTGAGGGAGTCGCCGTCGTTGTCGGTGATCTGGATCGAGAAGGTCTGGCTGCCCGCCGCCCCCTGATCCAGCCCGGCGCTCGCCTGGAAGCTCCACGAACCGTCGCTGCCGACATGCAGCGTGCCGGTCGGCAGCGAGATGTCGGTATCCAGATCGTACTCGCCTCCGTCGACCACCACCTTGATGGTGCCGGGGCCGTCGCCGCCATGGCTGCCGGTCCAGCTGCCGCTGTAGGTAGCGCCCTCTTCCACGCTGGGAGGCGCGCCATCCGGCAACAGGTCGATGACCGGCACGTCGTCCTCCACGTTGATCACGAAGCTGCCGGCCGGGATGCTTCCCACCAGCGGATCGCCGTCACCATCGGTAGCGGTCAGCACACCCGAGAAGTCGATGCCCAGGCCCGGCAGCAGCTCGCTGTCCAGGGTCCCGTCATGGACGGGATGATCGACCGGCCCCTGCAGCTCGAAGGTGTAGCTACCGTCGGCGCCGACCGTCAGGGTGAAGATCGGCGTGCCGCCCGCCGTCGCGGTCAATACGTTGCCGGAGACGCTGTAGCTCAGGGCGGTGCCGCCGGACGTCAGCCCTTGAAGCTGCAGCGAACTTACATCGCTGGACAGGCCGAACGCTCCTGGACCATCGCCACCGAAGGCGACCAGTCCCGATAGCGCCCCTGCCGGACCACTGGCGGAGGTGGTTTGCCCACTCTCGGGGTTTCCGGCGCTCAACGCATCTTCATGCACGGTGCCGCCTACCGGTACGAAGCCCTCGCCCTGCTCGGCGATTACCGGCACGTCGTCCTCGACATTGATCACGAAGCTGCCAGCCGGGATGCCTTCTGTCAGCGGGTCGCCATCGCCATCGGTGGCGGTCAGCACGCCGGAGAAGTCGATACCCAGCCCGGGCAGCAACTCACCGTCATTGCCATCGGCCAGGGGATGATCCAGCGGTCCGAGAAGCTCGAACGTATAGCTGCCATCGGTGCCGACCGTCAGGGTGAAGATCGTCGACCCACCTGCCGAGGCGGTGAGCACATTGCCCGAAACGCTGTAGCCCAGGGCAGTCCCACCAGACGTCAGCGCCTGCAATACCAGCGAACTCACATCGCTGGACAGCCCGAACGCTCCCGGACCATCGCCACCAAAAGCAACCAGCCCGGACAACGCTCCAGCCGGACCACTGATCGAGGTAGTCTGCCCACCCTCTGCATTCCCGGTACCCAACACATCCTCGTGAACAGTGCCACCCACCGGCACGAAGCCCTCGCCCTGCTCCGCCACCACCGGCACATCGTCTTCCACATTGATCACGAAGCTACCGACCGGGAAACCTCCCGCCAGCGGATCGCCATCACCATCGGTCGCGGTCAACACACCGGAGAAGTCGATACCCAACTCGGGCAACAGCTCACCGTCATTGCCATCGGCCAGGGGATGATCCAGTGGCCCGAGAAGCTCGAACGCATAGCTACCATCGGTGCCGACCGTCAGGGTAAAGATCGGTGCGCCACCCACCGAGGCGGTGAGTACATTGCCCGAAACGCTGTAGCTCAGCCCGACACCACCAGACGTCAGCGCCTGCAGCATCAGCGAACTCACATTGCTCGACAGCCCGAACGCTCCCAGACCATCGCCACCGAAGGCGACCAACCCGGACAACGCGCCTGCCGGACCACTGATCGAGGTGGTTTGCCCACCTTCAGGATTGCCGATACTCAGCGCATCCTCATGCACGGTGCCACCCACCGGCACGAAGCCCTCGCCCTGCTCCGCCACCACCGGCACATCGTCTTCCACATTGATCACGAAGCTGCCGACCGGGAAACCTCCCGCCAGCGGGTCGCCGTCGCCATCGGTCGCGGTCAGCACACCGGAGAAGTCGATGCCCAACCCTGGCAACAACTCACCGTCGTTGCCATCGGCCAGGGGATGATCGATCGGCCCCAGGAGTTGGAAGGCGTAGCTACCATTGGCGCCGACCGTCAGGGTGAAAACCGGCACACCGCCCGCCGTGGCAGTGAGCACATTGCCGGACACGCTGTAGCTCAGGGCCGTCCCGCCGGAGGTCAGCGCCTGCAAGACCAGCGAACTCACATCGCTGGACAGCCCGAACGCTCCCGGGCCATCGCCACCGAAGGCGACCAACCCGGACAACGCACCGGCCGGACCACTGATCGAAGCGGTCTGCCCGCCCTCTGCGTTCCCGGTGCTCAGCGCATCCTCATGCACGGTGCCGCCCACCGGCACGAAGCCTTCGCCCCGCCCGGCCAGTACCGGCACGTCGTCTTCCACGTTGATCACGAAGCTGCCGGCCGGGAAGCCTCCCGCCAGCGGGTCGCCGTCGCCATCGGTGGCCGTCAGCACACCGGAGAAGTCGATGCCCAGCCCCGGCAGGCGCTCGCCGTCGTTGCCGTCGGCCAGCGGGTGATCCAGCGGCCCCAGCAGCGAGAATGACCAGCTGCCGCTGGCATTCACGGTCAGGGTGAAGATGGTGGCGCCGCCGGCGGAGGCGGTCAGCACGTTGCCGGACACGCTGTAGCTCAAGGCCGACCCGCCGGAGGTCAGCCCCTGGGCCAGCAGCGAGCCCACCGCGCCGTTCAGGCCGAAGGCGCCCGGACCATCGGCGCCGAAGCTGACCAGGCCGGCCAGGGAGCCGCCCGTGGCGCTGCTCAGCGTGGTGGTCTGGCCCCCGCCTTCCGGGTTGCCGCCAGGCAGCACGTCTTCGTGCACCACGCCACCGATGACCGGCCGCGCGCCGCCCACCAGCACCGGGACGTCGTCCTCGATGTCGATGGTGAAGCTGCCGGCCGGGAAGCCCGCCAGCGGGTCGCCATCGCCATCCGTGGCGAACAGGATGCCGGAGAAATCGATGCCCAGGCCCGGCAGGTCCTCACTATCCACGCCATTGGCCAGGGGATGGTCGATCGGCCCGCGCAGCACGAAGGACCAGCTCCCGTCGGCGCCCACGGTCAGGGTGAAGATGACCTGCGCGCCCGCCGAAGCGGTCAGCACGTTGCCGGCCTGGCTATAGGTCAGGGCGATACCGCCGCTGGAAAGGC
The DNA here is from genome assembly GCF_019655855.1 of Pseudomonas paralcaligenes. Classification (GTDB taxonomy): domain Bacteria; phylum Pseudomonadota; class Gammaproteobacteria; order Pseudomonadales; family Pseudomonadaceae; genus Aquipseudomonas; species Aquipseudomonas paralcaligenes. The sequence continues at coordinate 53,010 of NZ_BPFX01000013.1, read as the reverse complement.
CCTGCACCGCCAGCGAGACGAGATTGCCGCCGATGCCGAAGCTGCCCGGGCCGTCCGCGCCGAAGTTGACCAGCGCGGTGAGCGAACCCGATCCGCCACTGGCGGACACGGTCTGGCCGCCCTCTAGGTTGCCCTGGTGAGGCGCTCCCGCGCCCAGCGTCAGTGCATCCTCGTGGACCCGGGCGGCCACCGCCCCGGCCCCGCCGCCGAACTGCGGCACATCGTCCTCCACGTTGATCACAAAGCTGCCGGCGCCGAAGGCCCCGACCGAATCGCCGTCGCCATCCACCGCGGTGAGCACGCCCGAGAAGTCGATGGGCAGCGGCAGCAGCTCGTTGTCATCGCCATTGGCGAGCGGGTGATCGAGCTGGCCGACCAGGGTGAAGACGAAGCTGCCGTCGGCGCCCACCTGCAGGGTGAAGATCACCGCGCCGCCGGCCGAGGCCGTGAGCACGTTGCCGGCCACGCTGTAGACGAGCGCGCTGCCACCGGAGGTCAGCCCCTGGGCCTGCAGGCTGGCGATGGCCGCCGGGCTGCCGGAAAGGCCGAAGCCGCCGGGGCCGTCCGCGCCGAAGTTGACCAGCGCACCCAGGGTGCCCGGCCCTCCGGTGGCGACGTTGGTCACCGCGTCGTTGTCGGTGATACCGTCGATGGTCTCGTCCTCGTCGACCTGGGCGACCACCTGCGCGCCGCCCAGCGCCAGTTGTGGGCCATCGTCGTTGATCAGCACGTTGAGCAGCACGGTCGGCGACACGTCGCCGTCCAGGTCGAACACCCGGACCGGGAAGCTCTCGCCGACCTGGTCCGCCTCGCCGGTCGCGTTGGGATTGCTGTGATCGAGGGTGTTGGCGGTCAGGGTGTAGGTCCAGTTGCCCGCCGCGTCCACGACCAGGATGCCGTACTGCCCCACCACGGTACCGCCGTTGGTGACGTCGACCCAGACGCCGTCGAAGCCCTGGATCTGCAGCGAGGAGATGCCGTCCGGCGAGTTCACCACGATCCGCCCGCTGGCCTGTTCGGCGTCGCTGGCGGGGTTGGTGCCGTTGGCCAGGGCCTCCTCGTCGACCAGTGCCGGGCCCACGAAGAGACTGCCGACGGCATCGAGGTATTCCACGTCGAGCAGCGGTGCGAAGTCCGGCTCGGGATCGTCGGTGGCCAGGGGCTCGGCATCGGGGAACAGCGGGCCGCCGGGGATGCCGGCGGTGGGGAAGCCGATCACCGGATCGAGCGCGCCGCCGACCTCGCCCAGCAGCACGAAGCCATGGCCGCTGCCCGCGCCGCCGGTGCCACCGGCACCCGCACCAGGCCCCGCCGCGGTAGCCTCGCCGGCCACGGTCGGGTCGACGCCGGCCTCGATGGCGGCCTGCAGTCGCTCGACATCCGTCAGGTCGGCATCGGTGGGCGCCACCGCATCCTGGGCCTGGGGCGCGCCGGTCCGTTCGCCACCCGCGGCCAGCATCTGTTCGCTGAGGTTCAGGTTGCTGTCGCGCCCCAGCGTGAGCACATCGCCGTTGGCAAGGCTGATCGCCACCGCCCCGCCCGCTCCGGTCACCAGCTGCTCGCCGGCATAGACGCGATCACCTTCCACCAGCGGTCGGCGCGTTCCATCGCCGGCTACCGCGAAGACCTCGCCGACAACCTGACTGACGACACCCATCAAAGTAGCCATGTCCCATTCCTCCGCACTGCCACCGGCCACCGCCGGCGCGTTTCAAAAGGGCCAGACCGCCTTTCGAACCCGGGCTCAGTGCGAAGAAAGCTCCGCGAGACGGAGCAGTACAGAAGGTAGATTTTTTAAAACGACAGAAAAATGTCGCATCAACTGTACTGCTTCATTTCCGCAAAAATTTCCCCGCCCCTTATGCTCCAAACTGCGATCGACCATTCGCTTTAACTGCGAAAAAGCCTGAAAGGCTTGATTTTCGCGGCATTGAGAAGAAACAATGTGCCCGATCTCACAGAGTGCATAAGACTTTTTCCGCATAACCCTTGTGAAGAATTTTTCTTAACCATTCTCCGAGATTGTTCTTATCTGTGATGTTACAAGCGCAAAGCGCTCCATCTGCCAATAAACGCCATAAAATTGGCGACAGGAACAAGATTCACACATCAAGGAGAAAACCCTCATGCGTGCCCTCACACCGCTGTGCAGTAGCATTTTGCTGGCCATGGTCTGTTATCAGGCCCAGGCCATGACACTCTCGGAAGCCATCCAGAGCACCATCGACAATCATCCCGAGCTGCACGCCAGCATGAATGATCGTCTGTCCGCGGATGAGGAAGTGAAGATGGCCAAGGGCGGCTATCTGCCCACCGTCGACGTCCTCGTGGGCTATGGGCGCGAACGGACGGACAGCCCCAGCACCCGCGCGCTGGGTGACCACAACAAGGAAACCCTGAACTACCGCGACGCCGAGCTGCGCCTGCGGCAGATGCTGTTCGACGGCTTCAACACCCCCAACGAGGTGGCACGCACCCGTTCCGTGGTCGACTCCCGCGCCTACTACGTGCAGGGCACGTCTCAGAGCCTCGCCCTGCGTACCGTCGAGGTCTATCTGGAAGTGCTCAAGCGCCGCGAGATGGTGACCCTGGCCAGGAACAACCTGCAGGCGCACCAGCGCATCAACGACCAGATCGGCCTGCGCAGCGAGCGCGGGGTGGGCAGCACCGCCGACCTGGACCAGTCCGTGGCCCGCCTGGCGCTGGCCGAGAACAACCTCTACACCGAGCAGGTCAACCTGGCCGACGCCGAAGCCAACTTCTTCAGCGCCACCGGGCGCATGCCGGACGAGCTGGAACCGCCGGCCTCCATCCGCGGCGAACTGCCGGCGGACGTCCAAAGCGCCCAGCAGGCGATGATGGACAACAACCCCTTCCTCAAGTCCGCACAGGCCGACGTGCATGCCGCCGAGAAGCAGTACGAGGTGGCGAAATCGCCCTTCTACCCGCGCTTCGACCTCGAACTGGCCACCACCGCCGACGACAACGTCCAGGGCGACGAAGGTCACTACAACACCTGGCGGGCCGCCGTGGTGATGAACTACAACCTGTTCAACGGGATGCGCGACAAGGCCCGCCTGCAATCGGCGGCGCACCAGATCAATCAGTCCATGGACATCCGCAACAACGCCCTGCGGGTGGTCAACGAGAACCTGTCGCTGGCCTGGAACGCCATGGAAAACGCCCGCCTGCAAACGCCGAAGGCACGCGAATACGCGGAATACACCTCCCGCGTGCGCGAGGCGTACCAGCAGCAGTTCAGCCTGGGCCAGCGCTCGCTGCTCGACCTGCTGGACAGCGACAACGAACTCTTCACCGCCAACCGCCGCTACGCCGAGGTGCGCTACACCGAAGAGTTCTCCATGTACCGCGTCATCGCCGCCATGGGCGAGCTCCTGAAGAAACAGAACGTCGTGGCCCCGGCCGAAGCAGTCGCCCTCACGAACGTGAAGAGCGAGGCCCGCCTGCCGGAACTGAAGTAGTCCCCCGGCGAAGCGATCGCCCACGCCGCCGGCCTGGGCGATCTCTCAGGAGGAGCGACCTTGACCAGCATGGAACGGAGACTCCCCGAAGACCAGCGCCAGAGTCACGACGATCCGCTGCTGGACGGGCTGCTCATCCTCTGTAACCTCCACGATTGCTCGGCCAGCCGCGCCAGCCTGTCGGCGGGCCTGCCGATGCCCGAGCAGCGTCTGAGCGCCGACCTGCTGCCGCGCGCGGCGGCCCGGGCCGGCCTGCAGGGGCGCGTGCTGCGGCGCGAGCTGGGCGCCATCTCGCCGCTCAACCTGCCGGTGCTGCTCCTGCTCAAGGACGGCCGCAGCGCGGTGCTGCGCAAGATGGGGCCGAAGAACCAGCTGCTGATCCTGCCCTGCGAGGCCGATGGCGGCGAGCAGTGGGTCAACCGCGACCACCTGGCCATCGAATACAGCGGCCGGGCCTTCTTCGCCAAGCCGCAGCACGACCTGGAAGAGGCGCGCGCGCCGCTGGTGCCACGGGTCGAGGCGTGGTTCCGCGATACCCTGAAGCTGTCGCGCTGGCTGTATACCGACGCGGTGCTGGCCAGTCTGCTGATCAACCTGCTCGGCCTGATGGTCCCGCTGTTCGTCATGCAGACCTACGACCGGGTCGTGCCCAACCAGGCCACCGCCACGCTCTGGGTCCTGGCCATCGGCCTGTTCGTCGGCACCGGCTTCGAACTGCTGCTGCGGGTGCTGCGCGCCTACCTGCTGGACGTGGCCGGCAAGAAGACCGACGTGGTGCTGTCCGCCACTCTGTTCGAACGCATTACCGGCATGTCCATGGCGGCCAGGCCGGCGACGGTCGGCGGCTTCGCCCAGAGCATCCACGACTTCCAGGGGCTGCGCGAATTCCTCACCGCGGTGACCCTGACCAGCCTGATCGACCTGCCCTTCTCGCTGCTGATGATCCTGGTCATCGGCCTGCTCGGCGGCTGGCTGGTGATGATTCCGCTGCTGGCCTTCCCCATCACGGCGATATTCGCCCTGATCATCCAGGCGCGCCTGCGCGACACGGTGCAGAAGAGCCTGGCCCTGGGCGCCGAGCGCCAGGCCCTGCTGATCGAGACCCTCGGCGGCCTGGAGACGCTCAAGGCCTGCGGCGCCGAGAGCGAGCGCCAGCACCGCTGGGAGAAGACCCACGGCGCCCTCACCCGCCTGGACAGCCACGCCCGCTTCCTCGCCGCCCTGGCCAGCAACGGCACCCTGTTCCTACAGCAGTTCGCCGGCATGGCGACCATCGTCGCCGGCGTCTACATCATCATCGCCGGCAACCTCAGCGTCGGCGCCCTGGTCGCCTGCTACATGCTCGGCAGCCGCGTGCTGGCCCCGCTCGGGCAGATCGCCGGGCTGATCACCCGCTACCAGCAGGCGCGCCTGACCATGACCAGCACCGACGCGCTGATGAGCCTGCCCCAGGAGCGCCAGGCGAAGCAGCGGCCGCTGGAGCGCACCCACCTCAAGGGCGCGCTGGACCTGCGCCAGGTCAGCTTCGCCTATCCCGGCCAGAGCACCCCGGCGCTGAACCGGATCAGCCTGCACCTGGCCGCCGGTGAGCGGGTCGGCATCATCGGCCGCAGCGGCTCGGGCAAGAGCACCCTGGCGCGCCTGCTGATGAACTTCTACACCCCGGGCGAAGGCCAGATCCTGCTCGACAACCTGGACCTGCGCCAGCTGGACGTGGCCGACCTGCGCCACCAGATGGGCTACGTCGCCCACGACCTGCCGCTGCTGGCGGGCAGCCTGCGCGACAACCTCACCCTCGGCGCCCGCTACGTCAGTGACGCGCGCATGCTGGAAGTGGCCGACCTCACCGGCGTCTCCGAACTGGCCAGGCAGCATCCCCAGGGCTTCGACCGGCCGGTGGGCGAGCGCGGCCAGCTGCTCTCCGGCGGCCAGCGCCAGGCCGTGCTGCTGGCCCGCGCGCTGCTGCTCGACCCGCCGATCCTGCTGCTCGACGAGCCCACCAGCGCCATGGACAACACCAGCGAGGACATCCTGCGCAACCGCCTGCACGGCTGGTCCCAGGGCAAGACCCTGCTGCTGATCACCCACCGCAGCTCCATGCTCAGCCTGGTGGACCGCCTGATCGTGCTGGACTGCGGCCACATCGTCGCCGACGGCCCGAAGGAAGCTGTGATCGAAGCCCTGCGCCGCGGCCGCGTCGGCCCGGCGGCCGTCTAGCGGAGAGGCGACCATGGAACTGACCCAATCCCTGCGCGACTACTTCGGCGGCCTGCGCCAGCACAGGCAGGACACCGAGTTCATGCCCGAGGTGGACGGCGCCGTGCTGGAAGACTCCCCCTGGCTGGCCCGCGCCACCCTGTGGGCGGTCGGCGGCTGCCTGCTGGCGGCTCTGGTCTGGGCCAGGCTGGCGGTGCTGGAGGAAGTCACCACGGGCGAAGGCAAGGCCATTCCCTCCAGCAAGGTGCAGGTCATCCAGAACCTGGAGGGAGGCATCGTCACCGAAATCTTCGTCCGCGAGGGCCAGGTGGTGAACAAGGGCGACGTGCTGCTGCGCCTCGACGCCACCCGCTTCATCTCCAACAAGGGCGAGACCGAGGCGGACCGCCTGGCCCTGCAGGCCAGGGTCGAACGCCTCGGCGCCGAGGCCGAGGGCCGGCCGCTGGCCCTGTCGGAGGAGCTGACCCGGCAGGCGCCGCAGCTGGTCGAAGACGAAATGGCGCTGTACCGCTCGCGCCAGCAGCGGCTGGACAGCGAGCAGAACACCCTCAGGGAACAGTTGCGGCAGAAGACCCAGGAACTGGCGGAATTCCGCGCCAAGGCCCAGCAGTACCGTTCCAGCCTGGGCCTGGTCCAGCAGGAGCTGAACATGTCCCAGCCGCTGGTGGCCGCAGGGGCGATCTCCGAGGTGGAGATCCTCCGCCTGCGCCGCAGCGCGGTGGAGATGCGCGGCTCGCTGGACGCCACCAACCTGGCCATCCCCCGCGCCGAGGCCGCCATGCAGGAGATCAGGAGCAAGCTCGAGGAGTCGACCCTGGCCTTTCGCACCGAGGCGCTGAAGGAACTCAACGAGGTACGCACCGAGCTGAAGAAGATCACCTCGACCAGCATGGCCATCGAGGACCGGGTCAGCCGCACCACCGTCAGCTCGCCGGTGCACGGTGTGATCAAGCAGCTCAAGGTCAACACCATCGGCGGCGTGGTGCAGCCCGGCGACCCCATGGTGGAAGTGGTGCCGCTGGAGGACAACCTGCTGATCGAGGCGCGCATCCGCCCGCAGGACGTGGCCTTCCTCCATCCGGGCCAGAAGGCCATGGTCAAGTTCACCGCCTACGACTACACCATCTACGGCGGGCTCAAGGCCAGGCTCGAACTGATCGGCGCCGACACCATCACCGACCAGGACGGCAACAGCTTCTACCTGATCCAGGTGCGTACCGACCGGAGCCACCTGGGCAGCGACGAGCACCCGCTGCTGATCATCCCCGGCATGGTCGCCACGGTGGACATCGTCACCGGCGAGAAGAGCGTGCTCGACTACCTGCTCAAGCCAGTGCTGAAGGCCCGCGCCGAGGCCATGCGCGAACGTTAGGCCCGGGCCAGGACCTGCTCGGTCTGGGCCTGGTCTATCGAGTTCACCAGCATCAGGGTCACGACGGCCAGCACCAGATAGGTCACGTCCGAGGCCTGATACACCAGGTTGGCGTTCTTCAGCGCGGGGATTTCCTCCGCCGAGAGCGTCAGGCGCATGGCCGCCTGGCTGATGAAGCCGTTCGCCAGCCAGGCACCCCACCACCACGCCAGGATCGGGTTCTGCCCGGCCTGGCTCGGGTCTTCGGGGCTGTCGCTGGCCCTCCAGATTTCCGCCATGGCCTGGTAGGGCTTCCACAGCGAGAAAATGGGGACGAAGAACCAGCCGACCGACCACCCCGGCGTGAACTTCATGGCGCTGGCGCCAAGCTGCCGGGCGTTGTAGTTGGCCCGATGGATCCACTTGAGGATCAGCACCCCGGAAATCACGAACAGGATCATGTAGAGGATCGCGATGATCTGCTGCCGCCTGTCGTTCGCCTCGCCATCCGCCACCGCCTGTTCCTGCGAGCTGTACACGCCGTTCTCGTAGTCCTGCAGCAACTGGTATTCCATGTTGCCGGAAACGATGGAAATGACCGCGACAAGCATCTGGACATAGATGAGGCGCTTGACCCATTGCGTCAGGGTGGTGGGGTCGATGAAGCCATTCCTGGCGAGAGGCATCTGTTCTTCTCCTTGAACGTGAGTCAGGCCGAATCTCGAAGCGGCGTTGTTCTGGCAGAGTGGCCGGAGCCGAGGGCTCGCAACATCAGCCAGAAACTCAGGCCACTCACGGCACCAAGAATACCGAAGAAGCAAACTCCCTCGGCGTAACGCAACCAACCGGCTGCCGTTGGCACACCGTCTATCAGGTTCCAGACACCGTTGAAACTGGAGCTTGTCCTGAACTCCGAATAACGCAATGGCCACGTCCCGATCGCGACAGGCAGAGCCCCCATGACGAAGCCGCCCGCGATACAGGACCACCACCGGACCAGCTTGCGCCAACGCAAGAGCAGGTAGGCGGGAACGCCCAGCAGAAAGACGGAGCCCAGAGAAATCAGCCAGCAGAAAATGAAGAACTTCTGGGTATTGATCCAGATATAGGGGTCACCCGGCGAGAAGGTGGTGAACTGGCCATACAGATACCAGAGTGTCATCAGGCAGGCCGGTACAAGCGCTGCCACGAGGAACGCGAGCACAGGCCTCATACGGGCTGGACTTCATACGTCATCGTCGATCTCCACCTTCAGCCCGGACGCGAGCAGATGGTCGGTAAAGCGGCGGATGATCTGCACACCGGCATGGTTATGCGCCAAGGCGTAGATACGGGTGGGCGTCTCGAGCAGCAGGTCGCAGCAGTGCGGCCACTGGCTGTCGATCGTCTCTCGGGTGGCGACGGCGACCCGCTCCGGGGATTCGACCCGCAGCGATGATTCGACAAGGAACTCGTCCGGCCCCAGGACCGGCGCGATGGCCTCCTCAAGGCTGTCGGCGCAGGGCTTTTCCAGATGGAGATACAGCTCATGGCCCATAGGATGTCCTGAACGAGCGGGGGAAAGAAGGCTATGTACTAATGCCTGTCAGTTAAGAGAAACGCCGCGATTCCCTGCTGGATCACGGCGTTTTTCCTTGGCTATGCCTGAGTCGGCTGTGGCGAACAGACCAGGCCTTTGTGGGAGCGGCTGGGCGGCATTCCGATTGGCCGCGATGCTTCCCATTCGCGGACAAGTCCGCTCCCACAACGCATGCTCGGTGCAACAGAGCAGGCGCCTGTTCTATTCATTCTGGCCCGGAAGCCGGGGAAACTCCGCGCTGGAGATCACGGCGGAGAATTCGTGCTTGAACTCGTAATCGCCAACGTAGGCCTGGGCGATCATACCGCTCCAGACGATCCTGAACCCCAGGGAGTCGCCGATGCGCTCGAACCTGATCCGGTGCCGGGCGACCGCATCGTGGCCGAGCAGGTAGATGTGGAACGCCAGGTCGTCGAAGTCCTCGATGGCGTCGGGGTCCGGGTCCACGATCAGTTCGAGGCCGTCCAGCAGCTCGGGGGTGTAGTCCGCCCTGGTGCAGACCCGGAATCCACCTTCGTGCCAGTTGTTCGAAGACAGGGTGCACGCGTGGTAGTTGCCCCACACGATGGGCGCCACCCAGTCGGACGGATAGTCCACCTCTTCGTCATCTTCTATTTCGCGTTCGGCGTAGTAGTTGGCCGACTCCAGATGGAAGTCGAACCATACGTCTCCATCGACCTCCCTCGCCGACCAGACGAACGCCTTGATCGGGTGCCCTTCGGGCCAGGGGTTGTCCTTGAAATAGATTCTGTCGGGTTTCATCTGCCATTCCTTTGAGGTCATAAGTAAGCCGGCACGGCCACGTGCCCTATATCCAATCGAAATACCGCGTCCACCAGCTATCGAACAGCTTCCTGTCGGGCATCACGCCATCGTATGCGCCACTCAGCTCAGCCTCGGGAATGAAGGTGAAACCGCACGCCTCCAGTTCCTGAACGGTTCTTTCCAGGTCGGAGCCGGGCAGCAGCTCACTCCAGGTAAGCGAAACGAGGTTGCCGAAATTGCTGAAGCGAATGGTGGGGCAGCGGGTCAGCCGGTCTTCGGTCCGCTCGTAGTCGTGCAGCAGGATGGCAATGCTGAAGCTGGCGTCCTGGTTGTAGATCGCGCCTTCGAACGTGAGCCGGTTGCCGTTGGCCTCCAGCCTCCGGGCCACCTCGTTGGCCCTCGCCTCCATGTCCGGGTAATCGAATGCGCTGTGGAATTCGTACGATCCAGGCTCGTCGTAACGCTCCAGCAACTGCCGCGTGCTCGGTTTCACTCTACCTGGCGCCTCTGTCGGGCCGCACCGGGAAACGGTGCCGGCTTGAATGAACCATCAGGCTTTCTCCAGCCTGCCGTGATGGCTGCAAGCCCCATAGCTTACGTAATTCCCCGTTTCGTTCCTGAGCGCTGGCGCAGAAACCGCGAACGCAGCGCAACTCTCAGTCCCCATCCATCCAATGCGCCCCCGGCCCCTGCTCCGCCAACTGGTCGCCGGGGTTGCGCAGCGGGCAATCCTCCAGCGACAGGCAGCCGCAACCGATGCAGCCGTCCAGCTGGTTGCGCAGCATCTCCAGCTTGGCGATGCGCTGGTCCAGATCCTCGCGCCAGCGCGCCGACAGGGCCGCCCAGTCCGCCGCCGTCAGGGTGCGTCCCTGGGGCAGGGTGCCCAGCGCCGCGGCGATCTCGGCCAGGGGGATGCCCACGCGCTGCGCCACTTTGATCACCGCCACCCGGCGCAGGGTCTCGCGCGGGTAGCGGCGCTGGTTGCCGGCGCTGCGGCGGCTGCCGATCAGCCCCTTGGCCTCGTAGAAATGCAGGGCCGAGACCGCCACGCCGCTGCGGCTGGCCAGTTCGCCGACGCTCAGGTCACGCGGGGATTGCGGGTGCTTGTTCATGGGTATTGACCTCAACTTAAGTTGAGGTTTTACCCTCGCCCGGTGTTCGAATTCAAGATCAGGAAGCCAACGCCATGCTCATCTGCACATCCAAGGAAGATATCGGCCGGAACCGCTTCGCCCTGTTGATCGACATTCGCGTGGGAGATACCGGCCGGGCGGCGATCACCCGGCACCTGGAAGACTACCTGCAGCAGTTGCGCCAGTTGTTCGCCGAGGACAGCGGCTACCTGGGCGCGGAACTGCACAGCCGCGACGACGGCCACCTGCTCGGCTACCTGAACTGGCGCCGGCGCGAGGACTGGGAAGTCGCCTGGGACTGCCACGGCACCCAAAGCGACCTGTTCGCCGACAGCCTGCTGCGGCTCGGCGCGCGGAGCATCCGCTTCGACAGCGTGCTGATCGCCGGCTGACGGCTCAGCCGCCGTGGTTGCGCCGATAGGTGTCCTCGCCCATCGCCGCGATCTGCCCATCGATGAGCGCCTCGAAAGGCCGCAGCAGCGCGTCGAAGCGTTTCGGCGCCTCCTGCAGCTCCAGCGCCGCGACGATGGCCTCGACGGTCGCCAGCGCGCCTTCGGCAGGCGCCTTGCGCAGGCGGTAGCGCGAACGCATGCCGGCGGGCAGGCACACCCGCGGCAGCCCGGCCAACTGCGGATTGAGGTGGAGCAGCTTGCGCGCCTTGCGCCAGGTGCCGTCCGGGACGACCAGCAGCAGCGGGCGGCCATCCTCCGCCACTGGCAGTGCCTGTGCCGTCTCGCCGGGGAACAGCAGGCAGGCGCGGTACGCAGGATCCGGTTCCAGGTCGAAGCGCTCGCCCACCCGCAGCTCGGCGCTCTCCAGCCCGAGGGCGGCCAGGCGCGCGGTGTTCAGCGCATGCCCCGCCTCGTCCGGGTGCTGCAGGATCAGCACCCGCGTGCGACTCGGCAAGCGCGGGATCAGGTGGCAGAGACAGTGGTTCAGGGGACGTGTGCAGCGCTCGCAACGCGCTCGGGACATGGTGGGTTCCTCCGGCCGCGCAGTGTGCCACAGGCGGCCGGGATCACCGACTTCAGCGGTTGAAGCGCTCGGCCAGGCTGTGCAGGTACTCGGCCATCTGTTCCAGCTCCTGACTGATGCCGGCGCCCTGCTGGGCCTGGATGGCGCTGTGGTCGGAGAGCTGGGCGATGCGGGTGATCTGCTGGCTGATGTCCTCGGCCACGTGCGCCTGCTGCTCGGAGGCCGCGGCCATCTGCTGGCTCATCCCGGCGATGCGCGCCACCGCCTGGGTGATGCCGTCCAGCGCCTCGCGCACCGCCTCGACGCTGCGCACGCTGTCGCGGGAAATCTCCGTACCGCGGCTGGCGGTGTTCACCGCCTTGTCCGCGCCGCTGCGCAGGGAGGAGATGATCTGGTGGATCTGCTCGGTGGATTCGCGGGTGCGCCCGGCCAGCGCGCGCACCTCGTCGGCCACCACAGCGAAACCCCTGCCCTGCTCGCCGGCCCGCGCCGCCTCGATGGCCGCGTTCAGCGCCAGCAGGTTGGTCTGCTCGGCGATGGAGGTGATCACGTCGGCCACGCTACCGATGGACTGGGTGGACTCGGCCAGCTCGTTCACCGCCACGCCGATTTCCTGCACCGCGCCCACCATCTGCTGCATGGCCTGCAGGCTGCCACCGGCCAGGTCGCGGCCCTGCAGCGCCAGGCGGTCCGCCTCTTCCGCGGCATGGGTGGTGTTCTGCACGTTGTGCGCGACTTCCTGGATGGTCGCCGTCATCTGGTTGATGGCGGTGGCGGACTGATCCGTCTCGCTGCGCTGCTGCTCCAGCAGGGCGGCGCCGGAACGCGACAGCTCGGCGGACTGGGCGGCGCGCTGGCGCACGTTCTCACCGGCGTCCTCCAGGCGGGTCAGCGCGGTCTGCAGGCGCGCTTCCTCGCTGATCATGGCCATGTCCAACAGGGCCTGGGCACCGCGGTTGTCGGTGTAGGTCAGTGCCACCAGCGCGCTGGTGAAGGCCCTCGGGTGCTCGGCCAGTGTCTTACGGATCAGCTGGCGCTTGCTGTACAGCTGGTAGGAACCGAGGGCGAACATCACCGCGACGATGAACACGGGGAACCAGAGCTGGGGCAGCAGCCAGTGGCCCGCCAGGATCGCCAGCGCGGCGACCATCAGCGGCCAGGAGCGGAGGATGTCGTGGGTCCAGTACTGCAACCGCGACACCGGCGGCTTGCCCGCCCGCAACCGGGCGTAGAGCGCGTCGGCGCGACGCTTCTGCTCCTCGCTCGGCACCGAGCGCACCGACTCGTAGCCGATCATCTTGCCGTTCTCGTAGACCGGCGTGACGTAGGCGCTCACCCAGTAGTAGTCGCCGTTCTTGCAGCGGTTCTTGACGATGCCCATCCAGGGCTTGCCCTGCTTGATCGTCTCCCACATGTGGGCGAACACGCCCGGCGGCATGTCCGGGTGGCGGACCAGGTTGTGCGGCTGTCCGATCAGCTCCTCGCGACTGAAGCCGCTGATGGCCACGAAGGCATCGTTGACGTAGGTGATCTTGCTGTGCAGATCGGTGGTGGAAATCAGGCGCTCGGCAGCGGTGAAGGTGCGTTCGCGCTGGGTCACGGGAAGATTCTGGCGCATGGGCGACCATCCTTGGGCAATGGGAGGAAATGTCCTGACCTTGTCCTATTCGGTCTAGCACCCGAAGCGAAACGGCACAAGGCCAGTATTCGCCCTCCCCGTGGCGAACGCCCCCGCTGCTACACGATCAGGTCCGCCTTGCGCCGATAGGGGAACACGTCGATCACCTTGCCGGCGCGTATCGCCTCCTGCAGGCTCTGCCAGTACTCGGCGGTGAACAGGTCGCCGTGCAGCTGGTTGAAGAGGCGGCGCTGGCCGAGGTCGACGAACAGGAAGCGCGGGAATTCCTCCGGGAACACGTCGTTCGGCCCCACCGAGTACCAGGGCTCGCCGGACATCTCGTCCTCCGGGTAGCGTGGCGGCGGGATACGGCGGAAGTTCACCTCGGTCAGGTAGCTGATCTCGTCGTAGTCGTAGAACACCACCCGGCCGTGGCGGGTGACGCCGAAGTTCTTCAGCAGCATGTCGCCGGGGAAGATGTTGGCCGCGGCCAGCTGCTTGATGGCCAGGCCGTAGTCCTCCAGGGCCTCGCGCACCTGGGCCTCGTTGGCGTGCTCCAGGTAGATGTTCAGCGGGGTCATGCGGCGCTCGGTCCAGCAGTGGCGGATCAGCACGGTGCCGCCGTTCTCGATCTCCACGGTGGACGGCGCCACTTCCAGCAGCTCGGCCAGGCATTCCGGGTCGAACTTGGCCAGCGGGAAGCGGAAGTCGGAGAACTCCTGGGTATCGGCCATGCGCCCCACCCGGTCGACGCTCTTCACCAGACGGTACTTCTCGATCACGGTGTTGTGGTCGACGTTCTTCGACGGCGAGAAGCGGTCCTTGATGATCTTGAACACGGTATTGAAGCCCGGCAGGGTGAACACGCTCATCACCATGCCGCGCACGCCGGGGGCCATGACGAACTTGTCGTCGGTGTTGGCCAGGTGGTTGATCAGCGACCGGTAGAACTCCGACTTGCCGTGCTTGTAGAAGCCGATCGAGGTGTACAGCTCGGCGATGTGCTTGCCCGGCAGGATGCGCTTGAGGAAGCCGATGAATTCCGCCGGGATCTCCACCCGCACCATGAAGTAGGAACGGGTGAAGGAGAAGATGATCGAGACTTCCGCCTCGTCGGTGATCAGGGCGTCGATCTGGATGCCCTGGCCCTCGCGGTGCAGCAGCGGGAACACCAGCGGCCACTGCTCGTCGGGGGTGAAGATCCGCCCCACCAGGTAGGCGCCCTTGTTGCGGTAGAGGGTCGAGGAGAACAGCTCGATGGTCAGGTCCTGGTCCTTGCACACCCAGTCCGGCAGGTTGGCGCGCAGCTGCTGCTCCAGCTTGTCCAGGTCGCGCTCCAGGTCCTCGAACGGCACGTGGTAGCTGTAGTCGGTGAATATCTGCCGCAGCGCCATGTTGAGGTCGCCGCGCGGCTGGTAGTTGCGCGTCTGCGGCGTGCGCTCGTGGGCGCGCAGCGAGGGCCGGGTGGTGTGGATGAACATGCAGCCGTCGCTGATCTGGTCATGGCTGAACAGGCCGCAGAAGATCGAGTTGTACCAGGTCTCGGCCAGCTCGTCGTCGTTGCGCAGGTCGATCAGGCCGATGTAGGCGCTCTTGGCCAGCGGCCACAGGTCGATGTCCAGCAGTTGCTCGTCGCTGAAGGTCTGGCGCAGGCGGCCGGTGACTTCCGCCACCTTTTCCTCGTAGAGGCTGATGCGCGCGGCCGAGGCCCGTTGGGTTTCCTGCCACTGGGCCTGCTCGAAGCGGGCGCGGGCGCCGTTGGTGATGTCGCGGAAGTGGTCGCGATAGTCATCGAAGCCATCGAGGATCATCTGGGCGATATCGGCGGCAGGCCGTTGCTGCGACATGGGAAAGCCTCTGCTGCATGTGCGGAACCGGGAGCTTATCCACAGCCGGCGCCGAGGGAAAGACGACCATCGGGTTATTATCCGACCGCGCCAGGGCCATGCCCGCTCTTGATGGCTGGTGAAAGGGCGATGTCCCCGTTACATGTTTGGTGCCCTGACTTCTTCTGGGTCCCCGCCTGCGCGGGGATGACGAGGTAGAGGTGGAGTTTCTTCCGGCACCCGTCATTCCCGCGCAGGCGGGAATCCAGGGCAGGCAGCCACAGTGTTCAGATAGGGGGACTTGACCGCGCAAGGCACAGAGTGGGTCAGCCGCTTGCCGGCGTAACCCATCAGCAGTGCCGCGGTCGATTGCGCTGATGGGTTACGGCCTGTGGTCCAACCACCCTACCGGCGCCCAGGCAGGCCGCTTCCGCAGGGCAGCTGCAGCGTCTGCAACACGCAACGGGGACATAGACAAAAAAGCCCGTCGCTGGGGACGGGCGGGAGAGACCGCCGGCGGGCCGGCGGCGAGGAATGGATCAGACGATCTCGGCGCTGGCCGGCACCTGCGGCTGGGACTGGGGCTTGCCGCCCTCGGCCAGCTCGCGCTTGAGGGTGTCCTCGTCCAGCTGCTTGCACCACTTGGCGACCACGATGGTGGCGACGCCGTTGCCGATCAGGTTGGTCAGCGCGCGGGCCTCGGACATGAAGCGGTCGATGCCGAGGATCAGCGCCAGGCCGGCGACCGGCAGGTGGCCGACCGCGGACAGGGTGGCGGCCAGCACGATGAAGCCCGAGCCGGTGACGCCCGCCGCGCCCTTGGAGGCGATCAGCAGCACGGCCAGCAGGGTCAGCTGGTGGGTGATGTCCATGGTGGTGTCGGTGGCCTGGGCGATGAACACCGCGGCCATGGTCAGGTAGATCGAGGTGCCGTCCAGGTTGAAGGAGTAGCCGGTGGGGATCACCAGGCCGACCACGTTCTTCTTGGCGCCCAGCTTCTCCATCTTGTTCAGCATGCGCGGCAGGGCCGACTCGGAGGACGAGGTGCCCAGCACGATCAGCAGTTCCTCGCGGATGTACTTGATGAACTTGAGGATGCTGAAGCCATGAGCGCGGGCGATGCCGCCGAGGACGATCAGCACGAACAGCGCGCAGGTGATGTAGAAGCACAGCATCAGCTGGCCGAGCTGCACCAGCGAGCCCACGCCGTACTGGCCGATGGTGAAGGCCATGGCGCCGAAGGCGCCGATCGGGGCGACCTTCATGATCATGTTGATGATGCCGAACATGACGTGGGCGATGCGGTCGATGAATTCCAGCACCGGCTTGCCGTAGTCGCCCATGCGCTGCAGGGCGAAGGCGAAGATCACCGAGAAGAACAGCACCTGCAGGATGTCGCCGCTGGCGAAGGCGCCGACCACGGTGCCCGGAATCACGTTGAGCAGGAAGTCGATGGTGCTCTGCTTCTCGCCGGCGGCGGCGTAGGCGGCGATCTTGCTGGTGTCGAGGGTGGCCGGATCGACGTGCATGCCGGCGCCCGGCTGGACGACGTTGACCACGACCAGGCCGATGATCAGCGCCACGGTGGAGACGATCTCGAAGTACAGCAGCGCGTAGCCGCCGGTCTTGCCCACCGCCTTCATGTCCTGCATGCCGGCGATGCCGCTGACCACGGTGCAGAAGATGATGGGCGCGATGGCCATCTTGATCAGCTTGACGAAGCCATCGCCGAGCGGCTTCAGCGCCACGCCGGTCTCGGGGTAGAAATGGCCGAGCAGGATGCCGACGGCGATGGCCACCAGCACCTGGACATAGAGGCTCTTGTAGAAGGGTGTGCGAGTCATGGCAGTTCCTCGTTCGCGACATCCGTCCGGCTTTCCCTGGCCGACGATGCAGCGGCTGATGCGCTTGCCCTCCTTGCCGGAGGGTTTTGTTGTTGGGTGACCCGAATCGCGGGTTGCCCTCCCCATGGCAAGCGCTGTGCCAGACCTCTTTCCGAATTAAAAACCTTTCATATCAGTGACTTGATAAAAAACCGGATACCAGACTCCGGCGAAATTGGCGGGAATCCGCCAGGCCCGAGGCGGATTTCCCCCGCCCGTGCGGTAGGGTGCGCCATGCGCACCGTTCCTCAGTACACGTCGCGCAGGTAGCGCTTCTGCTCGGCCAGGCCGCGGATGTACTCGGCGGCCTTGTCCTCGGAGAGACCACCGTGGTCGCGGGCCACTTCGCGCAGGGCCGTGTCGACGTCCCTGGCCATGCGGCTGGCGTCGCCGCAGACGTACAGCTGCGCGCCCTCCTCCAGCCAGCGCCAGAGTTCGGCACCCTGCTCGCGGATGCGGTCCTGCACGTAGACCTTCTCGGCCTGGTCGCGGGAGAAGGCCAGGCTCAGGTGGGTCAGCAGGCCGTCGCGCTGCATCGACTCCAGTTCGTCGCGGTAATAGAAGTCGGTGGCCGCGTGCTGCTCGCCGAAGAACAGCCAGTTGCGCCCCGTGTCGCCCCGCGCGCGACGCTCGTGGAGGAAGCCGCGGAACGGCGCCACGCCGGTGCCCGGTCCGATCATCACCATCGGCACGTCGCCCTGCGCCGGCACCCGGAAGTGCTTGCCACTCTGCACGAACACCGGCACCTCGCCCTCGCCCGCGCGGTCGGCGAGGAAGGTCGAGGCCACGCCCTTGCGCCGGCCGTAGCGCACCGCCGCCACGGTCAGATGCACCTCGCCGGCGTGGGCCTTGGGGCTGGAGGAGATCGAATACAGGCGCGGCTGCAGGCGCTTGAGGCTGCCCAGCAGTTCGCCGGCGGCATGCTCGGCGGGAAAGGCCTGCAGCACGTCGGCCAGTTGGCGGCCCCACAGCCAGTCCTTCAGTTCTTCCTTGCGTTCGAGCAGGCCGCGCAGCTCGGTGCTGCCACTACGCTCGGCGATCAGCGCCAGGGCCTCGGCGCTCGGCCGGGCGATCTCGTAATGGCTGGTCAGCGCCTCGCGCAGCGGCAGTTCGCCGACCTTGGCCACGTTGACCGGCTGCTCGCCATCCAGGCGCGCCAGTTCGAGCACCTCGCCGACCAGCTCGGGGCAGTTGCGCGGCCATACGCCCAAGGCATCGCCGGCCTCGTAGGTCAGGCCCGAGTCGCCCAGGGCAAAGGCGAACTGGCGGGTGTCCTTGCTGGCCCCGACGCTGTTCAGGCGCAGGTTGACCACCAGGCGCGAGGCAGCCGGCTGCTCCTTGCTGACCGTCGCCGTCGTGGCGCTGGCCAGGGGCGCCTCGACCACCGCCGGCTCGGGCTTGAGCAGCGGCAGCAGGCTGGCCAGCCAGGCCGTGGCCGGCTCGTCGAAATCGGTGTCGCAGTCCACCCGCTCGACCAGGCGGCGGGCGCCCAGCTCGGCCAGGCGGGCGTCGAGGTTCTTGCCGTGCTGGCAGAACTGGTCGTAGCTGGGGTCGCCCAGGGCCAGCACGGCGTAGCGCAGCGCGCTCAGGTCGGGCTGGCCGGCCTTGAGCTGGTCCCAGAAGCCCTGGCCGTTGTCCGGCGCATCGCCGTCGCCGAAGGTGCTGCTGAGCAGCAGCAGGTTGCCCGCCCGGGCCAGCTTCTCCAGCGGGTAGCCGGCCATGCCGGCCAGTTCCACGGCGCAGCCGGCCTCACCCAGGCGCCTGGCGAAGCGCTCGGCCAGGTCCTCGCAGTTGCCGGTCTGCGAGGCCCACAACAGGGTCACGGGAACGGCTGCCGGCACTGGCGCTGGCGCGGCGAGGCTGGCCTGCACTTCGCCGCCCAGCTGCAGGGGCGCGCCCAGGGCCACGCGGCTGAACATGCCGGCCAGCAGGCCGTCCAGCCACAGACGGGTTGGCTCGGCTAGCGGTGCATGGGGCGGAAGACTGGGCACGCCGCCCGCGGGATTGGCGCGCAGGCCGCCGATGAAGCCGGCCATGTAGGTGCGCTCGGGCTCGCTCAAGGCTGGCGGCGCGCCGGCGGCAACGCCGAGCAGACTGGCGAATGCGTCGATATGGGACATATCGAGTTCCTCGGAGAAGGGTTCGGAAGAGGTCGAGTCGTCCGTCGTGACGGGCGTCTCCAGAAGCTGGTGGTCGATCAGCTCGACGCGGCGCAGGCTGACGGCGCAGAACTTGAATTCCGGCTGCTGCGAGATCGGGTCGATGGCGTCGCTGGTCACCGCGTTGATCGCCAGTTGGTCGCCGTACACATCGTTCCAGTGGAACGGCGCGAAGCAGCCGCCGGGCAGCACCCGGTCGCTGACCACCACCGGCAGCACGGCCACGCCGCGCCGCGAACGGATCTCCAGCTGGTCCTTGTCGCGCACGCCAAGGGCCTCGGCGTCCTCCGGGTGTACCTCGACGAAGGGCCCGGGGTTGAGCTTGTTGAGGGTGGCGACCTTGCCGGTCTTGGTCAGGGTGTGCCACTGGTGCTGGACGCGGCCGGTGTTGAGCACGAAGGGGAAGTCGGCGTCGGGCATCTCCGCCGGGTCCAGGTGCGGGCGGGCGAAGAACTGGCCCTTGCCGCTGGGCGTGGCGAAGGCGAGGCGCGGCGTGGTGCCGTCCTCGACGACCCTGAGCTTCTGGCTGACACCATCGTTGAGGTAGCGGATCGGCGAGCGGTCGTCGCCCTCCGTGCTCGCGCAGGGCCACTGCAACGGCGTCTGGCGCAGGCGCTCGTGGCTGGCGCCACGGATGTCGTAGCCGGTCTTGGGGTTGTGGAAGCGCTTGATCTCCTCGAACACCTGCGCCGCCGACTCATAGCTGAAGGCGTCGGCGAAGCCCATGGCGCAGGCCACCTCGGCGATGATGCGCCAGTCGGCCATGGCCTCGCCGGGCGGCGCCACGGCCTGCTGCATCAGGGTCAGGTTGCGTTCGGAGTTGATCATCACCCCCTCCGCCTCGGCCCACAGGGCGCCCGGCAGGAGGATGTCGGCGTAGCGGTTGGTCTCGGTGTCGAGGAACACATCCTGGGCGATCACCAGGTCGGCGGCTTCCAGTCCCTGGATGACCTTGGCGCGGTTGGCGACGCTGGCCACCGGATTGGTGCAGATGATCCAGCAGGCCCGGACCTTGCCGGCGGCCATGTCCTCGAACAGCGCCACGGTGCCGCCGCCCAGGCGCGTGTGCAGGGTGCCGGCCGGCACGCCCCAGACGTCCTCGACGAAGGCGCGGTCGTCTTCCACCAGCACGCTGCGCTGGCCCGGCAGGCCGGGGCCCATGTAGCCCATCTCGCGGCCGCCCATGGCATTGGGCTGGCCGGTCAGGGAGAACGGCCCGCTGCCGGGGCGGCAGATGGCGCCGGTGGCCAGGTGCAGGTTGCACAAAGCGTTGGTGTTCCAGGTGCCGTGGGTCGACTGGTTCAGACCCATGGTCCAGCAGCTCATCCACTCCCCCGCCTCGCCGATCCAGCGGGCGGCCTGGCGGATAACGTCCTCGGCCAGGCCGGTCAGTTCGGCGACCCGCGCGGGCGTGTACTCGGCGAGGAAGTCTGGCATCGCCTCCCAGCCTTCGGTGAACTGCTCGATGAAGGCCGCGTCGGTGTGGCCGTTCGCGTGCAGCAGGTGCAGCAGGCCGTTGAGCAGCGCCAGGTCGGTGCCCGGCCTGATCTGCAGGAACAGGCCGGCCTTGTCCGCCGTGGCGCTGCGCCGGGGGTCGACGACGATCAGCCTGGCCCCGGCCTTGACCCGATCCATCATGCGCAGGAACAGGATCGGGTGGCAGTCGGCCATGTTCGCGCCGATGACGAAGAACAGGTCGGCCTGGTCGAAGTCCTGATAGGAGCCGGGCGGGCCGTCCGAGCCCAGTGACAGCTTGTAGCCGCTGCCGGCGCTGGCCATGCACAGGCGCGAGTTGGACTCGATCTGGTTGGTGCCGATGAAGCCCTTGGCCAGCTTGTTGGTCAGGTACTGCGCCTCCAGCGACATCTGCCCGGAGACGTAGAAGGCGATGGCGTCCGGCCCGTGCTCGTCGAAGATCGCGCGCAGGCGCCGGGCACTGGTGGCGATGGCCTCGGCCATGGGCGCGCGCGCCGGGTCGCGGGCACGCTCGGCGCGCACGTAGGCGTGCTCCAGGCGGCCGGACTCGGCGATGGGCTGGTGGCAGCTGCTGCCCTTGGTGCACAGGCGGCCGAAGTTGGTCGGGTGCTGCTTGTCGCCGGCCACCTTCACCACCCGGCCGCCCTCGACCTGCATGACGATGCCGCAGCCGACGCCACAGTAGGGGCATACGCTCCGTATCGGCTTCTCCGCCATCGCCATACCCCCGAAAAAACGAAAGCGCCATGCCACCCTCCGCCTGAGCGGGGGCGACACGGCGCCTTTGTCGTGAGGAGCGATCGACATTGACCGCTCGTGGGCATGGCCAAGCAACGGGCGCGCCAACTTGCCGGCAAGCGGTGCAACGCCTGATCCAGACAGGGTTGCGGTCGGACCGATGGCGACGCAGGGCTGGCCTCGGGCTCGCCCGATGCACCAGAATACGGCGGCAGGGCCCCATGCCAGGGCCGCCACAGGGAAACACCCATGCTCTACATCGTCATGCTGGGCGGCAGGCATCCCCGCGCCCGGATCGAAGTCCACGACGTGCTGTTCGCCGTCGCCGACAGCCTCGAGGACAGCTACGCGCAACTGCGCGCAGACTGGTTCGGCAGCCCGGAAGGCCTGCACATCGACTCCTGGCTGGAAGTGGACGGGATCGGCGACTACAAGCTCGAACTGAGCAGCCAGGCCCCGGCCGCCGGCGACCCGCGCCTGTACTTCATCAACCTCGGCGGCTACGAGGAAGGCACCTTCGGCGAGGCGCACCGCTACCTGCTGGTGACCGCCCGCGACAAGGCGGAAGCCAAGGCCAAGGGCAAGCAGCGCCTGCGCCAGGACTGGGTCAAGCCGCACACCGACGCGCTGTTCGACATCGACGACTGCCTGCCGGTGGACCTGGTCGGCGGCCGCTACGTACACCTGGTGAGTGGCCCGCACCGCGGCATCGTGCAGCGCAGCGACTACCTGCTGCTGTAGCCGTCGCCGGCATCAGGTCGGGGCAGGACGGCCGCGAACGCACCATTCTGGGTCCGCCCGCCCCGTACCTGGCCAGCCCTCCCCTCGCGCCAAGGCCGATGAAACCTGGCGCGCGAGCCTCCCGAGGAAAACTGGCACAAGCGCTGCATAGCCTCCTCCGAGCCCGCTAGACCCGGGCCGCCCATTCGATCAATGGCGATCATGCGATGGGCGACGAAGCACCCACGAAGGTGCTGGACAGAACAGGCAAAGGCGCCTGAAACCGCAAGGTTTCAGGCGCCTTTTTATTTGCCGCGGAAAAACCTGATGAGCTTTGGCCGGGAAACGTCATGAACAGCACAGACCTCTCCACTGACAAGCAACGGCTGATCGTCGTCGGCAACGGCATGGTCGGCCACCACTGCGTCGAACAGCTGCTCGCGGGCGGCGCCCTGGCGCATTACCGCATCGATGTGTTCGGCGAAGAGGCACAGCGCGCCTACGACCGCGTGCACCTCTCCGAATACTTCGGCGGCCGCGACGCCGAGTCCCTGGCCATGAGCGCGGCTTCCCTCTATGAAGAGGACGGCCTGACCCTGCACCTCAGCGCCCAGGTGCTGGAGATCGACCGCGACAAGCGCGAAGTGGTCACCGCCGGGGGCCGCTTCGGCTACGACAAGCTGGTGCTGGCCACCGGCTCCTACCCCTTCGTGCCGCCGATCGAAGGCGCCGAAGGCGACTCGCGCCTGGTCTACCGCACCCTCGACGACCTCGACGGCATCCGCGCCGCCGCCAACGGCAAGCGCCGTGGCGTGGTGGTCGGCGGCGGCCTGCTCGGCCTGGAAGCGGCCAACGCGCTGAAGTCCCTGGGCCTGGAAGCCCACGTGGTGGAGTTCGCCCCCCGGCTGATGCCGGTGCAGCTGGACGACTTCGGCGGCGCCGCCCTCAAGCAGCGCATCGAGGACCTGGGCGTCGGCGTGCACCTGTCCAAGGCCACCCAGAGCATCGGCGCCGGCAGCGAGTACCGCTACCGGATGAACTTCGCCGGCGACGACTTCCTGGAAACCGACCTGATCGTGTTCTCCGCCGGCATCCGCCCGCAGGATGCTCTGGCCCGCGCCTGCGGCCTGGAGCTGGGCGCCCGCGGCGGCATCAACATCAACGACCAGTGCCTGACCAGCGACGAGCGCATCTACGCCATCGGCGAGTGCGCGGCCTGGAACGGCAGCGTGTTCGGCCTGGTCGCCCCCGGCTACCAGATGGCCCGCCTGGTGGCGGCCCAGCTGTGCGGCCAGGAAGGCCAGCCGTTCCTCGGCGCGGACATGTCGACCAAGCTCAAGCTGCTCGGCGTCGACGTCGGCTCCATCGGCGACGCCCACGGCGCCATGCCCGGCGCCAAGAGCTATCGCTACATCGACGAAGCCACCTCCAGCTATCGCCGCCTGGTGGTCTCCGCCGACGGCAAGCAGGTGCTCGGCGCCGTGCTGGTAGGCGACAACAGCTACTACGACACCCTGCTGCAGTACGCGCAGAACGGCATCAAGCTGCCGGAAGACCCGGCCAGCCTGATCATGCCCGCCGGCGAAGGCGCCCCGGCGCTGGGCGCCGATGCCCTGCCGGACACCGCGACCATCTGCTCCTGCCACAACGTCAGCAAGGGTGCGATCTGCGCGGCCATCGACGGCGGCTGCACCGACATCGCCGGGGTCAAGGCCTGCACCAAGGCGGCCACCGGCTGCGGCGGCTGCGCGGCGCTGCTCAAGCAGGTGTTCGAGCACGAACTGACCGCCCGTGGCGTGGAAGTCGACAAGAGCCTGTGCGAACACTTCGCCTACACCCGCCAGGAGCTGTACCACTTCGTCCGCATCGAGCAGATCGATAGCTTCGAGGAGCTGCTGGCCAGGCACGGCCGGGGCCACCTCGGCTGCGACATCTGCAAGCCGGCGGTGGGCTCGATCCTCGCCTCCTGCTGGAACAAGCCGATCATGAACCCGGCGTTGGTGCCGCTGCAGGACACCAACGACACCTTCATGGCCAACATGCAGAAGAACGGCACCTACTCGGTGGTGCCGCGCATCCCCGGCGGCGAGATCACCCCCGAGGGGCTGATTGCCATCGGCGCGGTGGCGAAGAAATACGACCTCTACACCAAGATCACCGGCGGCCAGCGCATCGACCTGTTCGGCGCCCAGCTGCACGAGCTGCCGGACATCTGGGGCGAGCTGATCGCCGCCGGCTTCGAGACCGGCCACGCCTACGGCAAGTCCCTGCGCACGGTGAAGAGCTGCGTCGGCAGCACCTGGTGCCGCTACGGCGTGCAGGACAGCGTCGGCATGGCGCTGCTGCTGGAGGACCGCTACAAGGGCCTGCGCTCGCCGCACAAGATCAAGTTCGCCGTCAGCGGCTGCACCCGCGAATGCGCCGAGGCGCAGAGCAAGGACATCGGCGTGATCGCCACCGAGAACGGCTGGAACCTCTACGTATGCGGCAACGGCGGCATGCGCCCGCGCCACGCCGAGCTGTTCGCCACCGACCTGGACGACGCCACCCTGGTGCGCTACATCGACCGCGTGCTGATGTTCTACATCCGCACCGCCGACAAGCTGCAGCGCACCTCCGTGTGGCGCGAGTCGCTGGAGGGCGGCCTCGACTACCTGAAGGACGTGATCATCCACGACAGCCTGGGCCTGGGCGCCGAACTGGAAGCGCAGATGCAGCTGGTGGTCGACCGCTACGAATGCGAGTGGGCCAACGTCCTCAAGGACGAGGAGAAGCTCAAGCGCTTCCGCACCTTCGTCAACGAACAGGGCAGCGACCCGGACATCCGCTTCGTCCGCGAGCGCGGCCAGCGCCGGCCGGCGCGCACCCACGAACTCGAACTGATCCCCGTGACCGAGGAGGCCGTCTGATGAGCCCGTCCAACACCGCCCTGAACCTGACCCTCGACAACGCCACCGACTGGCAGCCGCTGTGCACGCTGAACGACCTGGTGGCCAACTCCGGCGTGGTCGCCCGCTGCGGCGATCACCAGGTGGCGCTGTTCTACCTGCCGGCCGAGGACGGTCAGCAGGTCTTCGCCATCGGCAACCGCGACCCGAAGTCCGGCGCCAACGTGATCGGCCGCGGCATCGTCGGCCAGCTCGGCGGCGACCTGGTGATCGCCTCGCCCCTGTACAAGCAGCACTTCCGCCTGAGCGACGGCAGCTGCCTGGAATACCCGGAGCAGCAACTGCCGGTATGGCCGGTGCGACTGCGCGGCGAGCACGTGGAAATCGGCCTGGGCTGAAAGCCCCGCACGGCCAGGCGGCCTTGACCATGGTCAAGGCCGTTTTTCCATCGACCGTTATATATGAACGAACATAGCGCTACACTCAGGCCCCGTTGCGCGGAGCGCAACGATCGGCCGGGACACTTTCCCCCCTAGGAGCCACCCCATGAGAATGACCACCCTCGCCCTGGCCATCGCCTTCGGCGTGATCGCCCAGCAGGCCTCCGCCGCCGGCTTCATCGAAGACAGCAAGGCCACCCTCGGCCTGCGCAACTTCTATTACCCCGGCCCAGCTGTTCCCCCTCGACAGCGACGGCAGCGCCGTGGACGACTACAGCAAGGCCGGCGTGACCGCCAAGGTGCGCCTCTCCAAGACCGAGGCCCGCCTGGGCACCCTGCAGCCCAAGCTGCCGGTGGTCACCTTCAACGACGGCCGCCTGCTGCCGCAACTGTTCGAGGGCGGCCAGATCACCTCCGGCGAGATCGACAACCTGACCCTCACCGCCGGCCAGCTGGAGCACACCAAGACCCGCTCCTCCAGCAACGACATCGGCCTGCGCATCGCCGGCACCAGCGCGGTCGACAGCAACAAGTTCTATTACGGCGGCGCCGACTACAAGGTCTCCAAGGACCTGCTGGTGCAGTATTACTACGGCAACCTGGAAGACTTCTACAAACAGCACTTCCTCGGTGCCGTGCACAACTGGGCCATCGGTCCGGGCACGCTGAAGACCGACCTGCGCTACTTCCACAGCGACTCCGACGGCAAGAACGGCAGCGCCGCAGGCCGTGCCGAGGGCTACCTCAGCAGCGGCTACTGGAACGCCGGCGACAGCAATCGCGGCGAGGTCGACAACCAGACCTGGAGCGCCCTGTTCACCTACGCCCTCGGCGGCCACGCGCTGAGCGCCGGCTACCAGCAGGTCTCGGGCGACAGCGCCTTCCCGTTCCTCAACCAGGGCGACGGCTCCACCGCCTACCTGATCACCGACCGCCAGATCGGCAAGTTCCTGTCGGCCGGCGAGCGCACCTGGCTGGCCGAGTACGCCTACGACTTCACCTCTGTCGGCGCGCCGGGCCTGAAGGCGATCATCACCTACCTGTCGGGCGACAACATCGACGCCGCCGGCGGCGACCGCCGCGAGTGGGAACGCGACTTCCGCCTCGACTACACGCTGCAGGACGGCGCCCTCAAGGGCCTCGGCTTCTCCTGGCGCAACGCCTCCCTGCGCGGCAACACCAGCGCCAACGACCAGGACGAGAACCGCCTGATCGTCAGCTACACCCTGCCGATCCTCTAACAGGAGCACCACCATGAAACCTCATGTTCCCCAGGCCCTGCTGGGCCTGTTCGCCGGCCTGATCCTGGCCGGCAACGCGCTGGCCGAGGACGTCCAGGTCGCCGTCGCCGCCAACTTCACCGCGCCGCTGCAGGCCATCGCCGCCGACTTCGAGAAGGCCACCGGGCACAAGGTGGTCGCCGCCTACGGCGCCACCGGCCAGTTCTACGCGCAGATCAAGAACGGCGCACCCTTCGAGGTGTTCCTCGCCGCCGACGACACCACTCCGGCCAAGCTGGAGAGCGAAGGCGAAAGCGTGCCCGGCTCGCGCTTCACCTACGCCATCGGCGCCCTGACCCTGTGGTCGGCCCAGGAAGGCTACGTCGACGACCAGGGCGAAGTGCTCAAGAGCGACCGCTTCCGCCACCTGGCCATCGCCAACCCGAAGACAGCGCCCTACGGCCTGGCCGCCACCCAGGTGCTGGACAAGCTGGGCCTGCGCCAGGCCGTGGCGCCGAAGCTGGTCGAGGGGCAGAACATCACCCAGGCCCTGCAGTTCGTCTCCAGCGGCAACGCCGAGCTGGGCTTCGTCGCCCTGTCCCAGGTGTACAAGGACGGCAAGATCACCAGCGGCTCGGCCTGGCTGGTGCCGGCCGAACTGCACGAGCCGATCCGCCAGGACGCGCTGATCCTCAACAAGGGCAAGGACAACCCGGCGGCCAAGGCCCTGGTGGACTACCTGAAGGGCGAACAAGCCGCCGCCTTGATCCGTTCCTACGGCTACCAGCTGTAGCCGGCGGCGAACGGGCCTTGTAGGGTTCGCCCAGGCCGTAGGGCGGGTGAAAACCGCGTGATCGACGACGCGGGCTGCACCCGCCCTGCCCACTGTCCAGACCAAGGGAATACCCCGCGATGCCCCTGACCAGCGCCGACTTCTCCGCGATCTGGCTGACCCTGCAGCTGGCGACGCTGACCACGGTGCTGCTGCTGTTGATCGGCACGCCCATCGCCTGGTGGCTGGCACGCACCCGCTCGCGGCTGAAGGGCCCGGTCGCCGCCGTGGTCGCCCTGCCCCTGGTGCTGCCGCCGACGGTGATCGGCTTCTACCTGCTGGTAACCATGGGTCCGCACGGCTTCATCGGCCAGTTCACCCAGAGCCTGGGGCTCGGCATCCTGCCCTTCAGCTTCGCCGGCCTGGTGGTCGGCTCGATCTTCTATTCCATGCCCTTCGTCATCCAGCCGATCCAGAACGCCTTCGAGGCCATGGGCGAGCGCCCGATGGAAGTGGCCGCCACCCTGCGCGCGGGGCCGTGGGACAGCTTCTTCACCGTCGCCCTGCCGCTGGCCCGGCCCGGCTTCCTCACCGCCACCGTGCTGGGCTTCGCCCATACCGTCGGTGAGTTCGGTGTGGTGCTGATGATCGGCGGCAACATCCCGGACAAGACCCGCGTCGTCTCGGTGCAGATCTTCGATCACGTCGAGGCCATGGAGTACGCTCAGGCCCACTGGCTGGCCGCCGGCATGCTGCTGTTCTCCTTCCTGGTCCTGCTGACGCTGCACGTCAAGGGCCGCATCCGGCCGCTGGAGCGCTGACCGTGTCCGCCTCCGGAAAAGGCATCCGCGCGCGCTTCCGCGTGCCCTACGGCAACTTCCTGCTGGATCTCGACCTGCAGCTGCCCGGCCGTGGCGTCACCGGCCTGCTCGGCCACTCCGGCTCCGGCAAGACCACCTTCCTGCGCTGCGTCGCCGGCCTGGAACGGGCGCAGGAAGGCTTCCTCGAAGTCAACGGCAAACCCTGGCAGGACAGCGCGCGAGGCCACTTCCTGCCCACCCACCGGCGGGCGCTGGGCTACGTGTTCCAGGAGGCGAGCCTGTTCGAGCACCTGTCCGTGCGGCGCAACCTCGAATACGGGCTCCGGCGCATTCCCGCCCGGGAGCGCAAGGTGGCGCTCGACCAGGCCCTCGAACTGCTCGGCATCGGCCACCTGCTCGACCGCATGCCGGCCAGGCTCTCCGGCGGCGAGCGGCAGCGCGTCGGTATCGCCCGCGCCCTGCTGACCAGTCCCGGCCTGCTGCTGATGGACGAGCCGCTGGCGGCCCTGGACCTCAAGCGCAAGGCCGAGATACTGCCCTACCTCAAGCGCCTGCACGACGAGCTGGACATCCCGATTCTCTACGTCAGCCATTCGCCGGACGAAGTGGCGCGCCTGGCCGACCACCTGGTCGTGCTGGAGGAAGGCAAGGCCCTGGCCAGCGGGCCGATCGGCGACATGCTCGCCCGCCTCGACCTGCCCCAGGCCCACGAGGAAGACGCCGGCGTGGTGGTCGAGGGCGAGGTGCGCGGCTACGACGCGGACTACCGCCTGCTCGACCTCGCCCTGGCGCCCGGCGGGCTGCCGCTGCGCATCACCCACCCGGCCGTGCCGGCCGGCAGCCTGCTGCGCATCCGCATCCAGGCCCGCGACGTCAGCCTGAACCTGGAACGCCCCGCGCACAGCAGCATCCTCAACCTGCTGCCGGTGACCGTGCAGGACCAGCTGGACGCCGACAACGGCGCCCATGTGCTGGTGCGCCTGGACATGCAGGGCACTCCGCTGCTGGCCCGCATCACCCGCTACTCCCGCGACCAGCTCGGCCTGCACCCGGGCCAGCGCCTGTGGGCGCAGATCAAGTCGGTGGCGCTGCTGGCGTAGGCATCAACCGTAGGGCGGGTGAAACCCGCGATAAGCCAGGCTCCCCGCGCGGGTTTCACCCGCCCTACGGCATCGGTTCGGGGCAGAGAAGCCTCCTCGCGCACCCTTTTGGCGCCCTCTTAGGCCATCGACCGGGGCCGTGGGCCCGCGGACACGGACTTCCCGCTCGCTCCGCGAAACTGGCACAGCCTCTGCATCGTCCCCTGCGACACCCGCTCGATACAAGCGGGTGGCCCGATCGATCAACGGCGATCGAGTGGCCGAGGCCACGGGCGCAGAACAGGCAAGGGCGCCTGAAACCGCGAGGTTTCAGGCGCCTTTTTTTGTCCCCGGGAAAATCGCTCCCAGCACGAGAGAGAACAACATGTCCTACCTGATCCCCGCCGAGTTCGTCACCAAGATGGTCGACGCCGGTGAATCGAAGATCTTCATGTCCACCCGCGACACCCTGATCCGCGCCTTCATGGCCGGCGCCATCCTCGCCCTGGCCGCGGTGTTCGCCGTCAGCATCAGCGTGCAGACCGGCTCGCCGCTGCTCGGCGCCGTGCTGTTCCCGGTCGGCTTCGTGATGCTCTACCTGATGGGCTTCGACCTGCTCACCGGGGTCTTCGTCCTCACCCCGCTGGCCCTGCTGGACAAGCGCCCCGGCGTCACCGTCAGCGGCGTGCTGAAGAACTGGGGCCTGGTGTTCACCGGCAACTTCGCCGGCGCCCTCACCGTGGCCTTCATGATGGCCTTCGTCTTCACCTACGGCTTCTCCACCGAGCCCGGCGCGATCGGCGAGAAGATCTCCCACATCGGCGAAGACCGCACCCTGGGCTACGCCGAGTACGGCCTGGCCGGCTGGCTGACCATCTTCCTGCGCGGCATGCTGTGCAACTGGATGGTGTCCATGGGCGTGGTCGGCGCGATGATCTCCACCACCGTCAGCGGCAAGACCATCGCCATGTGGATGCCGATCATGCTGTTCTTCTACATGGGCTTCGAGCACTCGGTGGTGAACATGTTCCTGTTCCCCTCGGCGATGATCATGGGCGGCGACTTCTCGGTGATGGACTACATGCTGTGGAACGAGATCCCCACCGCCCTGGGCAACCTGGTCGGCGGTCTCGCCTTCACCGGCCTGACCCTCTACGCCACCCACGTGAAGACCGCGCCCAAGCGCTCCTTCGTCTGAAACCCCTTCACGCCCTGTAGGAGCGGCCTCGGCCGCGAGCCTTTCCTGTAACCGAAAGCCAGAAGCTCGCGGCCAAGGCCGCTCCTACGATGGCGCACGGACCGAGAGCCCGCTCCGCCCATGACCCAGCTCGTCGTCAGCCTCGGCCAGTACTCGGACAAGGGCCGCAAGGAGGTCAACCAGGACTTCCACGGCGCCTGCGTGCCACCCGAGCCCCAGCTCTCCAGCAAGGGCATCGCCATCGCCCTGGCCGACGGCATCGGCAGCAGCGCCGTCAGCCACATCGCCAGCGAGGCGGCGGTGGCCAGCTTCCTCGAGGACTACTACTGCACCGCCGAGGCCTGGTCGGTGAAGAAATCCGCGCAGCGCGTGCTGATGGCCGCCAACGCCTGGCTCTATGCCCAGACGCGGCAGAGCCAGTATCGCTACGACATGGACCGCGGCTACGTCTGCACCCTCAGCGCGCTGGTGCTCAAGGCCACCAGCGCGCACCTGTTCCATGCCGGCGACACGCGCATCCAGCGCCTGCGCGGCGACGAGCTGGAACGCCTGACCGAGGACCACCGCCTGTGGGTCTCGCGCGACACCAGCTACCTCAGCCGCGCCCTGGGCGTCGGCCCGCACCTGGAACTGGACCATCGCAGCCTGGCCCTGGAGCCGGGCGACCTGTTCCTGCTGACCACCGACGGCATCCACGAACACCTGCCGCCGTCGGCCATGGTCGAGCTGATCCAGGCCCACGGCGCCGACCTCGACGGCGCCGCCCGCGCCATCGCCGAGGCCGCCTACCAGCGCGGCAGCGACGACAACCTCACCGTGCAGCTGGTGCGCATCGAGCAGCTGCCCCGCGCCGACGCCGGCGAACTGCACCAGCTGCTCGGCGAACTGCCGCTGCCGCCATTGCTGCAACCGCGCATGGAGTTCGACGGCTACCGCATCGTGCGCAGCCTGCACGCCAGCAGCCGCAGCCACGTGTACCTGGCGCTGGACGGCAACCGGCCGCTGGCGCTCAAGGTGCCGGCCACCGAGCTGCAGGACGACCGCGCCCATCTGGAGCGCCTGCTCACCGAGGAATGGATCGCCCGCCGCATCGACAGCGCCCACGTGCTCAAGTCCCCGCCGCAGACGCGCCGGCGCCGCTACCTCTACACCGTGAGCGAATACGTCGAGGGCCAGACCCTGCGCCAGTGGATGATCGACAACCCCCGGCCGGGGTTGGAGAAGGTGCGCGACCTGATCGAGCAGGTCGCCCGCGGCCTGCAGGCCTTCCACCGCCTGGAGATGCTGCACCAGGACCTGCGCCCGGAGAACCTGCTGATCGACGCCACCGGCACCCTGCGGCTGATCGACTTCGGCTCGGCCCAGGTCGCCGGCCTGGCCGAGCGCACACACGGGCAGCCGGCGCAGGCGCTGCCGGGCACCCTGCAGTACATGGCGCCGGAGTACTTCATCGGCGAGGCCGGCTCGCCGCGTTCGGACCTGTTCTCCCTGGCAGTGATCACCTACCAGTTGCTCAGCGGCCGTCTGCCCTACGGCGCCGAAGTCGCCAAGTGCCGCAACCGCGCCGAGCAGGGGCGACTGGCCTACCAGTCGGTGCTGGACGCCGAGCGCAGCCTGCCGCCCTGGCTCGACGAGGTGCTGCGCAAGGCCCTGCACCCGGACCCGAACCGGCGCCACGCCGAGCTGTCCGAATTCGTCCACGACCTGCGCCAGCCCAGCGCCGAGTACCTGAACCGGAGCCGCCAGCCACTGCTGGAGCGCAATCCGCTGCTGTTCTGGCGCGCCACCAGCCTGCTGCTCGCCGCGCTGCTGGTGTGGCAGGTGCTCGGCTGAGGTCCCCGCGCCCAAGGCCGGAGCGACGCTTGTTCCGGTTCGCCCCCACCCCTTACCATCCGGGCACCCTGCAACCGAGCCCGATCCATGCGCGAACGCACCATCGCCAGCCACTTCGTCCGCGCCGCCCTGCGCGGCGCCGAGCGCCAGGGGCGTGACTACGCTCCGTTGCTGCGCGAAGTCGGCATCCGCCCGGCGCTGCTAAGCGAACCGCGCGCGCGCATCGCCCCGGAACAGTTCACCCGCCTGCTGCAGGGCCTGTGGGCGCTGCTCGACGACGAGTACATGGGCTTCGGTTCCATCCCCAGCAAGCGCGGCACCTTCGCCATGATGTGCCACGCCATCATCCACTGCCACAGCCTGGAAAAGGCGCTGGTACGCGGCATGCTGTTCTACGGCCTGTTTCCCGATGCGCCGCGGGTGCAGCTGCGGCGCGAGGGCGAATGGGTGCGCCTGACCCTGGACAGTTCGGCCATGTGGGACCCGGACCACTTCCTCACCGAGAGCCTGCTGGTGATCTGGCACCGCCTCGGCAGTTGGCTGATCGGCCAGCGCATCCGCCTGGAGGAAGCCAGCTTCGCCTACCCGGAGCCACCGCACGGCAGCGAGTACGACCTGCTCTACCCCTGCCCACGGCGCTTCGACGCCGACTGCACCAGCCTGCTGTTCCACGGCCGCTACCTGGCGATGCCACTGCTGCAGGATGAACGCACCCTCAAGCAGTTCCTCGACCACTCGCCGGCCGACCTGCTGGCCCGGCCGGATGGCGGCGACAGCCTGACCAGCCGCATCCGCCGCCTGCTCGGTCGCGACTGCCGCGACTGGCCGGACCTGGAAAGCGTCGCCACCCAGCTGCACATCAGCCCGCAGACCCTGCGCCGCCACCTGCGCGAGGAAGGCAGCAGCTTCCAGGAACTCAAGGACCACCTGCGCCGCGACCTGGCCATCTACCACCTGGGCCGCGACGAACTGTCCATCCAGGCCCTCGCCGAGCAGCTCGGCTTCTCCGAGCCCTCGGCCTTTCATCGCGCCTTCAAGAAATGGACCGGCCTGACCCCCGGCGCCTACCGGGCCAATCAGGACGGCTAGTCAGATAGATGGTGCGCGGCAGGCCACCTGGCAGGGTGCGCCGCGCGCACCGCCACCAGCCCTTCGCCCTACTCCGGCGCGACCGGCTCGTCGGCCTGCAGCAGCGCGCTGCGGAACCACGCCGCGCAGAGCCAGCAACCCAGCAGCACCGGCACCACCAGCGGCAGGATCAGCACGCCGAACTGGTAGCCGAGCGCGATCAGGTCCGCCTGCATGCGCGACAGGGAGGTGCGCCCCATGTCCGCGGGCAGGCTGAGGAACACCGACTTCACCAGGTCCATTCCGGCGCCGAAGGCCGCGACCAGCAGCAACAGCAGGACACACAGCCCCAGCAGGTTGCGGGAAATGTCGCAGCGGGAATCCGCGGCGAAGGCCAGCGCCAGGAACACCGGCATGCCGTAGGCGAAGATCATCGGCCGCGACTGGATCAGCAGCTCGGCGGTCTGCCCCGCCGGCACCTCGAGCCCCTTGTAGGAGCCGGCGCCGAGGACGACCACCGCCTGGATCGTCTCGCCCACGGACTCGACCTGGGTTATCCGCCCGCCGGTGAACAGGGGCAGCAGCAGGTCGAGCAGCCCCGCCACCAGCATCGCCAGCAGCGGACCGCAGAAGTACCAGATGGCGAAGGTGACCGGCAGCCACAGCAGCAGGGGGAACAGGATGCCCTTGAACCCGGCCTGCGGCATCAGGCGGTACCGCCGAACACTGCCGCGGTGGCCTTGCCGCTCTTGAGCACGTAGCGCAGCCACAGCAGGAACACCACGAACACGTCCAGCATGATCAGCGCCTGCCAGATGTACAGGTGCGCCCAGTCGAACGCGGTCATGTTCCACTGGCCGATATAGAACAGGCTGACGATGCGCAGGATGTTCACCGCATGGATCGACAGCAGCCCGATTAGGATGCCCACCAGCCTGGCGCGCCAGGTGGCGGGGAACGCCAGCATGGCGGCGAGCAGGATGATCGAGGCCTCCACGCCGTTGCAGCCGGCCTCGATCGACATGGCGAACCCGGACGGTACGTCGTACAGGTAGATGCCGCTGGCCACGGCGCCGGCGTCGAACGGCGTCAGCACGCCGATGCTGATCAGCACCAGCAGCTCGGTGAACGGCGTGACGAACCACTGTTGTACCGGAGGGGTAAGCTCCAGTACGAACAGGACGGCCTGAATGATGCAGAACAGCGTCAGGAACCGGGCCACGCCTCCTTACCTCCCCCTCAGGCGCGGCGACGCGCGCGCCAGGCCAGCAGGGACATCAGCATCGTCAGCATCAGCAGCGCACCTTGCGACAGGGTGGGCGCGCCGACCGACTTGTCGATGACCGGCGTTTCGTCGCGCGGGTCGTTGTTGCCCGGGTCGATATCGCCGGGCGCATCGATGTGCGCCTCGTTCGCCAGCGGGGTGGGACCGGAGTAGTTCTCGTCCAGCAGCGCGGTGATGGTGAACACCCTGCTCGCCCCGGTGGGCAGCGTGCCGACCTGGCAGGTCACCGTACCGCCGCTGTGGCTGCACGCGCCGGCCGGGGTCGAGCTCAGGTATTGCAGGCCGGACGGCAGCGGGTCGATCAGCTGCGCGCCGAGGCTGTCAGCCGCCGCGCCGCCGGCACCGCCGTTGTTGGTGACGGTGATGGTGTACACCACGTTCTCGCCCTTCACCAGAGCCCGGGGGCTGGCGGTCTTGGTGCCGCCCAGGTCGACCGGAACGTCGTCACGGCGGGCCGAGGTGGTCTCGATGGCCTCGTTGTTGTCGTTCAGGGTCTCGGTCTCGTTGACCTCGACGGACACATGGTTGTGGCTGCTGCCCACTGCCACGCCGGCCACGCCACTGACGGATTCCGCGCGCATCGCATAGGTGACCCTGCGCCGATGGCTGGTGCCCTCGTCGAAGTAGCCGGAGAAGTTGCAGGTCAACACGCCGGAAGTCGCGCCGACGGCCGGCTCGGTGCAGCTGTACTCGGCCGCGTCACCGGTCACCTCGGTGGCGCCCCTGTATACCCGCAGGCCGCCCTGGTAGCTGAACACGGCCGTGGGCGCGGCACCGCCGGGCGCGTTGACCGGGAAGGTATCGACCATGGTCAGGCCGGTGCCGGCGGAGGGACCACCGTTGTCGATGCTGATGGTGTAGGTCGAGGTCTCGCCCAGCGCCACCACGTTGGGGTTGTCGGATTTGTTAACCACGATGTCCAGTACGGCAGCCGTCACGGCAGTGGTAGTGTTCGCCGTGTTGGAGAGCACATCGTTTTCCTCGGTGGTGGTCGATACCACTACCGCGTTGTTGATGGTGTCGCCCTCGGTCATCGCCCGCACTTCGTAGACGACGTTGCGCGTGGTGTTGTTCGGCACGCTGGCCCAGGTACAGGTCAGAGTCTGGCCCACGCTGCCGATGGCGGGCAGCGGCGCACAGTTGCCGCCGTCGCTGCTGATCAGGCCGAGGAACGGAGCATTGCCGGGCAGGGTGTCGACCAGCTCGACGCCGCTGGCGGTCGAGGGGCCGGCGTTACGCACGGAGGCGGTGAAGCGCAGGGGCGCCCCGGCGGGAATGGTCGGGCTCGGACGGGTCTTCAGCGCCTGGATGTCGACCATCGCGGTGACGTTGCCGGTGACATCGTCGGTGTTGTTGTCACGGTTACCGTCACCCTCGCCCACGTCGGGCGAATAGACCGTCGCGACGTTCTCGCGCGGCGCGTTGGTGGCCACCAGCGGCAGGACTACGATCTCGATCGTCGAAACACTCCCGCTGTTGAGGGTGCCCAGGTTGCAGCGCAAGGCCTGGGAGGCACCATCGAGCGGGCCGAGCGTGGCGGCATAGGGACCGGTGTCGCCGATACGGCAGCCGAAACCGGCGGCCGGCGCGGGCGAAATGGACACGGATTGCAGGCCGCCCTGCGACAGCAGGCTGAGCAGGTCATCCTCCACCATCACGTTGGTCGAGGCATCGGGACCATGGTTGGTCACTTCCAGCGTATAGGTCAGCGGCTCGCCGGTCTTGATCAGGGCGGACGATGCCAGCTTCTGGATGCTCAGATCGGCCTGCTCGTTGGTGACGCGGGTCTCCACCTGGCCGGTGCAGTCGTTGGCCGCATTCCTGTCCGTCGAGCTGCCGGTTCCTTCCAGGGCGGTACAGGCGACGTTCTGCAGCACGCCCGCGGCGGTGGCGCGCACCGGCACGCTGATCGCGTCGGTGGCCTGGCCGCTCGCCAGCGGGCCCGGGCGCGTACAGTTGACCACCGTCAGCGTGCTGGCGCTGCAGTCCCAGCCGGTGCCCGCTGGCAGGCCCTGCGCCTGGACATTGGGCGGCAGCGTGTCGGTCACCCGAATGAGCTGTCCGGCCTCCACATTGAGCGGCCCTTCGTTGCGCACGGCCAGCCAGTAGGGGAAGAGTTCGTTCACCGCCACCGCGTGACGGGGACCGGCCTTCCACACGGCGAGGTCCGACTCGTCGCTGGAGTTGATGTTCACCGCGCTGGTGTTGTTGCTGGAGTTGGCGTCGCCGGGAGTCGCGATCACCGCGGTGTTGCCCAGCGTGCCGAGGTCGTTCGCCACGGCATGCACCTGGATGGTGGGCATGTTGCTGAAGTTGCCGCCGCTCCAGCCGGAGCGCGTACAGGTCAGCACGCTGCCGGCGGTGCTGCAGGACCAGCCGCTGCCGGCGGTAAAGGCCGTCGGCGTCGCGAAGGACAGCCCCGCGCCCAGGGTGTCGGTCACCGTGATGGTGCCGCCGGGCTGCTGGCCGCCCAGGTGGCGGGGCGTGAGGGTGTAGGTCACCGTGCTGCCCTGGGCCACCGCCCCGCTGCCGGCCGGCGAGGTGCGCGCCTTGGTGATGCCGACGTCGGTACCCGGATCGAATGTCAGCGGCACGCCGTCGATGTTGTTGGACTCGTTGCCATCCGGCACGGGTTCGCCGTTCTGCTGCAGGCCGGCGACCCGGAAGGAGGACGACACGTTGCCATTGGTGTTGGAGACGGCGGGCACGGTGATGACCGGCGCCGGCGCGCCGTTGGCCAGCGCCTGGTTGCGGTCGCAGGTGATCAGTTCGTTGTTGCTCAGCGGGTAGCCCGAGGCCGGTGTGCAGGTCCAGCCGCTGCCGGTGGGCCGCGCAGTGACGGAGGCGCCGCTCGGCACCTGGAAGGTCACCCGGGTCCCCGAGTTGGCGGGCATGGCGTCCGGCCCGTTGTTGACGACTTCCAGCTGGTAGGCGTAGGGCTCGCCCGCCAGGATGCCGGGGGCGGCGTTCGAAGTGGCGTTCAGTTGCAGGTCGGAGGCGGCCTGGGCCGTGGTGGTCTGCGGCGCGGAGTTGTTGCCCAGGTTGGTATCCGCGGTCACGCCGGTGCTAGCGGCGGATGCATTGCTGGTGTAGGTGCCGGCGTTCGGCAGGCGGACGTCGATCTCGATCGTCATCGCCTGGTTGAACGCCAGCGCCGAAAGGCCGTTGCAGGTGACGGTCTGAGGGCCGGCGTTGTAGATACAGGTGCCGGTCCCGCCGACCACCCGGTACGTCACGAACTGGCCATAGGTGCTACCGCCGGTGACGGGCATGTTGAAGGAGGTGGTGATGCCGGTGGCGCTGCCCTCGGCGGAAGGGCCGTTATTCTGCAGCCCCAGGCTGTAGGTGAACACGCCTCCGGCAGGGCCGATGTTCGGCGAATCCTGGAAGTCCAGCGCCAGGTCCGCAGCGAGGGCGACAGTGGAGAAGCCCAGCAGAGGAAGTGCAAGCAGCACTTTCGAAACAGGCCTTCTGGAAACGCCATCCAAACAAATGCTGCCCATCCATCTTGCATTCATGCCTGACCCACTCCCCGAATTGCACATTTGAAAGAACCAGAGGCGCCATGTGGACCATGGGCGCCGGTGTGAACTGGCAAATGGCGGGCTCAGGCCGATCGTTCGGCTCGTTGGCGCCTGCAGCTGCCAGTGATTGGCCGGCATCTTGGCAGAACACCTGTACACAAAATTTTGCTGGAGCGGACGATTCTTTTGCTGGATGGGATGAAAGCGATGCTTGAACACCAGAGTGCATAAGAATCTGGAGTAACCTTGCAACCGGGAGCTAAGGGTGCCGTGCCATGCGAGGTGGCGGCATCGCAGCCCGAGACGCGAACTCGCGACAGGCGGCTGAGGATGTGCAGTGGAAGGCCGGCGCTCGCAAGAGCCCCGATGACTTCACTGGTTCCCCCGTCATGTATGCAAGGAGAGAAGTACCGTGGTTGAACCCACGAACTCTGCGAGTCGCCCCCCACATATCCTGGTGATCGACGACCGTCCGGAAGACCTGCGTCCCCTGCTCGAGCTGCTGCGTACCCAGGGCATGCACCTGTCCCTCGCGGAAGATCCGCGCACTGGCCTGCAACGGGCTATGGCGCTCTATCCCGACCTGATCCTGCTGGACGTCCACATGTCGCAGATGAGCGGCTTCGCGGTCTGCCGCCTGCTGCGCGAGGCGCCCGCCCTGCAGCAGACGCCGATCATCTTCCTGACCAGCGCCGCCAGCGTGGAGGAGCGCCTGGAGGGCCTCAGCCTGGGCAGCGTCGACTACATGGTCAAGCCCTACGTGCCCGAGGAAGTGCTGGCGCGCATCCGCATCCACCTGCAGCTGGTCTGGCGCGAGCGCCCCGCCCCGGTGGGCGTGCCCGAAGGGCTGCAGCCGGCGGATCAGATGATCCTCCACGCCGCCATGCGCCTGATCGGCCGCAGGCTCGAGGACGTGCCGCCCCTGGCAGAGATCGCGCGCCAGGCCGGCACCCACGAGAAGAAGCTGTCCGCCATCTTCCGCCAGCACCTGGGCATGACGGTCTTCGCCTGGATTCGCGAGGAGCGCCTGCGCAAGAGCCAGGAACTGCTCGCCGACAGCGACATGGACATCCAGGACATCGCCGAGCTGGTGGGCTTCAACAGCGCCGCCAACTTCACCACGGCGTTCCGCCAGCGCCTGGGCATGACCCCGTCGAAATACCGCAGCCAGGCCAGGGCCGGCGCATCGGAACCTACCGCCGAGACACCTCCGGGCACCTGACGTCGCCAGCCGGCGGCACCCTCGGCGACGCGGCGGTATCATGGCGGGCAGCCCCCCGATGATCGCCAAGCGAACAGGACAAAGCCCGCTGGAATGCATGAGTAGATGCCTGCTGTTGCTGCTGGCCATGGCGCTGGCGAGCCTGCCGACGCCCTCGGTCGCCTCCGTGGGCGCCGTGCAATGTCTTTCGGAAGTGGTCACGCTGCTGCCCTCCGCCCAGATTCTCGAAGATCCGTCGAAGAACCTCACCGCCGCCGACGTGGCCGAGCTTGACGACGCCAGGTTCTTCGACGTGCACAGCGCCCCTCCCCCGCTGGCCTTCACCCACTCGGCCATCTGGGTGCGCTTCCACCTGTACAACCCGCTGGCGGAGCCCTGCGAACGCTGGCTCACCGTGGGCGACGCCCGCCTGGAGGATGTCCAGGTCCACATCCTGAGCAACGGCATGTGGAACGGGATGAAGGCCGGCAGCGCCTACCCGCTCGAACAGTGGGCCGTCGCCGAACGCCAGCCGCGGTTCCCCGTCGAAGTGGGCGCCCAGGAGGAGGCCCTGGTGCTGATCCGCGTGGTCAGCAAGAGCCGGATGATCATCAACCCGCAGTTGTGGTCGGACACCGCCTTCTTCGAGAAAAGCATGGCGGCCCAGCTGGTCGATGGCCTGGCCTGGGGCATCCTGCTGCTGATCCTGCCGATCAGCCTGGTCGCCGGCTTCCTGCTGCGCTTCCGGCTCCTCATCATCAATGCCTTCACGCTGCTCTTCTATTTCTCGCTGACCGCGCTGGCCAGCGGCTACCTGTTCTACCTGCCCGCCCTGCTGCCCTGGTCGCGCGAGCTGGTGGCGGTCGTCTCGGCGATCGCCTTCTCCATCTTCTTCGTCTACACCTTCGTCCTGTTCCGGGTGAAACTGCTGCCCCTCTGGCTGCAGTGGCTCTTTTCCCTGTACCTGATCGCGGGTGGGCTGCTCCTGCTGTGGGGCGCCTATGGCGATTTCATCGCCACCCGCAACGTCTTCATCCACTATCGGAACGCCGCCTACCTCCTGATTCCGCTGACCTTCGGCGTGGCGTTGTACAAGAAGGTCCGGCTGAGCTGGCTCGCCTGGCTGATCTGCGCCCTGTTCCTGGCGCAGGGCAGCAAGGGACTGCTGTGGGAAACGGAGAACGAGGTCTGGCTGTATGGCGAGGACAGGCTCGGCCTATCCTCGTCCCTGATCATCGTCTTCCTCCTGATCAGCACGCTGGTGTTCGCCATCGCCCATAGCAGGAAGCGCGAGCGCAGTGCGCTGGCCGAGATCGACTACCTGCAGCAGGCCGAGCACGAACGCCTGGAAAGCCAGGTCCAGCTGCGCACCAAGCAGCTGCGCGAATCACTGCAGTCGCGCAGCGCCCTGCTGGCGCGCATTAGCCACGACATGCGCGCGCCGCTGAGCAGCATCATCAGCTACGCCCACCAGTTGCGGACCGACCCCGACTCCGAATACCCCGAGCGCATCGAGCGCAACGCCCGCGAGCAGCTGGAGCTGCTGGACGACCTGCTGGAGTTCTCGCGTAGCGAACTCCAGCAGATCGAACTCAGCCTCAAGCCGGGCTACCTGTTCGGCTTCCTACGCGAGATCGCGGAAGAAGGGAAATACATCGCCACGCGCCAGAACAACCGCCTGGAGTGCAGCCTGGACAGCAACCTGCCGCTGCTGGTGCACGCCGACTTCCGCCAGCTGCGCCGGATACTGATCAATCTGCTGAACAACGCCGCCAAGTTCACCAGCAACGGTCTGATCGTGCTGCGCATCGAGTGCACGGAGCAGAATCACCACCAGTTCCGCCTGTCCTTCACCGTGCAGGACAACGGCATAGGCCTGCCCCCGGACGCCCGGGACAGGCTGCTGAGGCCTTTCCAGCGGGGCAGTAACGTCACTCATACCGACGGCTTCGGCCTTGGCCTGTCCATCGTCAACGAACTGCTGGAGCAGATGGGCTCCACGCTGTGCATCGAGGGCAATCCCTCGGGGGGCAGCACCTTCGGCTTCCAGCTCTGGCTGGAGGGCGCCGCGGAGGAGGAACTGGACACGGTCTTCGTGGAGAGCCACGTCGCCACCATCGACGGCCGCGAGCGCCGCATCGTGCTGGTCGACGACGTCGAGCTGACCCGCGCCTTTCTCGGTGACCTGCTGGCCGGCTACGGCTTCGACGTGACCCTGGCCGGCAGTGCCGAAGAGGCCCTGGCCCGGCTCGAGGAGCAGCCCGCCGACCTGCTGATCACCGACCAGATCATGCCGGGCATGGATGGCTGGGCGCTGCTGCAGGAGATCAGGAGCAACCATCCCGGCCTGCCGGTGCTGCTCTATTCGGCCTCCCCCGCACGCACCGCCAGCGCCCGCGCCGACCTGATGTTCGACGCGGTGCTGCTCAAGCCCGCCAGCACCAAGGACCTGCTCAGCTGCATCGACCGCCTGTCCGGCGTGGCGCAACACGCCGATGAGCCGGAGCCGGTCCAGGACGCCTAGTGTCACGCAATGTCGGCATGCTGGCAGGCACCTCTGGGGGGCGCCGTACTCCTAAGCACCGCGCCCCGTCGTTCCCGCGTAGGCGGGAACCCAGGACGCACGACCTTGCCCCGCAACTGGATTCCCGCCTTCGCGGGAATGACGGGATATCCTATCTACTCTGTCCGTGTAGCGTTTTCACCCGGCTGCCCAGGCGCAAAGCCCATCTTCCGCGAAGCTCGATCATTGGCCCAACCATAGGAAAGGCGGAGCTTCCCCTTACGCACAAGGCCCAACGCCCCGTCATCCCCGCGCAGGCGGGAACCCAGGACGCACGGCCTTGCCCCACAACTGGATTCCCGCCTACGCGGGAATGACGGGATATCCTATCTACCCTGTCCGTGTAGCGCCTTCACCCGACTGCCCTGGCGCAAAGCCCATCTTCCGCGACGCTCGATCGTTGACCCAACCATAGGACAGGCGGAGCTTCCCCTTACGCACAAGGCCCAACGCCCCGTCGTTCCCGCGCAGGCGGGAACCCAGGACGCACGGCCTTGCCCCGCAACTGGATTCCCGACTTCTCGGGCATGACGGAATATCCTATCCACCCTGTCCGTGTAGCGCCCTCACCCGACTGCCCTGGCGCAAAGCCCATCTTCCGCGACGCTCGATCGTTGACCCAACCATAGGACAGGCGGAGCTTCCCCTTACGCACAAGGCCCAACGCCCCGTCGTCCCCGCGCAGGCGGGAACTCATGAGCGCGTTGCCTTGCCCCGCAACTGGATTCCCGACTACGCGGGAATGACGGGATTTCGTGTGTGCCTTGTCCGTACAGGGTCTTCCCCCCTATTGCCGTGACGCAGAGCCACCTGACGCTCTATCAGGCCCCAGGCGCGCGCCAATACGGCTAGCGGGCCACAACCCGATTACGCCCCTCGCTCTTGGCCCGATACAGTCGGTCGTCAGCCGCGGCAAGCAACTCGCGGGGCGTGCTTTCCACAGCGGGCACGACGCTGGCACAACCGATGCTGACGCTGACCCAATCGGACACGGGCGAGCCCGCGTGGGGGATGCACAGATCGACCACGGCCTCGCGGATGGCCTCGGCGACCTCGGCCGCCTGCTCCAGGTCCGTCGCCGGCAGGATGCAGGCGAACTCCTCGCCGCCATAGCGGGCAGCCAGGTCGTCGTGCCGCCGCATGTGCCCTTCCAGGGTTTCGGCGACACCCCTCAGCACCTCGTCGCCCGCCAGGTGGCCGTAGTAGTCGTTGTAGGCCTTGAAGCCGTCCACATCGACCATCAGCAGCCCCAGCGGCTGGGCCAGCTCGGCGAGCCGCTGCCATTGCAGCGCCAGGGCCTGGTCGAAGCGGCGGCGATTGGCGATGCCGGTCAGGCCGTCGAGCTGGGTGAGCCGCTGCAGCTGCAGGCGCTGCTTCTGCGCCAGCAGATGGTTACGCACCCTGGCCCGCAGGATGGCGGGGCTGAACGGTTTGGCGATGTAGTCGATGGCGCCCAGGTTGAGCCCGAATTCCTCGTCGGTCTCCTCGTCGAGGGCGGTCAGGAAGATCACCGCGATGTCCGCCGTGAGCGGGTTCTGCTTGAGCCGCCGGCACACCTCGAAGCCGTCCATCAGCGGCATGTGCACGTCCAGCAGGATCAGCTCGGGCCGCTCGCCGAGCGCCATCCGCAGCGCCTGCTCGCCACTGCCGGCCAGCAATGGCACGCAGAGGTCCTCGATCTCGGCGGCGGCGAACGCCAGGTTGAGCGGCACGTCATCCACCAGGAGCACCTTCTGCGCGCT
Source organism: Pseudomonas paralcaligenes (assembly GCF_019655855.1). GTDB lineage: Bacteria > Pseudomonadota > Gammaproteobacteria > Pseudomonadales > Pseudomonadaceae > Aquipseudomonas > Aquipseudomonas paralcaligenes. Next base: position 9,454 of record NZ_BPFX01000013.1, on the reverse strand, counting down.
CCCGCTCGACGGGCCGGGCCGATAGGCCCTGTTCTCGGACATGAAAGATCCCTCTCAGAGCTTCGCCGTCAGCCAGCGACACCGAAGCGGGTTTCCAGCTCCCGCACGGCATCCGCTGCCGCGCGGTCAACCTGCAGCGCCAAAGCCCGCGCCGCGGCCACGTCCGACCGCTGCAGGGCCTGGCGAACCGCCTTGCCGAGGTCGGCGAGCTGCACCAGCCCCGCGTGCCCGGCGGTGCTGATCAGGTCGTGGGCCTGCTGGTCCAGCGGCTGCAGATCCGCCTGCTCGGCAAGCGCCGCGAACGAGCGGCCACGCTGCCGGCAATCCTCCATCAGCATATTCAGCATATTGGTGAAACGCTCAGGCGCCACCAGGCGCTGCAGATGTTCGAGCGGTTTCGGGTCCAGCACCCTGCCCTGGCGAACCGGCTCGACCGGCGCCGCGGCCGCCGGTACGACCTGCACGGGCTCCTCATGCAGGCAGTGCTGGAGCAGCGTCCGCCACAGCTGCTGCTCGTCGATGGGCTTGCCGACGTGGGCGTTCATGCCGGCGGCCAGGCATTGCTCGATATCCTGCTGGCTGGCGTTGGCGGTCATGGCGATGATCGGCAGGCTGCCGAAGCGCGGGTTCTGCCGCAACAGGCGGGTCGCGGTCAGGCCGTCCATCTCCGGCATCATCAGGTCCATCAGCACCGCGTCATAGGTGCCGTCATGGGCCTGTTCGAGCAGGTCGATGGCATGTCGCCCGTCCTCCGCCTGATCGACCTGCATGCCGGCCTCCTTCAGCAGCTCGTTGGCCACCAGCCGGTTGAGTTCGTTGTCGTCGACCAGCAGCAGGCGCAGGCCATTGAGCGCCTTGGCGCTGACCCGCGGATAGGCGACCGGCAGGTTCCGCGCCTGCTCACCGAGCGCCGCCTCGGCGACCCGGATGCGGAACCAGAAGACGCTGCCCTCTCCCGGCTGGCTGCGAACCCCGACGCCACCGCCCATCAGCTCCGCCAGGCTGCGGGAGATGGCCAGCCCGAGTCCGGTGCCGCCGAAGCGGCGGGTGATGGAGGCATCGGCCTGCTGGAACGGCTGGAACAGGGAGCGGGTCTCCTGCTCCGACAGGCCGATACCCTGGTCCTCCACCTCGCCGTGGAGGACCAGCCCGTCTTCCCGCTCCAGGCGCAAGCGCAGCGTCACCCGGCCACGGTCGCTGAACTTGAGCGCGTTGTTGACGTAGTTGATCAGGATCTGGCTGACCCTGAGCGGGTCGCCGACCAGCAGGGGCAGTTCGTCAGGCGCCTCGATCCGCAGTTCCAGACCCTTGCTGGCCGCCCGCTCCTCGAACATCTCGCGCACGTCCTCGAGCAGTTGCCGGGGCGAGAACGGGATCGCCTCCACCTGTAGGTGCTCGGCGTCGATCTTCGAGTAGTCGAGGATGTCGTTGATGATGCCGAGCAGGTGTTGGCCGGCGCGCAGGATCTTCTCGAGGCGCCCCTGCTGCCGGGGCTCCAGGGGATGCCTGAGGGCGAGCAGGGCCAGCCCCAGGATGGCGTTCATCGGCGTGCGGATTTCATGGCTCATGGTCGCCAGGAACGCGGCCTTGGCCTTGGCTGCCTGCTCGGCCAGTTCCTTGGCCTCCTCCAGCGCCCGCGCCTGTTCCTTGATGTCGCTGATGTCCAGCCAGATGCCGTTGAACAGGGTGGAGCCGTCGTCCGTGCGCCGCGCGGTCGCCAGGGTCTTGAGCCAGAAGCGGCGGTCGTCCAGCGCCACCTGCATGTCGATGTCGAGGGGTTGCAGCGCCTCCAGGCTGCGCGCGATGGCCTGCTCGATCGCCTGGTCGGCGGCGGCGCTGCGCTCGACGCGGATGCCGTCCAGACGCAGCCCCGAGCTGTTCACCAGGGTTTCCTGGCCGATGAACTTGCCGGCCTTGCCGCTCAGGAAGGTGAAGCGCTGGCTGCCATCGGGCCTGACCATGAGCTGGAACACCGCACCGGGCATGGCGTCGGTAAGTTCGACCAACTGCCGGGAGATGCGCCGGATCTCCTCGCTGGCCCGGGCCTCCAGCTCCAGGCGGTCGGCGCGCTGCATGTTGTCGCGGAACACCTGCAGCGCCTGGGCCATCCTGCCGACCTCGTCGCGGCGCTCGGTGTGCTCGATGCGCTCGTCGTAGTGGCGGTGGCTCAGTTGCCCCATGGTCCGGGTCAGCTGGTTGATGGGGCGGGAAATCTGGGTCAGCGACAGGTACGCCGACATGCCGATGATGGTGGTCAGCGCCAGGCCGAAGGAGATCGCGGTCGCCAGCAGCGTGCTGCGGGTCGCTGCGTTGAGCTGCAGCGAGGCGCTCTGGAAGTGCTCGATGATCTCGTCGCGCAGGGCGTCCATGTTGCCGCGCAGCTCGTTGAGCCGGGGGTCGAAGCGGGAATGGATGATGTCGAGGGCGCGATCACCCCGCCAGCGCGCCGCCGAATCGATGATCTGGCCCGCCAGCTCGAACACCTGCTGCTCCTGCTCGAGGATTTCCTCCAGCTTCGGCGCCGGGTCGTCCAGCAAGGGTGCGATGCTGGCGATCTTCTCGCGGAACTGCGCCTGCCGCTCGTTCAGCCGCAGCTGGGTGGCGCGCATCTTCGCCTCCTCCTGCTCGGTCAGCACGGAGAACACCAGGCGGCTGGCGTCGCTCAGGTCGAGCAGCGCCGAGCCGATCAGCACCGAGGCCTGGGCATCGCGGTCGATCAGCGCCCGGTAGTCGCGGTCGACCGAATACAGATGGTGCATCGAATACAGCGTGATGATGATCGACAGGGCTCCCAGCAGGGCGACCAGCGTCACGATCTTGCCGGTCAGGTTCAGGTTGCTGAAGAACCGCATGGACATCTCCCTATGGATTGGACGCATCGTCGACGAGCCGCCGCAGGCGGGCGACCGCCTCGGCGTCGTCGATACGGCCCATCAAGTGGTCGCTGACCACCTGGTAGATCGCGTTCTTGACCGGGGCCGGATTGGCATTGCCCATGGCGATGGAGCCCATCAGCGTGCGGCGCATGTTGGCGCCGCGCAGGTCGTTGATCGCCTGCTGGCCACAGCGGTTGAAGCTCTCCCGCGGCACATCGACCCGGGCGGGCGCCGCGCCGGTGGCGATGTTCAGCTCGCGCTGCAGGTCGATCTCCATCAGCGTACGGACGAACGTCCGGCGCGTCTCGGGGTGCATGGGCTTGTCCTTGAACAGCATGTACTGGTCGCTGTTGAACAGGAACACGCCCTGGGTGTCGGGAAAGCGGAAGCACTCGTAGTCGCGGCCGGGCAGCATCCCGTGATGGCTGAACTCGCCATCGACCCAGCTGCCCTGCACCTGTAGCAGCGCCTGCCCGACACGCACCAGGTCGGTGGCCTGGTCCCAGCTGCGGGTGCGGAAACCGGGGTCGAGGTAGCCGCGCAGCTGGCTCATGCGCTCGAAGATGCGCGTCAGCAGTTGCTCGTCCAGTGCGCCGGGGTCCAGTTCGAGGAACGCCCGGCGGTAGAACTCGGCCCCGCCGGCGCCGACGGCGACCGACTCGAACAGCAGGGTGTGTTCCCACGGCTCATGCCCGATCGCCAGGGCGATCAGGCCATTGGCCCTGGCCTTGTCCAGCAGGGCCAGGAGGTCGGGCCAGGAGTCCGGCGGCGCCATGCCCAGGCGCGCGAACTGCGGGCCGTTGACCCACAGCCAGTTGGTCGAGTGGGCGTTGATCGGTGCGGCCACCCAGTGCCCCTCGTAGCGGGACAGGTGCTGGATGCCGTAGGGCACCACCTCGTCCCACTCCTGCTCGCGGGCGATGTCGTCGAGGATTTCCAGCTTGCCCTGGCTGGCCCACTGGTGGATGTCATAGCCGATCACCTGGGACGCCATGGGCGGATCGCCGGCAGCGACCCGCTTGCGCAGCACATCGCTGTAGCGACTGGTACCGCTGCCCGCGGTAACCGCCTCCCGCCAGACCAGCCCCTGCTTCTCCATGTGGCGGCGGATCACATCGATGCTGGCCCGCTCGCCCTCGGACACCCACCAGTGGGAAACCTCGACATCCTCGCGGGCAGCCCATGACAGCGGCGCGCCGCAGAGCAGGCAGATCGAGAGCAATGTGCGCATGAGCGACATGGAAGACGCTACCACCGCGCCGCTGACCGTGAAGGAGGCAGGACCGCGCGAAGGGCGGCACTACAGGGAAGAGGGGCGAAGAAGGAAAGCATGGCCACGGGCTACCATCCGGAACGAGCGGCTCAGGCTAGAGCCCCGGGCCCGCACATGCAATCCCGGTGACGAGACCTAGGCCGCCAGCGATTCGCCGAGGGCCGCCACCACGGCCTCCGCCCTCGCCCGCAGCCGCTCGAATTCCGCTTCCTTCTCCGCCGTGTCGACGGGGCCGTGCTCCCGGAGGAACGCCTGGAGGTCCCGGAACGCGGCGGTGCGCATATCCAGCATGCGCTGGGCATCTGCGGGTGGGATGGGCATTTCTCGTCCCCTGCTGGGCCTGCGGCTGCCGCTTGCACGATGGCAGCCAGATGGAACGAGGGTAATCCAGCGCGGGATGGCGGCACAGTGACGCCTGGTCGCAGGCCCGGCGCTCCAAACAGGAGCCGAGCGAAAGCATTTCCCGACCGCTCGACCAGATTCCGTATTCATGGCGATTGACAAGGCCTGATCCAGCCCGCCAAATTCAACCGATTCATTGCTGGCCGTATGCAATTACCGGGAGCTGCACCATGTTCTGGAACAAGAATAAGAACACCTCTGGCAGCCCCCTTGCCGGGCCATCCCGCTCCCCCCTGGCGCTCTCCCTCGAAGCGCGGATGATGTTCGACGGCGCGGTCGCCGCCACGGCAGTGGAAGCCGCCGCCACACCGTCCGCCAGCCCTGCGGCGGATGCCCCCGACAGCCACGACACCCTCGCGGCGGCCCCCTCCGGCAGCGCCGATCACCGCCAGGAAGTGCTCTTCATCGACGGTCAGGTCGAGAACTACCAGCAACTGCTGGCGGGCGTGCAACAGGGCACCGAGGTGGTGGTGCTCGATCCCAATGAAGACGGGCTGAAGCAGATCGGCGACCACCTGGCTGGGCGCAGCGGCATCGACGCCATCCATATCGTCAGCCACGGCCTGCCGGGGCAGATCACCCTGGGCAGCATCACGCTGGACCGCGCCAGCCTGGATGGGCGGGCCGCGGAACTCGCACGGATCGGAGCCAGCCTCGGCCCGGATGGCGACATGCTCTTCTACGGTTGCGATGTCGGCAGCGGAACCGCCGGTCAGGCCTTCGTCGACCAGATCGCCTTGCTCACCGGAGCCGATGTCGCCGCTTCCGACGACTCCACCGGCGCCGCCGCCCGTGGCGGCGACTGGCTGCTGGAAGTCACCCACGGCTCGATCGAGGCGGCGGCCCCCTTCTCGGCGCCTGTCCGGGAGGCGTTCACCGGGCGGCTGTTCTCGGGCATCCTCGATTTCAATGGCGCCGACAATTTCGCCTTGGGCCCTTCGGTCACCGATGGCGAGGCTGGCTCCGTCGACATTCCCGGCATCGCCATCGAGATCTATTCGGCGGCCGCCGGCAGCAATGTGAACAGCAATGCCACCTGGGGCTACTACTCGGATCTCTTTGGCGATGGCCCCACGGGGCCCGATGAAGGCATCGGCGGCGACAACGATGGTTTCGGAACCCCTGTCTTCGTCATCCGCAGCCAGGACGGCGCGGACTTCTCCTTCACCGGCATCAGGGTCGTCGATTACCTGGGCGTCCAGTCGCAAGTCACTTTCAGCGCCTATCGGGACGGCCAGCTCCTGGGCAGCGTGACCCTGGGCATCGACTCAGTTACCTATTCGAGCACCTTCAGCCAGTCGACGGGGCTGACGGCCTCGATCTTCCAGAACGTGGACGAAATCCGCATCACCAACCCGGACGCCGGCCAGCCGGATATCAACGGCAACTTCCTGCTGCTCGACGAAATCGGCGTCGCCGATGCCATCGCGCCACCGACCCTCGTATCCGCCACCTTTGCCGACAACGCACTGAAGATCGGTGAAACCTCCACCGTCACCTTCGTGTTCTCCAGGGCGGTCACCGGTTTCACCACGGCCGACCTCACCGTGCCCAACGGTGCCATCAGCGGCCTTGGCTCCAGCGATGGCGGCACCACCTGGACCGGCACCTTCACTCCCAACGCCAGCGTCACCGACGCGACCAACGTCATTACCGTCGACCTGGCAGGCGTCACCAGCGTCAGCGGTGGGTTGGCAGGCAGCGGCACGGCGAATTCGAGCAACTATGCGATCGACACGCAGGCGCCCGCCATCAGCGCGGTTTCCGCAACGACCGCCAATGGCCACTACGTCACCGGACAGACCGTCGACATCACGGTTACCTTCGATGACAACGTCACCGTCAGCGGCACACCGCAACTGACGCTGGAAACCGGCAGTAACGACCGGGTGGTGAACTACCTCAGCGGCTCGGGCACCAACACACTGACCTTCCGCTACACGATCCAGTCCGGCGATACCAGCCTGGATCTGGATTACGTGAGCACCAGCGCCCTCGCGCTCAATGGCGGCAGCATCCGCGACAGCGCCGGCAACGATGCGATCCTGACACTGGCATCGCCCGGCACAGCCGGCTCCCTCGGCGCCAACAAGGCCATCGTGATCGATTCCGCACCCGGCATCAGCAACCTGAATGGCGACAGCGTCGCCTGGGCCGGCGTGGGCAATACGGTGATGCTGGACGTTGGCGGCAACGCGGCGATGTTCGATGCGGAATTCAGCGCGCTCAACAGCGGCAACGGCAACTGGAGCGGCGCCAGCCTGACCGTACAGCGCGCCGGCACAGCGGTTTCCGCGGACATCCTTGGCCTCAATACGGCAGGTGCCTTGTTCACCGTAAACGGTAGCAACCTGCAATCCGGTGGCCAGACCTTTGCGACATTCACAAGTACCGGCGGTGTTCTGACCATCACCTTCACCAGCAGCGGCACGGCGGCCACCACCGCCCTGGTGCAGGACGTAGCGCGCCACATCAGCTACCGCAGCGACACACCGAGCGGTGACGCGACCATGCGCTACACCCTCAGCGACGGTTACTCGAGCACCACCGCTAACGTAACCGTGACCAGCGACACCATCTATGTCACCAATGCCACCGACACCACTACGGTCAATGTCAGCGATGGGGTGAGCTTCAGCGAGGCGATCGCCATCGCGGCAGCAGATGTCACCGGCAGCCAGACCATCGTGATCGACGCCAGCCTGGCGGGGCAGACGGTGTCGACCTCGGCGGCCAGCGCGCTGGGCGAGAGCCTGACCCTGAACCTCGATTCCGCCAGCGGTGTCACGCTGTCCGGCGGCACCCTGTCGATCGGCTCCGGCCTGTCCCTCAACGTGGTCAACGGCGCCGGCGACACCGCCACCGTCGCCACGGCCCTGGCGGGCGCGGGTGGGCTGACCAAGAACGGCGCAGGCAGCGTGACCCTGAGCGGCAACCATGCCTACACCGGCACCACCAGCGTCAATGCCGGCAGCCTGCTGGTCAACGGCGCCCTGACCGCAACGGCCAACGTCACCGTGGCGACCGGCGCCACGCTGGGTGGTAGCGGCAGCATCGACAGCAACGTCACCCTCAACAACGGCGCCACGCTCGCCCCCGGCAGCGGTGTCGGCACCCTGACCATAGACGGCAACCTGATCATGGCGTCGGGCAGTACGCTCGCCATCGAGATCAATGGCACGACGGCCGGCACCGGCTACGACCGGGTAGCCGTGAATGGCACAGTCAATGTCTCGGGTGCGATGCTGGCGGTCACCCACGGCTATCAGGCGGGCATCGGCGACAGCTATACCATCATCGTCAACGATGCTGCGGATGCCGTGACAGGCACCTTCGGCGGTATCGGCGAGGGCGGCGTGTTCAATGCGGGCGGCAACGCCACTCAACTGACCGCCAGCTATATCGGCGGCGACGGCAACGACTTCACGCTGACCGCTCCGCTTGCACCGACCGTCACCGACGTAACGTCCAGTACCGCCAATGGCACCTACAGGATCGGCGACACGGTCACCATCACCGTCACCTTCGATGCCGCGGTATTCGTCACTGGTGCGCCTACGCTGCAATTGGAAACCGGTACGACGGACCGCACGCTCGACTACCTGTCCGGCTCGGGCACCAACACACTGACCTTCAGCTACACCGTCCAGGCAGGTGATAGCACCTCGGACCTCGACTATGTGTCGACCTCCGCCCTGGCGCTCAACGGCGGCACCATCCGCAACGGCGCCGGCATCGACGCCCTGCTGACGCTCGCGGCGCCCGGCGCGGCCGGCTCCCTGGGCGCCAACAAGGCACTGGTCATCGACGGTATACGCCCGACCGCCAGTATCGTGGTCAGTGACACGGCCCTGAGCATGGGTGAAGACACCACCGTCACCATCACCTTCAACGAAGCCGTCACCGGCCTGACCACCACCGACTTCAGCGTCGCCAACGGCACCCTCAGCGGGCTGTCCTCGTCCGATGGCGGCATCACCTGGACCGCAACCCTCACACCTGCGACCAGCGTCGAAGACAGCAGCAACCTGATCACTCTGGATAACACCGGGGTGCAGGATCTGGCGGGCAATACTGGCACCGGTAGCACCGACTCCAACAACTACGCCATCGACACCCAGCGGCCAACCGCCAGTGTCGTGGTGGCCGACAGCGCCTTGAGGGTAGGAGAAACCACCACCGTCACCATCACTTTCAGCGAAGCGGTGACCGGGCTGACCACAGCAGACTTCAGCGTGGCCAACGGTGCGCTCAGCAACCTCAGCAGCAGTGACGGCGGCATTACCTGGACAGCCACCCTGACGCCCAACGCCAACGTCACCGATACCAGTAACCTGATCACCCTAGACAACACCGGAGTGCAGGATCTGGCGGGCAACGCCGGTGCCGGCAGCACCGACTCCAACAACTACGCGGTCGACACCCTGCGCCCCACTGCCACCGTGGTGGTGGCCGATACCGCCCTGATCGCCGGCGAGACCACCACCGTCACCATCACCTTCAGCGAGGCCGTCACCGGCCTGACCACCGCCGACTTCACCGTCGCCAACGGCACACTCAGCGGCCTGACCTCGTCCGATGGCGGCGTCACCTGGACCGCCACGTTGACGCCGACGGCCAACGTCACCGATGCCAGCAACCTGATCACACTGGACAACACCGGCTACACCGATGCCGCCGGCAACACCGGCACCGGCACCACCGACTCCAACAACTACGCACTCGATACCCAGGCACCGGCTGTCGATTCGGTCTCGGTCCCCGCAGACGGCACCTACATCGCCGGCCAGAACCTGGACTTCACCGTCAACTTCAGCGAGGCCGTGGTGGTCGACACCACCGGCGGCACGCCGCGCATCGCCGTCACCCTCGACACCGGCGGTACCGTCTTCGCCGACTATGT
>NZ_BPFX01000012.1 GCF_019655855.1 Pseudomonas paralcaligenes | reverse complement strand
CCGGCGCATTCTACTCGAATCCGCCGCCGCTGCAATCTCTTTTTTCGTTCAACTCTTTGATTTTCAAGGAGTTTCCCGAGAGGCCTGCACCGGAAGTGGGGCGCATTATAAGGACCTAATCTGGGCCGTCAACACCCTTGTGCAAGATTTTTGTCATCTTCGTCTGCACACCGGATAAAGCCCCCGCGAGCAAGGGGATGCGCAACAACATCAGCAGCGCTCCCAACGCGGCATAGAGCGCCCACTCGCCAATGTCCGAGCGCACGATCCACAGCATGTGCAACAACGCCAACCCCAATACTGCATAGCTCAGCCGGTGCAACTGGCGCCAGCGCCGACCGAGGCGACGCTGGCTGTAGCGGTTGGAGGTCAGCGCCAGCGGCAGCAGACACAACAGGGCCAGGGCCCCGACGATGATGTAGGGCCGCTCCTGCAGATCGGCCAACAGGCGGTCAAAGCGCAGCCCGAGGATGAACAATAGATAGCCGCATAGATGAAGTACGCCATAAGCGAAGCACCAGAGCCCCAGCTGACGGCGCACCGCCATCCAGCCGTTCCAGCCTGTGAGGCGGCGCAGCGGCGTCATCGCCAGAGTGCAGAGCAACAGGATCAAAGCCCCCTGCCCCAGGTTGTCCACCAACACCTTGCCCGGGTCCGGTCCACTCAGCCCCATCGCTCCCTGGTAGATCCACAAGGACAGGAATCCCAGCGCCACCAGAAACACTGCGCCACGCCATAAAGGATGGCGCATCAGTAGTGCTTCCGCAGATCGAGATCGCTGTAGAGGCCGGCGACTTCGTCGTAACCGTTGAACAGACACGTATCGACCACGTTCGGACTGAACAGGCTGTTCGGCAGCCGGCGCTCGGTGGCCTGGCTCCAGCGCGGGTGATCCACCATCGGATTGACGTTGGCATAGAAACCGTACTCGTCCGGCGCCAGCCTTTCCCAGGTGCTTCCGGGCTGCTCGGCGACCAGGCTAATGCGCACGATGGACTTGATGCTCTTGAAGCCATACTTCCACGGCACCACCAGCCGCAGCGGCGCGCCATTCTGGTTCGGCAGTATCCGACCGTAGAGCCCCACCGCCATGAGGGCCAGCGGATGCATGGCCTCATCCATGCGCAAGCCTTCTATATAAGGCCAGTCGATCAGCGAGAACCCCGAGCGCACGCCCGGCATCTGCTCCGGCGCGACCTTGGTCTCGAAGCGCACGTACCTGGCATTGCCCGTCGGCTCGGCGCGCTTGAGCAGGTCCGCCAGGGGAAAGCCCAGCCAGGGAATGACCATCGACCAGGCTTCCACACAACGCAGCCGGTAGATGCGCTCCTCGAGCCGATGGGGCTGCACCAGTTGTTCGAGCGACACAGGCCCTGGCTTGGCCACCTCGCCGTCGATCATCACGGTCCAGGGCTCCACTTCCAGTCGCCCGGCATGGCGCGCCGGATCGCCCTTGCCGGTCCCGAACTCATAGAAGTTGTTGTAGTGAGTGACGTCCTTGTAGGGCGTCAGCGCCTCGTTCCCGGCGGTGACCGCCTGCCAGCGCACATCCGGCAGCTTCTCGGTGAACCAGGAAGGCTGGGCGCCAAGCTCGACGCCGGCGTAGCGCTCGCTCTCAGCGCGCACCGGCAATCCGGCGAGCGCCAGCGCGCCGCCCGCAGCGCCCAGGAAACGGCGACGAGAGAGGTAGACGGATTCGGGAGTGACGTCGCATTCGCGCGAGGCGGATGCAGGAGGAATCTTGATCAGCATGGCGGGCTCCGCAGCCTGGACATCGAATGCGCCAGTAGACTGCGGAGCCGCGAGGACGTTACATCACTCGGCCGCTTTACGCCGGCGCAGTTGCAACAAATATTGCACAGGACCGGAGGCGGCGTAGGCCAGGAAGATCAGCAGCAGGATGCGCGGCGGGTCGCTGAACACCACGGCGAACACCAGCACCACGATGAGGATGGCCACGAAGGGTACGCGCCCCTTGAGGTCCAGGTCCTTGAAGCTGTGGTACTTGATGTTGCTGACCATCAGAGTGCCGGCGGCAGCCACCAGCAACGCGACCACGAAGGCCATGTTCGAGCCCTTGATGCCGAAGTCGCTGAAGGCCCACACGGTACCGGCCACCACCGCCGCCGCAGCTGGGCTGGCCAGGCCGATGAAGTAGCGTTTGTCGGCCTTGCCGACCATGGTGTTGAAGCGCGCCAGACGCAACGCGGCGCCGGCCACATAGATGAAGGCGACCATCCAGCCGACCTTGCCGAGGCTGCCCAGTGCCCACTCGAAGGCGACCAGAGCCGGCGCGACGCCGAAGGCGACCATGTCGGACAGGGAGTCGTACTCGGCACCGAAGGCGCTCTGGGTATTGGTCAGGCGAGCGACGCGCCCGTCGAGGCCATCGAGCACCATGGCGACAAAAATGGCGATGGCGGCGTGGTCGAACTGGCCGCTCATGCCGTTGATGATGGCGTAGAAGCCGGAGAACAACGCCGCCGTGGTGAACAGGTTGGGCAGCAGGTAGATGCCGCGGTGGCGAACCTTTCTGCCTTCGGCATCCCGGCCTTCCTCCACGTGCTCATCGATAGGCAACAGGCTCTCGGGCTCGGGGCTCTTGCCGGAATCCTCGGGACGTTCGTTCATGAACAACACCTTGCAGCGATTGGTTGGAAATTCGACCCCTGGCGCCAGCGCGGGTTTCGCCGGCAGCACGGGCTAGACGAGAGGGCTTTATACCAGAAGCCCGGGACGCGCATAAAAAAACGCGGCCGGAGCCGCGTTTCTTCCGAGCATCGACGAAGCTTAGTTCTTGGCCTTGTCGACGATCTTGTTGGCAGCGATCCACGGCATCATGGCGCGCAGCTTCTCACCGACCACTTCGATGCCGTGCGCGGCATTGTTGCGGCGGTAGGCGGTCATGGACGGGTAGTTGGCAGCGCCTTCGGAGATGAACATCTTGGCGTATTCGCCGTCCTGGATGCGCTTCAGGGCGTTGCGCATGGCGGCGCGGGACTCAGCGTTGATCACTTCCGGGCCGGTCACGTACTCGCCGTACTCGGCGTTGTTGGAGATCGAGTAGTTCATGTTGGCGATACCGCCTTCGAACATCAGGTCGACGATCAGCTTCAGTTCGTGCAGGCACTCGAAGTAGGCCATTTCCGGGGCATAGCCGGCTTCGACCAGGGTTTCGAAACCGGCTTTCACCAGCTCGACGCAACCGCCGCACAGAACGGCCTGTTCACCGAACAGGTCGGTCTCGGTCTCGTCCTTGAAGGTGGTTTCGATGATGCCGGTACGGCCGCCGCCGACGCCGCAGGCGTAGGACAGGGCGACGTTCTTGGCGTTGCCGGAGGCGTCCTGGTAGATGGCGATCAGGTCAGGAATACCGCCGCCACGGACGAACTCGGAACGCACGGTGTGGCCCGGGGCCTTCGGCGCGATCATGATCACGTCGAGGTCGGCACGCGGCACGACCTGGTTGTAGTGGATGGCGAAACCATGGGAGAAGGCCAGGGTGGCGCCCTTCTTCAGGTTCGGCTCCAGCTCTTCCTTGTACAGCTTGCCCTGGAACTCGTCGGGGGTCAGCACCATGACCAGGTCGGCACCGGCGACGGCAGTGGCCACGTCGGCCACTTTCAGGCCGTGGGCCTCGGCCTTGGCGACGGTGGCCGAGCCCTTGCGCAGACCGACGGTGACGTCCACACCGGAATCCTTCAGGTTGCACGCCTGGGCATGGCCCTGGGAGCCGTAGCCGATGATGGCGACTTTCTTGCCCTGGATGATCGAGAGGTCACAGTCTTTGTCGTAGAACACTTTCATGGGAATTCCCCTGGTTTGTCTGGCCTTATGGGCCGTTTCGCTAAAGAGTTAAATGCTGAGCACTTTGTCGCCACGGGCGATGCCGGTGACGCCGCTACGTACGGTCTCCAGGATCGACGCGGTGCCGATGGCCTGGATGAAGCTGTCCAGCTTGTCGCTGGTGCCGGCGAGCTGGATGGTGTAGACGCTGCTGGTCACGTCGACGATCTGCCCGCGGAAGATGTCGGTGGTGCGCTTGACCTCGGCGCGCTGGGCGCCGGTGGCCTTGACCTTCACCAGCATCAGCTCGCGCTCGATGTGAGCGCTTTCCGACAGGTTCACCAGCTTGACCACTTCGATCAGCTTGTTGAGGTTCTTGGTGATCTGCTCGATCACGTCGTCATGTCCGACGGTGGTGAGGGTCAGACGCGACAGGGTCGGGTCCTCGGTCGCCGCCACGGTCAGGCTTTCGATGTTGTAGTTGCGCTGGGAGAACAGGCCGACCACGCGGGACAGGGCGCCGGGCTCGTTTTCCAGCAGCAGGGAGATGATATGGCGCATGTTCAGGTCCGCTCCGTCTTGCTCAGCCACATGTCACGCATGGCACCGCCGCGAATCTGCATCGGGTATACGTGTTCGCTGGTATCCACGGCGATGTCGAGGAACACCAGGCGGTTCTTCATGGCGAAGGCCTCTTCCATCTTCGGCTTGAGATCCTTCAGGTCGGTGATGCGGATGCCCACGTGACCATAGGCCTCGGCCAGCTTGACGAAGTCAGGCAGCGATTCCATGTACGAATGCGAGTAACGGCTGCTGTACTGCATGTCCTGCCACTGGCGAACCATGCCCAGCGCACCGTTGTTCAGGTTGACGATCTTCACCGGCAGGTCGTACTGCAGGCAGGTCGACAGCTCCTGGATGTTCATCTGGATGCTGCCTTCGCCGGTCACGCAGGCCACGTCGGCTTCCGGGAAGTTCAGCTTGACGCCCATGGCCGCCGGGAAGCCGAAGCCCATGGTGCCCAGGCCACCGGAGTTGATCCAGCGATTGGGCTTGTTGAAGCGGTAGTACTGGGCCGCGAACATCTGGTGCTGGCCCACGTCGGAGGTGATGTAGGCGTCGCCCTTGGTCACTTCGCTGAGGGTCTCGATCACGGTCTGCGGCTTGATGATGCTGCCGTCGCCCTCGTTGTAGGGGAACAGGCGGCCGCCGCCGCGCCACTCGTCGATCTGCTTCCACCAGTTGGCGACGGTTTCCTTGTTCGGGGTCTCGCCGATTTCGCGGAGGATGGCGACCATCTCGGTCAGCACGCTGTCGACCGGGCCGACGATCGGGATGTCGGCCTTGACGGTCTTGGAGATCGAGGCCGGGTCGATGTCGATATGGATGATCTTGGCGTTCGGGCAGAACTTCGCCGCAGTCTCGCCATTGATGACACGGTCGTCGAAGCGCGCGCCGACGGCCAGGATGACATCGGCGTGGTGCATCGCCAGGTTGGCGGTGTAGCTGCCGTGCATGCCGAGCATGCCGACGAACTGGCGGTCGGTGCCCGGGTAAGCGCCCAGACCCATCAGGGTATTGGTCACCGGAACGTTGAGCATCCGCGCCAGCTCGGTCAGCGGCTCGGAAGCACCGCCCATGACCACGCCGCCACCGGAGTAGACGATCGGACGCTTGGCTGCCAGCAGGGTCTCGACGGCCTTGCGGATCTGCCCGGAGTGACCACGGGCGGCAGGGCTGTAGGAGCGCAGCTTGACCTTCTTCGGGTAGCTGTACTCGTACTTCTGGGACGGATCGCCCATGTCCTTGGGAATATCCACGACCACGGGGCCGGGACGGCCGGATTCCGCCAGGTAGAAAGCTTTCTTGATCACTTCGGGGATTTCCGAAGGATGCTTGATGATGAAGCTGTGCTTCACGATCGGACGCGAGATGCCGACCATGTCGGTTTCCTGGAAGGCGTCGGTACCGACCACGGTGCTGGGCACCTGGCCGGAGATGATCACCATCGGGATCGAGTCCATGTAGGCGGTAGCAATGCCGGTGATGGCATTGGTCGCCCCCGGGCCGGAAGTCACCAGCACGACACCGGCCTTGCCGGTGGCGCGGGCGTAACCGTCGGCCATGTGAGTGGCGGCCTGCTCGTGACGAACCAGGATGTGGGTAACTTCCGGTTCCTTGAACAGGGCATCGTAGATATGCAGGAGGGCACCGCCCGGGTACCCGTAGATATACTTAACGCCTTCGTCACGCAGCGAGCGGACGACCATTTCAGCGCCGGATAAAAGCTCCACGTTGTTCACCTCTAGAACGCCAGATCACCACCCGACAACGAGTGGTCCTTTGAGTAGGTCTTACCGGTCAGCGGACAAGCGCGACTGTGGTCGCTGATGATGCAGGGGTCTGCCTGACGAGTAGCGGAAGAGCCCAATCTTGCGGAGCCTTTCCTTCCCAGCGCGAGGTAACGCGTTGCGGGTGTAACGGGGGTCGGCACGGGTAGCGCCTTTTTCCACTGAGCTGAGGGACGCTTGCGGCGGACCTCACAGCAGTAGGAGCTGCCGATTGTTCGGATTACCGAACGCCAAGTCAAGCCGTTCATTGCAGAATCTTGCGCCGCCGGCTTGTGACGCGGTGCAGGATGAAGATTCGCCGGTTTTGGTTATAGTAACGGGCAGGTTTTGCTGCCGATAAAAAGGAAACGACATGCGTCGCATGATTCTCGCGTGCAGTGTGCTGCTCGCCCTGAGCACCGGTGCCACCGCCGGCCAGATTTACAAATGGGTAGATGACCAGGGGAATGTCCACTTCGGTTCGCAGCCACCGGAGGGGCAGAACAGCACACAGGTGAATCCGAACATCTCACATCCCAAGACGCCTCCGGCACCGGCCCCGACCGCGGCGGACGAAGGTGCGGAAGACGCCGAGCAGAAGGCCATCGACGAGAAGGTGAAGAAGGACGTCGCCAAGCAGGAAGCCGAGCGCAAGAAGTACTGCGAGACCGTACGCAACAACCTCGCCCAGTTGAAGAACAACCCTCGCGTGCTCACGGAAGAGAATGGCCAGACGCGTCGCCTGACCGAAGAAGAGCGTCAGAGCCGCATCGCGGAAAGCGAAAAGGCTATCGAGACCACCTGCAAGAAATAGCAGGATGAAGAGGCAGGCGCTCAGCCTGCCTCGACGATCAACCGGTCAAAGTCCTCAAGCGCTGCCAGCAGCGCCCTCATCTCAGTCTCTCGACCACGAAAACGCTCTTCCGCCATGGGCCGGATACCTGACGCCGTCGGCAATGGCCCACCCGCCTCCAGCAGCTGTTTCATCCGGGGCAGGAAGATCCACTGCAGCCAGGCCTCGAAATCCAGCGTATCGACGCAGAATGGCTGCTGGCTGGCGAGCGCCTCTGCCGAAGGCGGCTCAGCCGCCCACAGGCCGAGCATGCGCAACTCCCGCTCCACCTGCAGCAGTTGATCCGCCAGCGCGGATAAACGGGCATCCATCAGATGTTGACCCGGGCCTTCTCGCGGGCCTGAGCGGCGCCGGACGGATCGCCCTGGCGCTCCCGCGCCTGTGCGATGAGCCCCCAGAGGCTGGCCTGCAAGGCCGGACGGCCGCTGGCATAGGTCAGACCCCGACGAGCCAGCTGCTCCGCCTGAGCAGCGTCGCCTTGTGCCAGACGTACCTCGGCCAGCCGATAGAGCACCTGCGGCTCCCGCGGCGCGATGCGCTGGGCCCGCTCCAGGCTTGAAGAGGCGCCATCCAGATCGCCACTGCCCTGCTGTTGCTGGGCGCTGGTCAGCAGCGCCAGCACCGGACCGTCCAGTTGCTCGTCACCGGCCAGGCTGCCACCTGAAGGAATGCCACTGGGCATGCTCGGTGCGCTCGGCTGCGAATACGAGCCCTGGCTGGAGATCGGCCCCGTGCTCAGCGGCGCGGTGTCGTAGGTGGAGGGGGTGGCGCTGCTGCCATCCGGATAGGATTCCAGCGGCGCGGAAGATACGCCACCGGGCACCATCACCACCACGCCGGAATCCTCGGGCAGGCTCTGGCTCTGGCTCTGCGCCTGTGGCTGGGACGGCGTGGCCACCCCGCCACGACCGGCGAAAGCGCCCTGCTCGTCTTCCATCAGGCGGCCGGACGAATCCTGCACCGGAATGGAACCCCTGGGCACGCTGGTACAGCCGGACAGAACCGCCGACGCCAGCATCACGGAAACCCACCACTTAGCCATTCATATCCTCACTCGAAGCGAATCAGTTGAGCCAGCCGCGCACCCAGTCCATCACGTTTTCCGCCGGCGCATCCAGCACCCCGCAGGCCTGCCCGGGTGCCGGCTCGCTGCCGCGGATGTAGGGTATTTCCACGGCGTTGGGGCAACCCGCCGCGGAACCCTGACCGCTCCCCGCATCCACCCAGGCCGGCGCGACGTTGTCCGGCATGGGCATGTCCAGCGGCAGTGGATCGGCCTTCTTCATGAATCCCGCCCAGACCTGCAACGCACCAGTGGCGCCGGTCAGGGGCGTCTTGCCGTTGTCGTCGCGGCCCATCCAGACCACCGCCAGCAGGTCCTGACTGAAGCCGGCGAACCAGCTGTCCCGTGAATCGTTGCTGGTGCCGGTCTTGCCCGCCAGCGTCAGGGACGCCGGCAGCTGACTGTAAACCGAGCGCCCGGTGCCTTCGCGCATCACCCGCTGCATGGCGTTCTGCACCAGGTAGATGGCCCCCGGATCGAAGCGCTGCTGGATCTTGAAGGGATAGCGCTTGAGCGGCTCGCCACCGGCGGCCAGTACGCTACGGATGCCGCGCAACGGCGTGTTGAAGCCGCCGTTGGCCAGGGTCTGGTACATGGTCGCCACTTCTATCGGGCTCAACGCCCCGGCGCCCAGCAGCATCGAGGGGTAGGCCGGCCATTTGCGATCCACCCCCAGGCGTTCGAGGGTTTTGAGCACATTGGGCACGCCCAGTTCCAGACCGAGCTTGGCAGTCGACAGGTTGTAGGAGTTGGCCAGCCCCTGATAGAGGTAGATGGTGCCGTGGGCCTTGCGATCATAGTTCTGCGGACGCCAGATCTGGCCGTCCTGCCCTTTGACCGAGAACGGCGTGTCCTCCAGCCAGCTGGTCAGCGTGTACTGGCTCGGCCGCTCCAGCGCGGTGAGATAGACGGCGGGTTTGATCAGCGAACCGATCGGACGATTGGCATCCAGCGAGCGATTGAAACCGGCGAAGCGCGGCTGGCGACTGCCGATCAGCGCCTGGATCTCGCCCGTCTCCGGGTTGGTCACCACCATCGCCGCCTCCACCTCGTCCACACCCTGGCGGCCGGAAAGACGCTTGAAGGTCTCGCTCAGGGCGGACTCGGCCTTGAGCTGGAGGATCGGATCGAAGCTGGTGAAGATGCGCAGGCCTTCCTCGGTCAGGTCTTCCTCGCGGTAGTCCTCGCGCAACTGGCGCTTGACCAGATCGAGGAAGGCGGGGAAGGAGCTGTCGGCCAGGCTGCCGCGCTTGGTCACGCCCAGCGGCTTGCTCTTCGCCGCCTCGGCGATTTCGGCGGTGACCACGCCCTGCTCGACCAGCAGGTCCAGCACCAGGTTGCGCCGTTCCAGCGCCCGCTCGGAGTTGCGCCGCGGGTTGTAGTAGGTCGGCCCCTTGACCATGCCGACCAGCAGCGCCACCTGCTCCAGCTTCAGCTCGCCCAGCGGTTGGCTGAAGAAGTACTGGCTGGCCAGACCGAAACCGTGCACCGCGCGCTGGCCGTCCTGGCCGAGAAACACTTCGTTGAGGTAGGCCTCGAGGATCTCGTTCTTGTCGTAGTGCAGCTCCAGCAGCACCGCCATCATGGCTTCGGTGAGCTTGCGGGTCAGGCTGCGCTCGCTGGTGAGGTAGAAGTTCTTCACCAGCTGCTGGGTCAGGGTGCTGCCGCCCTGGCGCAGCTGGCCCGCGGTGGCGTTGATCCAGACGGCGCGGGCGATGCCCTTGGGCGAGACGCCGAAGTGGTTGAAGAACTCGCGGTCCTCCACCGCCACCAGGGTCTCGACCAGATACGGCGGCACCTGATCCAGCTTGATCAGGATGCGGTCCTCGTGGTGCGCCGGGTACAGCCCGCCGATCAGCAGTGGCTCCATGCGGGCCACCGCCAGCGCGGCGCCGTTGCCCTGGGTCAGGCCGGCCACGTAGTCGCCGGAGAACTTGACCCGCACCCGCTGGGCAGGCTCGTTGCCTTCGTAGAACTGGAAGCCACGGGTGTGCAGGTCGACCAGATTGCCGTTCACCGCCGCCGCGCCCGGGCCGTTGGCGGCGCCTTCACGGCGATAGCCGAGGGCATCCAGCTCGGTGAGAAAGTCGTCCCGGCTCAGCTTCTGACCGACGAACAACTCCAGCGGCCGGGCATAGACCTTGGCCGGCACCGTCCAGCGCTTACCGGAGAATTTCTCCTGCACCACGGCGTCGAGATACACGGCGAAACCGGCCAGGATCACCAGGCCGACCAGCGACAGCTTGAACAGCCAGCCCAGCCAGGAACGGCTGCCGGCGCGGCGCCTGGCGCCTTTGCGGGGAGTACGGGAACGAGTCATGGCGCGGCATTATACGCACTTTGCCAAGGCCCAACAGGCGCACGCCGGCGGTTTGCAGAGCACGCCACAGCCGCCATAATGCCGCCTCTTCTTCAAGACCAGAACGCAAGGAAAGACCGTGAGCCAAGCCCTGATCGCCGCCCTGCAGAACCCGGACCTCTACCCTCACCCGGTGGAAGGTTTCCAGGTCATCGAGACGCACATCTCCTGGGTGCTGCTCACCGGCCCCTTCGCCTACAAGATCAAGAAACCGGTGAATTTCGGCTTCCTCGACTTCACCGACCTGGAACAACGTCGGCACTTCTGCGCCGAGGAGCTGCGGCTCAACGCACGCCTGACCGATGGCCTGTACCTGGAAGTGCTGCCCGTCACCGGCAGCGAGAACGCGCCGCAGCTCGCCGGCGAAGGCCCGGCCATCGAATACGTGCTGAAGATGCGCCAGTTCCCGCAGAGCCAGCTGCTCAGCACCGTCCAGGCGCGCGGCGAGCTGACCCCGGCGCACATCGACGCGCTGGCCCGGCAGATCGCCGACTTCCACGGCCGTACGCCCACCGTGCCGGCGGAGCACCCGCTGTGCTCGCCGCAGGCCATCGTCGCGCCGATGCGGCAGAACTTCGAGCAGATCCGCCCGCTGCTGTCGGACGCCGCCGACCTGCAACAGCTGGAAGCCCTGGAGGCCTGGACCGAGGCCAACATCAGCCGCCTGGAACCGCTGCTGGCCCAGCGCGCCGCCAGCGGTTCGATCCGCGAATGCCATGGCGACATCCACCTGGGCAACGCCACCCTGCTGGACGGCCAGGTGGTGCTGTTCGACTGCATCGAGTTCAACGAACCCTTCCGCCTGATCGACATCGCCTCGGACTCCGCCTTCCTCGCCATGGACCTCGAAGACCGCGGCCTGAAGTCGCTGGCCCGCCGCTTCCTCAGCGCCTGGCTCGAACACTGCGGCGACTATGCGTCGCTGGAGCTGTTCAACTTCTACAAGGCCTACCGCGCCCTGGTGCGGGCCAAGATCGCCCTGTTCAGCCTGGCCCACCAGAACGATGCCGTGCAGAAGGCCGCTACCCTGCGCCAGTACCGCAACTACGCCAACCTGGCGGAAAGCTACAGCGCCATCCCGACGCCCTTCCTGGCCATCACCAGCGGCGTCTCCGCCGTCGGCAAGAGCCAGGTCGCCCTGCGCCTGGTGGAATCCCTCGGCGCCATCCGCCTGCGCTCGGACGTGGAGCGCAAGCGCCTGTTCGGCGAGCAGCCGGACGACGCCAAGGGCACGCTCGATGGCGGCATCTACAGCGCCGAGGCCAGCGCCGCCACTTACGAACGTCTGCACCAACTGGCGGAAAGCGCCCTGCACGCTGGCTTCCCGGTGGTGCTGGACGCCGCCTACCTCAAGCGCGACCAGCGCAGCGCGGCGTGGCAGGTCGCCGAGCAGAACGGCGCGCCGTTCCTGATTCTCGACTGCCAGGCCCCCGAGGAAGTGATCGCCGCCTGGCTGCAGCAGCGCCAGGCCGAAGGCAGCGACCCGTCCGACGCCACCCTGGAGGTGATCCAGGCCCAGCAGGCCGGCCGCGACGAGCTGGATGCCGACGAGCAGGCCCACAGCCGGCGCATCGACACCCACCAGGCCGCCAGCCTGGACGGCCTGATCGGCAGCATCCGCCAGCGCCTGCCCGGCCTGTAACCCGCCCCGTCCGGGGCCTGTCTATACTGCGGGCAGGCCCTGAACGGAGGCAGTCATGAGTCAACCTCGCCAACTGGATAACGCTCTCTACCGCCTGCTGCGCGACGAGAAGATCAGCGAGTTCAACAAGCAGAAGCCCAAGGAAGGCCGCATCGACCTGCGCGACGCCGACCTGCGCGGGCTCGACCTGCGTCACCTGGATGCCGGGGGCGTCGACTTCACCGACGCCTATTTCCGCGGCGCCGATCTGCGCGGCGTCGACCTGCGTGATGCCGACCTGGCAGGCGCCAGCATCGCTCACGCCCAGATATCAGGCGCCTATTTCCCGGCCGAGCTGTGCGCCGACGAAATCCTGCTGTCCATGCAGTTCGGCACGCGCATGCGCTACCGTCCCACCTGATCCGAGGCTGCATGAGCGAGATCGCCCGCCTGTTCGGCAACCGCGCCGGCGCCTATGCCAGCTTTCGCCCGCAGTATCCACAGGCGCTGTTCGACTGGCTGGCCATCAACAGCCCGGGGCAGGACCGGGCGCTGGACATCGCCTGCGGCAACGGCCAGGCCAGCCGCCCCCTGCTCAAGCATTTCCGCCAGGTTCTCGCCTGCGACGCCAGCCCGGAGCAACTGCGGGCCGCGCCCGACCTGCAGGGCATCGACTGCTTCGCGTCGGATGCCACCGCACAGCCGCTGGCGGATGCCAGTCTCGACCTGATCGTCGTGGCCCAGGCGCTGCACTGGTTCGCCACCCCCGCCTTCTTCGCCGAAACGGGCCGCCTGCTCAGGCCGGGTGGGCTGTTCTGCGCCTGGTGCTACAGCCTGCTCAGCATCGACGAGGCCCTGGACGCGGTGATCGGCGACTTCTACCGAAACACCCTGGGCGGCTACTGGCCGTTGGGGCGCGCCAGCGTCGATGCCGGCTATAAGGACATCCAGCCGCCCTTCGCCAGGGTCGAAGTGCCCGCCTTCGCCATCGAGCAGGAGTGGGATCTGGAGCAGCTGCTGGGCTACCTAGGCACTTGGTCCGCCGTGCAGAAGCTCGAACAGGCCAGCGGCCGCGACCCGCTGCCGGAACTCCTGCCACGGCTGCGCCAGGCCTGGGGCGACGGGCAGCGGAAGCGTTTTGTGCGCTGGCCGCTACACTTCCTCGCAGGCTTCCCGACACCGCCCCGACCGTGACCGCGCAGCAAGGCAAGGAGGCGCCATGAACGACGAACTGCAACACATGAAGAACCTGGGCAAGACCTCCGCACAGTGGCTGCACGCCGTGGGCATCCACAACGCCAGCGACCTGCGTCGCCTCGGCTCGGTGGATGCCTACCGGGCGGTGCGCGCCCGCGGCTTCCGTGCCTCCAAGGTCCTGCTCTACGCCATCGAGGGCGCGCTGCTCGACGTCCACTGGAACGATCTGCCCCCCGGCCTGAAGGACAGCCTCAACGTCCAGTTGGACGAACACGGAACGAGCAACAAGAGCTAGCTCACAACCTCCGAGCGGCGGCATTTACCTGGGCAGCGCCGCCACCTATTGTTGCCAGTACCTGCGTGCCTTATCGTCAGCCAGCCAGTCCAAGGAATTACCGTCATGTACCTACTCGGGGAGCAACCGGCCTACGCCGATCAGTTGATCCAACGCCTGCAGAGCATTCCCACGCAGTTGCTGGAAGGGCTGCAGCCCAGCGGTGCCCCCCTGCGCTTGGAGCAGGTCGACGATCTGGCGCAGATCCTGCCCGGCAATCAGCTGTACGTCATCGAGCACGGCCTGCTGCATGCGCTGGTGGACAACCGCCCGCTGTTCTACCTGCAGGAAGGCGACCTGGTGGGCCTGCGCCAGGGCATCGACCTGCCCAGTTGCCGCTACAGCAGCGAGGAGCACCTAACCCTGGTGCCCTATGCGCGCAGCGACGTGTTCAAGCACATCTACGCCAGCGAACAGCGGCAGGAGCTGTTCATCCAGTACCTGATCGGCCACACCGCCCTGCTGTCCGACGCCCTGGCCCGCCTCAAGCAGCCGGAAATCCGCCCCGCCACCGGTTTCCAGCACTTCGCCGCCGGCGAGGAGCTGATCCAGCAGGGCGACGAAGCCGACCACGTCTTCGTGATCATCGAAGGCCACGCCGAAGCCCACGTGGACGGTCTGAAGGTCGGTGACGTGCAGAAGGACGAGATCTTCGGCGCCATGGCCGTGTTCACTCGCGAGAAGCGCAGCGCCACGGTGATCGCCAGCGAGCCTTGCACGGTGATGGTGATCCCCAAGGACCAGTTCCTCAGCCTGATGCAGAGCAACCCGCGCATTGCCCACAGCCTGATCGAGAGCATGGCCCGGCGCATCGACCTGCTGAACAAGGAAGTCACCCAGTTGCGCAGCCAGCCACAGCCGGTCTGAACGAGCCCGGCGTGGAACAGGACCCCGGCCCAGGCCGGGGTTTGCTTTTCAGGGGTTTTGCCAACCAGTCGAAAATAATTCTCATCCAGGTGTTGACTAGAAAATGAGAATTGTTATTATTACCCCAACTGGTCGCGAGATCAGCCGATAAGCTCAAGAGACCACGCAGTCGGACTCTTCAGATTATCTCCTCATCAGGCTAATCACGGTTATTGACCCGGCACTTTGCCGGGTCTTTTTTTGCCCGCGATTTCTTGGATCGCCGCCCTATCGCCTGGGGCTCGGCTCCTGCCAGCCGTGCACGAGCCCGCCGCACATCATCGGCAGACTATTCACCGGCAATGGTTCGTCCTGTTGCACGAGGGGGTCGAAGGTGCGCAGGCTGCGACGTCATCGACGCCCTGCGATCAAGAAACGAGGATTAGAGTGCTGGGAGCCTGCACGACCGCGCCAGTAAGGGTTGCCGGGCGATCATGCCGAGGCTGGATACGATCGAGGCGTTACCAGCCCACGCCCAGGCCGATCATGTAGCGGCGCTCGTTGGTGTCGCCGTGCTCGCTGGTGACCTTGTCCCACTCGGCCTTCAGGCTCAGCGCCGCCCAGCTGTTGAGCTTGTAGCGCAGGCCGGCCTCGGTATCGATGACATACTCGATGGCATCGACGAAGGGCGCACCCAGCTCGCCCTGGGTGTAGAGCTCCAGATTCTTGCCGTACAGGTAGCGCTTGTAGTCCCATTCCAGCGAGCCGGAGTTGAAGTGCTCGCTGGTGCCATCGGCGAAGACGTAGTCGTTGCGGTTGAGCAGGCCGGCCACGGAGAAAGCGCCCAGCTCGTTGTCCCAGAACTGGTAGCCGGGGCCGGTACCAACGGTGCGCTGGGTCTCCAGCTCCTCGATGCGGTCGTGGGTGTACTTGAGCTGGCCCTGCCAGAAGAAGTGCTGGGTGAAGAAGCGATCCAGGTCGTAGTCGAACTCGATCCGGTCGGTCTTGCGCTCGTCGTCCTTGGTCTCGTGGTCGTACTCGGCCGAGATGCTGTGACGCCAGGCGCCGTGGCGGGCCTTGGTGTCCAGGTCGATGTCGTAGTCCTTGATGTCGTTCTCCGCCTTCTTGTAGTCGGCAGAGAAGTCCAGGGTACCGGTCCAGGTCAGGTCCTGCACCACCGGCTTGGGCGGCATCATCTGGCTGATCGAGGCCAGTTCCACCACGCGCGGGGTCTCGCCGTTGACCAGTTCGACCTGACCCTGCCCGGCCGGCCGCAGCGCCTTGGCATGCTCGCCGGTGAAGTCGTCCTGCTTCACCAGCAACTCGCGGTCGGTCTCCAGGGTGGCGACCTTCTTCATGTCGAGGGTGATGCTGCCGGCGTACTCGGTCTTCAGCAGCAGCTTGCCACCGTCGAACAGCTGGATGGTGCCGGTGAGCTTGTCACCATTCTTGAGCCAGACGGTATCGGCCAGCAGCGGCATGGGAGTGGCGGCGAGCGCCAGGCAGAGCAGGGAACGGGAGGGCTTCATGGGTATCGACGACAGGCTGACTCATGGAATGGCGCGCATTATCCGGATGCACACCCGTTGAGCAAGCACAGACCCGAGAATCCCCCTCGAAGTTCAGCCGCGGTGCTCTATCGGGGCCTCTCGCGGCCATCGACTCGCCGCCAGGGGTGCCGATATGCTCTCCTCGACCGGAGTCAGCCCGAAGGGACACCAGCACATGGCCAGAGCACCGAAAAAGGCGCCAGCCCCCACGCCAACCCTGGAGGCCACGGACAGCGCCGAAGCACGCCGCGCCGCGCTCTACCTGGTGCTGGCGGCGATCCCCGAAGGCAAGGTGGTCAGCTACGGCGAGCTGGCGGCACTGGCCGGTCTGGGCCGGGCGGCGCGCTGGGTGGGCCGCACCCTCAGCCAGTTGCCGCCGGACACCCGCCTCCCCTGGCACCGCGTGCTCGGCGCGGGCGGCCGCCTCAGCCTGGCGGCCGGAACGCCCTCTGGCGAGGAGCAACGCGCGCGCCTGCGCGCCGAAGGGCTGACCGTCCGCAACGACCGCGTCGACATGCGTCGCCACGCCTGGCACCCGTCGGAGTGAACGGACGGCCGCGATGCGCGTCTGACACGGGCGGAAATACCGTCCTTCCCACGACATGCCGCCGAACGCGGCTTGCGCCGGAACGGCAACAGCCCCTAGAGTGCGCCCTTTGCCCGTGCTAGCAGCCGAAAACACCACACATGCCCCGTAAAACCTGGCGCGCAGCCCTCGCCACCTATGCCCACCCGGCCGCACTGGCCCTGCTCCTGCTGGGTTTCGCCGCCGGGCTGCCGTACATGCTGGTGTTCTCCACACTCTCGGTGTGGCTGCGCGAGGCGGGGGTGACCCACCAGACGATCGGCTACGCCAGCCTGATCGGCCTGGCCTACGCCTTCAAATGGGTGTGGGCACCGATGCTCGACCAGTGGCGCCTACCTCTGCTCGGCCGCCTCGGCAGGCGCCGTTCCTGGCTGGTGCTGTCCCAGGGACTGGTAGCCCTCGGCCTGATCGGCATGGCCCTGTGCGACCCGCAGCAACACCTGTCCTGGCTGATCGGCGTAGCCGTGGTGGTGGCCTTCGCCTCCGCCACCCAGGACATCGCGGTGGACGCCTACCGCCTGGAAATCGTCGACGACACCCGCCAGGCCGCCCTGGCCGCCAGCTACATGGCCGGCTACCGGGTCGCCGCGCTGCTGGCCACCGCCGGCGCCCTGTATTTCGCCGGCTGGTTCGGCACTCCCGGGGCCGGCTACCAGCATGGCGCCTGGGCCAGCACCTACCTGCTGTTCGCCATGCTGATGCTGCCCGGGCTGATCACCACCCTGTGGATGCGCGAGCCGCCGGTGCCGCTGCGCACCCAGATCGCCGCCGCGCGCTACGGCCTGTACCGCCAGCTGGCCTCGGTGCTGGTGCTGATCGTGCTGCTGGTGTCCATGCCGGCCATGTTCACCCAGTTCTTCCGCAGCGACGTGTTCCTGATGCTGAGCGGCGAGATCAGCTTCGCCGAGCTGGCCCGCGAGGATCGCGCCTTCATGCGCTTCGGCCTCTACGCCATCCTCACCGCCGTGTGTCTGTCGCGCATGGGCCGCCGCGGCTTGGCGCCGGTGCTGACCCCGGTCAACGACTTCATCCTGCGCTACCGCTGGCAGGCGCTGCTGCTGCTCGGCTTGATCGCCACCTATCGCATGTCGGACACGGTGATGGGCGTGATGGCCAACGTCTTCTACATCGACATGGGCTTCGCCAAGAGCCAGATCGCCAGCGTCAGCAAGCTGTTCGGCCTGATCATGACACTGCTCGGCGCGGCCCTCGGCGGCCTGCTCATCGTGCGCTTCGGCATCCTGCCGATCCTGCTCCTCGGCGGCGTGGCCTCGGCGGGCACCAACCTGCTGTTCGCCACCCTGTCCGGGTTCGGCGCGGTCACCCAGCCCGCGCTCTACGCCGAGCAGACGGTGAGTCATCTGCTATGGGCGCTGGACCCGCACATGCTGATGCTGGTGGTGACCATCGCCCTCGACAACCTGAGTTCGGGCCTGGCCACCGCCGCCTTCGTGGCCTATTTGTCGAGCCTGACCAACCTGCAGTTCTCTGCCACCCAGTACGCCCTGCTCAGCTCGATCATGCTGCTGCTGCCACGCCTGGTCGGCGGCTACTCGGGAGTGATGGTGGAAAATGCCGGCTACGCCCAGTTCTTCATCGCCACCGCGCTGCTGGGCGTGCCCACGCTGATCCTGATCGTCGTGCAGTGGAGCCGCCAGGGGCGCCAGCCGCTGCCGGCGCCGGAACCCGCCGCCGCAGTGCCGCGCAGCGAGCCCTGATCAGCTCGGCTCGGGCACCTTCAGGCCCCGCGCCAGCAGCCCGGGCGTGGCGATGTCGACGCCGACCTGGCGCAGGCGGTCGCGGATTTCCTCGTTGAACCTGAAGGTCACCGGCCAGTAGTCCGAGTTGGCCGTCCACACCCGCAGCGACAGGGTGATGGCGGTCTCGCCGAGGCCCGCCACCACCACCGCCGGCGCGGGGTTCTTGAGCACCCGCGGGTCCTCGGCCATCTCGCGCAGCACCTGCTGCGCCTTCTGCAGATCGCTGTCGTAGTCCACCTTGACGTCGAACACCACTTGGCGCGTGGCCTGGCGCGAAGTGTTGGTGATGGTGCCATTGGACAGCGCGCCGTTGGGCACGATCACCGTCCTGTTGTCGCCGGTGCGCAGCACAGTATGGAATATCTGGATGCTGTCGACGGTGCCGCTGACGCCCTGCGCCTCGATCCAGTCGCCGATGCGGAACGGGCGGAACAGCAGGATCAGCACCCCGCCGGCGAAGTTCGCCAGACTGCCCTGCAGCGCCAGGCCGATGGCCAGGCCGGCGGCGCCGATCGCGGCGATGAACGAGGTGGTCTCGATGCCGACCATGGAGGCCACGCTGATCACCAGCAGCACCTTGAGCACGATGTTCGCCAGGTTCTCGATGAAGCCCTGCAGGGCCTTGTCGGTGTGGCGCATGGCGATCAGGGCGCCGACCCGCGCGGTCAGCCGGTTGATCAGCCACCAGCCGATCAGCAGGGTGACGAAGGCCAGCAACAGCCGGCTGCCATATGCGATGACGACCGGGAACCAGGCCTCCGAAGCCGTCACCAGCTGATTCATGTTGATATCGGTCAGGTCCATGCCCGCACTCCTCTTCTCGCCGGAAACAACAACGCCATGGCAAGCCATGGCGTCACGATGGTGCTTCTTGTGCGACGGGAAAAAGGCCGGGGAGGTTCCTCCTCCGGCTCTGGCGCGTTCGCTCAGTCGCGGAAGTTGTTGTACTGCAGCGGCATGCCCAGGTCCTGGCCACGCAGCAGGGCGATGGCCTCCTGCAGGTCGTCGCGCTTCTTGCCGGTGATGCGCACCTGCTCGCCCTGGATGGCGGCCTGCACCTTGAGCTTGGCGTCCTTGATCAGGGCGACGATCTTCTTCGCCAGCTCCTTGTCGATGCCTTCGCGGAAGGTCACTTCCTGCTTCATCACCTTACCGGAGGCGTAGGGGTCCTTGGCCTCCATGCACTGGCTGTCGATCTTGCGCTTGATCAGGCTGGCGCGAACGATGTCGAGCACCTGCTCGAGCATGAACTCGGCCTCGGCGGTCAGGGTGATGGTCTTGTCCTTGCTCTCGATGCTGCACTTGCCGCGCAGATCGAAGCGGCGGTCGAGTTCCTTGATGGCGTTGTCGACCGCGTTGGTGAGTTCGTGCTTGTCCAGTTCCGACACCACGTCGAACGAAGGCATGGGCTTGCTCCTGATGGACGGCGCGATCCCCCTCACGGACTGAACGCGCCTGACTTGACGATAAAAATGGCGCGCTCATTATAACCAGTCTGATACACGCCGCTCGGCCAAGCTGCGGCGTCCCCTCCTTCCTCTGCCAGCGAGCCCCTCAATGCCCAACCCCCATCTCAGCATCCTGGTGGTGGACGACGCCAAATTCTCCAGCGCCATGATCGGCCGTGCCCTGAGCCAGGCCGGTTACCAGGACGTGCGTTTTGCCAGCAGCGCCGCCGAGGCCCTGCAGCAACTGGAAAAACGCCCCGCCAGCGTGCTGCTGGCCGACTGGCTGATGCCGGAGATGGACGGTCTCGAACTGACCGCCCGGGTACGCCAGCTGGACGAGACGGCCGAACACTACACCTACGTCATCCTGCTCACCGGCAAGGAAGGCGAGAACGTGCTGGTGGAGGCCTTCGACCGCGGCGTCGACGACTTCATCAGCAAGGCCGCGATGAACGAGCAGTTGGTGCCGCGCGTTTACGCCGCCGATCGCCTGTGCAACACCCTGCACCGCCTGCTCAACGAAAACCGCATGCTGACCCAGAACATCGCCAGCCTGGAGCAGCGCAACCTGGTCGATCCGCTGACCGGCCTGGGCAACCCGCGCTACCTGCAGCAGAAGATGCACGACTGCCTGCGCCAGGTGGAGTCCCGCGGCGGCGCCGTGTGCTACCTGCTGATCGGCCTGCAGGAAGGCCAGGCCCTCAGCCGCCAGTACGGCAGCGCCTTCTGGAACGAGGTGCTGCACGGCGTGGCCCGCCGCCTGCAGCAGCTGGTGCGCCCCCTCGACGTGCTGACCCGGGTGGACGATACCCACTTCGGCATGATCGCCATGCTCGAAGACCTGCAGGAATGCTCGCCCAGCAGCTTCAAGCGGGTGCATGACGGGCTCAATCTCAAGGCGTTCAAGACCAGCGAGGGCTTCATCAGCCTCAAGGCCGGCATCGCCCTGGTCGGCCTGGACAGCAAGGCACTGCCGGTCGAGCCGCAGTACCTGTTCGCCGAAGCGGCGCGGGTGCTGCCGGAGTCCTACGCCAGTGGCCGGGTCAGCGCGGTGCGCCTGCCGCTGTCGCAGTGACCTGGCACATCCTCGGCGCCGGCAGCCTCGGCGGCCTGTGGGCTGCACGCCTGGCCCGGGCCGGCGTACCGGTCCGGCTGGTGTTGCGTGATCCGGCCGCCCTGGCCCGCTACCGCGCCCTGGGTGGGCTGACCCTGGTGGAGGAAGGCGACAGCCACCTCTACCCGATCCCCGCGGAAACCCACGCCACCGATACGCCGATCCAGCGCCTGCTGCTGGCCTGCAAGGCCTACGACGCGGAGGCGGCCGCTGCCGCCCTGGCGCCGCGCCTGGCCCCGGGCGCCGAAATCGTCCTGTTGCAGAACGGCCTGGGCAGCCAGGATGCGGTCGCCGCACGCCTGCCCCGCGCCCACTGCATCTTCGCCTCCAGCACCGAAGGCGCGTTCCGTGAGGCCGACTTCCGCGTGGTCTACGCCGGCCGCGGCCACACCTGGCTCGGCATTCAGGGCGAAGAACAAGCGCCGGCCTGGCTGGACGACCTGCGCGCCGCCGGCATTCCCCACCAGTGGACGGCGGACATCCTCGCCAAGCTCTGGCGCAAACTGGCCCTGAACTGCGCGATCAACCCGCTGACCGTCCTGCACGACTGCCGCAACGGCGGCCTGCGCGCCTGGCCCGGGGAAGTTGCCGAGCTCTGCGCGGAACTGGCGGCGCTGCTGGAGCATGCCGGCCAGGCCGAAGCTGCCGAAGACCTGCACGGGGAAGTGCTGAGGGTGATCGACGGCACCGCGGCGAACTACTCGTCCATGCACCAGGACGTGGCACGGGGCCGGCGCACCGAGATCGCCTACCTGCTCGGCCATGCCTGCACCCAGGCCGAACGCCTGGGCCTGACGCTGCCCGGGCTGGACGACCTGCTGCAACGGCTGCGCGAGCACCTGGCGGCGCGCGGATTGCCCGTGACCTGAACGAGCGCTACCCTGCCCTCTCGTCCCGAACGGAATCCCCTCCTTGACCAGCCTGCGTCAGCGCCTCGACAACCTGCCCGTGGGCCGCAAACTGCTCGCCGCGCTGCTGATACTGCTGGCGACCGTGATGCTGGTGGCCAACCTGGCCTTCATCAGCGCCGCCTACTGGATCTCTCAGGAAAGCGTCGCGCCGCAAGCCCTGCAGACCCTCGGCAAGCTGATCGCCACTCCCGAACTGAGCCGCCACGCGCTGTCATCCCCCGAAGCCGCGCGCAAGGTGCTGGAGCGCCTGGAAGGCTATGCGCCGCTGCGCGCCGCCGCGCTCTACAACAGCACCGGAGTGCGCCTGGCCGAACTGCAGCTGGGCCAGCCGCTGAACCTGCCCTCGCGCAGCGACGAACTGGCCCACTGGCGCCTGGCCGAATTCCGCGCCACCCAGCTGATCGACCTGCCGCAACCGGGCAAGGCCCCGGGGCGGCTGCTGCTGGTCGCCTCCAGCGAGCTGCCCGGCGCGTTCTATACCGGCACCCTCACCGCCAGCGCGGTGATCCTCGCCTTCAGCGTGGTGCTCTGGGCGCTGATCGCGCGTCAGGTGCGGCGCCTGATCACCCGGCCGATCCGCCGCCTGGAAGAGCTGTCGCGCCAGGTCACCCGCGAGGAGAACTACTCGCTGCGCGCCGCCCGCGGCAACCGCGACGAGATCGGTAGCCTGGCCGATGCCTTCAACACCATGCTCAGCCGCATCGAGGCCCGCGAGCAGCAGCTTAAACGCGCCCGCGACGACGCCGAGAGCGCCTTCTCCCAGGCCCAGAGCCTGGCCGAGGAAACCCGCCACTCCAACCGCAAGCTGGAGCTGGAAGTCCAGGTGCGCAGCAAGATCGAGAAGAAGCTCACCGGCTTCCAGAACTACCTGAACAACATCATCGACTCCATGCCCTCGGCGCTGATCGCCCTAGACGACCAGCTCTACGTCACCCAGTGGAACCAGGAGGCCAGCGCCCTCTCCGGCACGCCGCTGGACGAGGCGCTGAACCAGCCGGTATTCCTCGCCTTCCCGCCGCTCAAGCCGTTCCTTGCCCAGCTCAAGCGCACCGCCGACCACCACCGGGTGGAGAAGATCGAGCGGGTGACCTGGCGCAAGGGCGAGGAAGCCCACCACTACGCGCTGACCTTCTACCCGTTGATGGGCGCCGGCGGCCGCGGCGTGGTGATCCGCATCGACGACATCACCCAGCGCCTGTCGCTGGAGGAAATGATGGTGCAGTCGGAGAAGATGCTCTCGGTGGGCGGCCTGGCCGCCGGCATGGCGCACGAGATCAACAACCCGCTGGGCGCCATCCTGCACAACGTGCAGAACATCCGCCGGCGCCTGTCGCCGGAGCTGGCGAAGAACCAGGATATTGCCGTGGAAGTGGGCATCGCGCTGGACGACGTCACCGCCTACCTGGACGCCCGGGAAATCCCCCAACTGCTCGAAGGCATCGCCCAGGCCGGCTCGCGGGCGGCCAAGATCGTCAGCCACATGCTCGCCTTCAGCCGGCGCAGCAACCGCCAACTGGCGCCCTGCCAGCTGCCGGTGCTGATCGACCAGGCGCTGGAGATCGCCGGCAACGACTTCGACCTGACCGAGAGCTTCGACTTCAAGGCTATCGCCATCGAACGCGACTTCGACCCGAACCTGGGCCCCATCCCGGCCACCGCCAACGAGATGGAACAGGTGCTGCTCAACCTGCTGAAGAATGCCGCCCAGGCCATCCACCTGCGCGACGACGACAGCGAGCCCGGACGCATCGTCCTGCGCACCCGGCTCAATCCGCCCTGGGCGGAAATCCAGGTGGAGGACAACGGCATCGGCATGCCCGAACTGGTGCGCAAGCGCATCTTCGAGCCCTTCTTCACCACCAAGGAAGTCGGCCAGGGCACCGGCCTGGGCCTGTCCGTCTCCTATTTCATCGTCACCAACAACCACAAGGGGCAGATGGAAGTGCAGTCCACCCAGGGGCAGGGCACCTGCTTCACCCTGCGCCTGCCACTGACCGCCCCCGGCGAGAACGCGAGCAACTGATGGGTTACCGACTGAGCAAGATCTACACGAAGACCGGCGACAAGGGCGAAACAGGCCTGGCCGACGGCCGCCGGGTTGCCAAGAACCACCCGCGGGTGGAGGCCATGGGTGAGCTGGACACCCTCAACAGCCAGCTCGGCCTGCTGCTGGCGGACCTCGCCGAGCAGGCGACCCGGTGGCCGGGCCTGAATGAGGTCATCGAGGTCGTGGCGCCCTGCCAGCACCGCCTGTTCGACCTCGGCGGAGAACTGGCGACGCCGGCCTACCAGGCCCTGCAGGAGAGCGAAGTGGAGCGCCTGGAAGCGGCCATCGACCGCTGGAACGAGGAAGTGGGGCCGCTGGAAAACTTCATCCTGCCCGGCGGCTCCCGCCTGGTGGCCCAGGCACATGTCTGCCGGAGTCTGGCCCGCACTGCCGAACGTCGCTGCCAGCAGCTCAACGCCGAGGAGCCGGTCCGCCCAGTGGGCATGGCCTACGTCAACCGACTGTCCGACCTGCTGTTCGTCGCCGCCCGTCTGATCGCCCGCCGCACGAAGATCAGTGAAGTGCTCTGGCAGGCGGCGGAGAAGCCCGCCCCGTAGGAGCGAGCTCTGCTCGCGAAGCTGTTCAGCCCGCCCCATTCGCGAGCAGAGCTCCTCCTACAGCCAAACGGCATCCCAGAGCGGGTAATCTCCTACACGCTCGACCAAGCCAGCCCGCAGCGGATTGGCGACAACGTAGCGGGCGATGTCCAGCACATCCTCCTCGTGACGCAGGGCATGGTCATGGAAACCTTTCTGCCATACATCGCCCACAATGCCTCTGCGCTGATTGATCTGCTTCGCGCTACGGGACTTCACTTGCTGCATCACCCGCTCAAGCGATTCCCCGTCCAACTCGATCAACCAATGCAAATGGTCGGGCATCACGACCCAGCAGAGAGAACGTAACAACGTCTGCTCTTCAGCCAGACGCATCTCCTGCACCAGGACACGGCCAAGAAAGAAATCGGCGAACAAAGGGACTCGGCCGGCGGTAACGGTAGTCAGCAGATAGAAACGTCCGGCTTCGGAGTATCTGCCGCGGCGCAGACGATTGCCTCGATAGAGTGGCATCCATGCCTCCTCTCTTACCCGCAGGAGCGAGCTCTGCTCGCGAACTGACCCGTCTAAAAGCTTCGCGAGCAGAGCTCGCTCCTACAATCTAGGCCTGCGGCCAGAACGCGCGGATGCCGGCCACGCCTTGGGCGCCGGCCTGCCAGGCGCGTTCGCGGTCCTGCGGGCCGACGCCGCCGAGCAGGAAGGCCGGCAGGTTGAGGGTGCGTAGCAACTCGGTCGCAGCCTCCCAGCCCAGCGGCGCGGCGTCCGGGTGGGTCTTGGTGGCCTGCACCGGCGACAGGGTGACGAAATCCACCCCCATGCGCACAGCCAGAGCCAGCTCCTCGGCGTCATGACAGGAAGCCGCCAGCCAGCGCTGGCCGGGGAAGGGCCGGCCATTGGCGGCGTATTTGCGCAGTTGCTCGGCGCTCAGGTGCCAGCCAGCGGCCGGGAAGTCGCCCAGCCACTCCAGCGGGCCCTTGAGCATCACCTGCGCCTTGCCGGCACAGAGGCCCAGGATGTCCACCGCCAGGTCGCGATACTGGGGGTCGAACATGTTCGGAGCGCGTAGCTGGATCAATCTGGCGCCGCTGGCCAGGGCGACCCGCACCCCGCGCAGCAGTTCGCCGGGCTCCAGGCCTTCGGGGGTGATCAGGTAGGTATCGGGCAGGCGCGCCGCCGCGACGATCGGCTGGTTGGCCGCCGGGAATTCGTAGTCGAGCAGCTCGCGCTCGGTGGCCCAGGCCAGCGCCTGGCCTTCGGCACCGTGAGGCTCGCCGGTGAAGGCGGAGACTTCCCAGACATCCAGCAGCACCTGCTTGTCCGGATAGTCGTGGTGCACCTGGATCAACGGCCGGGCGGCACCGACGCGGATACCCAGTTCCTCTTCCAGCTCGCGGGCCAGGGCCAGCTCGACGGCCTCGCCCTCCTCCACCTTGCCCCCGGGAAATTCCCACAGGCCG
Organism: Pseudomonas paralcaligenes; assembly: GCF_019655855.1. Taxonomy (GTDB): domain Bacteria; phylum Pseudomonadota; class Gammaproteobacteria; order Pseudomonadales; family Pseudomonadaceae; genus Aquipseudomonas; species Aquipseudomonas paralcaligenes. Next base: position 84,512 of record NZ_BPFX01000012.1, on the reverse strand, counting down.
CCCTGGTGCTTGTCCTGCGGTCGCTTGGCGATCAGCACCCGGCCATCGGCACCACGGATCACCGCGGCGGCTACATGAATGCGCTTCACGCACCGACCTCCTGCAACGCGGCCTGGTACCAGCGCTGGAAGGCCGGCCACTGATAGATGGTCTCGACGTAGGCGGCGGCCTCGTCCGGCAGTGCCACCCGGTAGCTGCGCAGGCGCGCCGCCACTGGGGCGAAGAAGGCGTCGGCGATGCTGGCGTGGCCGAACAGGAAGGGGCCGTCCTGACCAAAGCGCTGGCGGCAGTCGGCCCACAGGCGGCTCACCCGGTCGATATCGGCCTGGGCCTCGGCGGGAATCCCGGCCAGCGCCTGGTCGCGCGCCAGGTCCATGGACATGTGGCTGCGCAGGGCGACGAAGCCGCTGTGCATCTCCGCGCAGACGCTGCGCGCCAGGGCGCGGGCGTACTGGCCGCGCGGCCACAGGTGCGCCTCGGGGAAGCGCTCGGCGAGATATTCGGCGATGGCCAGCGAATCCCACACCGGCCCTTCCTCGGTCAGCAGCACCGGCACCTTGCCGGCCGGCGAATGGGCCAGCAGCTGGCTGCGGCTGTTCGGCTGGAACAGGCGCACCGCGATCTCTTCGTAGGGCGCGCCGGTCAGGTCCAGGGCCAGCGCCCCGCGCAGCGACCAGGAGGAATAGTTCTTGTCGCCGATCACCAGTTTGAGGGGCATGGCAGTCTCCTTGTGGCGTTGCTTTGACACCCTCTGGGAGAGGGCCGGGGATGAGGGAGCCATTGGCAGCCACGAACCGTCTGGAAGCCCCTCACCCCTGGCCCCTCTCCCAAGGGGAGAGGGGGACCCGCTTAAGTGCGGTATTCGGCGTTGATCTTCACGTAGTCGTGGGACAGATCGGTGGTCCAGATGGTTTCGCTGCAGCCGCCGCGACCCAGTTCGATGCGGATGGTGATCTCCTCGCGGGCCATCACCGCCGCGCCCTGGGCCTCGGTGTAGCTGGCGGCGCGGGCGCCCTTGCTGGCGATGCAGACTTCGCCGAGGAACACGTCGATCCTGCTGACGTCCAGGTTCGGCACGCCGGCGTAGCCGACGGCGGCGAGGATGCGGCCCCAGTTGGGGTCGGAGGCGAACAGCGCGGTCTTGATCAGCGGCGAGTGGGCCACGGCGTAGGCCACGTCCAGGCACTCCTGGTGGGTACCGCCGCCGTTGACCTGGACGGTGACGAACTTGGTGGCACCCTCGCCGTCGCGAACGATGGCCTGGGCCACTTCCATGAACACCTCGAATACCGCCTGGCGCAGCTTGGCGAACAGCTCACCGGAAGCCCCGGTGATCTCCGGCAGGGCAGCCTGGCCGGTGGCGATCAGCATGCAGCAGTCGTTGGTCGAGGTATCGCCGTCGATGGTGATGCGGTTGAACGACTTGTTGGCGGCGTCGCGCACCAGGTCCTGCAGCACGCCACGCGCCACCTTGGCGTCAGTGGCGATGTAGCCGAGCATGGTCGCCATGTTCGGCCGGATCATGCCGGCGCCCTTGCTGATGCCGGTCACGGTGACGGTCACGCCGTCGTGCTGGAACTGGCGGCTGGCGCCCTTGGGCAGGGTGTCGGTGGTCATGATGCCGGTGGCGGCTTCGGCCCAATGGTCTTCGTCGAGGTCGTCCAGCGCGGCCTGCAGGGCACCCTCGATCTTCTCGACGGGCAGCGGCTCGCCGATCACCCCGGTGGAGAACGGCAGCACGGCCGTCTCGGCCACGCCGGTCAGCGCGGCCAGGGCGGCGCAGGTGCGGCGGGCGTTGGCCAGGCCATCCGGGCCGGTGCCGGCGTTGGCGTTGCCGGTGTTGGTCAGCAGGTAGCGCACGTCGCCGGTCACGCGCTCGCGGGTGACGACCACCGGAGCCGCGCAAAAGGCGTTGGTGGTGGTCACACCAGCGATGCGCGAGCCCTCGGCGCAGCGCATCACCACCACATCCTTGCGCCCCGGGCGCTTGATGCCGGCGGAAGCGATGCCGAGTTCGAAACCGGGAACAGGGTGCAGCTTGGACAGGGGACCAAGACCGACGGCCATGGGAACGCTCCTTGTTGGGCAGTGAAGCGAAGATTGGAAAAACGCCGCGAGCGGCAGGACCGGTCGCGGCGTCGTCTCTATAGCAGGCCGGAAGCGGGTCAGCTCACCTGGCCATGGCAATGCTTGTACTTCTTGCCGGACCCGCAGGGGCACGGCTCGTTGCGGCCGATCTTCGGCTCGCTGCGCACCGGTGCTGCCACCATCGCCAGGTCGCCTTCGGCGCCCTCGCCCTCCGCCTCGGCGGTCGGCATGGCGGAGGCCTCGGCATGCTGGAACTGCATGCGCTGGGCCATGGCCTCGGCCTCGCGGCGCTGGCGGGCCTCTTCTTCGGCCGGGTCCTCGCGGCGCACCTGAACGTGGGACAGCACGCGGATGGTGTCGCGCTTGATCGAGTCGAGCAGCTCCTGGAACAGGGTGAAGGACTCGCGCTTGTATTCCTGTTTCGGGTTCTTCTGCGCGTAACCACGCAGGTGGATGCCGTGGCGCAGGTGATCCATGGTCGCCAGGTGGTCCTTCCACAGGTCGTCCAGCACGCGCAGCAGCATCTGCTTCTCGAAGGTACGCAGGGCCTCGGCGCCGGCCAGCTCTTCCTTCTCGGCATAGGCCGCGGTCAGTTCGGCCAGGATCTTCTCGCGCAGGGTTTCCTCGTACAGCTTCTCGTCTTCGTCCAGCCACTGCTGGATCGGCAGGCGCAGACCGAAGTCGCTGTGCAGCGCGGCTTCCAGGCCGGCGATATCCCACTGCTCGGGCAGCGACTGCGGCGGCAGGTGGGTATTGATGGTGGCGTTGAGCATTTCCTCGCGGAACTCGACGATGGTGTCGCCGATGTTGTCGGCGGCCAGCAGGCTGTTGCGCATGTGGTAGATCACCTTGCGCTGCTCGTTGGCCACGTCGTCGTACTCGAGCAGCTGCTTGCGCATGTCGAAGTTGCGGCCTTCGACCTTGCGCTGGGCCTTCTCGATGGCGTTGGTCACCATACGATGCTCGATGGCCTCGCCGGCCTGCATGCCCAGGGCCTTCATGAAGTTCTTCACCCGGTCGGAGGCGAAGATGCGCATCAGGCTGTCTTCCAGCGACAGGTAGAAGCGGCTGGAGCCCGGGTCGCCCTGACGGCCGGCACGGCCGCGCAGCTGGTTGTCGATACGGCGGGATTCGTGGCGCTCGGAGGCGATCACATGCAGGCCACCGGACTCGATCACCTGCTGGTGGCGCTTCTGCCAGTCGGCCTTGATCTGGGCGATCTGCTCTTCGCTGGGCGCTTCCAGGGCAGCCACCTCGGCCTCCCAGTTGCCGCCCAGCAGGATGTCGGTACCGCGGCCGGCCATGTTGGTGGCCAGGGTCACGGCGCCCGGGCGACCGGCCTGGGCGATGATCTCGGCTTCCTTCTCGTGGTACTTGGCGTTGAGCACCTTGTGCTCGATGCCGGCTTCCTCGAGCAACCTGGAGACGTATTCGGAGGTCTCGATGGAGGCGGTGCCGACCAGGATCGGCCGGCCCTGGGCCTGGCACTCGCGGATGTCGGTGATGATCGCCTGGTACTTCTCTTCCTGGGTCAGGTAGACCAGGTCGTTGTAGTCCTTGCGCGCGACCGGGCGGTGGGTGGGGATCACCACCACGTCCAGGCCGTAGATCTGGCGGAACTCGAAGGCCTCGGTGTCGGCGGTGCCGGTCATGCCGGAGAGCTTCTTGTACAGGCGGAAGTAGTTCTGGAAGGTGGTCGAGGCGAGGGTCTGGCTCTCGGCCTGGATATTCACGCCCTCCTTGGCCTCGATGGCCTGGTGCAGGCCCTCGGACAGGCGGCGGCCCTGCATGGTACGGCCGGTGTGCTCGTCGATCAGGATGACCTGATCGTTCTGCACGATGTATTCGACGTTGCGGTGGAACAGCTTGTGCGCGCGCAGGCCGGCGTAGACGTGGGTCAGCAGGCCCAGGTTGTGCGCGGCGTAGAGGCTCTCGTTCTCGGCCAGCAGGCCGGCGGCGGCGAGCATTTCCTCGACGTACTGGTGGCCGGCCTCGTTGAGTTCGACCTGGCGGGTCTTCTCGTCGACCTTGTAGTGGCCTTCCTGGGTGACCACGCCTTCCTCTTCCTCGATGTGCTGCTTGAGGCGCGGGATCAGCTGGTTGATCTGCTTGTACAGCTTGGAGCTGTCCTCGGCCTGGCCGGAGATGATCAGCGGGGTACGGGCTTCGTCGATGAGGATGGAGTCCACTTCGTCGATCACGGCGAAATTCAGTTCGCGCTGGAACTTCTCTTCCTGGGCGAAGGCCATGTTGTCGCGCAGGTAATCGAAGCCGAACTCGTTGTTGGTGCCGTAGGTGATGTCGGCGGCATAGGCGGCGCGCTTGTCTTCCGGGCCCATGAACGGGATCACCACGCCGACCGACAGGCCGAGGAATTCGTACAGCGGGCGCATCCAGTTGGCATCGCGGCGGGCCAGGTAGTCGTTCACCGTGACCACGTGCACGCCCTTGCCGGACAGCGCGTTGAGGTACACCGCCAGGGTGCCCACCAGGGTCTTGCCCTCGCCGGTGCGCATCTCGGCGATCTTGCCTTCGTGGAGGGTCATGCCGCCGATCAGCTGCACGTCGAAGTGACGCATGCCCATCACCCGCTTGCCGGCCTCACGGGCCACGGCGAAGGCTTCGGGAAGAAGCTGGTCGAGCGTCTCGCCCTTGGCCACCCGGGACTTGAACTCTTCCGTCTTGCCCCGCAGTTGCTCGTCGGAAAGGGCGAGCATCTGCTCTTCCAGGGCGTTGATCGCGCTCACTGTCTTGAGCATGCGCTTGACGTCACGCTCGTTCTTGCTTCCAAAGATTTTCTTCAACAGTGGCGCAAACATATCGGCAGATTCTTCCACTCTGGGGGATGGGGGGCAGCGCAGAAGGCCAGCCCGGCAGCCACTCGGCTGCATGCAAAGGGGGCATTCTACTCGGAAACGTAGGCGAGAAAAGGGCGAACTCCCGCGTACCGGCCGGATGTGCCTGACACACGCATCCACAGACCGCTCGCCCCTATATGGGGACGACCGCCGACAGCTGCAAGCCCCTTTGCTAACATGCTGCGCACAGCCGCACGAATCCTTTCCCATGAGCTTCCGCCCCCCCTTCGCCAAGACCCCGAACGCCTTGCTGCGCGAGCACAAGCCCCTGCGGGCGCTGTTCAGCGCGGCACAGCGCCTGGGCAGACTGCAGGCGCTGGTGGAGGCGCAGCTGGAGCCGGCCGCCCGCGAGCACTGCCAGGTGGCGAGCTGGAGCGAGGGCCGCCTGCTGCTGGTGACCAGCAACGGTCACTGGGCAACCCGGCTGCACTACCAGCAGCGTCGCCTGCAGCGCCTGCTGCAGGTACTGCCGGAGTTCGCCGGGCTGGAGAAGATCCAGATCAAGGTACGCCCACCCAGCGGCCAGGTGGCTTATGAGGCGAACCGGGTCGAGCTGTCGGAGGCTGCCGCCGACAGCCTGTGCAGCGCCGCCGAAGGCATCGACGACCCGAAGCTGCGCGCCGCCCTGGAGCGCCTGGCACGCAATGCCCGACGCGAATAGATAGGCAGAAAAAAACAGGCCACCCGAGGGTGGCCTGAATACAACAGAAGGAAGGGTTATTGCTTACACGGCCGCGACCGGGCGCATGTAGGAGATCGGCGCGGTACTGGCATCGTCGAAGACCACCACTTCCCAAGCATCTTTCTGCTCGATCAGGGTGCGCAGCAGACGATTGTTCAGCGCGTGGCCCGACTTGAAGCCACGGAACTCGCCGATCAGGCTGTTGCCCAGCAGGTAGAGATCGCCGATGGCATCGAGGATCTTGTGCTTGACGAACTCGTCCTCGTAACGGAGGCCGTCTTCGTTGAGCACGCGGAACTCGTCCACCACAATGGCGTTTTCCACGCTGCCGCCGAGTGCCAGGTTCTGCGAACGCAGGAACTCGATGTCGCGCATGAACCCGAAGGTCCGTGCGCGGCTCACTTCCTTGACGAAGGAAGTGCTGGAGAAGTCGACGCTGGCGGTCTGGGTGCGACCACGAAACACCGGGTGATCGAAATCGATCTCGAAGCTCACCTTGAAACCGTCGAAGGGCAGGAAGGTGGCGCGCTTGTCGCCCTCCTCCACCGTCACTTCGCGCAGTACGCGGATGAACTGCTTGGGTGCTTCCTGCTCTTCCAGGCCAGCAGACTGAATCAGGAACACGAAGGGACCAGCGCTGCCATCCATGATCGGGACTTCGGACGCCGACAGCTCGACGTAGGCGTTGTCGATGCCCAGGCCTGCCATGGCCGAAAGCAAGTGCTCGACGGTGTCCACCTTGACGTCACCATTGACCAGGGTGGTCGACATGGTGGTCTCACCGACATTCTCGGCGCGGGCGGGGATTTCCACGACCGGATCCAGATCGGTGCGACGGAACACGATACCCGTATCCACCGGGGCCGGCTTGAGGGTCAGGTAAACCTTCTCCCCCGAGTGCAGGCCAACGCCGGTGGCTCGGATGATGTTCTTCAGGGTGCGTTGTCTGATCATGGTTTTGGCTGCGCTTGTTGCGAACTGTTTTCAACAATGGGCGGCAATGTTAGCAGAACCGCCCTTTGCTGAACACCAATCACCTTCATACTCCTGATAAATTGCCTCAATCAGCCTGACGACGCAGGAAGGCCGGGATATCCAGATAATCCAGGTCGTCCTGGGTGTTCAGCTTGGCTGCGGCGGCACTGCCGGCGAGGCTCTGGCGCTGAACGGTCGGGCGCTCGTAGTCCTTGTAGTTGACGGCCGGCTGCTCGGCGGCGCGCGGCGCGGCGCTGACAGTGGTGGACGGCGTGGCCACGGCGGTCGGCACGGTGTTGTCGATCACCTTGACCGGCTTCTCGATGCGCGCGCCCAGGCCGGTGGCGACCACGGTCACGTGCAGCTCGTCGCGCATGTCGGCGTCGATCACCGCGCCCACCTTGACGGTGGCCGCCTCGGAGGCGAAGGCCTCGATGATCTCGCCTACGGCGGCGTACTCGCCCAGCGACAGGTCCAAGCCGGCGGTGATGTTGACCAGGATGCCGCGCGCGCCCTGCAGGTTGACGTCTTCCAGCAGCGGGTTGCGGATGGCCGCCTCGGTAGCCTCGCGGGCACGATTCGGACCGCTGGCGCAGCCGGTACCCATCATCGCCATGCCCATTTCGCCCATCACGGTCTTCACGTCGGCGAAGTCGACGTTCATCAGGCCCGGACGCTGCATGATGTCGGAGATGCCACGCACGGCGCCGGACAGCACGTCATCGGCCTTGGCGAAGGCGGACAGCAGGCTGGCGTCCTTGCCGAGGATGGTCAGCAGCTTCTCGTTGGGGATGGTGATCAGCGAGTCGACGCACTCGGACAGGGCACGGATGCCGTCGTCGGCGACCTGCATGCGCTTGCGGCCCTCGAACGGGAACGGGCGGGTCACCACGGCAACGGTGAGGATGCCCATTTCCTTCGCCACTTCGGCGATGATCGGCGCCGCACCGGTACCGGTGCCGCCACCCATGCCGGTGGTGATGAAGACCATGTCGGCGCCGTTCAGCACCTCGGCGATGCGCTCGCGGTCTTCCATGGCGGCCTGGCGGCCGATTTCCGGGTTGGTACCGGCGCCCAGGCCCTTGGTCACGCCCGGGCCGAGCTGCAGCACGGTGCGCGCGCCGATGTTCTTCAGTGCCTGCGCGTCGGTGTTGGCGCAGATGAATTCCACGCCTTCGATGTTGTTCTTGATCATGTGGTTCACGGCGTTGCCACCGCCGCCACCCACGCCGATCACCTTGATGACTGCACTTTGCGGGACGTTATCTACCAGTTCGAACATTTCCCCTCTCCTTCCTTTTTTAGTTATCGCCTACAGCTACCGCGGGTTTCACATCAGAAATTGCCCTGGACCCAGCGTTTCAGCCGTTCCAGTACCGGTGTTCGGGGCTCATCGCCATATTGAATTCCAGGCGCGTGGTAGCCGTCGGACTGCTTGCGCAGCCCATACATCAGCAGGCCCACGCCCGTGGAATAGATCGGATTACGCACGACGTCGGTCAGTCCCTTGACGCTGTGGGGCACGCCCAGCCGCACCGGCATGTGAAAGATCTCTTCGGCCAGTTCGACGGCGCCTTCCATCTTGGAGGTGCCGCCGGTGAGGACGATCCCGGCCGGGATCATGTCCTCGTAGCCGCTGCGCCGCAGCTCGGCCTGGATCAACGTGAACAGCTCGTCGTAACGGGGCTCCACGACCTCGGCCAGCGCCTGGCGGGACAGCTCCCGCGGTGGCCGGTCGCCCACGCTGGGAACCTTGATGGTTTCCCCGGGACCGGCCAGTTTGGCTAGGGCGCAAGCATATCGAATCTTGATTTCCTCGGCATACTGGGTCGGGGTGCGTAATGCCATTGCAATATCATTGGTGACCTGGTCGCCGGCGATCGGAATCACCGCCGTGTGACGGATCGCACCTTCCGTGAAGATGGCGATGTCGGTGGTGCCGCCACCGATGTCGACCAGGCACACGCCCAGCTCCTTCTCGTCCTCGGTCAGCACCGAGTAGGCGGAAGCCAGCTGCTCCAGGATGATGTCGTCCACCTCCAGGCCGCAGCGGCGCACACATTTCTCGATGTTCTGCGCGGCGTTGGTGGCGCAGGTGACCACGTGCACCTTGGCCTCCAAGCGCACGCCGGACATGCCCAGCGGCTCGCGCACGCCCTCCTGGTTGTCGATCACGTAGTCCTGGGCCAGGGTGTGCAGTACCCGCTGGTCGGCCGGGATGGCCACCGCCTGGGCGGCGTCGAGCACGCGCTCCAGGTCGGCCGGGCTCACTTCGCGGTCGCGGATGGCGACGATGCCGTGGCTGTTCAGGCTGCGGATGTGGTTGCCGGCGATGCCGACGAAGGCCGAGTGGATGCGGCAGCCGGCCATCAGCTGCGCCTCCTCGATGGCACGCTGGATCGACTGCACGGTGGACTCGATGTTCACCACCACGCCCTTCTTCAGGCCGCGCGACGGGCTGGTGCCGATCCCGACGATCTCCAGCTCGCCATCGGCGGTCACCTCGCCCACCAGCGCCACCACCTTGGCGGTGCCGATATCCAGGCCGACGATCATCTTGCCGCTCTGCACGCTTGCCATGGTCTCTACTGTTCTCCTCGATTCACTGGACGGCGACCGTCGTTTCGGTCGCCGCCGGCGCCACCGGCTCGCGCCAGGCCACGGCCAGGCCGTTGGCGTAGCGCAGGTCGATGCGCGCGATATTCGCGATCTGCTGCTTGAGCACCTTGTCGTGGATGCTGGCGAACCGGCGCATCTTGTCGACCAGGTGATCCCGGCCCAGGAGGATTTCCACGCCCTGGGCACTGCTGATGAACCAGCTGCCGTGCTCGCGCAGCTCCAGGCTGCTGATGGTGAAGCCCATCGGCCGCAGCAGCTGGCTGAGCACCTGGTACTGCTGCATCACCTGCTGCTGGGCGCGCTTCGGCCCGGACAGCAGCGGCAGGTGTTCGTAATTGGCCGCCTCGCGCGGGGCGAAGGCCTCGCCCTGGTTGTTGAGCAGCGCGCCGTCGCCCCAGCGGGCCACCGGCAGTTGCTCCTCCAGGGTGATGGAGACCTGGTCCGGCCATACCCGGCGCACTTCCGCGTGGGCGATCCAGGGCATGTGCTCCAGCTCGGCGCGCAGGCTGGCCAGGTCGATGGTGAAGAAGCTGGCCGAGACGTAGGGCGCGATGCGCTCCTGCACCGCCTGCTGGCTGATGTAGCTCAGCTCGCCCTGCACGCTGACCCGGGCGATCGGCCGGTCGGCGTAGGGCAGCAGGCGCTGGGCGCCCTCGTAGGTGCCCAGGCCGAGGGCGATCAGCATCAGCGGCCAGCCCAGGCGCTTGATGGCGCGCGCCAGGCCGCTGAAATCCGGCTTTGGCAGGCGCGCCGCCAGCGGTTCCCTGGCCACCATCCGGCTCGCTCCGCGCGCAGCCGGGGGCTGGCGCCGGGTGGCGCCCCCCAGGGGCTGCGGATGACGGAGAGTGGCGACCATGACTCAGCCCCTCGCCTCGACGCTGTCGGCCAGGATCGCCAGCACCAGTTGCTGGAAATCCAGGCCGGCGGCGCGCGCGGCCATCGGCACCAGGCTGTGATCGGTCATGCCCGGTACGGTGTTCACTTCCAGCAGCCAGAACTTGCCGCTGGCGTCCTGCATCACGTCGGCCCGCGCCCAGCCCTGGGTGCCCACGGCCTCGCAGGCACGTGCGGTCAGCTCCTTCAACTCGGCTTCCTTGTCGGCCGGCAGGCCACAGGGGATGCGGTACTGGGTATCGCTGGCCAGGTACTTGGCGTCATAGTCGTAGAAGGTGTGCGGGGTGCCCAGGCCGATGGGCGGCAGCACCTGGCCGCGCAGCATGGCGATGGTGAACTCGGGGCCGTCGATCATCTGCTCGACCAGCACCTGCGAGTCGTAGCGACCGGCATCCTTCCAGGCAGCAATCAGTGCATCCACATCGGCGACCTTGGCCATGCCGATGCTGGAGCCCTCGTGGGCCGGTTTGACGAACAGCGGGAAGCCCAGCTCATCGGCGGCCGCGCGGCAGTCCGCCTCGCTGGCCAGCACCGCGTGGTTCGGCGTCGGCAGGCCCAGGCTCAACCACACGCGCTTGGTACGCAGCTTGTCCATGGCCAGGGCGGAGGCGAGGATACCGCTGCCGGTGTAGGGGATGCCGGCGCACTCCAGCAGGCCCTGCATGGAGCCGTCCTCGCCGCCACGACCGTGCAGCACGATGAAGGCGCGATCGATCTTCTCGCTGGTCAGGCGCTGCAGGAAGTCGTCGCCCACGTCGATGCCGAAGGCGTCCACGCCGGCACTCCGCAGGGCATCGAGCACGGCGGCGCCGGACTTCAGCGACACCTCACGCTCTGCGCTCTTGCCGCCGAACAGCACGGCGACGCGACCGAAGACCTTGGGATCGAGGGTGGAATGCAGGCTCATTTCGACTCACCTTGAACAGCAAACAGCGGGTGCTTGATCAGTTGCGGGGCCACCCCGCCGATATCGCCGGCGCCCTGGCACAGCAGGATGTCGCCGGCACGCAGCAGCGGCTTGATGATCGGTGCCAGGTCGGCGCCACGTTCGACGTAGATCGGGTCGAGCTGGCCGCGCTGGCGGATGCTGTGGCACAGGTGACGGCTGTCGGCGCCGGGCACCGGCTCCTCGCCGGCCGGGTACACCTCCATCAGCAGCAGCACGTTGGCGTCACCGAGCACCTGGACGAAGTCTTCGTACAGGTCGCGGGTACGGCTGTAGCGGTGCGGCTGGTACAGGATCACCAGGCGGCGCTCCGGCCAGCCGCCACGCACGGCCTTGATCACCGCGGCCACTTCGCGCGGGTGGTGGCCGTAGTCGTCCACCAGCATCACGCTGCCGTCGCCTACCGGCAGTTCACCGTAGACCTGGAAGCGCCGGCCGACGCCCTGGAAGCCGGACAGGCCCTGGACGATGGCGGCGTCCTCGATGCCCTCGTCGGTAGCGATAGCGATGGTCGCCAGTGCGTTCAGCACGTTGTGGTTGCCCGGCATGTTGACCGAGACATCCAGCGGCTCGCGGCCCGGGCGCAGGGCGGTGAAGTAGGTGCGCATGCCGTCCTGGCGCACGTTGATGGCGCGCACGTCGGCGTCCTCGGCAAAGCCGTAGGTCACGGTCGGACGGGCCACCTGGGGCAGCAGCTCGCGTACCACCGGGTCGTCCACGCAGAGCACGGCCAGGCCGTAGAACGGCAGGTTGTGGAGGAACTCGATGAAGGTCTTCTTGAGGACGTTGAAGTCGCCGCCGTAGGTGCTCATGTGGTCGGCGTCGATGTTGGTGACCACCGAGACCATCGGCTGCAGGTGCAAGAAGCTGGCGTCGCTCTCGTCCGCCTCGGCGATCAGGTAGCGGCTGCCACCGAGCTGGGCGTTGGTGCCGGCGGCATTGAGACGGCCGCCGATGACGAAGGTCGGGTCCAGGCCGCCGGCGGCGAATACCGAGGCCAGCAGGCTGGTGGTGGTGGTCTTGCCATGGGTACCGGCCACGGCGATGCCGTGGCGGTAGCGCATCAGCTCGGCGAGCATCTCGGCGCGCGGCACCACCGGGATGCGGCGCTCCAGGGCGGTGGCGACTTCCGGGTTGGAGGTATTGATGGCGCTGGAGACCACCAGCACGTCGGCCTGCTCGGCGTTCTCGGCGCGGTGGCCGATGTAGACGATGGCGCCGAAGCTTTCCAGGCGCTCGGTCACGGCCGAGGCCTTGAGGTCGGAACCGGAGACTTCGTAGCCCAGGTTCAGCAGCACCTCGGCGATGCCGCACATGCCGGCGCCGCCGATGCCGACGAAGTGGATGCGGCGGATGCGGCGCATGCGGCGGATTTCCGAGCGGGCGGCGGCGGGAGACTTAGCCACGGGCCACCTCCAGACAGATGTCGACCACCGTGCGGGTGGCGTCCGGCCTGGCCAGGCTGCGCGCGGTGCGGCCCATGGCCTCGAGTTTTTCAGGGTGCATCAGAACCTCGGTCAACTGCGCGGCGAGCTTGTCCGCGTCGGTTGCATGTTGCGGCAGAAGGATGGCGGCGCCCTCCTTCGCCAGATATTCGGCATTGCGGGTCTGGTGGTCGTCGATCGCGTGCGGCAGCGGCACGAGGAACGACGGCAGGCCAGCGGCGGCCAGCTCGCTGACGGTCAGCGCGCCGGCGCGGCAGATCACCAGATCGGCCCAGGCATAGGCCCGGGCCATGTCCTTGATGAAGGGCGCGACCTCGGCTTCGACCGCGACTTCGCGATAACGCTCCGCTGTGACTTGATCGTGCTGCTTGCCGGCCTGGTGGAACACCTGCGGGCGCAGCTCGGCCGGCACTTTGGCCAGGGCCGCGGGCAGCAGTTTGTTCAACGGCTCGGCGCCCAGGCTGCCGCCCAGCACCAGCAGGCGCGGCTTGCGGCCCGCGAGGGTGTCGCGCGGGGTTTCCAGGAACAGCTCCTCGCGCACCGGGTTGCCGGTGGTACGGCGCTTGGCGCTGTCGCCGAAGGTGTTGGGGAAGCCTTCGCACACGCGCTGGGCGAAGGGCACCAGGCTGCGGTTGGCGGTGCCGGCCACGGCGTTCTGCTCCTGGATGATCAGCGGCGCGCCGTCGAGCCTGGCCGCCAGGCCGCCCGGGCCGGTGACGTAGCCACCCATGCCCAGCACGCAGACCGGCTGCAGCTCACGCATCACCTTGCGCGCCTGGAACAGGGCGCGGACCAGCTGGAACGGCGCCTTGAGCAGGGACAGCCTGCTCTTGCCGCGCAGGCCGCTGACCTGGATCAGGTGCAACGGCAGCTCGGCGGCCGGCACCAGTTCGTTCTCGATGCCGCGCGGCGTGCCCAGCCAGTGCACGCTGTAGCCGCGTGCCTTGAACTCGCGGGCGCAGGCCAGGGCCGGGAACACGTGGCCGCCGGTGCCGCCGGCCATGATCAGGACGTTACCGCGCATGCTTGGCCTCCTCGTTGTCGAAGAAGTCCGCTTCGCTGAACTCGACCTCCTCGCTGCCCAGCGAGGTGCGCCGTTCCCATTCGATGCGCAGGAGCATGGCCAGGCTGACGCAGCAGATGATCAGCGAGCTGCCGCCGTAGCTGAGGAACGGCAGGGTCAGGCCCTTGGTCGGCAGCAGGCCGACGTTCACGCCGATGTTGATCAGCACCTGGCCGATCCACTGCATGGCGATGCCGTAGGCGACGTAGGCCGAGAACAGCTGCTTGGCCTTCTCCGCCCACAGGCCGATGTACAGGGCGCGCACGGCGACGAAGACGAACAGGCCAACGGTGACCAAAGCGCCGACCATGCCCAGTTCCTCGGCCAGCACGGCGAACACGAAGTCGGTGTGCGCCTCCGGCAGGTAGAACTGCTTCTGCACGCTGTTGCCCAGGCCCACGCCGAACCACTCTCCACGGCCGAAGGCGATCAGCGCCTGGCTCAGCTGGTAGCCGGCGCCGAACTGGTCGGCCCAGGGATCGACGAAGTTGGTCAGGCGCTCCATCCGGTAGCTCTGCGCGGTCATCACCAGCACCCCGGCGCCGAGCACGGCGGCGGCCAGCGGGATGAAGCGCACCAGGTTGATGCCGCCGAGGAACAGCATGGCGATGCAGGAGCCGACCAGCACCACGGTGGCGCCGAAGTCCGGCTCGGCCAGCAGCAGGGCGGCCATGGGCGCCAGCACCAGCATCGGCTTGAGGAAGCCGGAGAGCTTCTCGCGCACCTCTTCCTGGCGGCGCACCAGGTAGCCGGCGATGAACACCACGGTGAACAGCTTGGCCAGCTCGGACGGCTGCACGTTGAACATGCCGAAGCCGATCCAGCGCTTGGCGCCGTTCACTTCGCGGCCGATGCCCGGCAGCAGCACCAGGATCAGCAGGACGAAGGCGACCAGCAGCAAAGTGGCGCCGAAGCGCTGCCACATGGCCATGGGAATCAGCAGGGTGAGCAGCGCGGCGGAGATGCCCAGGCCGAGATAGATCAGGTGACGGATCATGTGGTACAGCGGGTTGCCGGACATGGCCGCGGCCACTTCCGAACTGGCCGAGGTGATCATCACCAGGCCCAGGCCGAGCAGGGCCAGGCAACCGGCCAGCAGCGGGAAGTCGAGGTCGATGCCGCGGCGGGTGCGCAGCGGCGACGGGGCGGCGAGCAGTCGGGCGAGCAGGCTCATGCCAGTGCCTCCGCTGCCTGGACGAACAGGCGTCCACGCTCTTCGAAGTTCTTGAACATGTCGAGGCTGGCGCAGGCCGGCGACAGCAGCACCGCGTCGCCCGGTTGGGCCAGCTCGGCGCTGCAGCGCACGGCCTCGTCCAGGGTCGCCACCCGCACCAGCGGCGCGGCGTCGCCCAGGGCGGCGGCAAGCAGCTCGGCATCACGGCCGAGCAGCACCACGGCGCGGCAGAACCTGGCCACCGGCGTCTTCAGGGCGGAGAAGTCGGCGCCCTTGCCATCGCCGCCGGCGATCAGCACCAGCTTGCCGGCGATGTCCGCGCCCAGGCCCTCGATGGCGGCCAGGGCGGCGCCGACGTTGGTCGCCTTGGAGTCGTCGTAGTAGCCCACGCCACGCAGCTCGCGCACCCACTGGCAGCGGTGCGGCAGGCCGGCGAAACGGCGCAGGGTGTCGAGCATGGCCTCGAACGGCAGGCCGACGGCATGGCCGAGAGCCAGGGCCGCCAGCGCGTTGGACTGGTTGTGCGCGCCACGGATCTTCAGTTCGGCGGTCGGCATCAGCGTCTCGAACTGGAAGGCCAGCTGCTTCTCGCCGTTCTCTTCGACCAGGCCGAAGCGCTTGAAGTCGGGCTTGCCCAGGCCGAACGACCAGCACGGCACCTGGTCGGCGATCAGCGGCCGCGACAGGGCGTCGTCACGGTTGACCACCACCTGCCGGGCGCCGCGGAAGATGCGGTGCTTGGCCAGGTGGTAGTGCTGCATGCCGGCGTAGCGGTCCATGTGGTCTTCGCTGACGTTCAGGCAGGTGGCGACTTCGGCATTCAGGCGCTCGGTGGTCTCCAGCTGGAAGCTGGACAGCTCCAGCACGTACAGCTCGACGTCGTCGGCCAGCAGGTCCAGCGCCGGGGTGCCGATATTGCCGCCGACGGCCACGCGACGCCCGGCCGCTGCCGCCATCTCGCCCACCAGAGTGGTGACGGTGCTCTTGGCGTTGGAGCCGGTGATGGCGATGATCGGCGCCTTGGCATGGCGGGTGAACAGGTCGATGTCGCCGGACATCTTCACCCCGCGCTCGGCCGCTTCGCGCAGCGCCGGGGTGGCCAGGGCCAGGCCGGGGCTCACGTACAGCTCCGAGGCGCGGCAGAGGAAGTCCACGTCCAGTTCGCCACAGCGCACTTCCACTTCAGGATAGTCGCGTTGCAGGGTCGCCAGCTCCGGCGGGTTCGCGCGCGTGTCGGCCACGGCGAAGCGCACGCCCTGCTGCGCGAGGAAGCGCACCAAGGACATGCCGCTCTTGCCGAGGCCGACAACGATGCGGAACTGGTCGGAAGCGATCAGCGACACTATCTATTACCTCAGTTTCAGGGTGGCCAGACCGACCAGCACCAGGATCACCGTGATGATCCAGAAGCGCACGATCACGCGCGGCTCCGGCCAGCCCTTGAGTTCGAAGTGGTGGTGGATCGGCGCCATGCGGAACACGCGCTTGCCGGTCAGCTTGAAGCTGGCGACCTGGATCATCACCGACAGGGTTTCCATGACGAACACGCCGCCCATGATGAACAGCACGATCTCCTGGCGGACGATCACGGCGATGGTGCCCAGCGCGGCGCCCAGCGCCAGCGCGCCGACGTCGCCCATGAAGACCTGGGCCGGGTAGGTGTTGAACCACAGGAAGCCGAGGCCGGCGCCGACCAGCGCGGCGCAGAACACGATCAGCTCGCCGGCGCCCGGCACGTAGGGGATCAGCAGGTATTCGGCGAATTTGATGTTGCCCGACAGGTAGCAGAAGATCGCCAGCGCGCCGGCCACCATCACGGTGGGCAGGATCGCCAGGCCATCGAGGCCGTCGGTCAGGTTCACCGCGTTGCTGGTGCCGACGATGACGAAGTAGGTCAGCACCACGAAGCCCACGCCCAGGGGAATCGCCACGTCCTTGAGCACCGGCACGATCAGGGTGGTCTCCACCGGACTCTGCGCGGTCATATAAAGGAAGATGGCGGCGGCCAGGCCGAACACCGACTGCCAGAAATATTTCCAGCGGCTCGGCAGGCCGCGCGAGTTCTTCTCGATCACCTTGCGGTAGTCGTCGACCCAGCCGATGGCGCCGAACAGCAGGGTCACGGCCAGCACGGTCCACACGTAGCGGTTGGTCAGGTCGGCCCAGAGCAGGGTGCTGACGGCGATGGCGGTGATGATCAGCGCGCCGCCCATGGTCGGCGTGCCTTTCTTCGACAGGTGCGACTGCGGGCCATCGTTGCGCACGGCCTGGCCGATCTGGCGGATCTGCAGGGTGCGGATCATCCACGGCCCGAGCCACAGCGACAGGGCCAGGGCGGTGAGCACGCCGAGGATGCCGCGCAGGGTCAGGTACTGGAAGACCCCGAAGCCGGTGTGGAACTGTTGCAGGTACTCGGCCAGCAGCAGCAGCATGATTAGTGAGCCTCCCCGGATGCCCGATCCAGCAACGCGTCGACGACCTTGTCCATCGCCGCGCTGCGCGAGCCTTTGATCAGAATGGTGGTGTCGCCCGATTCGGCGCGAAGCGCCTCGATCAGACTGGATTGATCGGCGAAATGGCGGCCATCGGCACCGAAAGCCGCCACGGCATGCGCCATCAGCGGCCCCACGGCATAGAGCGCATCGACCTTGCCGGCGGCATGGACGCCGACGTCGCGATGGCCCTGCTCGGCCCATTCGCCCAGTTCGCCCATGTCTCCCAGCACCAGGACGGTGCGGCCGGAGAAGGCGGCGAGTATATCCACTGCCGCGCACATGGACAGTGGGTTGGCGTTGTAGCTGTCGTCGATCACCCGCACGCCGTTCGGCGCCAGCTCAGCCACGGCGCGGCCCTTGACCGGTTGCAGGTTTTCCAGGCCGGCCTTGATCCCGACCAGCGGCACGCCGAGGGCATGCGCGGCGGCGGCGGCGGCCAGCGCGTTGGCCACGCTGTGTTCGCCCAGCAGGTTGAGCTGGATGCGCGCCTCGCCGGCGCTGCCGGCCAGGGCGAAGCCGCCACAACCACGGGCGTCGCGCCACAGTTCGCTGGCATGCAGGTCGGCGGCCTGGTCGCGCAGGGCGAAGCTCAGCACCTTCCTGCCGTTGGTGCGGGCCTGCCAGGTGGCGAAGGCCTTGTCGTCACGGTTGAGCACGGCGATGCCCTGCTCGCCCAGCCCTTCGAGGATTTCGCCCTTGGCCTCGACGATCTTCTCCGGCCCGCCGAACTCGCCCACATGGGCCAGCCCGGCATTGTTGATGATGGCCACGTCCGGGCGGGTCAGACCGACGGTGTAGGCGATCTCGCCGATGTGGTTGGCGCCCAGCTCGATCACAGCGCCGACATGCTCGGGCGCCAGCTCCAGCAGGGTCAGCGGCGCGCCGAGGTCGTTGTTCAGGTTGCCGCGGGTGGCCAGTACCGGGCCGCCGAGGCCGGCGCGCAGGATGCTGGCAAGCAGCTCCTTGACCGTGGTCTTGCCACTGGAGCCGGTAACGGCGGCCAGCGGCTTGGCGAAGGCAGCGCGATTCAACGCGCCGAGCTGACCGAGAGCGATGCGGGTGTCGGCCACCACCAACTGCGGCAGCGGCGCGCCCGGCACTTCGCGCTGCACCAGGGCGGCGACGGCGCCCTTGGCGGCGACTTCGCCCAGGTAGTCGTGGCCGTCGAAGTTCGGCCCGACCAGGGCGATGAACAGCTGACCGGCCTCGATCCTGCGGCTGTCGGTGGAGACGGCCGAGAACGCCACGTCGGCACCCACCACGCGGCCCTCCAGCGCCTGGACCACCTCGCTCAGCAGCCACGGCTTAAGCATGGGCGACCTCCCAGGCCTGCAGGGCCTTCGTGGTCTCGTCCAGGTCGGAGAACGGATGGCGCACGCCGCCGATCTCCTGGTAATCCTCGTGGCCCTTGCCGGCCAGCAGCACCACGTCGCCAAGCTGGGCGGAGGCGATCAGGCGGGCGATGGCCTCGCCACGGCCGTGGACGAACTCGGCGGCCTCCGGGCTGGCGAAACCGGCACGGATATCGGCCAGGATCTGCGCCGGGTCTTCGCTGCGCGGATTGTCGTCGGTGACCAGCACCGCATCGGCCAGGCGCTCGGCCACCTGGGCCATCAGCAGGCGCTTGCCGCGGTCGCGGTCGCCGCCACAGCCGAACAGGCACAGCAGGCGGCCGGTGACGTGCGGACGCAGCGCCTCCAGCACCTTCTCCAGGGCATCCGGGGTGTGGGCGTAATCGACCACCACCAGCGGCAGGCGCTCGCCACCGAAGCGCTGCATGCGCCCGACCGGCCCGTGCAGCCGCGGCAGCACCTGCAGCACTTCGTCCAGCGGGTAGCCGAGGCCGAGCAGCGCGCCGACTACGGCCAGCAGGTTGCTCAGATTGAAGCGGCCGAGCAACGGGCTGCGCAGCAGGCCTTCACCCTGGGGCGTGACCAGTTGGGCCTGCACGCCATGATCGTCGAAGCGGGCTTCGCGGCAGAACAGGTAGGCGGACGCATCGCCGAGGCTGTAGCCGATCAGACGGGATTCCTGGGACTGGGTAGCCAGCTGACGACCGAAGTCGTCGTCCAGGTTGATCACCCGGCACTTCAGCTCCGGCCAGGCGAACAGGCGGGCCTTGGCAGCGCCGTAGGCCTCCATCGAGCCGTGATAGTCCAGGTGGTCGCGGGACAGGTTGGTGTACACCGCCACGTCGAAGTCCAGGCCCGCCACGCGGCCCTGGTCCAGGCCGTGGGAAGAAACCTCCATCGCCACGGCTCGGGCGCCGGCCTGCTTCAGGTCGGCCAGGGTGGCCTGCACGGCGACCGGGTCCGGCGTGGTGTGGCGGCCGCTCTGCAGCGCGTCGAAGAAACCGGTGCCCAGCGTGCCGACGATGCCGCAGCGCTCGCCCAGCAGGTCCAACGCCTGGGCCACCAGCTGGCTGACACTGGTCTTGCCGTTGGTGCCGGTGACGCCGACCAGGCGCAGACCACGACTGGGCTCGCCATAGAAGCGCCCGGCGATGGCGGACAGCTGGCCGGCCAGCCCCTTGATCGGCACCAGCTCGGCGCTCTGCGCGCTCATCGCGGCGGCGCCTTCGGCCTCGTAGGCCACGGCGGCGGCACCACGGGCGATGGCGTCGGCGATATGCGCGCGGCCGTCCTGGGCCAGGCCCGGCACGGCGAGGAACAGGTCGCCCGGGCGCACCTTGCGGCTGTCCAGGGTCAGTTCGCGGATCAGCGTGGCGCCGCTTGCCTGCGGCAGCAGTTGATTGAGAGGCATGGGCATCAGATGCGCCCTCCCGGGTTGGCCGCGGCGTCGGCGGTCTGCGGCTGCGGCGCCGCGGCCGGATCGACCGGCGGCAGGTTGTCCGGGGTGATGTTCATCAGACGCAGGGAACCGGCCATCACCTTGCTGAACACCGGCGCAGACACCAGGCCGCCGTAGTAGCCGCCCTTGCTCGGCTCGTCGATCACCACCATCAGGGCGATGCGCGGGTTCGCGCTCGGCGCGAAGCCGGCGAACATCGAGCGATAGGCGTTGGCGGTGTAGCCCTTGGTGCCGACACTGGCCTTGCGCGCCGTGCCGCTCTTGCCGGATACGTGGTAGCCCGGCACCTGGGCGCGGAATACGCCACGCGGCGCCTCGACCACCTGCTGCAACATGCCCTGCAGGGTCTTGGCCACGTCTTCCGGCACCACCTGGGCGCCGACCGGCTTGCGGTCGACACGGGTCATGGACAGCGGCAGCACCTGGCCGTTGTTGGCCAGGGTGGCGTAGGCGTGGGCCAGCTGGATGGCGGTCACCGACACGCCGTAGCCGTAGGACAGGGTCGCGGTCTCGGCCTTGCGCCACTCGCGGTGGTTGGGCAGCTCGCCGACGCGCTCGCCAGGGAAGCCCAGGCCGGTGTCCTGGCCGAAGCCGAGCTTGCCCATCATGTCGTGGATTGATTCGCCGCCGATGTCGAAGGCGATCTTGCTCATGCCGACGTTGCTGGAGTTGATCAGGATGCCGGTCAGGTCGAGGATCGGCCCCTGGGTCCGGGACACGTCCTTGATGGTGTAGCGGCCGATCTGCAGCGAGCCACCGCCGACCTCGACCTTGTCCTCGGGCTTCCAGCGCCCGCTCTGCAGGGCGGCGGCCATGGAGATCGGCTTGATCGTCGAGCCCGGCTCGAACACGTCGATCATGGCGCGGTTGCGCATGGCGGCCGGCTGCAGGCTGCGGCGGTTGTTCGGGTTGTAGGACGGCTGGTTGACCATGGCGAGGATTTCGCCGGTCTTCACGTCGATCATCACCAGGCTGCCGGCCTTGGCGCCCTGCTCGATCAGCGCGTTGCGCAGCTCGCGGTGGGCCAGGTACTGCAGGCGCAGGTCGATGGACAGAGCCAGGGTCTTGCCGGCCTTGGCGTTCTGGGCGACCTGGACGTCCTTGATCAGGCGGCCACGGCGATCCTTGAGCACCTGGCGCTTGCCCGGCACGCCAGCCAGCCATTCCTCGAACGCCAGCTCCACGCCTTCGCGGCCACGGTCATCGACATCGGTGAAGCCGACCACGTGGGCGGTCACTTCGCCGGCCGGGTAGAAGCGGCGGAATTCTTCCAGGCCATACACACCCGGCACCTTGAGGTCGAGAATACGCTGACCCTGCTCGGGCGTCAGGCCGCGCACCAGGTACATGAACTCGCGCTCCTGGGCCTGGCTCAGACGCTGGGCGAAAGACTTGGGCTCCTGACCAAGGGCGGCGGCGAGATCGGCCCAGCGGTCCTGGGCCCGGAACAGCTCCTTGCCATTGGCCCACAGGGTGGTCACCGGGGTACTGACGGCCAGCGGCTCGCCGTTGCGGTCGGTGATCAGGCCGCGGTGCGCCGGAATCGGGATGTGCCGCACGCTGCGCGCGTCGCCGTGGGCCTTGAGGAAATCATGGTCGATCACGTGCAGGTCGACGATGCGCCAGGCGATGGCGCCGACCATCAGGGCGAGCAGGGCCAGCACCAGGCGGAAGCGCCAGGGATAGAGCGCGCCTTCGAGGCCGATCATGGCGCCACCATCCGGACTTCGGTCGGCTCGGGAATACGCATCTTCAACTGGCCGGCGGCCAGGGTCTCGATGCGGCTGTGGGCGGTCCAGGTGCTCTGCTCCAACACCAGGCGCCCCCATTCGGCCTGGATCTTGTCGCGCACGCTGAGCTCGGTATAGAGAGCATTGAGCAGTTGGCGATTCCAGTGCGCGCTGTAGGACACGGCGATGGCCGACAGCAGCACGCCGCCGAACAGCAGCGCCAGCAGCAGGCTGCCGGGCGGCAGGGGCTTGGCGTACTGGCGGCTCATCGCAGCTTCTCCGCCACGCGCATCACCGCGCTGCGCGAGCGCGGGTTGGCCTTGAGCTCGGCGTCGCCGGCATAGATCGGCTTGCCCAGCAGTTTCAGACGTGGCTCGAAGGCCTTGGGGATGATCGGCAGGTCACGCGGCAGTTTGTCCGCCTCGCCCTTGGCCTGGCGCTTCATGAACTGTTTGACGATGCGGTCTTCCAGGGAGTGGAAGCTGATCACCACCAGGCGGCCGCCGACGGCCAGGGTCTCCAGCGCGGCATCGAGACCACGCTCCAGATCGCCCAGCTCGTTATTGACGTGGATGCGCAGGCCCTGGAAGGCACGGGTCGCCGGGTTCTTGCCCTTCTCCCAGGCCGGATTGGCCTCGGTCAGCACGGCGGCCAGGTCGGCGGTACGCTCGAACGGCTTCTGCTCGCGCCGCTCGACCACCGCACGCGCCATGCGCTTGGCGAAACGCTCTTCGCCATAGTCCTTGAATACCCGGGCGATCTCGTCGGCGCTGGCGGTGGCGATGAACTGCGCGGCACTGGTGCCGGCGTCCGGGTTCATGCGCATGTCCAGGGGACCGTCGTTGAGGAAGCTGAAACCGCGCTCGGCATCGTCCAGCTGCGGCGAGGACACGCCGAGGTCGAGCAGCACACCATCGACCTTGCCGGCCAGTCCGCGCGCGGCCGCCTCTTCGCCCAGTTCGGCGAAGCTGCGCTGCACAACGACGAAGCGGCCGTCTTCGGCCGCCAGTGCGTTCCCCGTCGCGATCGCCTGTGGGTCCTTGTCGAACCCGAGCAGCCGACCGTCTGGCCCGAGCCTTTCGAGGATCAGCCGGCTGTGCCCACCCCTCCCGAAGGTGCCGTCCAGATAGCAGCCGCCCGCGCGCACGGCGAGGGCCTCGACGGCCTCGTCGAGCAGCACGGTGATGTGGCAGTAGCTGCTGGTCATGGTCACAGGATCAGGTCGCGCAGGTCGTCCGGCAGTGCGCCGGGTTGTTTGATCGCCGCCAGGTCCGCATCGGCAAGCGCGTTCCAGGCATCTTCGTTCCACAGTTGGAATTTGTTCAGCTGGCCGACCAGCATCGCGTGCTTGTCCAGGCCCGCATGCGCGCGCAGGCGCGGCGGCACGAGGAAGCGGCCACTGCCGTCCAGTTCGATATCCACGGCATTACCGATCAGCAGGCGCTGCAGGCGGCGGGTTTCTTCACGCAGGGAAGGCAGGTCGCGGAGCTTGGCTTCGATCAGCTCCCACTCCGGCAGGGGGTAGACGCACAGGCAGGGGTCCACGGCATCGATGGTCACGATGAGCTGGCCTTCGCAACGCGAAACGAGCTCGTCACGATACCGGCTCGGCATCGCGAGTCGCCCTTTGGCGTCGAGACTGATGGCGTTAGCTCCGCGAAACAAGGCTGCGTTTCCCCACTGTTATTAGCTTTCCGTGCCCCTTTGACCCACTTTTTTCCACTTTGTGCCACTTCGGCACACTATAGGAATGCCCATAGCCCAGCGTCAAGGCGCGGAAATGGGGAAAAATCCTTATGGGACGGAGATTTAGCGAACTAAGAGGGGCTTCGAGGAGGGAAAAATGAAGGCTTTTCGTGGGCGAATTTCTTCAAGCTCAGAAGGCTAAGCCTCGAACTTAAAGTAATCTCTCAAGAGTAAGATTTTTTCGGTATTGGAAAGCGAAGCGTATAGAAGGGAAAAGAGGAGAGTCGATCTGTAAGCCGGGTTCTGTCGAGGACAGTCATTCCTCTACGACGTACATCGCTGCACGCCTCTAGCAACCTACCCGGTTCCAGCGCGGGCCACGCCGATGGAACCCTATTTGGTCTTGCTCCGAGTGGGGTTTGCCTAGCCACGGACTGTTACCAGCCGTGCGGTGCGCTCTTACCGCACCTTTTCACCCTTACCGGCACTTGCGTGCTTAGGCGGTTGTTTTCTGTGGCACTTTCCGTAGGCTCGCGCCTCCCAGGCGTTACCTGGCACTCCGCCCTATGGAGCCCGGACTTTCCTCCCCCTTCTTGCGAAGGCAGCGACTGTCCGATCGACTCTCCGCCGGCAAGGGTAGCGAGGCGCGCGATCAAGAACAAGCTCAGGACGATTTCTGTCGGTCCAGCGCGGCCTGGTACAACAGATTCTTGCGCACGCCGGTGATCTCGGCCGCCAGCGCCGCCGCGCGCTTGAGCGGCAGTTCGGCCAGCAGCAGGTCGAGCACGCGCAGCGCCTCGCCACTCACCGCCTCGTCGCCTTCGGGCGCCTGCCAGCCGGCGACCAGGATCACGCACTCGCCCCGCTGCTGGTTGCTGTCGGCGGCCACCCAGTCGTGCAGCTCGCCCAGCGGCAGCCCCTTGAGCGTCTCGAAGGTCTTGGTCAGTTCGCGCCCCAGCACCGCCAGCCGGTCCGCACCGAAGATGTCGCGCATATCGGCGAGGGATTCGAGCAGGCGATGCGGCGCCTCGTAATAGATAAGGGTGCGACCATCTTCCCTGACCTGCTCCAGGCGCGAGCGGCGCCCAACCGTCTTGGCAGGAAGGAATCCTTCGAAACCGAAGCGATCCGACGGCAACCCCGCCGCCGACAACGCGGCAATCAGTGCGCACGCTCCAGGCACCGGCACCACGCGAATGCCGGCGGCACGCGCAGCCCGCACCAGATGAAAGCCCGGGTCGGAGATCAGCGGCGTACCGGCATCAGAAATCAGTGCCACGTCCTCGCCCGCCTGCAGGCGCGTGAGGAAGCGCCCGCCCTGCTCGCGCTCGTTGTGTTCGTGGCAGGCAGCCAGCGGCGTGGCGATGCCGAAGTGCTGCAGCAGGCGCGCGGAGTGACGGGTGTCCTCGGCGGCGATCAACGCCACCTCGCCCAGGATGCGCAACGCCCGGGCACTGATGTCGTCCAGGTTGCCGATCGGCGTGGCGACCACGTACAGCGTGCCGGCGGAGGGAACAGCGGAAGCGCTCACGGTCGCACCTCGGTTGCGGAAAACGCGCATTGTAGCCCGTTTCAGGGCAGCGGCATCGCGCCTGCCGCGGGCCTTGGGTACAATCCCGGCTTCTTTCGTGACCCGTATCAGGAACGCCTCAGATGATCGCCTGCCTGCGCCCGCTCTCCGCACTCTGCCTCGCCGGCCTGCTCGTCGCTTGCGGCAGCACGCCTTCGAACAGCCTCGGCGAACTGCCCCGCACGCCCCAGGCCAGCATCGACCAACTGCTGCAGCAGGCCAGCCAGAGCAAGCCGGAACAGGCTGCGGTGCTGCGCCTTTCGGCCGCCGAGCAGGCGTACCGCCAGCAGGACTTCGGCCGCGCCACACGCATCCTCGGCGAAATCCCCCGGGATAGCCTGAAGCCCGCCCAGCAGGTGTTCGCCGCCACCCTGGAGGCGGAACTGGCCATGGCCCGCAACAAACCGAAGAGCGCCCTCAAGGCCCTGCAACACCCCAGCCTGGAGCGCCTGGGCGAGCTGCCGGTGGAGCAGCAGATCCGCACCCAACTGGTCCGCGCCCGCGCGCTGGAGGCCGACGGCCAGGCCCTGGCCGCCGCCCGCGAGCGGGTATTCATCGCTCCGCTGCTCAGCGGCGATGCCGCCACCGCCAACCACGAGGCCATCTGGAGCCTGGTCTCCAGCCTGCCGAAGAGCCAGCTGGTCGGCTCCGGCGACAGCGACCTGGATGGCTGGATTAGCCTGGCCCTGGCCAGCAAGAGTGCCGGCACGCCCGACCAGCAGCTGGCCGCCATCGAACAGTGGAAAAGCCAGCACCCCCAGCACCCCGCCGCCGAGCAGCTGCCTCAGCCGTTGAGCAAGCTGAAGGAACTGGCCGGCCAGCCGCTGCAGAAGATCGCCCTGCTGCTGCCCCACGAAGGCCAGCTGGCATCGGTGGCCCGCGCCCTGCGCGACGGCTTCCTGGCCGCCCACTACCAAGCGCAGCAGGCGGGAGAGAATCCGCCGGAAATCCTGCTGTACGACAGCTCGCGCCTGTCCTCGCTGGACGACTTCTACCGCCAGGCCCAGGCCGATGGCGCGCAGCTGGTGGTCGGCCCGCTGGAGAAGCCGCTGGTCAAGCAGCTCAGCGAGCGCCCGCAACTGCCGCTGACCACCCTCGCCCTGAACTACAGTGACGCCGGCCGCGAGGCGCCCGCCCAGCTGTTCCAGTTCGGCCTGGCCGCCGAGGACGAGGCCCGCGAGGTGGCTCGCCGTGCCTGGGCCGACGGCATGCGCAGCGCCGTGGCGCTGGTGCCGAGCGGCGAATGGGGCAACCGCGTGCTGGCCGCCTTCCAGCAGAGCTGGCAGGCCGCCGGTGGCAACCTGATCGCCGCCGAGCATGTCGACCAGCCGGTGGAGCTGGCCCGGCAGATCGCCGACCTGTTGCAACTGCGCCAGAGCGAAGCCCGCGCCAAGCGCCTGCAGAGCACCCTGGGCACCCAGCTGGCCGCCCTGCCGGCGCGCCGCCAGGACATCGACTTCATCTTCCTCGCCGCCACCCCGCAGCAGGCCCAGCAGATCAAGCCGACCCTGGCCTTCCAGTACGCCGGCGACCTGCCGGTGTACGCGACTTCGCACCTCTACACCGGCGGCCAGAACCCCGCGCAGTATCGCGACCTGGAAGGTATCCGCTTCTGCGAGACCCCCTGGCTGCTGGAAGCCAACGACCCACTGCGCCAGCAGGTCGACCAGCAGTGGCCACAGGCCGCGGGCAGCCTCGGCCGGCTCTACGCCATGGGCGTGGACGCCTTCCGCCTGGCCCCGCGCCTGGGCCAGCTGCAGGCGTTGCCGGACAGCCAGGTCGAAGGCCTGTCCGGCAACCTGACCCTCAACCAGTCCCAGCGCATCGAGCGCCAGCTGCCCTGGGCCGAGTTCCGCAACGGCCAGGTCCAGCGCCTGCCGGATACCTTCAATTAAGAGCAGCCGCGACAGTGGCCGCGCCGCCGAACACCTGGCGCGCGACCACCTGCAGCAACACGGCCTGCGCCTGCTGGCGCAGAACTGGACCTGCCGCGGCGGCGAGCTCGATCTGGTCATGCTGGACGGCGATACAGTAGTATTCGTCGAAGTCCGCTATCGCAAGCACGCCGCCTGGGGCGGCGCGCTGGAAAGCGTCGACGGGCGCAAGCGCCAGCGCCTGGTTCTCGCCGCCGAGCTGTTCCTGCAGCGCGAGAGCCGCTGGGGCAGGCAGCCCTGCCGCTTCGACGTGGTCGCGATAGGTCCCGGCGACACCGGCCTGAACTGGCTGCGCAACGCTTTCGAAACGTGAATAGGCCCGATCAAGTATTTCCAGTCGACCTCCAGCGCCCCGTCATGTACAACCCCGCTCACCGCGCTTCGGCGACTTTCGACATTTCCGG
The DNA here is from genome assembly GCF_019655855.1 of Pseudomonas paralcaligenes. Taxonomy (GTDB): domain Bacteria; phylum Pseudomonadota; class Gammaproteobacteria; order Pseudomonadales; family Pseudomonadaceae; genus Aquipseudomonas; species Aquipseudomonas paralcaligenes. Next base: position 57,138 of record NZ_BPFX01000012.1, on the reverse strand, counting down.
CTGTCTCAGCCAGCACACCTAAGGTTTCGTCCCATGGATATGCAGTCCCGCATTCGCCAGATGTTCCAGGCCAGCATCGATACCAAGCAGCAAGCCATGGAAGTGCTGGTTCCCTTCATCGAGCACGCCAGCCAGGTGATGGTCCATTCGTTGCTGAACGAGGGCAAGATTCTCACCTGCGGCAACGGTGGCTCGGCCGGCGACGCCCAGCACTTCTCCTCCGAGCTGCTCAACCGCTTCGAGCGCGAGCGCCCCAGCCTGCCGGCCGTCGCCCTGACCACCGACAGCTCGACCATCACCTCGATCGCCAACGACTACAGCTACAACGAGGTGTTCTCCAAGCAGATTCGCGCCCTCGGCCAGCCCGGCGACGTGCTGCTGGCGATCTCCACCAGCGGCAACTCGGCCAACGTGATCCAGGCCATCCAGGCCGCCCACGATCGTGAGATGGTGGTGGTCGCCCTGACCGGCCGCGACGGCGGCGGCATGGCCTCGCTGCTGCTGCCGGAAGACGTGGAGATCCGCGTGCCGTCCAAGGTCACCGCGCGCATCCAGGAAGTGCACCTGCTCGCCATCCACTGCCTGTGCGACCTGATTGATCGTCAACTGTTCGGGAGTGAAGAATGACCCGCAATCCACTGATCCTCGCCACCCTTGCCCTGAGCCTGGTTCTGGGCGGCTGCAGCAACCGCAGCATCGGCAACAAGATCGATGACCAGTTCCTCGAGCCGAATGTGTCCAGCGCCGTGTCCCGCGCGCACGCGGACCTGACCGGCCCGACCTCGCACATCGTGGTCACCGCCTACAACGGCGTGATCCTGCTGGCCGGCCAGGCCCCGCGCGCCGACCTGAAGGAGCAGGCCGGCCAGGTGGCCAACGGCGTGCAGGGCGTGAAGAAGCTGCACAACGAAATCCAGGTGATGAAACCCACCAGCGCCCTGGCGCGCAGCAACGACGCGCTGATCACCAGCAAGATCAAGACCCTGATGCTGGCCGACAGCAATGTGCCCAGCGCCAAGATCAAGGTCGTGACGGAGAACGGCATCGTCTACCTGCTGGGTCTGGTCAGCCGTGCAGAGGGCGCCGCGGCCACCAGCCTGGTGTCGAGCGTGTCCGGCGTACAGAAGATCGTGACGCTGTACCAGTACACCAACTGAAGCGTCGCGAGCCGCAAGAAAAAACGGGCGCCCAAGGGCGCCCGTTTTTGTTGTTGCCGTTACTCGTGACCTGACGCTCATGACCGGGGCGATCGGGTGAAGACCCCATAGGGAAAACCCGTCATTCCCGCGCAGACGGGAATCCATGAGCCGGTCAGAACATCGCATTCCTGGGTCCCCGCCTTCGCGGGGACGACGGGGAGCGGAGTGGGCGTAAGCCGCCGCTCCGCCCGCCCATAGCTGGTCCTACTTGACCACCTTCAGGCTCGGCCGCCCGCTCGGTCGCGGCGGCTCGTCGCCACCACCATCGGGGCCATCGTCTTCCGGACCGGCATCGGCTTCTTCGTCGTCCACCGGCGGCTCCAGTTCGAAGACCATGCCCTGGCCGTTCTCCCGGGCGTAGATCGCCAGCATGGCCCCGGTCGGGATGTACAGGACGTGGGCGACCCCGCCGAAGCGCCCTTCGAAGCTCACGGCCTCGTTGTCCATGTGCAGGTTGCGCACGGCACCGGGCGAGACGTTGAGGACGATCTGCCCGTCGTTGGCGTAGCCAGGCGGCACACGCACCCCGGCGAACTCGGCATTGACCAGCAGGTGCGGCGTGCAGTCGTTGTCGACGATCCACTCGTACAGGGCGCGTACCAGGTAGGGACGACTGGAATTCATCTTGGCCTCCTTCGGCTCAGCGCATGTCGCGCTCGACGGTGGACAGACTGGCCTGGAAGGCCTCGCGGGCAAACGCCCTATCCATATAGTCCAGCAGCGGCTTGGCCGGGCGTGGCAGTTCGATGCCCAGCTTCGGCAGGCGCCAGAGGATCGGCAGCAGGCAGCAATCCACCAGGCTCATGTCGTCGCTGAGGAAAAAGGACTTGTCGGCGAACAGCGGCGACACGCCGGTCAGGCTCTCGCGCAGTTCCTTGCGCGCCACGGCCTTGTCCGCCTCCTTGGTGCGCGGATCGAGGATCAGGTCGACCAGCTTGCACCAGTCGCGCTGGATGCGGTGCATCAGCAGGCGGCTCTTGGCGCGGTCGACCGGATACACCGGCAGCAGCGGCGGATGGGGGTAGCGCTCGTCGAGATACTCCATCACCACGGTCGACTCGTACAGGGCCAGGTCACGGTCGACCAGGGTCGGCACGCCGCCGTAGGGGTTGGCCTCGGCCAGCCTGGGCGGACAGCGCCCGGCCTGGACGTCGATGATCTCGGCATTGACGCCCTTCTCGGCCAGCACGAGACGCACGCGATGGGAATAGTGGTCGGCAGGGTCGGAATAACAGGCCAGCTTATTGGTTGCGGCCATAGCGCCCTCCTCGTTTTTCGAAATGGCAGAAGCAGAAAAACGCACGCGCCCTTGAGGGGCGCGTGCGTTGACAGCGGTGACGCAGTGTATCAGTGCACGTCCTTCCAGTATTCGCGCTTCAGCAGATAGGCGAACACGAAGAAGAAGGCCAGGTACAGCAGCACGTAGGTACCTATGCGCTGGCTCTCCAGCTTGACCGGGTTGGCGGAGTAGGCCAGGAAGGTCACCAGGTTGTGCACCTTCTCGTCGAACTCGGCCTCGGTCAGCTTGCCGGTGTTCGGCACGATGGTCAGCTGGTCGCAGGCTTCATGAGTGATCGGCGCGCCGGTCAGCGGGTCGTACTGCTTCTTGCCGTTCTCGACCACCTGAACCTGCTTGCAACCGACCACCTGGCGGCCCTGCAGGCCGACCAGCACGTTGGGCATGCCGACGTTCGGGAACACCTTGTTGTTGGCGCCCAGCGGACGGGTCGGGTCCTCGTAGAAGGTGCGCAGGTAGGTGTACAGCCAGTCGGTGCCACGTACGCGGGCGACCAGGGTCAGGTCGGGCGGCGCGGCGCCGAACCAGGCCTTGGCGTCTTCCGGCTTCATGCCGATCTTCATGTGGTCGCCGATCTTGGCGCCGGTGAACACCAGGTTCTCCAGCATCAGCTCGTGCGGGATGCCGATGTCATCGGCAACGCGCTCGTAACGCTGGAACTTGGCGCTGTGGCAGCCCATGCAGTAGTTGGCGAAGGTACGCGCGCCGTCCTGCAGGGCGGCCTTGTCGGTCAGGTCGATGTCGACCTTGTCCAGCTCGACGCCGTGGCCGCCGGCAGCAAAGGAGAAGGCCGGCAGAACAGCGAAAACAAATGCAGCAAATAGCTTTTTCATCAGCCAGTCACCCTTTCCGGAACCGGTTTAGTCTTCTCCATCCGGGTGTAGAACGGCATCAGGATGAAGTAGGCGAAATACAGCGCGGTGCAGATCTGCGACAGCAGGGTACGGCCCGGAGTCGGTGCCAGTACGCCCAGCACGCCGAGGATCACGAAGGACACGCAGAACACCAGCAACCAGATCTTGCTCAGCCAGCCCTTGTAGCGCATGGACTTGACCGGGCTACGGTCGAGCCACGGCAGGACGAACAGCACGGCGATGGCGGCGCCCATGGCGATCACGCCCAGCAGCTTGTCCGGAACGGCGCGCAGGATGGCGTAGAACGGGGTGAAGTACCACACCGGAGCGATGTGCTCAGGCGTCTTGAACGGGTTGGCCTGCTCGAAGTTCGGCTTCTCGAGGAAGTAGCCGCCCATCTCCGGGAAGAAGAACACCACGGCGCAGAACACGAACAGGAAGACCACGACACCGACGATGTCCTTCACGGTGTAGTACGGGTGGAAGGCGATGCCGTCCAGCGGTACGCCGTTCTCGTCCTTCTTCTTCTTGATGTCGACGCCATCCGGGTTGTTCGAGCCGACTTCGTGCAACGCCAGGATGTGCAGCACGACCAGGCCGAGCAGGACGATCGGCAGGGCGATCACATGCAGGGCGAAGAAGCGGTTCAGGGTGATGCCGGAGATCAGGTAGTCACCTCGGATCCACTGGGTCAGGTCGTCGCCGATCACCGGGATGGCGCCGAACAGCGAGATGATTACCTGGGCGCCCCAGTAGGACATCTGGCCCCACGGCAGCAGGTAGCCCATGAAGGCTTCGGCCATCAGGCACAGGTAGATCAGCATGCCGAAGATCCACACCAGCTCGCGCGGCTTCTGGTAGGAGCCGTAGAGCAGGCCGCGGAACATGTGCAGGTAGACCACCACGAAGAACGCGGAGGCACCGGTGGAGTGCAGGTAGCGGATGATCCAGCCGAACTCCACGTCGCGCATGATGTACTCGACGGAAGCGAAGGCTTCCTCGGCGGACGGGGTGAAGCTCATGGTCAGCCAGATGCCGGTGAGGATCTGGTTGACCAGCACCAGCAGTGCCAGGGAACCGAAAAAGTAGAAGAAGTTGAAGTTCTTCGGAGCGTAGTACTTGCTCAGATGGTCTTCCCACATCTTGGTCGCGGGGAAGCGCGCATCGATCCAGGCCATGAATTTTTCCATCATGCTTTCTCCTGGTCCACGCCGATGATGATGACGTCATCGGATTCGTAGGAATGCGGCGGAACCGGCAGGTTCAGCGGCGCGGGCTGGGCCTTGTAGACACGACCGGCGAGGTCGTAGCGGGAACCGTGGCAGGGGCAGAAATAGCCGCCGACCCACTCCGGGCCGAGGTCCGCGGGCGCCACTTCCGGGCGGAAGGACGGCGAGCAGCCCAGGTGGGTGCACAGGCCGACCAGCACCAGGATTTCCGGCTTGATCGCGCGGGTCTTCTTGTCCACGTACTCCGGCTGCACGGAAGCAGCGGACTCGGGATCGGCGACGCTGCCTTCGATCTTGCCCAGGTTGGCCAGGATTTCCTCGGTGCGGCGCATGATGAATACCGGCTGACCACGCCATTCGGCGATCATCTGCTGGCCGGATTCGACCTTGGCGATATTCACTTTCACCGGTGCACCGGCCGCTTTGGCCTTCGCACTGGGGAACCATGACCCCACGAACGGAGTCGCAGCACCCACCGCTCCGGCAGCACCGACCACCGAAGTGGCCGCCACCAGGAAGCGACGCCGGCCTGCATTCACGCCGTCATTGCTCATTCAGTCGTCTCCCATCAGCTTTGTGGCCTGTTGTCAGGCCTCTACTAAGTAATAAATCGGGCCGCACAAAAATTTGCCGAATGGTAAAGAAAAGCCCCTTTTCTGACAAGGTAATTACCGGATACAAAATGGTCGCAGGCCTTGCAAATCGGGCTTTCCACCAATGCGACAGGTTGTCGCACAGAAAATCCGGCGCAATAAAAAACGCCCAGTTCCGCAAAGGAACTGGGCGTTTTTGAACGTAGCAGCGAATTAACGCTTGGAGTACTGCGGACGCTTACGCGCTTTGCGCAGACCCACTTTCTTACGCTCGACTTCACGGGCGTCGCGAGTGACGTAGCCGGCTTTGCGCAGCGGGCTGCGCAGGCTCTCGTCGTACTCGATCAGGGCGCGGGTGATGCCGTGACGGATGGCACCGGCCTGGCCGCTGACACCACCACCGAGAACGGTGACGTAGATGTCGAACTTCTCGGTGGTCTCGGTCAGCTCCAGCGGCTGACGCACGACCATGCGAGCGGTCTCGCGGCCGAAGAAGTTATCCAGGCTGCGGTTGTTGATGGAGATGTTGCCAGTACCCGGGCGCAGGAAAACGCGCGCGGTTGCGGTCTTGCGACGGCCAGTGCCGTAGTTTTGAGTCGCCGACATAATGAACTATTCCGTTAAATCTTCAGTTCTTGGGGCTGCTGAGCGGTGTGCGGGTGGTTGGCACCCTTGTACACCTTCAGCTTGCGATACATGTCGCGACCCAGCGGGTTCTTCGGCAGCATGCCCTTGACCGCGGTCTCGATCACACGCTCGGGCGCCTTGGCGATCAGCTTCTCGAAGCTGATTTCCTTGATGCCACCCGGGAAGCCGGAGTGCGAGTAGTACATCTTGTCGCTGGTCTTGGCACCGGTGACACGCACCTGCTCGGCGTTGATCACGACGATGTAATCGCCGGTGTCGACGTGCGGGGTGTATTCCGGCTTGTGCTTGCCGCGCAGACGGCTGGCGATTTCGGTGGCCAGACGACCCAGGGTCTGACCTGCAGCGTCGACGACGTACCAGTCGCGCTTAACGGTTTCCGGTTTTGCAGTAAAAGTCTTCATTCGCTATAGCCTCAGGGGCCGCCCTGAAAATAAGACGGCGGATCTTACTGAATAATGCTTGCTTTGACAATGTCAAAGACAGCCGGAAACAGACGCTATCGGGGGCTCGGGTCAGCGCGTCCGCCACGGCGGGGGTTCGGTGGGCTAGGCATCCCCACCTTCCTTCTCCGGCAGGCTAGGCATCCCCGCCGAGAAAGCCGCGGAATTATGCCGATTGCAGCGAAAAAGGCAACCTGCTTTATGATCGGCCGCTCAGTACAGCACGAGGAGTCACCATGGAATACCGTCAACTGGGCCGCAGCGAGCTGAAGGTCAGCGCCCTCTGCCTGGGCAGCATGACCTGGGGCGAGCAGAACACCGAGGCGGAGGGTTTCGCCCAGATCGACCGGGCCCGCGAGGCCGGCGTCAACTTCCTCGACACCGCAGAGATGTACCCGGTGCCGCCGCGCCAGGACACCTACGGCGCCACCGAACGCATCGTCGGCAACTACTTCAAGGCCCGCGGCAACCGCGCCGACTGGGTACTGGCGAGCAAGGTGGCCGGGCCGGGCAACGGCATCGACTACATCCGCGGCGGCCAGCTGAAACACGACCGCCGGCACATCGTCGCCGCGCTGGACGAGAGCCTGAAACGCCTGCAGACCGACTGGATCGACCTCTACCAGCTGCACTGGCCGGAGCGCAGCACCAATTTCTTCGGCCAGCTCGGCTACCGCCACCAGGAGCAGGGCTTCACCCCGCTGCAGGAAACCCTGGAGGTCCTCGGCGAGCAGGTGAAGGCCGGCAAGATCCGCCACGTCGGCCTGTCCAACGAAACGCCCTGGGGCGCCATGAAATTCCTGCAACTGGCCGACAGCCTGGACCTGCCGCGCATGGTGTCGATCCAGAACCCCTACAACCTGCTCAACCGCAGCTTCGAGGTGGGCCTGGCCGAAGTGGCGATCCGCGAACAATGCGGCCTGCTGGCCTACTCGCCCCTGGCCTTCGGCATGCTCTCCGGCAAGTACGCCAACGGCGCGCGCCCGGCCGACGCACGCATCACCCTGTTCAGCCGCTTCTCGCGCTACACCAACCCGCAGTCGCAGGCGGCGTGCGACCGCTACGTCGAGCTGGCCCGCCAGCACGGCCTGGACCCGGCACAGATGGCCCTGGCCTTCGTCACCCGCCAGCCCTTCGTCACCAGCAACATCATCGGCGCCACCAGTCTTGAACAGCTGGAAAGCAACCTGGCGAGCGCCGAGCTGGAGTTGACCACGGAAGTGCTGGAAGGCATCGAGGCGATCCACCGCGAGCAGCCCAACCCCGCCCCCTGAACGATCAGGCGAACAGGTCCGGCGTGCCGCCCACGGCCGCCGGCATCTCGCCACGCCGGGACGCCAGCCGATCCGCCAGGCGGGTCGGCTCCGGCAACCGGTAGCCGCGGCAGCAACGCAGCACCAGCTCCACGGCGCTGGCCAGGCTCACCCGATGGCCCGGTGAGACGACCAGCGGCTTGACCCTGTCCTTGCTGCGCAGCATCCAGCCGACCTGCTCGCCCGCATGCCACAGCGGGACCCGGGCGCCCTTCTCCGCAGACAGCTCCTCATGGGTGCCGACGAGAATCTTCTTGGCCACGCCGATGGTCGGCAGCCCGATGACCACGCCCAGGTGCGAGGCGATGCCGAGCCTGCGCGGATGGGCGATGCCCAGGCCGTCGCAGTAGATCAGGTCGGGCACCTTGGGCAGATCGCGCAGGGCCTGGAGCAGCGCCGGCAGCTCGCGGAAGGACAGCAGGCCGGGCACGTAGGGCATGCTGGTGGGTATGCGTGCCACACTGTGGGCGATCAACTGCTGCGTATCGGCATCGAGCAGCACGGCGGCGGCCAGGGTAATGGCGCCCTGCTCTTCGAAGCCGACATCGACACCGGCGATCAGGCGCAGCGGCGCGAAGTCGTCCTCCAGCACCACGCGCTCGGCCAGCGTGCGCTGCAGCACGCGCGCCTGTTGCGCGGTCCCGTCCCAATCGGCGAATGGCGAAGTGTGCATCGGTCGCTCCCAGGGTGAGTCAGAACGATAGACCGATGCGCGAAGAGGCTGGTTCGCCCGCGAAGGCCGCAGGCGAACCGGAGCGCGGGGTTACAGCGAGCGGGAGATGATTTCCTTCATGATCTCGTTGGTGCCCGCGTAGATGCGTTGCACCCGTGAATCCGCCCAGGCGCGGGCGATCGGGTATTCCCACATGTAGCCGTAGCCACCGTGCAGCTGCACGCACTCGTCGATCACCTTGCACTGCAGGTCGGTGCCCCAGTACTTGAGCATCGCCGCGGTGGGCACATCCAGCTTCTTGTCCAGGTGCAGTTCCAGGCAGCGGTCGACGAAGACCCGGCCGATCTGCACCTCGGTGGTCATCTCGGCGAGCTTGAAACGGGTGTTCTGGAAGTCCGATACCGGCCGACCGAAGGCCTTGCGCTCGCGGGTGTAGTCCAGGGTCCACTTGATCGCCGCCTCGGCCGAGGCGATGGCGCCGACGCCGACAGTCAGGCGCTCCTGGGGCAGCTCCTGCATCAGGTAGATGAAGCCCATGCCCTCCTTGCCCAGCAGGTTCCCCTTGGGCACACGCACATCCTGGAAGAACAGCTCGGAAGTGTCCTGGGCCTTCATGCCGACCTTTTCCAGGCGCTTGCCCTTGGAGAAGCCCGGCGTATTCGCATCCACCAGGAACAGGCTGATGCCCTTGGCGCCGCCCTTGGGATCGGTCTTGGCGACCACGATCACCATGTCGGCCAGCCAGCCATTGGTGATGAAGGTCTTGGAGCCGTTGATCACATAGTGATCGCCATCCAGCACCGCCGTCGTTTTCACGCCCTGCAGGTCGGAGCCGGTGCCCGGCTCGGTCATGGCGATGGCAGTCACCACTTCGCCGCTGACCATCTTCGGCAGGTAGTGCTGCTTCTGCTCTTCGCTGCCGTAATGAAGGATATAGGGCGCGGCGATGTCCGAATGCAGGGAGAAACCGACGCCGGTCAGGCCCAGGCGCGACTGCTCCTCGATCACCACGGCGCTATAGAGGAAATCGGCGCCCATGCCGCCATACTCCTCGGGGATGTGCGAACAGAGCATGCCGGCCTCGCCGGCCTTGTTCCACAGGGCGCGATCGATGTGGCCATCCTTCTCCCACTGGGCATGGAAAGGCACCGCCTCCTGCTCGAAGAACTTGCGCACGGACTCGCGGAACAGCTCGTGCTCGGAGCTGAACAGGGTTCTTGGAATCATTGTTACACCTGCTTCTGAGTGATCATGGGTGGCCCGCATGGGGAGCCCACACTCTAGGCCAGCCCCGTCGCCGGGGGCACTGGACACATGCGACAAAAAATAAGACGATCCAGCCACCTGATGACCGTTTAATCACCAACAAGAACAACAAACATGTCGCCTACACGCATCGCCATCCTCGCCACCGAGGGCGTCTTCGCCGCTACCCTGATGCAGGCCCGGGACTTCTTCCACATGGCCGGTCTGCGCCACGGCAAGCAGCAGGGCCTGGGCTCCAATTCGGCCTTCCAGATCCGCGTGGTCAGCCCGGATGGCCAGGCGGTGACCAGCTTCAGCGAGGCGGTGATTCCTGTGGACGGCAGCCTCGACGAGGCCGAGGCGATCATCCTGCCGGCCTTCTGGGGCGACTTCGACGCCCTCTGCCAGCGCTACCCGCAGGTGCTGCCCTGGCTGCGCGAACGGCACGCGGCCGGCAGCGCCATCTGCGGCGAGGCCACCGGAGTGTTCTGGATGGCCCAGGCCGGCCTGCTCGACGGTAAGGAGGCGACAACCTACTGGCGCTTCTTCCGCGAGTTCGCCGAGCGCTTCCCCCAGGTGCTGCTCAACCAGGACAAGCACCTGTCGGACGCCGACAACCTGTACTGCGCCGGTGGCGTCACCTCGGCCTGCGACCTCTACATCTACCTGATCGAACGCTACTGCGGCGCCGGCATCGCCCAGGGCGTGGCCCGCGACATTCTCTACGAGACCCAGCGCAGCTACAGCCCGGGCCGGATCGGCTTCGGCGGGCAGAAGCTGCACCAGGACGTGGCCATCCTGCAGGTGCAGCAGTGGCTGGAAGAGCACTTCGCGGAGAAATTCCGCATCGAGGACGTGGCGCGCCAGCACGGCATGAGCATCCGCAACTTCATGCGCCGCTTCCAGAGCGCGACCGGCGACAAGCCGCTGCACTACCTGCAGCGCCTGCGCATCGAGACGGCCAAGGGCCTGCTCAGCGCCACCCGCAAGAGCATCAAGACCATCAGCTACGAAGTGGGCTACGACGACGCCAGCTTCTTCGCCCGCCTGTTCCGCCAGCACGCCGAGCTGTCGCCGAACCAGTACCGGCGCCAGTTCCAGCACAAGGAAAGCGCCTGAACGCAGAAGGCCTTTGGCCCGTAGGGCGGGTGAAACCCGCGGGCCGACTCGCGGGTTTCACCCGCCCTACGCATAGAAAAACGCCGCAATGCCGTGAAGGCATTGCGGCGTTTTCGTGGCTGGCGGACGTTGGCGCCGTTACGGCTTGTGCGGGCGTGACAGGAACTCGTGCGACTGCATCTCCAGCAGGCGGCTGAGGGTGCGCTGGAACTCGAAGTTCAGGCGCCCACCGCTGTACAGGTCCTTCAGCTCCACCTCGGCCGAGATGATCAGCTTGACGTTGCGGTCGTAGAACTCGTCCACCAGGTTGATGAAACGCCGCGCCATGTCGTCCTTGGCCACGCCCATCTGCTCGACGTTGGCCAGGATCACCGCGTGGAAGATCTTGCCCAGTTCGATGTAGTCGTTCTGGCTGCGCGGGCCATCGCATAGCTCGCGGAACTCGAACCAGGCCACGTCCTCGCAGACGCGCACGGCATTGATCGCGCGGTTCTCGATGATCAGCGCCTCGTTCTCCATCGCGTGGGTGCAATCCGGCAGCAGGCTCTGGAAGCTCTGCTTGAGACTGGTCTCGGCCTCGGCATCCAGCGGCCAGTGGAACAGCTCGGCCTGCTCCAGGGCGCGCAGGCGGTAGTCCACGCCGCTGTCGACGTTGACCACCTCGGTGTATTCCTTGACCAGGGCGATAGCCGGCAGGAAGCGCGAGCGCTGCAGGCCGTCCTTGTACAGGCCGTCCGGCACGATGTTGGAGGTGGCCACCAGGCTCACACCATTCTTGAACAGCTCTTCCAGCAAGGTGGCGAGGATCATCGCGTCGGTGATGTCGGAGACGAAGAACTCGTCGAAGCAGATCACCCGCGCCTCGTCGGCGAAACGCTTGCCGATGATGGTCAGCGGGTTGCGCTCGCCCTTGAGGGTCTTCATCTCCTCGTGGACGCGCTTCATGAAGCGGTGGAAGTGGGTGCGCATCTTCTGTTCGAAGGGCAGCGCATCGAAGAAGGTGTCGACCAGATAGGTCTTGCCACGGCCGACGCCGCCCCAGAAGTAGATGCCCTTGACCGGTCCCTGGCGCTTCTTGCCGAACAGCTTGCCGAGCAGCCCGGAGGACGCCTGCGAGTCCGCCACGAGATCGTCGTACAGGCGCTGCAGGTGGCGCACGGCGTTTTCCTGCGCGGCGTCGTGGAAGAAGTCCGGCCGCTTCAGATCGGCCTGATAACGCTCAAGAGGAGTCATGCTGGGAACTTCGGTAACAAAAACGGGGCGGTCACTTTAGCGACGGCCCCGTTGCTTGGCAATCACGCCGTGTGCCTCACTCCTGCGGGGCGAGCGCCTCGCGCAGGCGGGCGATGGCGTCATCCAGCGCAGCGGCATCGGCGAAGGCCGGACTCTCGCCGACCGGTTCGTCGTCCAGCCACACGGAGAAGATCTCGCCCTGGGCGCGCACATCCAGCGCCGCGCCGGACTGCAGGCGCTTGCTGGCCTGGCCCGCCGCCTTGCCGTCGGCGAAGGACTTCGAAAGCAACAGTTGTTCGCCGGCGGCGTCCAGCAGGCGGAAGCGGAAGCTGCCGTCGTCGTCACGGAAGCTGACGATGCGCGCGCTTTTGGTCGCCTTCTTCTTCTCACCGCCGGCCGCCTGCACCTGCTCGCGGAACGAGCGCAGGCCCACCGCCTCGCGCAGCTCGCCGAGGAACGGCGTGGCGATCCGGCGCGCCTTGGCGGCGCCGGCCAGGAGAATGTCCTCCAGGTCGGCCGGTTTGGCGATCAGTGCATGGTAGCGCTCGCGGGCCTCGCCCAGCTCGGCGTCGAGCAGCTGGAACAGGCGGTTCTTCGCCTCACCCCAGGCCAGGCCGCCTTCCAGTTCGGCGCGGAACTCGGCCTGCTGGGCCTGGGTGGCGAAGGCCTGGTAGAGGGTGAACAGGTGCGAGCCGTCGGCATCCTTGGGCTCGCCCGGCAGCCTGGAGTCGGTGACGATGCGGGCGATCGCCTCCTTCAGCTGCTTGGCGCTGCCGAACAGCGGGATGGTGTTGTCGTAGCTCTTGCTCATCTTGCGGCCGTCGAGGCCGGGCAGGGTCGCCACCTCTTCCTCGATCACCGCCTCGGGCAGGGTGAACAGTTCCTTGCCGGCGCCGAACAGGTGGTTGAAACGCTGGCCGATGTCACGGGCCATCTCCACGTGCTGGATCTGGTCGCGGCCGACCGGCACCTTGTGCGCGTTGAACATGAGGATGTCCGCCGCCATCAGCACCGGGTAGCTGAACAGGCCCATGGTCACGCCGGCGTCCGGGTCTTCGCCCTGCTCGACGTTCTTGTCCACCGAGGCCTTGTAGGCGTGGGCGCGGTTGAGCAGGCCCTTGCCGGCGACGCAGGTGAGCAGCCAGCACAGCTCGGGAATCTCGGGGATGTCGGACTGGCGATAGAAGGTCGCCTTGTTCACGTCCAGACCGCAGGCCAGCCAGGTGGCGGCAATCTCCAGGCGCGAACGCTGGATGCGCGCCGGCTCGTCGCACTTGATCAGCGCGTGATAGTCGGCGAGAAAATAGAAGGAGTCTGCGTCGGCGGCGCGGCTGGCGACGATGGCCGGGCGGATGGCGCCGGCGTAGTTGCCCAGGTGCGGGGTGCCGGTGGTGGTGATGCCGGTGAGGATTCGGGTGGTCATCTGGATTCGCTTCGACTTATTGGAGGCGCGGCTGCACGAGCTCTTTCAGTTCGGGCAACTTGCCATGAAAAAAGTGGCCGCATTCTGCCACCTTCAGCAGCTCATGGGCACGGGGAAGGTCCGCCGACCAGGCGTAGACGGACTCGGGCTCGACCACCTCGTCCTGCTCCGGCTGGATCACGACCAGCGCGCCACTCCGGGGCAGATGCTCGGGCGCCTGCAGGCGGTGCACGGCGGGGGCGACCATGAACAGGCGGGGAATCACCACGCCCTGGTCCTCCAGGCGGCCGGCCAGGGCACCGGCGACGAAGCCGCCGAAGGAGAAGCCGAGCAGGGTCAGCGGCAACTGCGGGTACTGCTCGCGCAGCCAGTGCGCAACCGCCTCGGCGTCATCCACCTCGCCCGTGCCCATGTCGTGGCTGCCGGCGCTGGCGCCGACGCCGCGGTAGTTGAAGCGCAGGGTGTGATGGCCCATGTCGCGCACCGCGCGCTGCAGGGTGGAGACCACCTTGTTGAGCATGGTGCCGCCCTGGATCGGATTGGGATGGCAGATCAGGGCGACGCCGCGGGCGTCCGGCACTTCACAGAACAGGGCCTCGAGCGGGCCGCAGGGACCGTCGAGCTGCAGAGGATTTTCGCGGATCAACAGCAGGAACTCCGTGACCCCGGGCAGGGTCGACACGTCTTGGTTAGGCACATCGCACAACAGGGCTTTGCCGCGGTATACAGTGTCGGCGAGAGCCGCTACCGTAAAGCAAAGCCGCTTTCAGAGGAAGGACTCGTGGAACAATCGCTCACCCCCTGGCTGCTGCCCGCCATCGCCCTGCTGGTCGGCGTCGCTGTCGGCTTCCTGGCGGCGCGCCTGCTGCCCAACACCGCACCCGGCCGCACCCAGCGCCAGCTGGACGAACTGCAGCAGCGCTTCGACAGCTACCAGAGCGAAGTGGTCACCCATTTCAACACCACCGCCAGCCTGGTGAAGAAGCTCACCCAGAGCTACCAAGACGTGCAGGAACACCTGTCCCTCGGCGCCAGCCGCCTGGCCGCCGACGAACTGACCCGCCAGCGCCTGCTGGCCGCCCTGAACACTGATGAGAGCAAGGCCTCGCGCGAACGGCTGACCCCGCCGAAGAGCACCGAAGCGCCCAAGGACTACGCGACCAAGGACCCGGACAGCCCCGGCACCCTGGACGAAACCTTCGGCCTCAAGCGCTGAATCCAGCCCAATAAAAAGGCTATGTCCCCGTTAGTTGTGCACACATTGTGGGAGCGGATTTATCCGCGAATTTCGCGGCCAATCGGAATGCCGCTCAGCCGCGCCCACAAGAGCAGAGTTGTGCCACCAACACGTAACGGGGACATAGCCAATAAAAAGCCCCGCCAATGCGGGGCTTTTTATTGGATGTTGCTGAAAGGGTGCGCTACGCGCATCGCAAGAGAAATGCCTGAAATACCGGTGCGCACGGCGCACCCTACGGAAAAGCCCCGCCTGGTACGGGGCTTTTCGTATGGGGCTCAGATCGCCCCGCGCGAACGCAGCAGGTCCAGCACCTGCCTGACGCCCTCTTCCACCGAGGCCGACTGGGTGTCGATCACCAAGTCGGCGTTCAGCGGCACGTCGTAGGGGAAGGACTCGCCCGGGATGTTGTCGCCAGCGGCGGCGTACAGCCCCTGCGGGTCGCGCTCGCGGCATGCCGCCGGAGAAGCCTGGACGTACACCGTGATCAGGCGGTCTTCGCCGATCAGCGCCCTGGCCTGCTCGCGGCCTTCGGCATCCGGGGCGACGAAGGCGGCCAGGGTCAGCAGGCCGGCCTCGTTGAACTGGCGAGCGACGTGGGCCGCGCGGCGCCAGTTCTCGGTGCGTCCGGCGCGATCCTGCGGCAGGCCCTTGTTCAGGTCGTGGCGCAGGTTCTGGCCGTCGAGGACGTAGACCGCACGGCCCATGTCGAACAGCTTGCGCTCCACGGCATAGGCCAGGGTGCTCTTGCCGGCGCCGGACAGGCCGCTGAACAGCACGGTGGCCGGTTGCTGGCCGAAGCGCGCGGCGCGCTCTTCGGTGGAGACGTGGGCCAGCTTGCCGTGATGACCGCCGCCCTGGCCAGCCTGCGGCGCGGCGATGATCATGCCGGCGCCGACGGTGCCATTGGTCAGACGGTCGATGACGATGAAGGCACCGGTGGTGCGGTTCTGTCCGTAGCCGTCGAGGGCGATGGGTGCGTCGAGGGCGACCTTGACCCGGGCGATCTCGTTCAGCTGCAGGCTGCTCGCGGCAGTCTCCTCCAGCGTGTTCACATCGACCTTGTGGCTGATGCTGGGGATCGAGCCCGGCACGTAGCTGGTGGCGCGCTTGATGTCGTACTTCTTGCCGGGGAGCATCGGTTCCTCGGCCATCCATACCAGCATTGCCTCGAAGCCATCGGCGACCAGCGGAAGGTTGTCGGCATGCACCAGCATGTCGCCGCGCGACACGTCGATCTCGTCTTCCAGGGTCAGGGTGATGGCCTGGCCCGGGCCGGCCTGCTCCAGCTCACCCTCGTAGGTGACGATGGACTTGACCTTGCTGCCCTTGCCGGACGGCAGCGCGACCACTTCGTCGCCCTTGCGCACGATGCCGCTGGCTAGGGTGCCTGCAAAGCCGCGGAAGTTCAGGTTCGGACGATTGACGTACTGCACCGGGAAGCGCATGTCGTTGAGGTTGCGGTCGCCGGAAACCTCGACGGTCTCGAGGATTTCCATCAGCGACTGGCCCTGGTACCAGGGCGAGCGCTCGGACTTGTTGACCACGTTGTCGCCCTTCAGCGCCGACATCGGCACGAAGTGCAGCGAACTGGTCTTCAGGTTGATCTTCTCGGCGAACTGCAGGTAGTCGGCCTTGATCTGCTCGAACACGCCCTGGTCGAAGCCCTTGAGGTCCATCTTGTTGATGGCGACGACGATGTGCTTGATCCCGAGCAAGGAGGCGATAAAGCTGTGGCGCCGGGTCTGGGTCTGCACGCCGTAGCGGGCGTCGATCAGGATGATGGCTAGGTCGCAGGTGGAGGCGCCGGTGGCCATGTTGCGGGTGTACTGCTCATGGCCGGGGGTGTCGGCGATGATGAACTTGCGCTTGGCGGTGCTGAAGTAGCGGTAGGCCACGTCGATGGTGATGCCCTGCTCGCGCTCGGCCTGCAGGCCGTCCACCAGCAGCGCCAGGTCGACCTCGTCGCCCGTGGTGCCGACCTTCTTGGAATCCTTGGTGATGGCTTCCAGATGATCTTCGTAGATCATCTTGGAGTCGTGCAGCAGGCGCCCGATCAGGGTGCTCTTGCCGTCGTCGACGTTGCCGCAGGTGAGGAAGCGCAGCAGTTCCTTGCGCTCGTGCTGGGCCAGGTACGCAACGATGTCCTGGCTGATCAGATCGGATTGATGACTCATGGTGCGGAATCCTTAGAAATAGCCCTGACGTTTCTTCTCTTCCATCGAACCGGCGCCGTCGTGATCGATCACACGGCCCTGGCGTTCGGAAGTACGGGTCAGGAGCATTTCCTGGATGATGTCGGTCAGGCTGGTTGCCTCCGACTCCACTGCGCCGGTCAGCGGGTAGCAGCCGAGGGTGCGGAAACGCACCATCTTCTTCTGGATGCGGGCCTTCTCCTCGTCCGACAGGTGTTCGAGGATGCGCTCGTCGTCGATCATGATCAGGGTGCCGTTCTTCTCGATCACGTCGCGTTCGGCGGCGAAGTACAGCGGAACGATCGGAATCTGCTCCAGATAGATGTACTGCCAGATGTCCAGCTCGGTCCAGTTGGAGAGCGGGAACACGCGGATCGACTCGCCCTTCTTGACCTTGCCGTTGTACACGTTCCACAGCTCGGGGCGCTGGTTCTTCGGGTCCCAGCGGTGCTTGCTGTCGCGGAAGGAGTACACGCGCTCCTTGGCGCGGGACTTCTCTTCGTCGCGGCGAGCGCCACCGAAGGCGGCGTCGAAGCCGTACTTGTCGAGCGCCTGCTTGAGGCCCTCGGTCTTCATGATGTCGGTGTGCTTGGCGCTGCCGTGGGTGAAGGGGTTGATGCCCTGGGCGACGCCGTCCGGGTTGACGTGGGTGATCAGGTCCAGCCCCATCTCCGCGACCATCTTGTCGCGGAAGCTGTACATCTCCTGGAACTTCCAGCGGGTATCGACATGCATCACCGGGAACGGCAGCTTGCCAGGGAAGAAGGCCTTGCGGGCCAGGTGCAGCATCACCGCGGAATCTTTGCCGATGGAGTACAGCATCACCGGGTTGTCGAACTCGGCGGCCACCTCACGAATGATGTGGATGCTTTCCGCCTCGAGCTGTTTCAGGTGCGTCAGTTTGTCGAGCATGGCTTATCACGGTCTGGGATGGACGGCCGGCGGGCCGTGGACGAGCGCGCACTCTAGCACAGCGCCCTCTTCTATTCAGGCGCCCACTTAGAACTAAACGATCTAGCTTTATGCCCGAAAATCAGGGACTTCCCAGCGAGGCCAGGCAGCCTTTTCAAACCGGATTCGGACAGTCGATGAACAGGTGCTCGAGGGCGAAGCGCCGCGCCAGATGATCGCCCAGCGCCTGCACACCGTAGCGCTCGGTGGCATGGTGGCCGGCGGCGACGAAGCTGATGCCGTTCTCCCGGGCACTGTGGAAGGTCTGCTCCGAGGCCTCGCCGGTGAGGAACAGGTCGACCCCGGCGGCAATGGCGTCGTCGATGTAACCCTGGCCGCCGCCGGTGCACCAGCCGATGCGGCGCACCATGCCCGGCCCTTCCACCAGCAGCGGCTCGCGCCCCAGCACGTCCTGCACGCGACGGGCGAAGTCGCGCGGCGACAGCGGTTCGGCCAGCGAGCCGAGCAGGCCGACCACCCTGGGATTGTCCGGATCGAGCAGGCCTTCCACGGTGATGTCGAGCTGGCGGGCCAGTTGCACGTTGTTGCCGACCTCGGGGTGCAGGTCCAGCGGCAGGTGGTAGGCGAGCAGGCTGATGTCGTTGCCGAGCAGGGTCTGCAGGCGGCGGCGCTTCATGCCGGTAATGCAGGCGTTCTCGCCCTTCCAGAAATAGCCATGGTGGACCAGCACCACATCGGCCTCCGCCTCCACCGCCGCATCCAGCAATGCCTGGCTGGCGGTGACACCACTGACGATACGGCGCACCTGCGGCCTGCCTTCGACCTGCAGGCCGTTGGGGCAGTAGTCGCTGATACGCGCGGCGCCGAGGAAACGGTCGGCTTCCTCCACCAGGGTGGTCAGGGCAATGGCCAAGGTCGTCTCCTCTCTATAACGGTCCGGCTGCGCGAGGGCGCAGCCTGGCAGCGGGAGTCTACTCGGAAGGCCGCATGATCTCGAGAAAGGCCTCCTGCCGGCGGCCGCTCATGGTGCGAAAGCGCTGCAGCAGGTCGAATTCCCGCTCGCTGCGGATGCGCCGCGGGTCGGCCAGGTAGTTGGAAGTGTCTTCCTGCAGGTTGGGCGCTTCTTCGGGCCAGCCGTCGACCAGCACGTCCAGGGATATCTTCAGCACCTGGCGCAGGAGCAGCAGCACGGCGAAGCTCGGCGTTTCGCGGCTGTTCTCCCACGCGGAGACCGAGGCCTTGGTCACGCCGACCTCGAAGCCCAGTTGCTCCTGGGTCAGGCCGGCCGCAAGGCGGGCTCTACGCAAGGTTCTGCCGAAAGCGCTCATGACCTACTCTTCTCATTGATGCGCAGAGTGTAGGGAGCGGCCTGATCGGTGTCGTATGGTTGAAATTGACCAACAATATATGGAAGAACGATACTCCGGCCTTTCCCCGCTGAACTGGAAGGCCATGCCACCGATCATCCTCGAGCCGTCGCAGGTACCGCCCGGAATAATCGTCCGCAGCATAGCGAGGAGCTTCGTCGCGGGCCTGCTCGGCGGTGCGCTCCTGTGGTTGGACAATGGCTGGCTGGCAATGTGCGCCATTGCGCTGCTGCTCTATGCCCTGGCCGGGCTGTTCTGGTATCCCCTGGCCGAGCGGCGCCTGCGCCGGGAAATCATCCGCATCGACGCGGACGGCATCGCCTGGCCCGGCCAGTCGCTCGCCTACCATGACATCGCCCTCGTGCTCTATCGCCGCTATGGCGCGCACGACCGGCAGCTCCGGCTGAAGGGTGGGCACAGCGGCCATGCCATCGCCCTGCAGCACTACCGCATGCCCGCCGGCCTGGACGACCGCAGCCTGGCCGAACTGCTCGCCGAACGGGTGCGCATCAGGAATCCCAGGGCCGTGATCGACATCTGACCCGACGCCCTTCGACGGGCCTTTCCCCGCCCCGCTCCAGCGCACCCGAGACTTGGTCGGAGAGTGCGGCTGCCCCCTCGTATTTGCCGAAAGCCCCCTTATAATGCCGTCGCTATCAGGCCCGCCCGGGCACGCCTGCGCCCCACTCGCAGGACAATGCCCGCAACCGCGGCGGCCTCTTCCAACAGGACCTTTCTTCCGATGCTCAAGGCATTGCGTTTTCTCGGCTGGCCTCTCGTGGCCGGTCTGTTGCTGGCGTTGCTGCTGATCCAGCGCTACCCGCAGTGGGTCGGCATGCCCGGCAACGAAGTGCATCTGCAGCAGGCACCACGCTACGGCATCGCCCAGGAAGGTCCGGTCTCCTATGCCGACGCGGTGAGCCGCGCGGCCCCTTCCGTGGCCAACCTGTACACCACCAAGATGGTCAGCAAGTCCAGCCACCCGCTGCTGGACGACCCGGTGTTCCGCCGCTTCTTCGGCGACAACCTGCCCCGCCAGCGGCGCATGGAGTCGAGCCTGGGCTCGGCCGTGATCATGAGCCCGGAAGGCTACCTGCTGACCAACAACCACGTGGTGGCGGATGCGGACCAGATCGTGGTGGCGCTCAAGGACGGTCGCGAGACCCTGGCCCGCCTGATCGGCAGCGATCCCGAGACCGATCTGGCTGTGCTCAAGATCGACCTGAAGAACCTGCCGGCCATCACCCTCGGCCGCTCCGACCAGATCCAGATCGGCGACGTCACCCTGGCCATCGGCAACCCCTTCGGCGTCGGCCAGACCGTGACCATGGGCATCATCAGCGCCACCGGACGCAACCAGCTGGGCCTCAACACCTACGAGGACTTCATCCAGACCGACGCGGCGATCAACCCAGGCAACTCCGGCGGCGCGCTGGTGGATGCCCACGGCAACCTGATCGGCATCAACACCGCAATCTTCTCCAAGTCCGGCGGCTCCCAGGGCATCGGCTTCGCCATCCCGGTCAAGCTGGCCCGCGACGTGATGAAGGCGATCATCGAGCAGGGCCAGGTGATCCGTGGCTGGCTGGGCATCGAGGTGCAACCGCTGACCCCGGAGCTGGCCGAGTCCTTCGGCCTGCAGGGCCGCGCCGGTATCCTGGTCGCCGGCATCTACCGCGGCGGTCCGGCACAGAAGGCCGGCCTGCAGCCGGGAGACCTGATCCTCAAGATCGGCGACGAGGAGGCGGTCGACGGTCGCCGCTCGATGAACCAGGTGGCGCGCACCCAGCCCGGCGAGAAGGTGAACATCGAGGTGCTGCGCGGCGGCGAGACCCTGAAGCTGACCGCCGAGATCGGCGTGCGCCCGCCGGCCTCGGCCGAGGTGCAGCAGCCGCAACAACCCTGAGAAGCGGCCATGAAAAAGGCTATGTCCTCGTTAGTTGTGTAGTGCCCTGAGCCCTTTTGGATCCCCGTCTGCGCGGGGATGACGAGGTAGAGGGGAATCTTCCGAAACCGTCATTCCCGCGAAGGCGAGAATCCAAGGACAGGTAACTGCAGTGTTCAGACAGAGGGGCTTGCCTGCGTAACACGTAACAACGGGTGCATGGCCATGAAAAAAGGCGCCCCGCGGGGCGCCTTTTTCGTTGCAGCGGTCGTTACAGAACCTGCCCCAACGCATCCAGCAGTGCCTGGTTCTGCTCCGGGTTGCCGATGGTGATGCGCAGGAACTGGGCAATGCGCTGCTGCTTGAAGTGGCGCACGATCACGCCGTGCTCGCGCAGCGCCACGGCCAGTTCGCCGGCATCCTTCTGCGGGTGGCGGGCGAAGACGAAGTTGGCCGCCGACGGCAGCACCTCGAAGCCCAGTCCGGCGAGCGAGGCGACCAGCTGCTCGCGGCTGTCGATCACCTTCTGGCAGGTCTCGCGGAAGTAGGCCTCGTCCTCGAAGGCTGCCGCCGCACCGACGATGGCCATGCGGTCCAGCGGGTAGGAGTTGAAGCTGTTCTTCACCCGCTCCAGCGCCTCGATCAGGTCCGAGTGGCCGACCGCGATGCCGACCCGCAGGCCCGCCAGGGAGCGCGACTTGGACAGGGTCTGGGTCACCAGCAGGTTCGGATAGCGGTCCACCAGCTTGATCGCGGTCTCGCCGCCGAAGTCGATGTATGCCTCATCCACCACCACCACGCTGTCCGGGCTGGCCTGGAGCATCCGCTCGATGGCCTCCAGTGGCAGCAGGCAGCCGGTCGGCGCGTTGGGGTTGGGGAAGATGATGCCGCCGTTGGGCCGCGCATAGTCCTCGACGCGGATCTGGAACTGCTCGTCCAGCGCCAGCGCCTCATAGGGAATGCCGTACAGGCCGCAGTAGACCGGGTAGAAGCTGTAGGTCACGTCGGGGAACAGCAGCGGCCGGCCGTTCTGGAACAGGCCGTGAAAGGCGTGCGCCAGCACCTCGTCGGAGCCGTTGCCGACGAATACCTGGGCGCTGCTCACGCCGTAGTAGTCGGCCACCGCCTGCTTGAGGCGGTCGCTGTTCGGGTCCGGGTAGAGGCGCAGGCTGTCGCCCAGCTCGGCCTGCATGGCGGCGACCGCCTTGGGCGATGGGCCGTAGGGGTTCTCGTTAGTGTTCAACTTGACCAGTTTGGTCAGTTTCGGCTGCTCACCCGGCACATAGGGCACCAGGTTCTTGACGAAGGGGCTCCAGAATTTGCTCATCTGCCCTTCTCTCCTCGAATTGGTTCGTGTTGCTTTTCGTAGGAGCGAGCTCTGCTCGCGAAGCTTTTAAGGGAGCAATTCGCGAGCAGAGCTCGCTCCTACACAAGGTTCGGGTTGGCCTTACGGCTTGATGCGGTACTCGGCGCTGCGCGCGTGGGCGGTCAGCGACTCGCCACGGGCCAGCACTGACGCGACCTTGCCCAGCTCGGACGCGCCATCGGCCGAGCAATGGATGATCGACGAGCGCTTCTGGAAGTCGTACACGCCCAGCGGCGAGGAGAAGCGCGCGGTGCCGGAAGTCGGCAGCACGTGGTTGGGGCCTGCGCAGTAGTCGCCCAGGGCCTCCGCCGTGTAGCGTCCCATGAAGATGGCGCCGGCGTGGCGGATTTGCGGCAGGTACTGCTCGGGGTTCTCCACCGACAGCTCCAGGTGCTCCGGCGCGATGCGGTTGGCCACCTCGATGGCCTGGGCCATGTCGGCGACCTGGATCAGCGCGCCGCGGCCTTCCATGGAAGTACGGGCGATGGTCTCGCGTTCCAGGGTTGGCAGCAGCCTGGCGATGCTCTCGGCGACCTTGTCGAGGAACGCCGCATCGGGGCTGACCAGGATGGACTGGGCATCCTCATCGTGCTCGGCCTGGGAGAACAGGTCCATGGCGATCCAGTCCGGATCGGTCTGGCCGTCGCAGACCACGAGAATCTCGGACGGACCGGCGATCATGTCGATGCCGACCTTGCCAAACACATGGCGCTTGGCGGTGGCCACATAGATGTTGCCGGGGCCGACGATCTTGTCCACCGGCGGCACGCTCTCGGTGCCGTAGGCCAGCGCGGCCACGGCCTGGGCGCCACCGATGGTGAACACGCGATCGACACCGGCGATCGCAGCGGCGGCCAGGACGATCTCGTTGATCTCGCCACGCGGGGTCGGCACCACCATCACCACTTCCAGCACGCCGGCGACCTTGGCCGGAATGGCGTTCATCAGTACAGAAGACGGGTACGACGCCTTGCCACCCGGCACGTACAGGCCGGCGCGGTCCAGCGGGGTGACCTTCTGCCCCAGCACCGTGCCGTCGGCCTCGGTGTAGGTCCAGGAGTCCTGCTTCTGCCGCTCGTGGTAGAGGCGCACGCGCTCGGCGGCCTTCTCCAGGGCGGCACGCTGCTCGGAACTGATGCGGGTCAGGGCCAGCTCCAGGCGCTCGCGCGGCAGGATCAGGTCGGCCATGGAAGCGACCTCCAGACCATCGAACTTCTCGGTGAACTCGACCAGGGCGGCGTCGCCGCGCGCGCGAACGGCAGCGATGATGTCCAGCACGCGCTGGTTGACCGCGTCGTCCGACACGCTTTCCCAGCTCAGCAGATGATCCAGGTGTCGCGCGAAGTCCTGGTCAGCGGCATTGAGTCGGCGGATGGCGGTAGGAGCGGTCATAGCGGGCCTCTTGATTGGCTATTGCGCAAAGTCTGTTAGCGCTCTCGCGAGCTAGTGCCAGGCTAGGCTAAAACAGGCGAGGAAGCGGAGTTTACGAGTGGTAAATGAGCATTGCTCGTTTCACTCACCCTTCGGGCCGCGCTAAAGCGCGTCAGCAGCAAGCTGCTTTCCGAGCCTGTTTTTAACGACGCATGGCCGACGCGCAGCAGAGCGAAAACAGGCTTTCAGGCGCCCGTAGAGTACCAGCCGTACCGTGTGGGCACCTGAGAAT
Organism: Pseudomonas paralcaligenes; assembly: GCF_019655855.1. Classification (GTDB taxonomy): domain Bacteria; phylum Pseudomonadota; class Gammaproteobacteria; order Pseudomonadales; family Pseudomonadaceae; genus Aquipseudomonas; species Aquipseudomonas paralcaligenes. The sequence continues at coordinate 33,247 of NZ_BPFX01000012.1, read as the reverse complement.
TCTGGCTATGACACGGATAGGCGCGTGCGGCGCAGAGCCGCACTGGAGGTATCAGCTTCGGTGGTCGACGGCGGCGCGCAGGGTCTCGATCAGCGCCTGGATGCGGCCATGCTGCATCTTCATCGAGGCCTTGTTGACGATCAGGCGCGAGCTGACGTGGGCGATCAGCTCCTGGGGCTCCAGACCGTTGGCACGCAGGGTGTTGCCGGTGTCGACCACGTCGATGATCTTGTCGGCCAGGCCAACCAGCGGGGCCAGCTCCATGGAACCGTACAGCTTGATCACGTCGACCTGGCGGCCCTGTTCGGCGTAGTAACGCTTGGCCACGTTGACGAACTTGGTGGCGACGCGCAGGCGGCCTTTCGGCTCCGGCGCACCGACCTTGCCGGCGGTCATCAGCTTGCAGTTGGCGATCTGCAGGTCCAGCGGCTCGTACAGGCCCTGGCCGCCGTACTCCATCAGCACGTCCTTGCCGGCCACGCCGAGGTCGGCGGCACCGTGCTCGACGTAGGTCGGCACGTCGGTGGCGCGCACGATCAGCAACTGCACGTCATCCTGGGTGGTGGGGATGATCAGCTTGCGGCTCTTTTCCGGATTCTCGGTCGGCTCGATACCTGCCGCGGCAAGCAGCGGCAGGGTGTCGTCGAGAATGCGGCCCTTGGACAGCGCGATGGTCAGCATGAAATGCCCTTACTAGCCCGGCACGCGGCGTATCTTGGCGCCGAGCAACTGCAGTTTTTCCTCGATGCACTCGTAACCACGGTCGATGTGGTAGATGCGGTCGATCAGGGTTTCGCCCTCGGCCACCAGTGCGGCGATCACCAGGCTGGCGGAGGCACGCAGGTCCGTGGCCATGACAGGAGCGCCCTTGAGCGCCGGCACGCCGGTGACGATGGCGGTGTTGCCCTCGACCAGGATCTGCGCGCCCATGCGGTTCATCTCGTAGACGTGCATGAAGCGGTTCTCGAACACGGTCTCGATGACGGTGCCGGTGCCCTCGGCGATGGCGTTGAGGGAGATGAACTGGGCCTGCATGTCGGTCGGGAAGGCCGGGTACGGCGCGGTGCGCACGTTGACCGCCTTCGGCCGCTTGCCCTTCATGTCCAGCTCGATCCAGTCCTTGCCGGTGGTGATCTCGGCGCCCGCTTCCTGCAGCTTGGCCAGCACGGCCTCGAGGATGGTCGGGTCGGTGTCCTTCAGCTTGACCCGACCGCCGGTGGCGGCGGCCGCCACCAGGTAGGTGCCGGTCTCGATGCGGTCGGGCATGACGCTATAGCGACCGCCGCCCAGGCGGTCCACGCCGTCGATGACGATGGTGTCGGTACCGGCACCGCTGACCTTGCCGCCCATGGCGTTGATGAAGTTGGCCAGGTCGACCACTTCCGGTTCGCGTGCGGCGTTCTCCAGCACGGTGCGCCCCTTGGCCAGGGACGCAGCCATCATGATGTTCTCGGTGCCGGTCACGCTGACGATGTCGAAGAAGAAGTGCGCGCCGCGCAGGCCACCGGCCGGAGCCTTGGCCTTGATGTAGCCGCCTTCGACGAGAATCTCGGCGCCCATGGCCTCGAGACCGCGGATGTGCAGGTCGACCGGACGCGAACCGATGGCGCAGCCACCGGGCAGGGCCACCTCGGCCTCGCCGAAGCGGGCGACCATCGGGCCGAGCACCAGGATCGACGCGCGCATGGTCTTCACCAGTTCGTAGGGCGCGACCAGGGTCTTGATGCTGCTGGCGTCGACTTCGACGCTGAGCTTCTCGTCGATGATCGGCTGCACGCCCATGCGGCCGAACAGCTCGATCATGGTGGTGATGTCGTGCAGGTGCGGCAGGTTGCACACGGTGACCGGGGTATCGGCCAGCAGGGTGGCGGCGAGAATCGGAAGCGCGGAGTTCTTCGCGCCGGAAATGCGGATTTCGCCGTCGAGGCGGATACCGCCGGTGATGATCAGTTTGTCCATTCGGGTCTCGGGGCTCAAGAACGCTCGGCCCAGGCGGCCTGGCTGAAGAATTTCATGGTGACGGCGTGGATGCTGCCATCGGCGATCCATGCATTGAGGTGGGCGTAGATCTGTTGCTGGCGCTTGACCGGGCTGAGTGCGGCCAGCTCGTCGCTGATCAGGTTCAACTGGAAGTTGCAGCCTTCGCCTTCCACCTCGACGAGGGTGTTGGGCAGCTTGGCCTCCAGGAGGTTCTTAACTTCTACGGCCTGCATGCTCGACCTCGATGGCGCAAAAGGATTCGGTGGCGGGCCTGGGCTCGCGGGTCGGCAATCATACAAAAAAGCCCCCCGCCTGCGAAGCCCGGCAGACGGAGGGCTGCTTGGCGGGTCAGGCAGGCAGGCCGAGCAGCTCGTGCAGGCCGGATACCCGGGCGATGCCCTGCATGTCCTGCGGCAGTCCGCGCATGCTCAGCTTCTTGCCAGCCGCCTTGGCGTCACGCATGAAGGCCAGCAGCAGCGACAGACCGACGCTGCTGGATTTCTCCACCGCCGAGCAGTCGACCACCAGTTCGGCGGCCGGGACCGAGCGGATCAGCTCGCGCCCCTGCTCGCGCAAGGCCGGGCCGCTGCGGTAGTCGAGCACGCCGGAGAGCAGCAGCTCGCCGCCCGCGCCCTGGCGGATGGCGGTTTCGCTCATTGACCGCCCGCCTGCTGGCCTTCGGCGCTTTCCCTGGCCTTGGCCACCACGGCGCCCCAGCCATCGATGGTCTTGTCGAGGTCGTTGCCGTTGCGCTGCATGCTGTCGGCGAACTGGTCGCGGAACAGCTTGCCGACGTTGATGCCGTTGATGATCACGTTGCGCAGCATCCACTGGCCGTCGATCCGCACCATGGTGTAGGACACCGGGTAGACGGCGCCCTTGGCGTCCTTCACTTCCATGCCCACGCTGGCGCGCTCGTCGCCATCGGCCTTGGCCGGCAGCACGCGGATGTCCTGGTTGTCGTATTCGAGCAGGGCGTTGCCGTAGAACTGCATCAGGCCACGCTTGAAGTTCTCCTCGAAGCGCTTGATCTGCGCGTCGCTCGCCTTGCGCGAATACTTGACGGTCATGATGCTGCGGGAGATGCCCTCGCTGTCCACCACCGGCCCGAGGATGCGCTCCAGGCTGTCGTAGAACTTCTCCGGGTTCTGCTTGTAGGCCGCCTTGTTGGCCTGCAGGTCACCGAGCAGCTCGTCGGTGGTGCCCTTGACCACATCGAAGGCGCCGGGAGCGGCGAAGGCCACCAGGGGCAGGCTTGCCAGCAGGACCAGCAGGCCGCGACGCAGGATTTTGAACATGCTCATTTGCTTTCCTTATTCACCGAGTTCATCAGGAACTTGCCGATCAGGTCTTCCAGCACCAGCGACGACTGGGTGTCGTGGATGGTGCTGCCGTCCTTGAGCAGGTCTTCCTCGCCACCGACGCTGATGCCGATGTATTTCTCGCCCAGCAGGCCGGCGGTGAGGATCGAGGCCGTGGAGTCCACGGGCAGGTTGTCGACCCGCTGCTCGATCTCCATGGTCACGCGACCGGTGTAGCTGTCGCGGTCCAGATCGACGGCGGTCACCTTGCCGATGGTCACACCGGCCATGGTCACCTTGGCCCTGACTGTAAGACCGGCGATGTTGTCGAAGTTCGCATACAACTTGTAGGTATCGCTGGAGCCGGTGGCCGACAGCCCGCTCACGCGCAGGGCGAGCAGCAGCAGCGCCAGCAGTCCGGCCAGCAGGAACAGGCCTACGCCGATTTCCAGGGAGCGGCTTTGCATCAGAAATCTCCAAACATCAGGGCGGTCAGAATAAAGTCGAGTCCGAGCACGGCCAGAGAGGCATAGACCACGGTCTTGGTCGTGGCACGACTGATGCCTTCCGAGGTCGGCTCGCAGTCGTAGCCCTGGAACACGGCGATCCAGGTCACCACGAAGGCGAACACCACGCTCTTGATCACACCGTTGAGTACGTCGTCGACGAATTCCACGCTGTTCTGCATGTTCGACCAGAACGAGCCTTCGTATACGCCCAGCCAGTCGACGGCGACCATGGCGCCGCCCCAGATGCCGACGACACTGAAGATCGCGGCCAGCAGCGGCATGGAGATGAAGCCGGCCCACAGGCGCGGGGCGATGATGTACTTGAGCGGGTCGACGCCGATCATTTCCAGGCTGGACAGCTGCTCGGTGGATTTCATGTTGCCGATCTCGGCGGTCAGCGCCGAACCGGCGCGGCCGGCGAACAGCAGACCGGTGACCACCGGGCCGAGCTCGCGCAGCAGGGTCAGGGCCACCATCTGCCCCACGGCCTGCTCGGAACCATAGCTGGTCAGGATGTTGTAGCCCTGCAGCGCCAGCACCATGCCGATGAACAGGCCGGCCACCACGATGATCGGCAGCGACAGCACGCCCACCGAATACAGCTGACGGATCAGCAGCTGGCCGCCGTTGCGCAGGCCACCGCGGCCGAGCAGCGAGGCGAACAGGAACAGGGTCGAGCGCCCCATGGCCTGGACCACGTCGATACCGGCGCGACCGAGCAGCGCGATGCGTTCGAGAAGAGACTTCCTGCGCATCAGCGCGCCCCCAGCAGATCGTCGAGATAATTCGGCGCCGGATAGTGGAACGGCACCGGGCCATCGGGAATGCCCTTCATGAACTGCTGGATACGCGGGTTATCCGAGTTCCGCAGCTCCGCCGGCGTGCCCTGCCCCAGTACCTGGGCATCGCCCACCACATAGATGTAGTCGGCGATACTGGCGGTCTCGGCCAAGTCGTGGGACACCACGATGCTGGTGATGCCGAGGGCGTCGTTGAGCAGGCGGATCAGGCGCACCAGCACGCCCATGGCGATGGGGTCCTGACCGACGAACGGCTCGTCGTACATCAGTATCTGCGGGTCCAGCGCGATCGCCCGGGCCAGCGCCACACGGCGCTTCATGCCGCCGGACAGCTCGTCCGGCATGAGGTCGACCGCACCGCGCAGGCCAACGGCCTGCAGCTTCATCAGCACGATGTCGCGGATCATCTCGTCGGACAGCTGGGTATGCACGCGCAGTGGGAAGGCGACGTTCTCGAACACGTCGAGGTCGGTGAACAGCGCACCACTCTGGAACAGCACGCCGAACTGCTTGCGCATGTCGAACAGATCGGGGCGGGAGAGTTCGGGCAGGTTCTGCCCGTTGACCCAGACTTCACCGCTGGCGGGCTTGAGCTGGGCGGCGATCAGGCGCAGCAGGGTGGTCTTGCCGCAACCGGACGGCCCCATGATGCCGGTGACCTTGCCACGGGGAATGCGGATATCGACGTTGTCAAAGATGTTGCGCGCGCCGCGTTTGAAGGTCAGTCCCTTCAACTCGACGGCATAGGCATTCTCGGCGCTCATCCAAACTCCTTGAGATGCGGCCCTCCATGGACAGACGCAGGTTTCCACGGCAGGGACACCTCGCGCCGTGGTCAGGCCGAACAGGGCGCGGAATATAGCATCGGCATGATTGCAGCCCAAGGCACTGCAACTTTTTCATAACAATTGGTCACAACATACGCTCAGTGCGGAGCGCTCCACGTGAGCCCGATCGCCTTTACCGTTATACTCCTCGCCTTTTAGGCCCAGTCTCACAACGCATGAACCAGACCAGCGATCTGATCCAGTCCGCACAGCGCACCATCCGCCTCGAGGCTGAGGCCGTGGAGAGCCTGCTCAGCCGCATCGATGCAGACTTCGTTCGCGCCTGTGAAATGCTCCTGGCCTGCAAGGGTCGGGTGGTCGTGGTCGGCATGGGCAAGTCCGGCCACATCGGCAACAAGATCGCCGCCACCCTGGCGAGTACCGGCACCCCCTCCTTCTTCGTCCATCCCGCCGAGGCCAGCCACGGCGACATGGGCATGATCACCCGCGACGACGTGGTCCTGGCCCTGTCCAACTCCGGCTCCACCGCCGAGATCGTCACCCTGCTGCCGCTGATCAAGCGCCTGGGCATCCAGCTCATCAGCATGACCGGCAATCCCGAATCGCCGCTGGCCAAGGCCGCCGAGGTCAATCTCGACGCCCGCGTCCCCCAGGAAGCCTGCCCGCTGAACCTGGCACCGACCTCCTCCACCACCGTGTCCCTGGTACTCGGCGACGCCCTCGCCATCGCCCTGCTGGAGGCCCGCGGCTTCACAGCCGAGGACTTCGCCTTCTCCCACCCGGGCGGCGCCCTCGGCCGCCGCCTGCTGCTCAAGGTGGAGAACGTGATGCACGCCGGCGAGCGCCTGCCGCTGGTGCCGCGCGGTACGTCGCTGCGCGAGGCGCTGCTGGAAATGACCCGCAAGGGCCTGGGCATGACCGTGATCGTCGAGACCGACGGCAAGCTGGCGGGCATCTTCACCGACGGCGACCTGCGCCGCACCCTGGACAAGGGCATCGACGTGCGCCAGGCGAGCATCGACCAGGTGATGACCGTCCACGGCAAGATCGCCCGCGCCGAGATGCTCGCCGCCGAGGCCCTGAGAATCATGGAAGACCACAAGATCAACTCGCTGGTAGTGGTGGACGATGAGGACCGCCCGGTCGGCGCCCTCAACATGCACGACCTGCTGCGCGCCGGAGTACTGTGATGACCGCCGATCTCCTGCAGCGCACCAAGGCCATCCGCCTCGCCATCTTCGACGTCGACGGCGTACTCACCGACGGTCGTCTGTACTTCCTCACCGACGGCAGCGAATTCAAGACCTTCAATACCCTCGACGGCCACGGCATCAAGATGCTGATCAACTCCGGCGTGCGCACCGCGATCATCAGCGGGCGCAAGACCCCGGTGGTCGAGCGCCGCGCGCAGAACCTCGGTATCCAGCACCTGTACCAAGGCCGCGAGGACAAGCTGGTGGTACTGGATGAACTGCTCGGCGAGCTGGGCCTGAGCTACGAACAAGTCGCCTACCTGGGCGACGACCTGCCCGACCTGCCGGTGATCCGCCGCGTCGGCCTCGGCATGGCCGTGGCCAGCGCCGACGCCTTCGTCCGTCAGCACGCCCACGGCGTGACCGCCGCGCGGGGCGGCGAAGGCGCGGCCCGCGAGTTCTGCGAACTGATCATGCGCGGCCAGGGCACGCTCGAAGCCGCCCAGGCCGCCTACCTCTAGGACCGCTCATGAACGGCAAGCTGCGCAACTACCTCATGGCCCTGGTGGCGATCGTCCTGGTCGGCGCGCTGGGCTACTGGAACGTCCGCCCCGAGAGCTTCATGGAGAAGAAGGCCGCCGCCGAAGCCGAGAACGCCATCGACTTCTACGTGGTCGGCGCCACTACCCGGCAGTTCCAGGAAGACGGCAAGCTGCGCTACGAGATGACCGCCGCCAAGGTGGAGCACATCAAGGCCACCGACGTGACCCTGCTCGACAAGCCGGACCTGCAGCTCTACCGCGGCACCCAGTATCCCTGGCACGTGCGCAGCGACAAGGGCGAGGTCGCCCCGGAGGGCAAGCAGGTCGAACTGATCGACAACGTGCACATCGCCCGTACCGACGCCAAGAATCGCCCGACCGTGATCACCAGCAGCCGGGTCACCGTGTTTCCCGACGAAGAATATGCGCAGACCCAGCAAGCCGTTAGAATCGAGGCCGCCAACGGGGTGACCACGGCACAGGGAATGAAAGCGTACATGAACGACGGCAAGATCGACTTGCTGTCCAACGTAAGAGGCCAGCATGAGGTTCGTTAAAACCTTCCCCCTATTGCTCAGCCTGGGCGCCGCGCTGGGAAGCGCTGCCGCCTGGGCCCTGCCCAGCGACCGTGATCAGCCGATCCGGGTCCAGGCGGACAGCGCGGAACTGGATGACAAGCAAGGTGTGGCCGTCTACCGCGGCGGCGTGGTGATCACCCAGGGCACCCTGAAGATCACCGGCGACACCGTGACCATCACCCAGGACGCCAACGGCGAGATCGAAGTCTTCACCTCGGTGGGCCACCCGGCCTACTACGAGCAGAAGCCGTCCGTGGACAAGGACATCGTCAAGGCCTACGGCAAGACCATCCAGTACTTCGCGAGCAACGAGCGCATCGTGCTGATCGACCAGGCCAAGGTGATCCAGCAGGGCAACACCTTCGAAGGCGAGAAGATCGTCTACGACACCCAGCGCCAGATCGTCAACGCCGGCCGCGCCACGGGCAGCAGCGTATCGGTACCGCGCCCGCGCATCGACATGATCCTGCAGCCGCGCAAGAAAAACGGCCAGCCGGAGCAGGCGCAGTAATGGCGACCCTCAAAGCCCAGCACCTGGCCAAGAGCTACAAGGGCCGCCAGGTGGTCCGCGACGTCAGCCTGTCCATCGACAGCGGCCAGATCGTCGGCCTGCTTGGCCCCAACGGCGCCGGCAAGACCACCTGTTTCTACATGATCGTCGGCCTGGTCCAGGCCGATCAGGGCCGCGTGCTGATCGACAGCGACGACATCAGTCACCAGCCCATGCACGGCCGCGCGCGCTCCGGCATCGGCTACCTGCCGCAGGAAGCCTCGATCTTCCGCAAGCTGTCGGTGGCCGACAACATCATGGCCATCCTCGAGACCCGCAAGGATCTCGACCGCGCCGGCCGCCAGAGCGCCCTGGAAGCTCTGCTGCAGGAATTCCACATCAACCACATCCGCGACAGCCTCGGCATGAGCCTGTCCGGCGGCGAGCGTCGCCGCGTGGAGATCGCCCGCGCCCTGGCCACCGAGCCGAAGTTCATCCTGCTCGACGAACCCTTCGCCGGCGTGGACCCGATCTCGGTGGGCGACATCAAGCAGATCATCCATCACCTGAAGGCCAAGGGCATCGGCGTGCTGATCACCGATCACAACGTGCGCGAGACCCTGGACATCTGCGAGACCGCCTACATTGTCAACGACGGCCAGTTGATCGCCGAAGGCGACGCCGAAACCATCCTCGCCAATCAACTGGTCAAGGAAGTCTACCTGGGCCACGAATTCCGCCTCTGAGCCCCTCCCGCGTGCGGGACTTGCGCAAACGGCTGGAATCATTCAAGGTCAGGCATATAATTTGCTTCCTGGGGCGGCCCGCCGCCTCGCAGTTGGATGGCGCCACGCGCCGGCAAGTGAACAAGGTACCCAGCCCCACACCATGAAACCGTCGCTAGTCCTCAAGATGGGCCAGCAGCTGACGATGACCCCGCAGCTGCAACAGGCCATCCGCCTCCTCCAGCTTTCCACCCTGGACCTGCAGCAGGAAATCCAGGAAGCGCTGGAATCCAACCCCATGCTGGAGCGCCAGGAAGACGGCGAAGACTTCGATAACTCCGACCCCATGGCCGACGCCGCCGAGCAGGCCGGCCCGGCGCAACAGGACAGCTCCAGCTTCCAGGACAGCACCGTTGCGGTGAACAACAGCGAGAGCGCCGAGGACGGCGAGTGGCATGACCGCATCCCCAGCGAGCTGCCCGTCGACACCGCCTGGGAAGACGTCTACCAGACCAGCGCCAGCAGCCTGCCGAGCAACGATGACGACGAGTGGGACTTCACCACGCGCACGTCTGCCGGCGAGAGCCTGCAGAGCCACTTGCTGTGGCAGCTCAACCTGGTGCCGATGTCCGACACCGACAAGCTGATCGGCGTCACCATCATCGACTGCATCAACAACCAGGGTTACCTGGAAGAATCCATCGACGAGATCGTCGAGTCCTTCGATCCCGAACTGGAGATCGAGGCCGATGAGGTCGAAGCCGTCCTGCATCGCATCCAGCATTTCGAGCCGGCCGGCATCGGCGCCCGCGACCTGCGCGAATGCCTGCTGCTGCAACTGCGCCAGCTGCCGGCCGGCACACCCTGGCTGAGCGAGGCCCAGCGCCTGGCCGGCGAGCACCTCGATGTGCTCGGCAGCCGCGACTACAGCCAGCTGATGCGTCGCCTGAAGCTCAAGGAAGACGAGCTGCGCCAGGTGATCGAACTGATCCAGAGCCTCAACCCGCGCCCCGGATCGCAGATCGAGGCGGGCGAGCCGGAATACGTGGTACCGGACGTGATCGTGCGCAAGCACAACGAACGCTGGCTGGTCGAACTGAACCAGGAAGCCGTGCCGCGCCTGCGGGTCAACCCGCAGTACGCCGGCTTCGTCCGCCGCGCCGACTCCAGCGCGGACAACACCTTCATGCGCAACCAGCTGCAGGAGGCGCGCTGGTTCATCAAGAGCCTGCAGAGCCGCAACGAGACGCTGATGAAGGTGGCGACACAGATCGTCGAGCACCAGCGCGGTTTCCTCGAATACGGCGACGAGGCCATGAAGCCCCTGGTGCTGCATGACATCGCCGAGGCGGTGGGCATGCACGAGTCGACCATCTCGCGGGTCACCACGCAGAAATTCATGCACACTCCGCGCGGCATCTACGAGCTGAAGTACTTCTTCTCCAGCCACGTCAGCACCTCCGAGGGTGGCGAATGCTCGTCCACCGCGATCCGCGCCATCATCAAGAAACTGGTGGCCGCGGAAAACGCGAAAAAGCCGTTGAGTGACAGCAAGATCGCTGGTTTACTGGAGGCACAGGGCATTCAGGTAGCCCGCCGCACCGTCGCCAAGTACCGCGAGTCCCTCGGCATAGCGCCGTCCAGTGAACGCAAGCGACTGATGTAAGCGGCCCTGAGCGGAAGGTTTCTGCACACCGTATCGAGCGCCGGATACCCTGCCACGGGGAAACCACGGCCAGCAGTGCAGCACCCTCCCAGCCAGCGTGTTACGGCGGCAGGCCCGATAGCCTGTCTCTTACACAAGGCAACAAGGAGATGCGTTATGCAAGTCAACATCAGTGGACATCAACTGGATGTGACAGACGCCCTGCGTGACTATGTCGGCGAGAAGTTGGGCCGGCTGGAACGCCATTTCGACAAGATCACCAATGTGCAGGTCATCATGGAGGTCGAGAAGCTGAAGCAGAAGATCGAAGCGACCCTGCACATTGCCGGCGGTGAGGTGGTCGCCAACGCCGAGCACGAAGACATGTACGCCGCCATCGACCTGCTGACCGACAAACTCGACCGCCAACTGATCAAGCACAAGGAAAAGCAGCTGGGCCGCCTGCAGGGCGCCACCGCACGCTGATACCTCCCCCTCCATGATCCGACTCGAAACCATCCTGACTCCCGCACGTTCCCCCGTGAACGTGCCGGGAGGCAGCAAGAAGCGTGTACTCGAACAGATTGCCAATCTGGTCGCCCGTGATCTGCCCGATCTGGACGCCCAGGATATCTTCGAAAACCTGATCGCCCGCGAGAAGCTCGGCTCCACCGGCTTCGGCAACGGCATCGCCATTCCCCACTGCCGCCTGGCCGGCTGCAATGCGCCGATCAGCGCCGTGCTGCACCTGGAAGCGGCCGTGGACTTCGACGCCATCGACGGCGCGCCGGTGGACCTGCTGTTCGTCCTGCTGGTGCCGGAGGCGGCGACCGACGAGCACCTCGAACTGCTGCGCCAGATCGCCAGCATGCTGGACCGTGCCGAGGTGCGCGAACGCCTGCGCCAGGCACAGAGCAACGAGGATCTGTACCAGGTCGTGGTCGACGTACAGAACGGCCTTTGAGCAGGGGGGCGGCATGCGTCTGATCATCGTCAGCGGGCGTTCCGGCTCGGGCAAGAGCACCGCCCTCGACGTACTGGAAGACAACGGTTTCTACTGCATCGACAACCTGCCCGCCGGGCTCCTGCCGGACCTGGCGGAGCGCTCCCTGCTGCAGACCGAGCTGCTGCACCCGCAGGTCGCCGTTTCGGTCGATGCACGCAACCTGCCCAGCCAGCTCAAGCGCTTCCCGGAGCTGCTCGACGAGGTACGTGGCCGCCATATCCAGTGCGACGTGCTGTATCTCGACGCCGACGAGGAAACCCTGCTCAAACGCTTCTCCGAGACCCGTCGGCGCCACCCGCTGACCAACGAGAAGCGCGCCCTGGCCGAAGCGATTCGCGACGAAACCCAACTGCTGCAGCCGATCATCGACCTCGCCGATCTGAAGATCGACACCACCCACCTGAACCTCTACCAGCTGCGCGACACCATCAAGCTGCGCCTGCTGAACAAGCCGGAACCGGGTACCGCGTTCCTGGTCGAATCGTTCGGCTTCAAGCGCGGCATGCCGGTCGACGCCGACCTGGTGTTCGACGTCAGGTGCCTGCCCAATCCCTACTGGAAACCGGACCTGCGCGACATGTCCGGCCTGGAGGCGCCGGTGGCCGAGTACCTCGCGGCACAGCCGGACGTGGAAGAGATGTACCAGGACATCCACGCCTACCTGCACAAGTGGCTGCCACGCTTCGCCGCCAGCAACCGTTCCTACGTAACCATTGCCATCGGCTGCACCGGCGGCCACCATCGCTCGGTGTACTTGGCCAACCGCCTGGGCGAAGCCCTGAAACCCGTATTGAAGAACGTCCAGGTCCGCCACCGCGACCTCGGCTAAGGACTGCGATGCCCACCCGCGAGATCACCATCGTCAACAAGCTCGGCCTGCACGCCAGGGCCGCCGCCAAGTTCGTCGGGGTCGCCAGCGGCTTCCCCTGTCAGATCCGCGTCGGCCGCTCGCTGGAAAGCCAGGTGGACGGCAAGAGCATCATGTCGGTGATGATGCTGGCCGCCGGCAAGGGCACCAGTCTGCAGCTGTCCAGCGAAGGCGAGCGTGCCGAAGAAGCGCTGAACGCGCTGGTCGCCCTGGTCAACGACAAGTTCGGCGAAGGCGAATAGACACCGCGCTCAGCCGAGCGCGGTATCCAGCACCATCATCAGACAGAAGCCCGCCGCCAGCCCCAGGCTGGCCTCGGTGGCGTAGCCCTTGCGGTGCGACTCGGGGATGATCTCGTGGACCACCGCGAACAGCATGGCGCCGGCGGCCAGCGAGAGCCCCCAGGGCAGCAGCAGCGCGGACACCCCCACCAGCCAGGCGCAGAGCACCGCGAACAGCGGCTCGACCAGCCCGGAAGCCGCGCCGATCAGCAGCGCCTTGCCCCGCCCCATGCCGCCACCGGCCAGCACCAGAGCGATGATCAGGCCCTCGGGCAGGTCCTGCAGGGCGATGCCCATGGCCAGCGTGTCGGCGCCCTCCAGGCCGGCGCCGGCGGAAACGCCCACCGCCATGCCCTCGGGGATGTTGTGCAGCACGATGGCGACGACGAACAGCAGGATGTTCGGCGCCAGCACCTGCAGCTCGCCGTTGGCGGCCCGCATCTGCACTTCCGGCAGGAAGCGGCCCAGTCCGAACAGCGCGCCAGCACCGATCAACAGGCCCAGGCTGGCGAGGAAGCCAGCGCCCCACTTGGAGAAACCGAGCTCCTCGGCCGCCCCCAGCGCCGGGATCAGCAACGAGAACACCGTGGCCGCCAGCATCACGCCGCCGCCGAAACCCAGCAGGGTATCGGCGAAACGGGTCGAGATGCTGCGCATGAACAACACCGGCAGAGCCCCCAGCGCGGTGCCGAGGGCGCACAGCAACCCGCCCTGCAACGCCCGCCAGATCTGCGGCTCGATAGCCTGTTCGGCGACCGTGCTGGCCTGCATCAGCAGCAGGCTGCAGCCGAGCAGCACCACGGAGAAGCCGATCAGATAGCGCAAGGTTCGCCCCCCGCTCGAGGAAAAGCTCTGCAGCATGCCGTTATAGCTCCGTTCAGCCGGCCGACAGGGCGTCACGGTATCGCCGCGCCACCTCGTCCCAGTCGATCACGTTGTAGAAGGCGCCGATGTACTCCGGCCGGCGGTTCTGGTAGCGCAGGTAGTAGGCGTGCTCCCACACGTCCAGCCCGAGGATCGGCGTGTTGCCGTTCATCAGCGGGCTGTCCTGGTTGGCACTGCTCTCCACCACCAGACGCTTGTCCGGCGTCACGCTGAGCCATGCCCAGCCGCTGCCGAAACGGGTCAGCGCGGCCTTGGTGAAGGCCTCCTTGAACGCGGCGAAGCCACCGATCTGCTCGTCAATGGCAGCGGCCAGCTCGCCGCTCGGCTCGCCACCGCCGGACGGCGACATCACCGTCCAGAACAGTGTGTGGTTGGCGTGCCCGCCACCCTGGTTGATCACCGCGCCGTGCAGCGCCTGGGGCAGTTCGGCCAGGCGCGACAGCAGTTGTTCCACCGGCCACTCGACATAGGACGACCCTTCGAGCGCCGCGTTCAGGTTGTTGATGTAGGTCTGGTGATGCTTGCTGTGGTGGATTTCCATGGTCTGGGCATCGATGTGCGGTTCCAGGGCATCGTAGGCGTAGGGCAGCGCCGGCAGGCTGTGGGGCATGGAGTGTCTCCTTCAGTGATAGTGTCGACCGGGGGCGGAAGCCCCGGCACGCTGCCGCCAGGCGTGGCGTTGCGGCGCGCCGAGCAGGCGGTCGGTGCGGGGAAAGGCGCCGTGTTCGGCGATGAACTGCAGCAGCTCCAGGTAGGTGCGCCGGCTGTGGTGCATCGCGGCGGTGCGCAGGCCCTCGGCCAGCGAGTCGTCGGCGAGGGTCTGCAGCAGGCGTTCGTGGCTGGCGCAGAGGTTCTCGGCGGCCTCCTCGGGCTGGCCGAGCATCAGGTGCAGGTCGGCCAGGTTGTGGTGGGAGATGACGAAGGCGGCGACCGCCATGTCGTGGTCGGCCCAGCGACCGAACAGCACCTGGGCCTCGGCCAGCGCCTGCAGGTAGAGCTCGCGCGCCTGCACCCAGTCGCCCTCGGCGTAGCAGCGATTGCCCGCCTCGATGGTTATCTTCCAGTGCTCCATTGCCTGACCTCCTCGCACACGGCGGATGGTGGCGACCTCAGAGGCCGCCTTCGGTGAGCTTTTCCGGATTGAGCAGTTGTTCGAGCTGCTGCCGCGACAGGTCGGTGTTCTCCAGCGCCACCTCGATGATCGGCCGGCCTTCGCGGTAGGCCTGCTTGGCGATCTCGGCGGCCTTCAGGTAGCCGATGATCGGGTTGAGCGCGGTGACCAGGATCGGGTTGCGGTCCAGCGCTTCCTTCAGCTTCGGCTGGTTGACCTTGAAGCTGGCGATGGCGCGGTCGGCCAGCAGGCGGCTGACGTTGCCGAGCAACTGGATGCTGTGCAGCAGGTTGTCCGCCACCAGCGGCAGCATCACGTTCAGCTCGAAGTTGCCGGACTGGCCGGCGATGGCGATGGCCGCATCGTTGCCGATGACCTGGGCGGCGACCATGGCGGTGGCCTCCGGGATCACCGGGTTGACCTTGCCGGGCATGATCGAGGAGCCCGGCTGCAGCGCCTCCAGCTCGATCTCGGCGAGGCCGGCGAGCGGGCCGGAGTTCATCCAGCGCAGGTCGTTGGCGATCTTCATCAGCGACACCGCCACCGTCTTGAGCTGACCGGAGACGGCCACGGCGGTGTCCTGGGAGCCGATCAGGGCGAAGAAGTTGGTGCCCGGGGTGAAGGTCACGCCGCTCAGCGCGCTCAGCTCCCGGCAGAAGTGCTCGGCGAAGCGCGGATGGGCGTTGACCCCGGTGCCCACCGCGGTGCCGCCCTGAGCCAGCGCCTGCAGGCTCGGCTGCAGGGCGCGCAGGTGCTGGATATTGGCCTGGATCTGCTGGCCCCAGCCGTCCAACACCTGGCTCATGCGCACCGGCATGGCGTCCATCAGGTGGGTGCGGCCGGTCTTGACGAAGGGCTGTACTTCCAGCGACTTGTCGCAGAGCACGGTGAGCAGGTGCCCCAGGGCCGGCAACAGGCTTTCGTGCAGCTCGATGGCGGCGCTCACGTGGATGGTGGTGGGGATGATGTCGTTGCTGCTCTGGCCGCAGTTGACGTGGTCGTTGGCGCTGACGTTGTCGCCCAGGATGCGGGTGGCCAGGGTGGCGATCACCTCGTTGGCGTTCATGTTCGAGCTGGTGCCGGAGCCGGTCTGGAACACGTCGACCGGGAAGTGCGCCATGAAGTCGCCGTCCAGCAGTTGCTGGCAGGCCGCGACGATGGCGTCGCCCAGCGCCGGGCTGAGCTGCTCCAGCTCCACGTTGGCCCGCGCCGCGGCGGCCTTGGCCAGGATCAGCGCGCGGATGAAGGGTGCCGGCATACGCTGGCCGGAAACCGGGAAGTTGTTCACCGCGCGCTGGGTCTGCGCGCCGTAGAGCGCCTCGGCCGGGACGTCCAGCTCACCCATGCTGTCGCGTTCGATACGGGTGCCACTGCGGTTATCACTCATGAGAATTACCTTCTACCGGTTCGTTGAATGTGAGGGAGGGCGGCAGGCGCAGGGTGGCCAGCCGGTTGCGCAGGCGGATCAGGCTGCGCTGCCGCTCCAGGTTGCAGGCGAGCTTTTCCAGGCTGTGCAGGGGACGCCAGGCGCGGTCCAGGCAGAGGCTGCGCCAGTGCCAGGGCAGTGCCGGATCGCAGGCGGTGTCGAGCAGCAACTCGAACACCAGCACCGACATGCGCCAGGCGTCGAGGCGCCCGCTGGCCACCAGCTGGCAGCCGTGGAATTCGTACTGGTCGAGCAGGCGCGGCTCGTCCGGCAGCAGTGCGCAGCGGATGCGGAAGCCTTGCCAGTGCCAGCAGTCCAGGCAGGGGGTGAAGAAAAGGAAGGACATGAAGCGTCCACTCTGACTCGATAATGATATTTATTCTTGAATGGTAAGAATAATCAATACCACAGTTTGTGTGGACTTGCCGGAGCGGGCATGAAAAAACCCGGCGTCCGTGGCGGCACGCCGGGTTTTGTGGGCGGAATCGCGGTCAGCTGCCGGCGACGGTCATCCGCTCGATCAGCACCGAGCCGGTGCGGATGTTGCCGCGCAGTTCGAGGTCGCTGCCCACGGCGACGATCTGGCGGAACATGTCCTTCAGGTTGCCGGCGATGGTGACTTCCTGCACCGGGAACTGGATTTCGCCGTTCTCCACCCAGTATCCGGCGGCGCCGCGCGAGTAGTCGCCGGTGACCAGGTTGAGGCCCTGCCCCATCAGTTCGGTGACCAGCAGGCCGCGGCCCATGCGGCGCAGCAGCGCCTTCTGGTCCTCGTTGCCGTGGCTGACGAACAGGTTGTGCACGCCGCCAGCGTTGGCCGTGCTGGGCAGGCCCAGCTTGCGCCCGGAATAGGTGCCGAGGATGTAGGACAGCAGCTCGCCACCGGCCACGAAGGGCTTGGCGTAGGTGGCCAGGCCGTCGCCGTCGAAGGCGGCGCTGCCCATGGCGCGGGGGATGTGCGGGCGCTCGTCGATACTCAGCCACTCGGGGAACAGACGCTGGCCCAGCGCCCCTTCGAGGAACGAGGAATGGCGGTACAGGTTGCCGCCGGAGATGGCGGCCAGGAAATGGCCGAACAGGCCGGTGGCCAGCTCGGGGGCGAACAGCACCGGCACCTCGCAGGTCGGCACCGGCCGGGCGCCGAGGCGCGCCACGCTGCGTTCGGCGGCCAGGCGGCCGATCCTGGCCGGATCGGCCAGCAACTCGCCCTGGCGGTTGACGTCGTACCAGTAGTCGCGCTGCATCTGCCCCTCGCCCTCGGCGATCATCACGCAGCTCAGGCTGTGGCGGGTGCTGGCGTAGCCGCCGACGAAGCCGTGGCTGTTGCCATAGACCCGGCAGCCCTGGTGAGTGCTGAGGCTGGTGCCGTCGGCATTGCCGATGCGCGGGTCGGTGGCGAAGGCGGCCGACTCGCAGGCCAGGGCCAGTTCCACCGCCTGTTCCGGGGTGATCGCCCAGGGATGGTAGAGGTCGAGTTCGGGCAGCTCGCGGGCCATCAGCGCGGCATCGGCGAGGCCGGCGGACGCGTCCTCGGAGGCGTGTTTGGCGATGGCCAGGGCCGCCGCCACCGTCTCCTGGATGGCCGCCTCGCCGCTCGCCGAAGTGCTGGCCGAGCCCTTGCGCTGGCCGACGTAGAGGGTGATGCCGAAGCCCTGGTCGCGATTGAACTCGACCGTCTCGACCTCGCCCTGGCGCACCGTGGTGGACAGCCCCTGCTCCATCGACACCGCCACCTCGCAGGCGCTGGCGCCCTGGCGGCGCGCCTCGGCGATGATCCGCTCGACCTGCGCCTGCAGGTCCGGCAGGGCCTGCGGGCCCACTGCTTGTGCTGAACTCATGTTGCACTCCACTGCTGGAGCCGCCGCCCGCGAGGGACAGGCAACCCCTGACTCGTTATCATGGCGACGTTTCCATTCGGACCGCCCCCATGGCTGATTCCTACGACGAAGACTTCTCCGGCGAGAAGAGCAAGACCCAGATCAAGCGCGAGCTGCATGCCCTGCAAGACCTCGGCGCCCGCCTGACCACCCTCAAGCCCGATCTGATCGCCAGGCTGCCGCTCACCGACGGCCTGCGCAAGGCTTTGGCCGAGGCCCCGAAACACACGGCCAATGCCGCCAAGAAACGCCACGTCCAGTTCATCGGCAAGCTCATGCGCGACCAGGACATCGAGGGCATCCTCGCCCTGATCGACCAGGTCGACAGCTCCACCCGCGAATACAACGAGCGCTTCCACGCCCTCGAGCGCTGGCGCGACCGCCTGATCGCGGGCGACGACGCCACCCTGGAGAGCTTCGTCGCCGACTACCCGGAAGCCGACCGCCAGCACCTGCGCAGCCTGATCCGTCATGCCCAGCACGAGGCGACGCGGAACAAGCCGCCGAGCGCCGCGCGCAAGATCTTCAAGTACATCCGCGACCTGGACGAGGTCCAGCGCGGCCTCAAGTAACACGGCGGCCCGGGCGATCCGGGCCATGCCTCAACTATCGCTCGCCAGCCAGATCACCAGCGGCACGCACCAGGCGGCAGTGGCGAGCAGCCCTATCAGGGTGACGACTCCGTCATTCCACTTGTCCGGCTTGATCCGCCCGCCCGAGAGCAGGCGCAGCGTCCAGTAGCCCTTGCCGTACAGCAGCACCTCGAACAGCAGGTGAAACAGCACCTCCAGCATCAGGCACCGGTACCGCCGACGGTGATCGCATCGATCTTCAGGGTCGGCTGGCCGACGCCCACCGGCACCGACTGGCCGTCCTTGCCGCAGGTGCCCACGCCGCTGTCCAGCGCCAGGTCGTTGCCGACCATGGACACCTTGCTCATGGCTTCCGGGCCGTTGCCGATCAGGGTCGCGCCCTTGACCGGGGTGGTGATCCTGCCGTCCTCGATCAGGTAGGCCTCGCTGGTGGAGAACACGAACTTGCCGCTGGTGATGTCCACCTGGCCGCCGCCGAGGTTGGCGCAGTAGATACCGCGCTTCACCGAGCGGATGATTTCTTCCGGGTCGCTCTCGCCGGCCAGCATGTAGGTGTTGGTCATGCGCGGCATCGGCAGGTGCGCGTAGGACTCGCGACGGCCGTTGCCGGTCGGCGCCACGCCCATCAGGCGGGCGTTGAGCTTGTCCTGCATGTAGCCCTTGAGCACGCCGTTCTCGATCAGCGTGGTGCACTGGGTGCGGGTGCCCTCATCGTCCAGGCTCAGCGAACCGCGGCGGCCGGCCAGGGTGCCGTCATCGACGATGGTGCACAGCTTGGACGCCACCGGCTGGCCGGTGCGGCCGCTGTAGGCCGAGCTGCCCTTGCGGTTGAAGTCGCCTTCCAGGCCATGGCCGACCGCCTCATGCAGCAGCACGCCGGACCAGCCGGCGCCCATCACCACCGGCAGCGTACCGGCCGGCGCAGGCACTGCTTCCAGATTGACCAGCGCCTGGCGCAACGCCTCGCGGGCATAGCCCATGGCGCGCTCCTCGCCGTTGCCGTCGCGTTCGAGGAAGTAGCGGTAGTCGGTACGCCCGCCGCCGCCGTGGCCACCGCGCTCGCGGCGGCCGTTCTGCTCGACGATGACACTGACGTTGAAGCGCACCAGCGGGCGGATGTCCGCGCCCAGGCTGCCGTCGCTGGCGGCCACCAGCACGTGGTCCCAGACCCCGGCCAGGCTGACGGTGACCTGCTTGATGCGCGGGTCGAGGGTGCGGGTGAACACGTCGATGCGCTTGAGCAGCTCGACCTTCTCGGCGCGCTCCAGCACTTCCAGCGGGTTGTCCTGGGCATAGAGCGCGGTGACCGCCGGGCTGGCGAAGGCCTGCACGCGGCCCTGCTGGCCGGCGCGGGCGATCGAGCGGGCGGCTCGTGCCGCCTGGCCCAGGGCCTCGGCGTGGATAGCGTTGCTGTAGGCGAAGCCGGTCTTCTCGCCGGACTGGGCGCGCACGCCCACGCCTTGGTCGAGGTTGAAGCTGCCTTCCTTGACGATGCCGTCTTCCAGCACCCAGGACTCGGAGACCTGGCTCTGGAAGTACAGGTCCGCCGCGTCGATGCCGGGACCGGCGAGTTCGCCGAGGATGGCCGGCAACTGCTCGATGGTCAGGTTGCCGGGGGCCAGCAGGTGGCCGCTGACGCGGCCGAGGATGTCGCTCATAACTGCTCCGTGGGCGCCGGACCGGGCTGGACCGGCGCGATGAATCGTCTATGACGTGCCACCGGCATGCGCTGGCGCACGGCCGCCTGTTCGGCGGCGTCGCGTTCGGCGAGCAGAACCGCTTCGCCGCTGGATCGTTCGGCCAGCACCCGCCCCCAGGGGTCGATGATGGCCGAGTGGCCGAAGGTCTCGCGGCCGCCCGGATGGCTGCCGCCCTGCCCCGCCGCCAGCACGTAGCACTGGGTCTCGATGGCGCGGGCGCGGGTCAGCACCTGCCAGTGGGCGGCACCGGTGACGGCGGTGAAGGCCGCCGGCGCGCTGATCAGTTCGGCACCGGCCTCGCGCAGCCGGGTGTACAGCTCGGGGAAGCGCAGGTCGTAGCACACGCTCAGGCCAAGGCGTCCCACCGGGGTCTCGGCCACCACCACCTGTTCCCCGAAAGCATAGTCGTCCGACTCCCGGTAACGGCCGCGGCTGTCGGCCACATCGACGTCGAACAGGTGCAGCTTGTCGTAGCGGGCCGCCCGTTCGCCATCCTCGTCGACCAGCAGCGAGCAGGCGTGGGCGCGGGCCTCGGGCCGGCCGTCCGGCGGCAGGGGGAAAGTGCCGGCGACTATCCATAACCTGAGGTCGCGGGCCGTGCGTTTCAACCAGGGCAGGATGGGGCCGCTGCCGTCGGCCTCGGCGCGACCGAGGGCGGCCTGGTCGCGACGGCCCATGGCGGCGAAGTTTTCCGGCAGCACGGCCAGGCGCGCGCCACGCTCGGCCGCCTCCTGCAACAGGCGACGGGCAGCGGCGAGATTGGCCGGGACATCGTCCTGGCTGACCATCTGGATTACGGCGAGGGACATGAACGCCTCCTTGCCCGCATGCTAACCCATGTCGCCTGGGCTGGCTTCACCGCGGCGCCTCGAAGGGCTTGTCGAAGCTGATCTCGGGCTCCTGCCAGGGGCCCTTGACCCGGTACTGCACGCTGGCGAAGCGGGCGACCCGGTCGCCGAGCAGCTTGTCGACCACGAACAGCGCGCCGCCCACCGCCGGCGCACCGACGATCAGCGCGGCCAGCGGCAGGTTGTTGGTCACCGGCAGGGTCACCAGCAGCTTGGCGTCTATCTCGTCCCGCGCCATGTCGAGGGTGCCGTCCAGCTCCAGGGTGCTGGACGGGCCGACCACGCGCAGCGGCTCGCGGGTGACGAACACGCCGCTCTTGCCGACCAGCAGGGTCTTGGTGGTGTCGTAGCTGAAGCCCTTGCCGAGCAGGTCGGAGAAGTCCAGGCGCAGGCGGCGGCTGATGGAGTTGAAGTTGAGCAGGCCGAACACGCGCAGGGCGGAGGCCGAGCCCTGCACCTCGACGAACTGGCCGTGGCGCAGGCTGGCGTCCAGGCGGCCGGACAGGCGCTTCATGCTGAACCAGGCCGGCGAGCCGGGCCAACTGCCGTCCACGTCCAGGCGGAAGCGCTCGCTGGTGGCGCTGGGCGCGTAGCCCCAGGCCTTGAGCACGTCGGCCAGGTTCTCCCCCTCCAGGCGGCCCTTGTACCAGCTGCCACTGGCGCCGGGCGCGCCATCCCAGCCGGCGCTGCCGCCCAGTTGCAGGCCCTTGAGCTGCAGGGACAGGTCGTCGAAACGCACGCCGGTCGAGGTCGGCCGCGCCTTGAGCGACCAGGCGCCGACCAGCACGTCGCCCTGCATGACCCGGGCGATGCGCAGGTCGAGCGCGGGAATCTGCCGCGGGTCGACGGCGGCCAGCATGTCGGGGGCATCCGGCTCGTCGGCCGCTGCCTCGCTGCGCGGCTCGGCGGGCGGGAAGCTCAGGCGCGCCAGGTCGATGACCATGGGCGCGCCGCCAGCGTCGGGCAGCGTGACCCGGCCCTCCAGCAGGGCGCTGTCGAGGTCCAGGCGCCAGGCCGCGTTGGCCCGGGCGAGCTTGACGCCGAGGTCGTCGACCTGGGTGCCGAAGCCGTCGAAGCGGCCGATGCGCAGGTCGGCGCCACGGAAGAGCTGGCGGCTCTGGCCGTCGTCGGCCAGCCCCAGGTAGGGCTTGGCGGCGGCCTGCCAGGCGCTCCAGTCCAGTTCGTCGACGCGACCGACCACGCGCAGCCCCTGCCCCGGCGGCAGGCTGGCGGGCTGGCCGCCCAGGCGCAGCTCGCCGCGCCCCTGCTGGGGCTGCTCCGCCGGCGCGGCGAAAGCCAGGCTGGCGACGCCGCCATAGTCGAACCAGTAGCGCCGCTCGGCGCCCTGCAGGGTCATGCGCCAGCTGGCGGCACGCGAATCCGCGGCGGCCTTGGCGAAGGGCGCCGGCAGCTCGACGGCCAGGCCCTTGAGGTCGGAGTCGACGCGCAACTGGCTGTTGCCGCCGTCCAGGGCCAAGTCGAGCCGGTAGGGGATTTCCCCGCTCACCGGCAGTGGCTGGGTCACCCCCAGCCAGCCGGTCAGCTGCTCCAGCGGAATCCGGCCGCTGGCCTCGATGCGGGTACGGGCGTTGCCTCGCGCGCCCTCGGCCAGGGCGCGGCCGCGCACCGCGTGGCCCAGGGCGTGGGCACGGATGTCCGGCGCGCTGAGGCCGCGGGCGGTGTCGAAGCGGAAGGCGCCCTTGAGCTGGGTGAAGGCCAGTTTCGGCGTGGCGATCTCCAGCCGCGCGCCCTCGGTGGCGAAGTCCACCTGTACCTGCGGCTTCTCGCCCTTGGCCAGCGGTATGTCCAGCTTCAACCTGCCGCTGAGCGGGCCCTGGCCCTGCCAGCCGGCGAAGATATCGGCGGTGCCGATCGGCGCCTCCCGCAGAATCTTCAGCGCGTCGGGCAGGCTGCTCTGCACCTCTCCCTCCAGGGCCAGGCGCGGCGCCTGGCCGCGCGGCGCCCTGGGCACGTTGACCGTGACGTTGCTGACGCGGCTGTCGAGGATGCGCGCCTCGGGCACCCGCACCTCGACGCCGTCGTCCTCGATCAGCACCTCGCCGCGGGCGTCGCGCAGCACCGGCCAGCCCGGCTGGAAGGCCAGTTCGGCGTTGTCGACCAGGAAGTACAGGCCGATGCTGCGCGCTTCGTCGGCCGCCTCCTTGGCCAGGGCGCCCTGGTACTCGAACCAACCGTCCTCGATGTGGCCGCCGCGGATGGCGGTCTGCAGCCATTCGGCCAGCGCCGGGCTGAGCCCTGGCGAGCGGGTCGGCAGGTATTTCTTGGCCTTCAGGGCGTCGCCGTCGTGCAGGCCGACGCGCAGGTCCATGTAGTCTTCCTGGGCCGGGTCCTTCTTCAGCCGCACCATGAAGTCGCCGGCGATCCGCCCCTCCTCGCCCACCACCTGCAGGTAGGGGCTGTACAGGGTGAAGCCCTCGTCGTCCAGCTCCCAGCGCAGCCGGGCGCCGGCCTGGCGGTAGTGCCACATCTCGGGGAACAGGTTGGGGAAGTGCAGGCCGAAGTTCTCGCTGTCGGCCAGGCCCTCGCCGCCGCCCAGGTCGCCGCGCACGCTGCCGCTGGCGTTTTCCACCGCCGGCACGCCGTGCCAGGCGCCGATGCTGACCCGGTCGAGGTTGCCGGAGAAGCGCACGCGGCTGGCGTCGGTCAGTTGCGGGAAGTATTCCAGCTGCACGTTGCGCAGCGTGCCGCGCGGGGCCAGTTCGCCGACGGCCTCGCCGGCCGCCTCCGGCAGCGGCGCCAGGGCCAATACCACCGGGGTCAGCGGCGTGAGGTCGAGGTGGTCGGCGCTCAGCCGCCAGCGCCCAACCTGGCCACTCGCATCGAGCTGCTGGGCCAGCGCCAGCTGCACCTCGCCCCAGCGCGTCTCGCCGAGGCTCAGGGCGAGGGAGTCGAGCAGCAGGTCGAAGCCGTCGGCGCGGCGCTCGAAGTAGGCGTTCAGGTTCAGGTCATCGATCTCCACCGGCTCTTGCCCGGCGTAGCGGCCGGCGATCTCCGGCGCGTGCAGACGGGCGACGCCGCGTTGCACCTGGCCCTGGTCCCAGTCCAGCCAGAATTCGCCACCGGCCTGGGCCTTGCTCAGCCGCCAGTCGCGGGTCAGGCCTGCGGGCAGCCAGGCGGCCCAGTCGCTCTGCGGCAGGCTGAGGTAGGCCTGGGCGCTGCTCGCGCGCCAGTCCGCGCGGTCCAGGCGTGTGCGCAGGCTGAACGCCAGCGGCTGGCCGTCCGGCAGGCGCAGGCGGCCGTCGAGACGATGGCGCACCACGCCGCTGCGCAGGGTGACGTCGATGTAGGTGAGGCTGCGCGGCGCCTGCTCGAAGGGCTCGAAGGTCAGCTGGCTGCCCAGCAGCGAGACCCGCTCGACCATGGCCAGGCCGTCGATCAGCTTCTGCGGGTCGAGCGGGCGGGCGGGCTCGCGCTGCGGCAGGCCTTCCACCGCCCAGCGCCCTTCCCCGTCCTGCCGCAGGCTGAGCTGCAGCCCTTCGAGCTGCAGGTTGGCGAGGCGCGGCTGGCGCGCCAGCAGGCTGGCCAGCACATCCGGCACCACCCGCACCTGGTCCAGGCGCACCGCGCTGTCGCCTTCGCCCAGCAGCACGTCGTGGGCGGTGAGTATCGGCGAGAAACCGCGCCAGCCGCCTTCCAGGCTGCCGATGGCGAGCGGCATGTCCAGCGCCGTCGCGGCCCTGGTCTCGACTTCTTCGCGATACTCGGCCACCAGCGGCACCAGTTCGCGGCCGAGGCTGACGTAGAACGCGGCCAGCACCAGCGCCAGCGCGCACAGCCCCAGTCCCCAGCGCAGCAGCCTGGCGACCAGGCCAAGGAGGAAGTTCATTCGGCGCGCCGGTTCACAGCAGCACCACGTCGTACTGTTCCTGGGAATACATGCTTTCCACCTGGAACTTGATGGTGCGGCCGATGAAGGCCTCCAGGTCGGCGACGTTGCCCGACTCCTCGTCGAGCAGGCGGTCGACCACCTTCTGCTCGGCCAGCACCAGGTAGCCTTCCGCCTGGTAGGCGCGGGCCTCGCGCAGGATCTCGCGGAAGATCTCGTAGCAGATGGTTTCCGGCGTCTTCAGTTTGCCGCGCCCCTGGCAGGCGCTGCACGGCTCGCACAGCACCTGTTCGAGACTCTCGCGGGTGCGCTTGCGGGTCATCTGCACCAGGCCCAGCTCGGTGATGCCGATGATGTTGGTCTTGGCATGGTCGCGCTCCAGCTGCTTTTCCAGCGTGCGCAGGACCTGGCGCTGGTGCTCCTCGTCCTCCATGTCGATGAAGTCGATGATGATGATCCCGCCCAGGTTGCGCAGGCGCAGCTGGCGGGCGATGGCGGTCGCCGCCTCGAGATTGGTCTTGAAGATGGTCTCTTCGAGGGTACGGTGGCCGACGAAGGCGCCGGTGTTGACGTCGATGGTGGTCATCGCCTCGGCCGGGTCGACGATCAGGTAGCCGCCGGACTTGAGCGGCACCTTGCGCTCCAGGGCGCGCTGGATCTCGTCCTCGACGCCATACAGGTCGAAGATCGGCCGTTCGCCGGGATAGTGCTCCAGGCGGTCGGCGACCTCGGGCATCAGCTCGTCGACGAACTGGGTGATCTTGCCGAAGGTTTCCCGCGAGTCGACGCGGATCTTCTCGATCTTCGGGTTGACCAGGTCGCGCAGGGTGCGCAGGGCCAGGGACAGGTCCTCGTAGATCACCGAGGGCGTGGTGGCGGTCTGCATCTGCCCGGCGATCTGCTCCCACAGGCGACGCAGGTAGCGGATGTCGGCGAGGATCTCATCGGCACCGGCGCCCTCGGCGGCGGTGCGCAGGATGAAGCCGCCGACTTCCTCGATGCCCTCGGCCGCCACGCAGTCGGCCACCACTTTCTTGAGGCGCTCGCGCTCGCCCTCGTCCTCGATCTTCAGGGAAATGCCGACGTGGCTGGTGCGCGGCATGTACACCAGGTAGCGCGACGGGATGGACAGGTGGGTGGTCAGGCGCGCGCCCTTGGTGCCGATCGGGTCCTTGGTCACCTGCACCACCAGGCTCTGCCCCTCGTGGACCAGCGCGCCGATGGACTCCTGCGCGCTGCCCTCGCGGGTCGAAATCTCCGCCGCATGGATGAAGGCCGCGCGCTCCAGGCCGATGTCGACGAACGCCGCCTGCATGCCCGGCAGCACCCGCACCACCTTGCCCTTGTAGATGTTGCCGACGATGCCGCGCTTCTGGGTGCGCTCGACATGCACCTCCTGCAGCACACCGTTTTCCACCACCGCCACGCGCGACTCCATCGGCGTGATGTTGATCAGGATCTCTTCGCTCATGCGTCCTACTCTGCGTGGCGGCCAGACGCCGCGCGCTGTCTGTTGTGGGCCGGCAGATCAGCTCTGCCAGCACGGAATGCCGAACACCTCCAGCAACTGCGCGGTTTCGCACAGCGGCAGGCCGACCACGGCCGAATAGCTGCCTTCGAGCTGGCTGACGAAGACCGCCGCCAACCCCTGAATACCATAGCCGCCGGCCTTGTCGCGCGGCTCGCCGGTGGCCCAGTAGGCCTCGGCCTCGCCGGGCCGAAACGGGCGGAAGCGCACCCGGCTGACCACCACCCGCGATTCGACGCGGTCGGTGGCGGCCAGCGCCACGGCGGTCATCACCTCGTGCTCCCGTCCGGACAGCGCAGCCAGCGTAGACAAGGCGTCGGCACGGTCGTTCGGCTTGCCGAGAATCCGCCCGTCGAGCACGACGGCGGTGTCGGCGCCGAGTACCACGGCGCCTGCCGACCGCTCCAGCGTGGCCAGCCCGGCCAGCGCCTTCTCCCGCGCCAGGCGCTCTACATAGCGCTGCGCGGGCTCGTCGGGCAATGCCGTTTCATCAATGGAGGCGATTAGCGTGACGAAGGGCACACCGATCTGCGCCAGCAGTTCGCGCCGGCGAGGGGAACCCGAGGCCAGGTGGAGCGTGGCCATGTGACATCTCCCTGTCAGAGTGGATGGGCGGCCCCGCCGCAGGCGCGGGACGCTCAAGAAGGACGAACGGGCGGCCTCAGCGCACGGCGAAGCGCTGCTGCAGTCCCCGCAGGATGGCGAACACCCAGGGCCAGAGCAAGGCACTGATCAGCGCGGGCAGGACGAAGGCCAGGGTCGGTGGCCGATTGCCGGTCAGGGCGTTGAGCCACAGCTGCACCAGCTGGGCGATACCGAACACCACCAGCAGTACCAGGCTCTGCTGCCACATGGGGAACATCTGCAGGCGCCGGTGCAGGGACAGCACCAGGAAGATGATCAGGGTCAGGATCAGCGCGTTCTGCCCCAGCAGGGAGCCGAACAGTACGTCTTCCACCAACCCCAGACACCAGGCGCTGATCATGCCGATGCGATGCGGCAGCACCAGCACCCAGAAGGTCAGGAACAGCGCCAGCCAGAGCGGGCGGCCGATCTCCATGAACGGCGGCATGGGGGCGACGCTCAGCAGCAGTGCCAGCACCAGGGTCAGCCAGATCACCCAGCTATTGCGTGCCCTCGCCTGCGCCATCAGCGACTCCCTCGTTCTGCAGCCGGTGCGGAAGGTGCGGCGGGCGGCGCAGAACCGGCTGGCGTCTGCGACGGTTGCGCGGCGGGCGCCGGCTGCGCGCGGGCGGCATCGGCGGCCTCGCGATCCGCGGCCTCCTGCGCTTCGGCCGCCTCGGTGGCGCGCTCCTCCGGCGTCCTGTCGTCGGTGAACACCAGCAGCATGTAGCGGCTGCGGTTCAGCGCGGCGGTAGGCACGGCGCGGACGATGGCGAAGGGCTGCCCCGAGTCGTGGATGACCTCGCTGACGGTCGCCACCGGGTAACCGGCCGGGAAGCGCTGGCCCATGCCGGAGCTGACCAGCAGGTCGCCTTCCTTTATATCCGCCGTGTCGGCCACGTGGCGCAGCTCCAGCCGCTCCGGATTGCCGCTGCCGGCGGCGATGGCGCGCAGGCCGTTGCGGTTCACCTGCACCGGGATGCTGTGGTTGGTATCGGTGAGCAGCAGGACACGCGCGGTATAGGGCATCACCTCGACCACCTGGCCCATCAGGCCGCGGGCGTCGAGCACCGGCTGGCCGAGGAACAGGCCGTCCTTCTCGCCCTTGTCGATCAGGATGCGGTGGGTGAAGGGGTTGGGGTCGACGCCGATCAGCTCGGTGACCAGCACCCGCTCGTCCACCAGGGCGGCGGAATTGAGCAGCTCGCGCAGGCGCACGTTCTGCTCGGTGAGGGTGGCCAGCTTCTGCAGGCGACCCTGCATCAGCAGCGCCTCGGCCTTGAGCTTCTCGTTCTCGGCCATCAGCTCGCTGCGGCTGGTGAACTGCTGGGTCGCCCCTTCCCACAGGGTCAGCGGCATGCGCGCCACGCGGTAGGCGGGCTCGGTGATGACGCCGACCTGCGAGCGCAGCGGATGAAGCACCTCGAAACGCGCATCCACCACCATCAGCACGACCGAAAGCACGACCAGCACCAGCAGTCGTACTCCCAGCGATGGCCCCTTGGCAAATAGCGGTTTGATGATGGCTACCCTCGGCTGACGGCTGGAAAACACGAAGCCGGAAGAACCAGCTTCCGGCTTCGGGTCACCACTTCAGGATCACTCGGTGGACAGCAGGTCCATGGAGTGACGGTCCATCATCTCCAGGGCACGACCACCGCCACGGGCCACGCAGGTCAGCGGGTCTTCGGCGACGATCACCGGCAGGCCGGTTTCCTGGGCCAGCAGCTTGTCCAGGTCGCGCAGCAGCGCGCCGCCGCCGGTCAGCACCAGGCCGCGCTCGGCGATATCCGAGGCCAGCTCCGGCGGGGACTGTTCCAGGGCGCTCTTGACCGCCTGGACGATGGTCGCCAGCGACTCCTGCAGAGCCTCCAGCACTTCGTTGGAATTGAGGGTGAAGCTGCGCGGCACGCCTTCGGCCAGGTTGCGGCCACGGACGTCGACTTCACGCACGTCGCCACCGGCGTAGGCGGTGCCGATTTCCTGCTTGATGCGCTCGGCGGTGGACTCGCCGATCAGCGAGCCGTAGTTGCGGCGCACGTAGGTGATGATGGCTTCGTCGAAGCGGTCGCCGCCGACCCGGACGGATTCGGCGTAGACCACGCCGTTCAGAGAGATCAGGGCGATCTCGGTGGTGCCGCCGCCGATGTCGACGACCATCGAGCCGCGTGCCTCTTCGACCGGCAGGCCGGCGCCGATGGCGGCGGCCATCGGCTCTTCGATCAGGAACACTTCACGGGCACCGGCACCGAGGGCGGACTCGCGGATGGCACGGCGCTCGACCTGGGTCGATTTGCACGGCACGCAGATCAGCACGCGCGGCGACGGCTGCAGGAAGCTGTTCTCGTGAACCTTGTTGATGAAGTACTGCAGCATCTTCTCGCAGACGCTGAAGTCGGCGATCACGCCGTCCTTCATCGGACGAATGGCGGAAATGTTGCCCGGGGTCCGGCCCAGCATGCGCTTGGCCTCGGTGCCGACGGCAACCACGGATTTCTGGTTGCCACTGCTACGGATGGCGACCACGGAAGGTTCGTTGAGGACGATGCCACGCTCGCGGACATAGATCAGGGTATTGGCCGTGCCCAGGTCGATCGACAGATCGCTGGAGAACATGCCACGCAGTTTCTTGAACATGGGAAAGAAGCCCTAGACAGAGCGCGATGAAAACGCTGGGTAAAAAAGTGCGGCAAACTCTATCAACGAGCGGCCTTTTGGGCAAGGCGCGCTCTGTGCTAAATTGCCCGCTTTTCCGGGCTTTAGGCCCACAAAACGCGGCATCTGACCGCCCCGCGCGGTATCCGTTCCCCGTCCCGCTTCCGCCCGGTCATCCGCCCGCTTCCTGGAGAATCACGATGGCGCTCGAACGCTCCGACGTGGAAAAAATCGCCCATCTGGCCCGTCTCGGCCTGAGCGAAGGCGAAGTTCCACAAACCACCGCGACCCTCAACAGCATCCTCGGCCTGATCGACGCCATGCAGGCGGTCGACACCACCGGCATCGAGCCGCTGGCCCACCCGCTGGAAGCCACCCAGCGCCTGCGCGCCGACGTGGTCACCGAGAAGAACCAGCGCGACGCCTACCAGGCGGTCGCCCCGGCCGTGGAAAGCGGCCTGTTCCTCGTGCCGAAAGTCATCGAATAAAGGAAAGGGTTTTCCCATGCATCAACTGACCCTGGCCGAGATCGCTCGCGGCCTGAAGGACAAGACCTTCTCCTCCGCCGAGCTGACCGGCGCCCTGCTGGCCCGTATCCAGCAGCTCGACCCGCAGCTGAACAGCTTCATCACCGTCACCGCCGACCTGGCGCTGGAGCAGGCCAAGGCCGCCGACGCCCGTCGCGCCAATGGTGAAGACGGCGCCCTGCTCGGCGCGCCGATCGGCCACAAGGACCTGTTCTGCACGAAAGATGTGCTGACCAGCTGCGCTTCGAAGATCCTCACCGGCTTCAAGGCGCCCTACGACGCCACCGTGGTCGAGAAGCTGGCCGCCGCCGGCACCGTGACCCTGGGCAAGCTGAACATGGACGAGTTCGCCATGGGCTCGGCCAACGAATCCAGCCACTACGGCGCGGTCAAGAACCCCTGGGACCTGACCCGCGTACCGGGCGGCTCCTCCGGCGGCAGCGCCGCCGCCGTGGCCGCGCGCCTGCTGCCGGCCGCCACCGGCACCGACACCGGCGGCTCGATCCGCCAGCCGGCCGCGCTGACCAGCCTCACCGGCATCAAGCCCACCTACGGCCGGGTCTCGCGCTGGGGCATGATCGCCTACGCCTCCAGCCTCGACCAGGGCGGCCCGCTGGCCCGCACCGCCGAGGACTGCGCCCTGCTGCTTGGCGCCATGGCCGGCTTCGATCCGAAGGATTCGACCAGCGTCGACCAGCCGGTCGACGACTACCTGGCCGCCCTGGCCCAGCCGCTGGCCGGCCTGCGCATCGGCCTGCCGAAGGAATACTTCGGCGCCGGCCTCGACAGCCGCATCGCCGACGCCGTGCTGGCAGTGGTCGAGGAGCTGAAAAAACTCGGCGCCACGGTCAAGGACATCAGCCTGCCGAACATGCAGCATGCGATCCCGGCCTACTACGTGATCGCCCCGGCCGAGGCCAGCTCCAACCTGTCGCGCTTCGACGGCGTGCGCTTCGGCTACCGCTGCGAGAACCCGAAGGACCTGCAGGACCTGTACAAGCGCTCGCGCGGCGAAGGCTTCGGCGCGGAAGTGAAGCGGCGCATCATGGTCGGCACCTACGCCCTGTCCGCCGGCTACTACGACGCCTACTACATCAAGGCCCAGCAGATCCGCCGGCTGATCAAGAACGACTTCGTCGCCGCCTTCAACGAGGTCGACGTGATCCTCGGCCCGACCACGCCGAACCTGGCCTGGAAGCTCGGCGCGAAGAACGACGACCCGGTTTCCGCCTACCTGGAAGACATCTACACCATCACCGCCAACCTGGCCGGCATTCCCGGCCTGTCGATGCCCGCGGGCTTCGTCGACGGCCTGCCGGTCGGCGTGCAGTTGCTCGGCAACTACTTCCAGGAAGGTCGCCTGTTGAATGTCGCGCACCAGTACCAGCAGGTCAGCGACTGGCACAAACAAGCACCGAGCGGCTTCTGAGGAAGGATCAAGACATGCAATGGGAAACCGTGATCGGGCTAGAGATCCACGCTCAGCTCAGCACCCAATCGAAAATCTTCTCCGGTAGCGCCACCACCTTCGGCGCCGAGCCCAACACCCAGGCCAGCCTGGTCGACCTGGGCATGCCCGGCACCCTGCCGGTGCTCAATGCCGAGGCCGTGCGCATGGCCTGCAAGTTCGGCCTGGCGATCGACGCCGAGATCGCGCCGACCAACGTCTTCGCGCGCAAGAACTACTTCTACCCGGACCTGCCCAAGGGCTACCAGACCAGCCAGATGGACCACCCCATCGTCGGCAAGGGCTTCCTCGACATCACCCTGGAAGACGGCACCGTCAAGCGCATCGGCATCACCCGCGCGCACCTGGAAGAAGACGCCGGCAAGAGCCTGCACGAAGACTTCCACGGCATGAGCGGCATCGACCTGAACCGCGCCGGCACGCCGCTGCTGGAAATCGTCTCCGAACCGGAAATGCGCAGCGCCAAGGAAGCCGTGGCCTACGCCAAGGCGATCCATGCGCTGGTTCGCTACCTCGGCATCTGCGACGGCAACATGGCCGAAGGCTCGCTGCGTTGCGACTGCAACGTCTCGGTGCGACCCAAGGGCCAGGCCGAGTTCGGCACCCGCCGCGAGATCAAGAACGTCAACTCGTTCAAGTTCATCGAGCGCGCCATCAACACCGAGATCGCCTGGCAGATCGACGAGCTGGAATCCGGCCGCAAGATCGTCCAGGAGACCGTGCTGTACGACGTGGCGGCCAACGAGACGCGCTCCATGCGCAGCAAGGAAGAAGCCAACGACTACCGTTACTTCCCCTGCCCCGACCTGCTGCCGGTGGTGATCGAGCAGAGCTTCCTCGACGAGGTGCGCGCCGGCCTGCCGGAGCTGCCGGTGCAGAAGCGCGAGCGCTTCGAGTCGCAGTTCGGCCTGTCCGCCTACGACGCCAGCGTGCTGGCCGCCAGCCGCGAGCTGGCCGACTACTTCGAGCAGGTCCAGCAGACCTGCGGCGACGCCAAGCTGGCCGCCAACTGGGTGATGGGCGAGCTGTCCAGCCTGCTCAACAAGGACAACCTGGAGATCGACCAGTCGCCGGTGTCCGCCGCGCAGCTGGGCGGCATGATCCTGCGCATCAAGGACAACACCATCAGCGGCAAGATCGCCAAGATGGTGTTCGAGGCCCTGGCCGCCGGCGAAGGCGCCAGCGCCGACGAGGTGATCGAGAAGAAGGGCCTCAAGCAGGTCACCGACTCCGGCGCCATCGAGGCCATGCTGGACGAAGTGCTGGCGGCCAACGCCGAGCAGGTCGAGCAGTACCGCGCCAGCGACGAGGCCAAGCGCGGCAAGATGTTCGGCTTCTTCGTCGGCCAGGCCATGAAGGCCTCCAAGGGCAAGGCCAACCCCGGCCAGGTCAACGAGCTGCTGAAGAAAAAACTCGAAGGGTGAGCCGGAGCTAGCCAACGCATGCGTTGGC
>NZ_BPFX01000011.1 GCF_019655855.1 Pseudomonas paralcaligenes | reverse complement strand
CGTGAAATCGCCCCCCCCCTAAACCTGTAAGGTTTGCCTTTAATGTCTTTCCTATAAATTTATTGCTGGTAATAGGCAGGCCAAATCGGTGGAAAACTCAACCGACAGCGCAAACCGAACCGCCGCAACGCCCTACGGGCGCGCCTACCCTCCGGGCCTTCGGCCCTCCGCCCCGTCGCCTACGGCGCCGGCCTGCGCCTTCGGCGGGGCACCCCTGCGGGGTTCCCCCGGCTTCGCCGGCTCCCCCTCCGGCAATCGTGCCTGGCCTAACGGCCAGGACTGGCTTACCAAGAGCGCGGCAAGCCGCGCCGGTGACAGCTCCACCGCCTGCACACTCATCGAGCACCGCGGCAACTCGACAGCCCAAGAAAAGCAGGTTTAGCAGGAAAAGCGGTTTGCCGAGGTCGTGCCCAATCTCGACCGCCGGCGCGAGCTGGAAGGCCGCAGGTTGAACGCCAAGAAAAAGGGCGGGCGAGCTGGCCAGCATCGCCACATCCAACGATGCAGGCCCAAGCGCACCACGGCCAGGCCACCCAGGAGCGCCCAGGAGGCGCGAAACCGGCCGAGGCCAGGGGGTAGGGCCGCCGACCCCCTAAAAACGCCTCTACGGGCCTTCCAGGGCCGAATTTCGACCGTCACGCGCTCGCGGCCGGGCTGGCCCCAGGGTAGCGGCGTAGTATTTTCCTGTAGGGCTTGTAAATTGTAGTATGTAGTAGTATCATACAACATACTACAACACTACATTTCATACAGGAGCAACCGCTATGGCAGTCACGAAAGAGCAGATTTTTTCCGCCGCCGACGACTTGGCCGCCGCCGGCCAGAAGCCCACGCTTGAGGCAATCCGGCAGATCACCGGCGGGAGCTACACAACCATTTCCCCGGCCCTGAACGAGTGGAAGGCCCGCCAGGCCACCGCCGCCGCGCCCCTGCGCGAGCCTGCGCCCCAGGCCGTCGCCGACCGCCTGGCCGAACTGGGCAGCGACCTATGGACAATCGCCCTCGACCTGGCGAACGCCCGCCTTGCCGTTGAGCGGGAAGGGCTGGAGAAGGCCCGCGCCGAGCTGGAAGCCGACCGCAACGAGGCAACCGAGCTGGCCGACAAACTGGCCGGCGACGTGGAAGCCCTGCAATCCCGCCTGGCGTCCATCGAGGCCGCCGAAGCGGCCGCACGCGGCGAAGCCGACGAGCTGCGCGGCCAACTGGCTACCGCCCAGGAACAGGCGCACACGGCAGAGGCCCGCGCCCAAGAGATCGAGCGCCGGGCCGGCGAGCTGCGCACGGAACTGGACAGGGCGCACCAGGACGCCGACCAGGCACGCGGGGCACTGGCTGAACAGCAGAAGGCCAGCCAGGCGGCCGCCGCTCAACTCGACCAGGTGCGCGCCGAGCTGGTGAAGGTACAGGCCAAGGCCGAGGCCAGCGAGGAAGCTCACCAGGAACAGCGCAAGGCCACAGCGGGCGAGGCACATCGCATGGCCGAACGCCTCACCGCCGCCCAGGCCGAGCGCGACCAGGCCACGAAGGCGGCCGCACAGGCCCGCGAGGAAGCCGCCCGCCTGGCCGGGCAGCTCGACACGCTCAAGGAACAATCGGCCGCGCTGCTGGCTCGCATCACGCCGCCGGCGGCCGAGGCGAAGCCGACCAGGAAAAAGCCCGGCGGCGAGTGATCGACCGCCCCTCAAGTGTCAATAAAGCCCAGGCAGCACATTGACACTTGAGGGGCACGCTTTAGCCGCTAAAAAGCACGCAAGGCAAACAGCACGCATATTCCCCTTGGCGTCCGACTTGCCCCTTGGGGCGCTTACAGCAAGTCCTCTTTGTTCGGCGTCGGGTTGAAATTGAAGCTGGGAATCTTCCCGGCTTGCTCGCTGGCAGGGCTGGCCGGAGCTGGTACGGCCGGCTTTGGCGTGACGGCTGGAACGGTGGTCGGCGAGTTGCTGGCCGACCTGGTGGCGGCCTTCGGTGTCGGCGGCGCGGTGTCGGCCGGCGCTGCCTTGATGAACCGCTGGACGTGCCGGCGGAACGTCTCATAGCTGGTTTTCACCCGGCCGGTTTCGTGCATGTGATCGTAGATCGTCGTCAGCGCGTAGCCGGCTTCCATTGCCTCGACCACATCCCCGCGCACCGCCAGAAACGCTACTGCCGCCGCGTCCTGGCGGCGCTTCTTCTCGGCCTTCTGATCGGCCCAGGCGGCAAGTTCATCGGTGTATCGGGTTCCCATCGGCTTCATTCCTGTTTGTGTAATGCACGCGGGTTCATGTGTGTAAAGCTAGTGGAAAGCACATGGAATATGCGCTGAAACGGCGCGTGAAGTCCTGCAAGCAAGCGGATTCCCCTGCATTTTGCCGTGTTGCATCCATAGGCGCTAGGTTTCCTTGCTAGATACCATGCAAATCCACAATGGCGCGTGTATAGTTTCCGCATTGAATGCAATGCTGAATAGAGGGCAGGATGTGTGAAGTAGGCCCACCATGCAAGCATGGTGATCCTCTTCACTTCCCCTTATTCGCGCCTGCGGCGCTCAACGGGGCATCCTGCCCTGCGGGGCCAGCCGGCGGCCGCCGGCAACGACAGAGGACGCCAAGATGGAGGCCAACGAGAACAAGGTAACGAGGAAGGGCAGCACGCCCATCAAGGTCTATTGCCTGCCGGATGAACGGGCCGCCATCGAGGCCAACGCCCAGGCCGCCGGCATGAGCACGTCCGCCTACCTGCTGGCGGTCGGCCAGGGCTACCAGGTCAAAGGCGTGACCGACTTCGAGAACGTGCGCGACCTGGTGCGCGTGAATGGCGACCTCGGCCGGCTGGGCGGCCTGCTCAAGCTCTGGCTGACCGACGACCCGCGCACGGCCCGCTTCGGCGATGACACCATCCGGGCGCTGCTGGCCCGGATCGAGGCGACCCAGGACAAGATCAGCACCATCGCGGAAAGCGTGGTGCGGCCGCGAGGCGGACAATCGTGATCGCCAAGCACGTGCCCATGCGCTCGCTGGGTAAGTCCGACTTCGCCGGCCTGGTGCGGTATGTCACCGACGCGCAGAGCAAAGACCACCGGCTGGGCCAGGTGCAGGTCACGAACTGCGCCGCCGACACCGTGCGCGATGCCATCACCGAGGTGCTGGCGACCCAGCAGGCCAACACGCGGGCCAAGGGCGACAAGACCTATCACCTGATCGTCAGCTTTCGCGCCGGCGAGCAGCCGAGCGCCGACACCCTGCGGCAGATCGAGGCCCGCATCTGCGACGGGCTGGGCCTGGGCGAGCATCAGCGCGTCAGCGCCGTGCATAACGACACCGACAACCTGCACATCCACATCGCCATCAACAAGATTCACCCGACCAGGGGCACGATGCAGGAGCCGTACTACTCGCATCGGGCGCTGGCCGACCTCTGCACGACCCTGGAACGCGACTACGGCCTGGAGCGTGACAACCACGAGTCACGCCAGCGCGGCGCGGCCGCCAGGGCCGGCGACCTGGAGCAGCACGCCGGCGTGGAAAGCCTGGTCGGCTGGATCAAGCGCGAGTGCCTGGACGAGATCAAGGGCGCGGCGAGCTGGGCCGAGCTGCACCAGGTCATGCGCGATAACGGCCTGGCGCTGCGCGCACGCGGTAACGGCCTGGTCATCGAGGCCGGCGACGGCACGATCATCAAGGCCAGCACCTTGGCCCGCGACCTGTCCAAGCCTGCCCTGGAAAAGCGGCTTGGCACGTTCGAGGCGTCGCCCGAGCGCCAGGCCGCGCCGGCACGGCGCAACTACCAGAAGGGCCGGCCGATGCGTCTGCGCGGCGGCCTGGACACGACCGAGCTTTACGCCCGGTACAAGGGCGCACAGCAGACCCTCACGGCCGCCAGGGCCGGCGTGCTGGCCGAGGCGAAGCGCCGGAAGGATCGGGCCATCGAGAACGCCAAGAAGGCGGCGGCCACCCGGCGGGCGGCCATCAAGCACCTGACCGATGGCCGGCTGACCAAGAAGCTGCTGTATGCCCAGGCCAGCGCCGCGCTGCGGGCCGACCTGGAGGCGATCCACAAGCGCCACGACCAGGAGCGGGCGGCGATCTACAACGAGCACCGCCGGCGGCCGTGGGCCGACTGGCTCAAGCAGCAGGCAACGGCCGGCGACGGCCAGGCGCTCGATGCGCTGCGCGCCCGCGAGGCGGCCCAGGGCCTCAAGGGCGACACCATCCAGGGCGACGGCCAGGCGAAGCCCGGCCATACCCCGGTGATCGACAGCATCACGAAGAAGGGCACGATCATCTACCGCGCCGGCAGCTCGGCCGTGCGCGATGACGGCGAGCGTCTGGCCGTGTCCAGCCAGGCCGACCGCGCCGGCGTGGCGGCGGCGCTGCGCCTGGCAATGGAACGCTACGGCGAGCGCATCACTGTCAGCGGCAGCGTGGAGTTCAAGGCTGCCGTGATCCGGGCGGCCGTCGATGCCCAGCTCCCCATCACCTTCGCCGATCCGGCACTGGAAAGCCGGCGGCAGGCCGAGGCCACCAAGGCCCAGGCCAAGCGCCGGCTGGGTGTGCCCCCTGTCGGCCAGGAACCGCCACCGCATCGCCGGCATGGCCTGCGCACGTTGGGCCAGCTCGACGGGCTGCACATCGAGGGCGAAGCCCAGCGGCCGGCACAAGCACCGACCCAGGCCACCCCGACACCGCCGCCGGCCAAAGTGCAGCAGCCGGCCAAGCCCGCGCCGTCCGAGCTGGAACAGCGCCAGGCACGGCTACGGGCGCAGATGGAAGCCAAGAAGGCCAAACGCCAGGACAAGGGCAAGGGGCGCGGGCGATAGATTGCGTGCTTTTGTGCTTGTCGTTATGCGTGCTTAATGTAT
The DNA here is from genome assembly GCF_019655855.1 of Pseudomonas paralcaligenes. GTDB lineage: Bacteria > Pseudomonadota > Gammaproteobacteria > Pseudomonadales > Pseudomonadaceae > Aquipseudomonas > Aquipseudomonas paralcaligenes. The sequence goes on along the minus strand of NZ_BPFX01000011.1, from coordinate 11,727 downwards.
AATTTTGCTATCTGGCGCGAATGACGTTAGATAGCACTACACCGATGTTCAACAAAAATGGCCGGGCGCAACGGTGTCGCCAAGGTCGGGTACCGGACAGCGCGACGTGGCGAGCTGTCTCTGTGATGGCCCAGCTCCGCATCTTCTAGGTGCGGTTCAGAGCAGCCACTTCATCACATCGAGGAACTCGACCATGAAGCACGTCCGCCTTTTAGCGGCTAAAACCGCGCTCGCCGCCGTCCTGGCCGGCAGCATCATCATCACCCCAGCGCAGGCCGGCATCCCCGTCATCGACGGCGGGAACCTGGTGCAGAACGTCATGACGGCCATCGAGTCGGTGGCGCAGACGCTCAAGCAGATCGAGCAGTACCAGACCCAATTGCAGCAGTACGAGAACATGCTGCAAAACACGATGGCCCCGGCGGCCTACATCTGGGATCAGGCGCAGTCCACGATCAACGGGCTGATGAATGCCGTCAACACGCTGGACTACTACAGGAACCAGCTCGGCAGTCTCGATGCCTACCTGGGCAAATTCCAGGATGTGAGCTACTACCGCAGCTCGCCGTGCTTCTCGGCCGCCGGGTGCTCGGATGCCGAGCGCGCCGCGATGGAGCAAAACCGCCGCCTGTCGAGCGAGAGCCAGAAGAAGGCGAACGACGCGCTTTTCAAGGGTCTGGAGCAGCAGCAGCGCAACCTTACCGCCGACGCTCGCCAGCTCGAACGGCTCCAGTCGGCCGCACAAGGCGCGACCGGCCAGATGCAGGCTATCGGCTTCGCCAACCAGCTCGCCGCCAACCAGGCGAACCAGCTCCTGCAAATCCGTGGCTTGCTGATCGCGCAGCAGAACGCCGCTACCGCCAGGATGCAGGCGCAGGCCGACCTTGAAGCGCAGCAGCAGGCCGCCGGCGCGACTTCCAGGGAATCCAGGATCGAGCGCACGGCAAGCCCGAGAAACTGGCTCGAACTGACCCGCTGACGGAGGCCCTGCACCATGAAGAAAACGATGCTGCTTGCCGGCCTCGTGGTGGTGCTGATGGCCGGCTGCGACAACAAGCCGGCCATCCCGCCCATGCCAGAGGTCAATGACACCAATTGCCAGATCGAGGCGATCAAGAAGATCGAGGACAGGGCCACGCGCGAGAAATTCGCCGGGCTGTGCTCGCGTCGGTCGCCAGCCGCCGGCGGCATCGCGCCGACCGAGAAGCCCATGAACTGGCTCGAACTGGCCGACCCGAAAGACCAGAAGGGGGCGAAGCCATGAAAGCACTGCACAAGGCGGCGCTGATCGGCGTCACCCTCGCGCTCTACTCCACCGCTGCATCGGCCCAGCTCACCAACCAGGGGATGCTTGACCAGGTGGTGACGGAGTTCGCCACGCGGGCCACGTCCTGGCAGACGGTGGTGATGAATGCCGCGATGTTCCTGTTCTGGACGCTGGGCACGATCTCGCTGGTTTTCACGTTCGGCTTCATGGCGCTGCGCAAGGCCGACATTGGCGAGTTCTTCGCCGAGTTCATCCGCTTCATTCTGTTCTTCGGCTTTTTCCTCTGGCTGCTGCGCAACGGCCCCGCCTTCGCCAACTCGATCATCCAGTCACTGGCCCGGATCGGTGAGCAGGCATCCGGGGTGGCATCGGTGACACCCTCGGGCATCGTGGATATCGGCTTCATGATCTTGAAGCAGGCATTCACAAACTCGTCGATCTGGTCGCCCGTGGATAGCTTCATCGGTGTGGCCTTGAGCGTTGGCATCCTGATCCTGCTGGCAGTTGTCGCCGTGAATATGCTGCTGCTGCTCGTCTCGGGCTGGCTGCTGATGTACGCCGGCATCTTCTTCCTCGGCTTCGGTGGTTCGCGTTGGACGTCCGACATGGCGATCAACTACTACAAGACCGTGCTGGGCGTGGCCGTGCAGATCATGACGATGGTGCTCCTGGTCGGCATCGGGAACGACCTGCTTTCCAGCTTCTACGCCAGGATGAACACCGGCACGCTGAACTTTGAAGAGCTGGGCGTGATGCTGGTTTTCTGCGTGGCGTTGCTCATGCTGGTCAATCGTGTGCCCCCTCTCATCGCCGGCATCATCACCGGCTCGGGTATCGGCGGCGCGGGTGGCATCGGCAACTTCGGCGCGGGTGCTGCCATCGGTGCGGCTATGGGCGCGGCGAGCATGGCCGCCGGTGCGGCAAGCGTGGCTGGTGCGGCCGTGATGGGTGGTGCAGCCTCGGCCGCCGGCGGCATGTCGGCGATCAAGGCAGCGTTCGAGAAAGCAGGATCGAGCGCTGGCGGTGAATCGGGCGGAATGCCCATGCTCGGCGGTGGCTCCGACTCCGGCAGCGATGCTGGCTCGTTTGCGCAAGCTGCTGGCTTTGGTGGCGGGTCAGGCTCAGGTGCAGGCACCACTACACCACTTGCACAGGCCGCCGGTTTCGGCAGCAGCTCGGGCAGAGGTGCCAGCGGTTCGGGTGGCGGCAATGGGCAGCAGTCCGGTAAATCGGGCGGCGGTTCCAGCTCGAAAGGGGGCGACGACGCCGGCAACAAGAACGCCCAGCAAGGCGGCCAGCAGGCCGCACCAGGCAGCACCGGCCCCGGCTTGCTGGCCTCGGCCGCATCGGCGCTTGGCACGGCGGGCCGCGTGACGGCCGACGCCAGCGCGAACCTGATGCAAGGCGTCGGAGAGGTTGCGAAGGCCAAGGCCGCCAGCATCCGCGCCGCCGCCGCCGAGCGCATCGCCGACACCACCGGCGGGAAGATCGCGGCGGCGATCAGGGCGCGCGCGGAGAGCGACCAGGCCGGCGCTGCCGAGGCGGTGCCGACATTCGGCGACAACAACTTGGCAGGGGCCGATTCGGCCGCTGCCGATCCTGATGATGAAGTGGCCGCGTTCGCCAACCGCGAGCACGGTAAATCGGAGGCGTGACTATGAAACGTAGTGGATTTTTCGACTGCCTGGCGCTCGACCAGGTGCAGCGTCAGGCGGTGGAGTTTGAGCAGCCTGGCGACCAATCAACCGAGCTTGATGCAGCGGCGGAAGTGGCGGCCTTCGTTGATCGCCCTGTCCCGTCTGCCATCGAGGCCACCAGGCCAGCGGCCAGGTCATCGAGCAACAGCTACAGCGGCAGCAACAGGAACACGCCGCTGGCCGAGGCCGCCGGCATCTACAGCAGCGGCCAGCGGTAAAGCGCGCCGGCCGGCGTGGGGCCGGCCGACACTTCCACAACCCACCTACCACAGAGGTGAATCATGGCAACTTTGAATCCTACCAATGCAATCGCAACCCAGGCAGTCCATCATGCGGCCGCACAGCTCGCGGCCCTGGACTGGATCGACCAAGAGGCGGCGCGGCAGCTCTCGCCGATGGCGGAAGCCGTCGCCAATATGTTCATGGTGCTGTACTACCAGGCCGAGACGGGCCAAGCCACGCGGGACGACTTCCGCCAGGCCCTGGACGCGGTGCGGCAGTCACTCACCGCGTAGGCCCCACCAGGAACAGTAAGGGCGGCCAGTGGCCGCCCTTGTTGTTTTCGGGCCTGCATCGCCGTTTCCGACGATGCGCGCCGGCGTTCTCGAGCATCGCCAGATCGAGCGATGACGGCCGCCCTGCCCTTTCCCTTGGCGTGGATCTCGCATCGTCATTTCCGGCGATGAGATCCTCCTGCAGCACCGCCAGAAATGGCGATGCTGGCCAGCCCTACCCTTCCAGGCCGTGCATGGTTCGCGCACGTGCTGCGACCTGGTGCGCGTGCTCGATGTAAGCCGCATCGCCGGTGGCTTCGGCGTCGGCAAGGAGCGCGGCCACGGCCTCGGCCGTGGTCAGATGTTCGGCCGGGTCGAAGGGCGTCAGCGGGTCCAGGCCCGCATCGACGCGGCGGGCCAGCGCGATAGCCAGGGCAATGTCGGCGACCCTTTCACTAAACGCTTCCGCTATCTGGCGGCGCGCGATCAGCAATTCGTCCTGGTCGCCATCCTCAAGGATGCTGTTCAGCAGTTCCACCGCATAGGCCGGGTCTTTGCGGAAGGCTTCGGCCATTGCGTCGTCATGCAGGCGTGCGCGCACCTGGTCGGCTTCCAGGGTTTCACAGGCCGGCCACTCGCGGCCAACGGCAGGCGCATCCACCCATTCGCGTTGCTCGGGCGGCAATGGATGCTGGCCGGCTGCTTCGGCCTCGGCCAGCAGCTCATCGAGCGTGCGGCGCACCTGGTCAGCCGTGACGGCGCGGGCCGGATCGGCCTTCAATGCGTCATAGGCCGGGCCGGCCTTCTCATGCAGCCAGCTTTCCAGGTTCTTCGGGTCGGTCATCGGCGGGCCTTATCGAGCCAGGCCAGCGTTTCAGCATCGCGGGCGGCTACGCGGGCCAGCAGCTCGCGCAGTAGCGCGGCCATGCTCATGCCGTGCGCGGCCGCGACGGCGGCAGCTTCGGCCTTCACGGCCGCCGGCACGGCGGCGCTCACGGTCTTGGTGGTCATCAGTAGCCCGCCTCTTTCTGGTGCCGGAAGGCCAGAACATACACCGCATCGTCGGCCGGTTCGTGGCGGTACAAAGCCACATAGCCGGAATCACCGAAGGCAATCACCAGCTCGCGCAGCTCGGGCATTTCAGGGAACGGCCGGCCAATGTCGGGGGCCGTCTCCAGCAGCAGGAATTGCCGCTCGATGGCCTGGCCGGCACGCCTGGCGGCGTCCGGTGCCTTGACGGCCAGGAACCGCCGGCATCGTTCCAAGCCTTCCGCCGCGCCTTCGGTGACGATTACTTGTGGCACTCAGGCACCGCCCTTTCGTCATTGGTGCCCCAGGTGTTCAACCAGGTGCGAACTTCCTGGCCGGTCAGGTGGCGGCCGGTTTCCTTGTAGGCCGCCCAGGACGCCAAGGCTTCCTGCTTGAAGCTCTCGCGGGCTTCTTCGCGCTCGACGTACTGCTGGATCGCTTCGAGCATGATCCAGTGGGGCGAGCGGCGGCGCTGGCTGGCGAGGTGCTGGACGCGACCTTTCAGCGTGTCGTCGATCTTGAGAGACGTTGCCATAGTGGGCCTCTTATCACATAGTAATACCTAGTGATAATAGCCCTTCCCTGCCCCCGAGTCCATCGCGCTGAAACTGTCTTGAAAAGGCTCTTTAAGGCTGGTGTTTTGAGCTAGGCGCATATAGATCGTGCTTTGATAAATGAGCCTGCCGGGCTACGTGTCGTTTTCAGAAGACGGCTGCGCCAAATGTCAGAAGCCGAATGCACTACAGCAGCAAAGGGGGTTGAACCCATCAGGGAATGACGGGCGGCAGGCGGCCAGGAGCGGCCGGTCATCAAGCGCTCCGGATAGCGGCCACCCCGGCGGGAGGATATGCTATACGCCTGTGCCCGGAATCGATCAGACCACACACCATGCCAGCTGCTGCTTTACCTGCGTTGTTATCTTGCCTTGCGCGATATTTCTTATTCTAAACAGAAGGTTGCAGAACATGTTATCCGACATCCCGATGTTATGCGGCAGAACTGTCGCCCTAAAACAAAGTTAGATGCCAGATTTGGCGTTGCGTATGCTCACAGAAAATCGATAGCCGCAAGACTGTTTTTGGCAACTCATAGCCACTACAATTTCTCCTTCATACCGTAGAGGAGATTGCGCGTGAAGAACTGGATATTTCTGGCTGTTTCAATCTTTGGCGAGGTCATCGCAACTTCCGCACTGAAGTCTAGCCATGGATTCACTAGGTTAGTTCCTTCCGTTGTAGTTGTGGCTGGCTACGGGCTTGCGTTCTATTTCTTGTCTCTCGCGCTCAAGTCCATTCCGGTCGGTATTGCTTACGCTGTATGGGCTGGGCTTGGCATCGTGCTTGTGGCAGCTATTGCTTGGATTTTCCATGGCCAAAAACTAGACTTCTGGGCGTTCATTGGCATGGGACTTATCGTCAGTGGCGTCGCCGTTCTAAACCTGCTATCCAAGGTCAGCGCACATTGACCGGGTTGGCATCTAACAATTCATTCAAGCCGACGCCGCTTCGCGGCGCGGCTTAATTCAGGCGTTAGGCAGCACAAAGACCGTTCTCATGACCACTACCATTAGCTTCGTCACGCTGCGCCTCATGACCGAGCACGACCTTCCGATGCTCCATGACTGGCTAAATCGGCCTCACATCGTTGAGTGGTGGGGCGGAGAAGAAACACGTCCAACACTTGCTGAAGTGCTGGAGCAATACCTACCAAGCGCCCTGGCGAAAGAGTCCGTCACTCCCTACATCGCAATGCTGGATGAAGAACCGATTGGGTACGCTCAGTCGTACATTGCACTCGGAAGCGGTGACGGATGGTGGGAAGACGAAACCGATCCAGGAGTACGCGGAATAGACCAGTCTCTGGCGAATCCATCGCAGCTGGGCAAGGGCTTGGGAACCAAGCTCGTTTGCGCGCTCGTTGAGATGCTGTTCAAAGACGCTGAGGTAACCAAGATCCAAACGGACCCGTCGCCGAACAACTTACGCGCAATCCGGTGCTACGAGAAGGCGGGTTTTGTGGCGCAAAGAACCATAAACACCCCAGATGGACCGGCCGTATACATGGTTCAAACACGTCAGGCGTTCGAGCAGGCGCGCAGTGCTGTCTAACCCTTCCATCGAGGGGGACGTCCAAGGGCTATCGTCCTTGGCCGCCCCTCATGTCAAACGTTAGAAAAGGAAAAGTATGAGCAAGTTATCTGTATTCTTTATATTTTTGTTTTGCAGCATTGCTACCGCAGCAGAGTCTTTGCCAGATTTAAAAATTGAAAAGCTTGATGAAGGCGTTTATGTTCATACTTCGTTTGAAGAAGTTAACGGGTGGGGCGTTGTTCCTAAACATGGTTTGGTGGTTCTTGTAAATGCTGAGGCTTACCTAATTGACACTCCATTTACGGCTAAAGATACTGAAAAGTTAGTCACTTGGTTTGTGGAGCGTGGCTATAAAATAAAAGGCAGCATTTCCTCTCATTTTCATAGCGACAGCACGGGCGGAATAGAGTGGCTTAATTCTCGATCTATCCCCACGTATGCATCTGAATTAACAAATGAACTGCTTAAAAAAGACGGTAAGGTTCAAGCCACAAATTCATTTAGCGGAGTTAACTATTGGCTAGTTAAAAATAAAATTGAAGTTTTTTATCCAGGCCCGGGACACACTCCAGATAACGTAGTGGTTTGGTTGCCTGAAAGGAAAATATTATTCGGTGGTTGTTTTATTAAACCGTACGGTTTAGGCAATTTGGGTGACGCAAATATAGAAGCTTGGCCAAAGTCCGCCAAATTATTAAAGTCCAAATATGGTAAGGCAAAACTGGTTGTTCCAAGTCACAGTGAAGTTGGAGACGCATCACTCTTGAAACTTACATTAGAGCAGGCGGTTAAAGGGTTAAACGAAAGTAAAAAACCATCAAAACCAAGCAACTAAATTTCTAACAAGTCGTTGCAGCACGCCACTACGTGGCTGGACAGTTTGTAAGTTGCGCTTTTGTGGTTTGCTTCGCAAAGTATTCCACAACGCGCAACTTACAAACTGCCGCTGAACTTAGCGTTGAACGACAGCTTTCCCAAAAGCTCTACGGCTGCTCTGGGTCGACACCGGTAATCGGATCGTTGCCGCACTGAACAGCGCCCCGTTCCAGGTCGCCTCCATTTATGCGGCTGAACCGAGGGAGAGCAGCTTTACGCCGTCTGGCCGCAGTTCGCCCTTGGGCGACACGTGCCGGTAGAGCGTCTGCCGGGTAATCCCGAGTTCTTCGCAGAGATCGCCCACCTTGGTTTCCGGTTGCCCCATGCTGGCCATCGCCAGGCGTAGCTTGGCGGCGGTCATCTTGAAGGGGCGCCCCCCTTTCCTGCCGCGAGCGCGCGCCGAGATAAGTCCAGCGACTGTTCGCTCGGAAATCAACTCACGCTCGAACTCGGCCAGCGCGGCAAAAATACCGAACACAAGCTTGCCGGCGGCAGTCGTCGTGTCGACCGCCGCACCGTGACCGGTCAGGACCTTCAGGCCCACGCTACGCGCAGTTAGGTCGTGCACGGTGTTGATCAGGTGGCGCAGATCACGGCCAAGCCGATCGAGCTTCCACACGATCAGCGTGTCCCCTTCACGAAGCGCCTTCAGGCAAGCAGCCAACCCTGGGCGATCATCGCGCCTGCCCGAGGCCAGATCCTCGTAAAGGTGCGCAAGGCTCACACCAGCGGCGATGAGCGCATCGCGTTGCAAATTGGTGGACTGGGATCCGTCCGCCTTCGATACCCGCATGTAGCCGATCAGCACCTTTTCACCCGTCACGTATACGTTCGATTATGTGACAGTGTGAGCCAGAACGTGCCGGTCGTCAAAAATTGTCACTTAACCCGTAATTCTGTCTAAGGCATACAAAGGGTGTTTATGGTTAGTAAAGTGACGGCGCAAGACAGCATCGTGCAGGGGACTCCTGAGCAATCCCATCCCCTCGCGGCGGCTCGTGCATACGACTACTGAACAGGTCGTGTCAGCAGTCCTATGCACTCGGTACGGCCAACCCAATGAACCGGTGCAGTCGCCTTCTGAAAACGACACTACGATAGGCGCATTCAGGTATGCCCAAAGGAGCCAGCATGAGCAGGACGAAGCCAGCAGCCGCGCCGATGGTGGCGCGGGTCTATCTGCGCGTCAGCACCGACGCGCAAGACCTTGAACGCCAGGAAGGGATCATCACGGCCGCGAAGGCCGCCGGGTACTACGTGGCCGGCATCTACCGCGAGAAAGCCAGCGGCGCACGCGCTGACCGGCCCGAGCTGCTGCGCATGGTGGCCGACCTGCAACCGGGCGAGGTGGTCATTGCCGAGAAGATCGACCGCATCAGCCGCCTACCCTTGCCCGAGGCCGAGCGCCTGGTGGCCTCGATCCGGGCCAAGGGTGCGCGCCTGGCCGTCCCTGGCGTGGTCGATCTATCCGACCTGGCGGCCGAGGCCCAGGGCGTCGCCAAGATCGTCCTGGAATCCGTCCAGGACATGCTTTTGAAGCTGGCCCTACAGATGGCCCGCGACGACTACGAGGACAGGCGCGAGCGGCAGCGCCAGGGCATCGAGCTGGCGAAGCGGGACGGCCGCTACAAGGGACGGCGGGCCGATCCGAAGCTACGCGCCCAGGTGATCGCGTTGCGCAGCATCGGCCAGAGCATCGCGGAGACGGCCAAGCTGGCCGGGTGCAGCGTGGCCCAGGTCAAACGGATATGGGCCAGCCGTGACATGAGCCAGGCCGAGGCGGCCAGGCATGGCGCTTTCGTGGAGGACGCATTGACCGAGGCCGACGCCGGCGAGGCGGCCGACGTGGAGCAGGGCGCGGCCGAGCTGCCCGAGCCGGCTTTCCTAGATGATGATGAAGGCCCGGCCGCTGATCTGCCGATGCCCCCGTACCGAACCCAAAACCTGCCGCAAATCCTGGCGGGCCTCACCGATGACGAGCTGGCGACGTGGCCCGGCGACCTGGCAGACACCGAGCGGGCGCGGCGGCGCAAACTTTAGCGGCTAAAATTATCTGCTTTGCGTGCTTTTGTGCTTGCTGCTATGCGTTAATGGCGTATAATTGCCATATTGTCTTAGCTCGGAGGCACGCAAAGCAGAATGAAAACCATCGTCATAGCAAGCCAGAAGGGCGGCGCGGGCAAGACTACCCTTGCCGCTCACCTGGCCGTCACAGCCGAGCAGGAGGGCGCAGGGCCGGCAGTCCTGATCGACACCGACCCGCAAGGCTCGCTGTCGGCCTGGTGGAACTCGCGCGAGGCCGATACGCCCGCGCTGGCATCGGCCAGCCTGGCCGAGCTGGCGACGAAGCTAGAGGGCCTGGCAGCGGCAGGGTTCAAGCTGGCCGTCATCGACACGCCGCCGGCGATTACGGCCGCCATCCGCGACGTGGTGAAGCTGGCCGACCTGGTGCTGATCCCGACGAGGCCCAGCCCGCACGACCTGCGCGCTGTTGGCAGCACCGTGGATATTGCTCAGGAAGCCGGCCGGCCGTTCGCCTTTGCCGTCACCCAGGCCAAGCCGACCGCCAGGCTGACCGTGCAGGCCGTCGCCGCCCTGTCAGCGCATGGGGCCGTGGCTCCGGCAATCGTGCATGACCGCGTGGATTACGCGGCCTCGATGGTCGATGGCCGCACAGTGAGCGAGACAGACGCCAAGAGCCGAAGCGCCGAGGAAATGCGACAATTATTGTCTTTCGTGCTTGAACGCTTGCACGTAAAGACGAAAACCAAAAAGAAGGAAACCGTATAAATGGCAGCCAAGAAACCCGCCGACCTTTCCGGCCTGGTCGCAACCAAGGGCCAGGCCGCGCCAGTTGCCAACGTGCCAGCCCGCAGCGCAGCGCCGGCCGAGGAAGCAGAGGCCAACAATGTGCCGCTGAACTTTCGCGTGTCGGCCGACCTTCGCCGCCGCTTCCGCGTGTTCGCAGCCAATCACGACCTCAAGCTGAACGAGCTGCTGCGCTTGGCCTTCGATGAGTACGAGAAGCGGCACGGCCATTGACTTTTAGCCGCTAAAGGAGGGCCACCAGCATGACCAAGAAGCGAGAAGGGCAGGGCGCGCAGCAGATCGGCGAGATCATGGGCGACCTGGTGGCCCAGGCGCAGGCCAAGGCAGCATTGCCGCCGCCGAAGCGCCAAACCAAGAAGATCACGCCGGCCGGCCTCATCTTGACCGGGGCCGACCAGAAGCTGATCGAGGCCAGCGCGGAGATTGCCACCACCCCGCCGGCCGGCGAGGACATGGCTTTCACTCATGCGGTGCTGTGCCAGGTCGGTTTGCCTCGCGCCAAGGTCGAAGGCCGTGAGTTCATGCGACAGTCCGGCGCGGCCTGGGTCAATGTCCAGGCCGGCTATCTGGACGAAGGGAAGGGGCCGGTGCTGCAACCTATCCCCTATGGCGTCATGCCCCGGCTTGGTCTGGCGTGGGTTTCCACCTTCGCCGTGCGCAACAAGGAGCGGGAGATTCCCATCGGCGACAGTGCCGCCGAGTTCCTGCGGCTGATGGGGATGGAGAGCGACGGCCGCCGCTACACGACGCTACGGAAGCAGATGCACGCCCTTGCCGCCGCTCGCCTGCAACTCGGGTTCAAGGGGCGCACCTACAACGGCCAGCCGGTGCAGCAATTCGACGCCTGGGTGTCGAACAAGGACACGCAGCAGCGCGCCCTATGGCCCGGCGTCATGGTGCTGTCAGAGGACTACTACGGCTCCCTGATCGAAAGCGCCGTGCCGCTGGACAATCGCGCTCTGCACGCCCTGAAAGGTTCCGCGCTGGCCCTGGACGTGTATGCGTGGCTGGCCCACCGACTGCACCGCATCGAAGGCCGAGGTGTGACGTTGCACTGGAAGGCGCTGCGCGAGCAGTTCGCCCAGGAGTACCGAGGCAAAGACCCCGACAAGGACTTCAAGAAGGAGTTTTTGCCGGCGCTCAAGAAGGTGCTGGCCGTCTATCCGCAAGCGAGGGTGAAGCCTGTCACCGGCGGCGTGCTGCTGATCGGCTCGCCACCGCCCATCCCCTACAAGGGCGGCCCCACGGTTTAGCTAAACTTCGTGAAATCGCCCCCCCCCTTACAGCACCGCACCGGCCGCCCCGAGATCGAGGCGGCCGCGTCGTTTCAGGGCTGACCAGGCACACACCCCTCGGCCAGGCCCTGAACTGGGGACAAACCCTGTGGATAGCCGCACTTATCCACGTGAAATCGCCCCCCCCTGGTTCGTGAAATCGCCCCCCCT
>NZ_BPFX01000010.1 GCF_019655855.1 Pseudomonas paralcaligenes | reverse complement strand
TGAGAGCAGGGTTTTGCATGGACCACAGTCAGGCAGCGTGAGCGCGCGACTCCCTTGTCAGCGCGTCAGCGGCAGTGCCACACCCATGGCGGCGAACAGCCCGCCGCAGCAGCGGTTGAAGCCGCGCCCGGCGCGTTCCAGCCAGGGGCGGGTGCGCTGGGCGGTGCGGGCCAGCAGGTACTCAACCAATCCCTCGACCAGGGCGAAGGTCGTCGCCATCACCACGAACTGGAGCCACAGGCTGCGCGCCGGGTCGAGGAACTGGGGCAGGAAGGCGCCGTAGAACAGGATCACCTTGGGATTGGAGATGGCCGACAGCAGGCCCTGGCGGAACAGCTGCGCGCCCGAGCGGGCGCCGGCGCCTTCCAGTGGCGTGAGTTGCAGCGGCGGCGAGCGCCACAGCTGGATGCCGAGCCAGACCAGGTAGGCGCCGCCCAGCCACTTGAGCACCAGCAGGGCGTTGGCCGAGGCCTTGAGCAGGGCGGCGAGGCCGAACATCGACAGCGCCATCAGCAGCACGAAGCCGATCACTCCGCCGCTCACCGTCCACAGGGTGCGGCGGTGGCCGTACAGCGCGCCGTGGGTGAGCGCGAGCAGGCCGTTGGGGCCGGGCGTCAGCGCCAGGCCGAAGACGGCGGTGAAGTAGATGAGCCAGGTGTGCAGGGCCATGGAAGTCACCGGAGCCGGAGTAAGGCTCCGAAGCTAACCCAAGCGGCCGCGCGCCGGAAGAGCGAAGCGAAACGGCAGCCGGGGGAATCTTCGCCGGCCCCCGCGCTCTAACCGCTGCGGTCTGTCCGCTTTTCGCTCAGGAGTATCGAATGATCAACGCTTACCTCGCCCGCCCCGTCTTCGCCGCCCTCGTCGTAGCCCTGGTCGCGGGCTGTGCCTCGCAGAATCCCTATGAGACCCCGCAGCAGAACTCCGGCGTCAGCAAGACCGTCAAGTACGGCGGCCTGGGCGCCGTGGCCGGCGCGGCGGTCGGCGCGGCCACCTCCAGCAAGAAGGATCGCGGCAAGGGCGCGCTGATCGGCGCGGCCGTGGCGGGCGCCGCCGCTGCGGGCTACGGCTACTACGCGGACAAGCAGGAAGAGGAGCTGCGCCGCAGCATGGAAGGCACCGGCGTGGAAGTGCAGCGCCAGGGCGACACCATCCAGCTGATCATGCCCGGCAACATCACCTTCGCCACCGATTCGGCGGACATCGCCAGCAGCTTCTACGCCCCGCTGAACAACCTGGCCTCGTCCTTCCGCCAGTACAACCAGAACAGCATCGAGATCGTCGGCCACACCGACAGCACCGGCAGCCACACCCACAACGTCGGCCTTTCTCAGCGCCGCGCGCAGAGCGTGGCCAACTACCTGGCGGCCCAGGGCGTCGATGCCTCCCGCCTGAGCACCCGTGGCGCCGGCCCGGACCAGCCGATCGCCAGCAACGCTACGGCCGATGGCCGCGCGCAGAACCGCCGGGTGGAAGTGACCCTGCGGCCCCTGCCTGGCGCGCAAGGCGCGCAGTAGAAAACACCGCTTCACCCAGAAGGCCCCGTTCGGGGCCTTCTGCTTTTGGGATGATGGCGAAATGCCGTCTGTCATTCCGCCATGCTGGTGGAGATTCCTGACTACACTCTCAGCAGACGACGCGCTCGGCCGCGCGCGAGCGGGCGCGCCCAGGCGAGCGAGGCGTGGCCGCAGGAACAGGAGAAACCATGGACGACGCCGCTCCCATCTTCCCCACTCGCAAACCCATCGTTCCGCTCATCGTCAGCCTGCTCCTGCTGGCAGCGCTCGCCTCGCTGGTGCTGTGGCAATGGTGGACGCTGGCACAGGGCAACCGCGAGGCCCAGGAGCAGCGCTTCGCCCTGGCCGTCGACGGCGTCGAGATGAGCGTGCGCGAGCGCATGCGCGCCTATGAGATGGTGCTGCGCGGCATGGCCGGCCTGATGGCGGGCAGCGATGAGGTGGCGGACCGGGAATGGCAGCGCGCCACCGAGCAGCTGCAGCTCCAAGAGCACTACCCGGGCATCCAGGCGCTGGCCTGGGGGCGCTACGTGGAGGCCGGCGAGCTGGAGGCCTTCGTCGCGCGGACCCGCACGGAAGGGCGTGGTGACTTCGCCGTCTACCCGCCGGGCGAGCGCGACGCCTACATGGTGATCGAATTCATCAACCCCCTGGACTGGCGCAACCGCCGCGTGCTCGGCTTCGACATGTACAGCGAGGCCACCCGCCGCGCCGCCATCGAGCGTGCCCGCGGTAGCGGCGACGCGGTGCTCACCGGTCCGCTGCGGCTCAAGCAGGAGACCGACGAGGACGCCCAGACCGGCATGCTCCTGTACCTGCCGGTGTTCCGCCAGAACGCCCCGCTGAGCACCGCCGAGGAGCGCCGAGGAGCGCTGCTGGGCATGGTCTGCGGCTCGTTCCGCATGAACGATCTGATGCACGGCATCCTCGGCAGCCTCTCCAGTCAGTTCGAGGTCGAGCTGACCGACTCGGCCGACCCCGCCAGGCCCCTGCTGGCGCACAGCGGCGAACATCCCCACCGGCCGCGCTTCGAGACCCGGCGCCAGCTCGATATCTACGGCCGCGAATGGCAGTTGCGGGTGAGCAGTACGCCTTTGTACGAGGCCACCGTGGGTAACAGCGGCCTGCCGATCAGCCTCGGCGCCGGCCTGCTGGCCTCGGTGCTGTTGTCGCTGCTGGTGGGCGGCTTCCTGCTGCTGCGCGAACGGGCGATGGCCGAGAGCGCGCGGCTGCGCGAGAGCGAGGGGCGCTTCCGCCTGGTGGTGGAGGCCTCGCCCAACGCCATCGTGCTGGTCGACAGCCGGGGCAGGGTGGTGATGGTCAACCGCCAGGTGGAACTGCTGTTCGGCTACGGGCGCGACGAACTGCTCGACCAGCCGGTGGAGCGCCTGCTGCCGGAGCCGCTGCGCCACGGCCACGTCGCCATGCGCCGCGAGTTCCAGAAGGCTCCCGAGCAGCGGCGCATGGGCGGCAACCGCGAGCTGTTCGGCCAGCACCGCGACGGCCGGCTGATCCCGCTGGAGGTGGGCCTGGCGCCGATCCGCGTCGGCCAGGAAGTGCTGGTGCAGGCAGTGATCATCGACATCAGCGAGCGCAAGGCCGCCGAGGAGCGCTTCCGCCTGGTGGTGGAAGCCTCGCCCAACGCCATCGTGCTGGTAGACGGCCAGGGGCGCCTGAGCATGGTCAACCGGCAGGCCGAGCAGATGTTCGGCTACGTCCGCGACGAGATGATCGGCCAGCCGGTGGAGATGCTGTTGCCGGAGTCCTCGCGCAAACACCACCCGTCCCTACGCGACGGCTTCTTCCGCGACCCGTCGCCCAGGCGCATGGGCGGTAACCGCGAGCTGTTCGGCCAGCACCGCGACGGCCGGTTGATTCCGCTGGAAGTGGGCCTGTCGCCCCTGCGCAGCGGCGACGACAGCCTGGTGCAGGCGGTGATCATCGACATCAGCGAGCGCAGGGCCGCCGAGCAGCGCCTGCGCGAACAGGCCGAGCAACTGGCCATGGCCAACCGCTACAAGTCGGAGTTCCTGGCCAACATGTCCCACGAGCTGCGCACGCCGCTCAACAGCATCCTGATCCTCAGCGAACAGCTCAGGCACAACGTCGCCGGCAACCTGACCGAGAAGCAGGTCAGGCACGCGGACATCGTCTACAAGGCCGGCAACGACCTGCTGCAGCTGATCAACGACGTGCTCGACCTGTCCAAGATCGAGGCCGGCAGGGTGCAGCTCAAGCTGGAGCCGGTGAACGTCCACGACCTGCTGGTGGAGCTGGACTCCAGCCTGCGGCCGATGGCCGAGATCAAGGGCCTGCGCCTGATCACCCACCTCGATCCCGGCGTGGCGCGGGTGATCCACAGCGACCGCGGGCGCCTGCAGCAGATCCTGCGCAACCTGCTGTCCAACGCCCTCAAGTTCACCGAGCACGGCGACGTGGAGCTGTCCATCGGCCACTCGCCGGTGTCCCTGGACGACGAGCGCGAGACCCTGCAGTTCGTTGTCCGCGACAGCGGCATCGGCATCGATCCGGAGCAGCACGAGCGCATCTTCCAGGCCTTCCAGCAGATCGACGGCTCCACCAGCCGGCGCTTCGGCGGCACCGGCCTGGGGCTGGCCATCACTCGCCAGCTGGTGGAAGTGCTGGGCGGTCGGATCAGCCTGGAGAGCACGCCAGGGCAAGGCTCGCGCTTCATCGTGCGGCTGCCGGTGCTGGCCCTGAGCCCGGTGGACAAGGACGACGACCCGCTCGGCGCGGTGCCCCAGCGCAGCGGCAGCGGCCCGGCGGTTCTGATCGTCGAGGACGATCCCAACTTCGCCGCGGTGATCGCCGAAGAGGCCCAGGCCCACGGCTTCACCAGCGTCCACTGCCGCAACGGCAAGCAGGCCATTGCCCTGATGCAGGGCGAACGCTTCGTTGCGGTGATCCTCGACATCCTGCTGCCCGACATCAGCGGCTGGCAGATCTACCGCCGCCTGCGCGGCATGTTGCAGTACCGTGACGTGCCGGTGCACATCGTCTCTTGCGTGCCGCAGCCCCAGGGCTGGAACGGCGACGGCACCCGCTACCTGGTCAAGCCGGTGGCGCGGCAGGACCTGGAGCGGGTGTTCGAGGACATCGCCCTGTCCGACACCCCGCCGCGCAGGCTGCTGCTGGTCGAGGATGTAGAGGCGGAGCGCGAGCACTACCGCGAGCACCTGGTACAGATCGGCTTCCACGTGGTCGCTCTGGGCAGCGCCGAGCAGGCCCTGCAGGCCTACGTCGGGCAGAATTTCGATGCGCTGGTGATCGACCTCGACCTGCCCGACCAGCACGGCTTCGACCTGCTCGAGGCGCTGCAGCGCGAGCGCCCGTTGCAGAACACCCTGGTGGTGATCAACACCGGTGTGGACGTCACCCGCCAGGACCTGCAGCGCCTGCGCCGCTACTCGGCGGTGGTGGTGCGCAAGAACGGCGACGACCTCGGCCCTCTGAGCGCGGCGCTGCAGGGGTTCCTGGCGACCGTGCGCGAGCCCTCGGCCGACGATTCCGAACTGGCCGGCAGGCGCGTGCTGCTGGTGGACGACGACATCCGCAACATCTACGCGATGACCGCGCTGCTGGACGAACTGGGCCTGGCGGTAGTACCGGCCAGGGACGGCGAGGAGGCGCTGGCGGCGTTCGCCCGCGAACCCTTCGACCTGGTGCTGATGGACATGGCGATGCCCAACATGGACGGCTACACCGCCACCCGCATCCTGAAGGACGAACGCGGCTGCAACGTCCCGGTGATCGCCCTCACGGCCCACGCCATGAAGGGTGACCGGGAGAAATGCATCACTGCTGGTTGCGACGACTACCTGGCCAAGCCGGTCGGGCGCCAGGAGCTGCTGGAGATGCTGCACCGCTGGCTGGCGCCGGGGCCGCGGGGCTGAGGAGGGGCGAGCGATGCAGATAGAAGGAGGTGGGATGGGGCAGGTGCAACGGGAGGCCGATGCTGACCGGCAGATACTTCTGGTGGTGGACGACCGCGAGGAGAACCTGGTGGCCATGGAGGCACTGCTCGACGACGGGCAGTGGAACGTGCGCACCGTGGACTCCGGCGAGTCGGCCCTGCGCTGCATGATGGACGAGGACGTCGGCCTGGTCCTGCTCGACGTGCAGATGCCGAAGATGGATGGCTTCGAGGTGGCGCGCCTGATGCGCGGCAGCCCGCGCACCCGCTACACGCCGATCATCTTCCTTTCCGCCATCGCCCACACCGAGGAGTCGGTGCTCAAGGGCTACGCGAGCGGCGCGGTGGATTTCATCCTCAAGCCCTTCGACCCCAAGGTGCTCAGGCACAAGATCAACGCGCTGCTGGAGCAGGAGCGCTACCGCCGAGAACTGCTCCAGCTCAGCCAGCAGCTGGACCGCGAGCGCGCCTTCAACGCCTCGGTGCTGGACAACGCCTCCGAGGGCATCCTGGTGATCGACCGCGATGGCATCATCCGCTTCGCCAACCCGGCCATGGCGCAGATGCTCGGCGGCGAAGTGGCGGACCTGCAGGGCAGCGCGCTGCTCTCCTACCTCAAGGCGCCGGAGATGCCCGGCAAGTGGGACGAGAGCGAGTTCTACCGGCACTGGCGGGCGGGCCAGACCTACCGCGTGCACGACGCGGTGCTGGGTACCCTGAACGGCGACTACCTGCCGGTGGCGCTGTCCTGCTCACCGTTGCCGCAGTACCAGAACTCCATGGTGCTGATCGCCCTGGACATGTCGGTGGTCAGCAACCTGCACGCCCAACTGGAATCCCAGGCGGTCACCGACGCGCTGACCGGCCTGTATAACCGCCGCGGCTTCCACAAGGCGCTGGACACGGCGCTGTCGCGCATCGACCGCAGCGGCAAGCGCATGGCCGTGCTCTACCTGGACCTGGACGGCTTCAAGCGGATCAACGATTCCCTCGGCCACGAGGCCGGCGACCAGGTGCTGCGCAGGGTCGGCGAGCAATTGAAGGCCTGCCTGCGCCCCTACGACATCGTCGCGCGGATGGGCGGCGACGAGTTCACCGCGCTGCTCGACAGCCTCGACCACCCCGAGGATGCGGCGCGGGTGGCGGAGAAGCTGATCGAACTGGTCTCGGTGCGCCACTCACTGGATGGCGTCGACTTCACCCTTGGCGCCAGCATCGGCATCGCCTGCTACCCCGAGTGCGGGCAGACGGTGGACGGCCTGCTGCGCTCGGCCGACATGGCGATGTACGAGGCCAAGCGCGCCGGGCGCCAGCAGTACCGCTTCTTCTCGCCGGAGATGAACGGCCGCGCGCGCTCCCGGCTGATGCTCGAGGAGAGCCTGCGCAACGCCATCGAGCAGGACGACTTCGTGCTGGTCTACCAGCCGCAGATCGACCTGGCCAGCGGCCGCCTGCGCGGCTTCGAGGCGCTGCTGCGCTGGGAGCACCGGGTGGCCGGCACCATCTCGCCGGGGGTGTTCATCCCGCTGCTGGAGGAAACCCGGCTGATCAACCGCCTGGGCGACTGGATCTTCAACCAGGGCATCCGCCAGTGCCGCGCCTGGCAGCCGCAGTTCGGCGAACGGCTGCTGCTCAGCCTCAACGTCAGCCCCGTGCAGTTCGGCATGCCGCAACTGGTCGAAGACCTGCGGCGGACCCTCGAACGGCACGGCCTCGATCCGGCGCAACTGGAGGTGGAGGTGACCGAGGGCGCGCTGATGCAGGACCTGGACACCACCCGCGAGCAACTGCGCCAGTTGCGCGCGCTCGGGGTACGCATCGCCATCGACGACTTCGGCACCGGCTACTCGTCGCTGGCCTACCTGCGCCACTTCGAACTGGACACCCTGAAGATCGACCGTCTGTTCATCGCCAACATGCTCGACTCGCCCCGGGACGCGGCGATCGTCAGCACCATCATCGACCTGGGCCACCACCTGGGCCTGGAAGTGGTCGCCGAAGGGGTAGAGACCGTGGAACAGCGCGACTGGCTGATCGCCCATCGCTGCACCACCATGCAGGGCTTCCTCGTCGCGCCGGGGCTGCCGGCGGCCCGCGCCGGCGCCTTCCCGCCGCGCCTGGACTGGAGCGAGTGGCGCCCGGGCGAGCTGCCCGGCTGAGTCAGCCGCGGCCCGGGTACTGCTCGTGCAGGCGGCCGAGCTGGGCGTCCTTGGCCTCCCACAGCTGGTTGACCCACTGCTGGAACTGCAGGCGGTACTGCTCGTCCTGGTCGTAGTTGCGGCCAATGAACTCGGCGGGAACCGCCAGCTTGTCGAAACGCACCACCACCTCGCCGATATTGCCGGCGAGCAGGTCCCAGAAACCGGGGTTGCCGCCGGGATAGTGGATGGTGACGTTGACGATGGTATCCAGCTGTTCACCCATGGCATCCAGCACGAAGGCGATACCGCCGGCCTTGGGCTTGAGCAGGTACTTGAAGGGCGAATTCTGCTGGGCGTGCTTCTGCGGGGTCAGGCGGGTGCCTTCGAGGAAGTTGAACACCGACACCGGGTTGCTCTTGTAGCGCGCGCAGGCCTTGCGCGTGGTGGCCAGGTCCTGGCCGCGCTTTTCCGGGTGCCTGGCCAGGTATTCCTTGGTGTAGCGCTTCATGAAGGGGAACTCGAGCGCCCACCAGCACAGGCCGATCACCGGCACCCAGATCAGTTCCTGCTTGAGGAAGAACTTCAGCAGCGGCATGCGTCGGTTGAGCAGGTACTGCAGCACCAGGATGTCCACCCAGCTCTGGTGGTTGCTGGTGACCAGGTAGGAATGGCGCATGTCCAGGCCTTCCAGCCCCTCGACGTCCCAGCGGGTGTCGCGCACCAGGTCCATCCAGAACTTGTTGACGCCGATCCAGAACTCGGCGATGCCGTGCATCACCGCGCGCAGCACGCGCTGGGCGGCGGGGAAGGGCAGCAGCAGCTTGAGCAGCGCCACGGCGAACAGCGGCCAGCAGCAGATCAGGGTATTGAGGGCCAGCAGCAGGGCGCTGATGACGCCGCGAAGCGGAGCGGGCAGGAATTGCAGCATGGTCTCGGAGGGCTCCTGGTCATGGGGCTTTCTGTGCGCCCCTGTGCGGTCGAGATACCTGCAGCACTCCCTGCGGCAAGTCGGTCCGGCGCCAAGGTTAACGCTTGTGCACTGAACGGCAAGTGCTGGGATGGACCCGGGAGTCATCCTTCCTGTCCGTGCCGCACCGCGCGGTAGGTGGCGCGGATTTTAGCGTTCATTCCGCGCATTTCGCACGACTTCGTAGCTCGGATGAAATCCGGGAGCGATGCTGGGGCACGCGGGGCCGCCTAGGTCGCGCGCAACGATGGCGCGGAGACGGTGCCCATGGCCTGGGCGGCCCCGCGCCACCCTGCGTGGAGTCCGAGGTCGGGTGTCAGGCGACCCCGGATTTCATCCGGGCTACGAGAGCGCTCAGCGCATGGACGCCGCCTGGATCGCCGTCAGGGCGATGGTATAGACGATGTCGTCCACCAGCGCCCCGCGTGACAGGTCGTTCACCGGCTTGCGCAGGCCCTGCAGCATGGGGCCGACGCTGACGCAGTCGGCGCTGCGCTGCACCGCCTTGTAGGTGGTGTTGCCGGTGTTCAGGTCGGGGAACACGAACACCGTGGCACGGCCCGCCACCGGGCTGTTCGGCGCCTTCTGCCGGCCGACGCTGGCGATGGCCGCGGCGTCGTACTGCAGCGGGCCGTCGATCAGCAGCGCCGGGTTGGCCTCGCGCGCCAGGCGGGTGGCCTCGCGTACCTTCTCCACCTCGGCGCCGCTGCCGGAGTCGCCGGTGGAGTAGCTGATCATCGCCACCCGCGCCGGCACGCCGAAGGCCTCGGCGGAGGCGGCGCTCTGCAGGGCGATATCGGCCAGCTCGGTGGCGTTGGGGTCGGGATTCACTGCACAGTCGCCATACACCAGCACCTGGTCCGGCAGAAGCATGAAGAACACCGAGGACACCAGCTTGTAGCCGGGCGCGGTCTTGATCAGCTGCAGGGCGGGGCGGATGGTGTTGGCGGTGGTGTGGATGGCCCCGGAGACCAGGCCGTCGACCTCGTCCAGGGCCAGCATCATGGTGCCCAGCACCACGCTGTCCTCCAGCTGGGCCAGGGCCATGGGTGCGTTGAGGCCCTTGCCCTTGCGCAGTTCGACCATCGGCTCGACGTAGCGCTCGCGGATCAGCTCCGGGTCGAGAATCTCCAGGCCGTCCGGCAACGTGATGCCCTGTGCCCTGGCCACGTTGTGCACGTCCTCCGGCTTGGCCAGCAGCACGCAGCGGGCGATGCCGCGCGCCTGGCAGATGGCGGCCGCCTGCACGGTGCGCGGCTCGCTGCCCTCGGGCAGGACGACGCGCTTGTTCGCCGCCTGGGCGCGGCGCACCAGCTGGTAGCGGAACGCCGGTGGCGACAGGCGCAGCTCGCGCGGCGCGCCGCAGCGCTGCTTGAGCCAGTCGTGGTCGATGTGGCCGGCGACGAACTCGGTGACCTTCTCTGCGCGCTCGCGGTCGTCCACCGGGATTTCCTTGTTCATGCGGTTGAGGTTGGTCGCCGTGTCGTAGGAGCCGGTGCTCACCGTCAGCACCGGCAGCCCGCCCATCAGCGCGCCCTGGCACAGTTCGAGGATGCGCGCATCCGGCGGGAAGTCGCTGCACAGCAGCAGACCGGCCAGCGGCACGCCGTTCATCGAGGCCAGGCTGGCGGCGAGGATGATGTCGTCGCGGTCGCCGGGGGTGACCACCAGCACGCCGGGCTTGAGCAGCTGCACTGTGTTGGGCACGGCGCGGGCGCACAGCACGATCTTCTGCACCCGGCGCTGTTCGTAGTCGCCGGCGTTGAGGATCTGCGCGCCGAGCAGGTCGGCCACGTCGCGGGTGCGCGGCGCGTTCAGCTCGTCCTGCCAGGGGATGCAGCCGAGCAGGTGGAAGTTGCCGGCGCGCAGCAGTGGCGAGAGCTGGCCGAGCTGCTCGGTGAAGGCTTCCACGCCCTCCGGGTGGCGCACCTTGTTGAGGATCACGCCGATCACTTTCGGGTCCTGCGGGCCGCCGAACAGCTGTGCCTGGATCTCGATGCGGTCGGACAGCTCGGTCAGGCTCTCCGGTTCCTCACCCTCCGGCGCCGAGACCAGGATGATCTCGGCGTCCAGGCTCTTGGCCAGATGCACGTTGACCCGCGCGGCGTAGCTGGCGTGGCGGGTCGGCACCATGCCCTCGACGATCAGCACGTCCATGCCCTCGGCCGCCTGCTGGTGCAGGCTGACGATCTCTTCCAGCAGCTCGTCCAGATGGCCGTCGCCGAGCATGCGCTCGACCTGGGCCAGCGGCAGCGACCTGGGCGGCAGCAGACCGTGGGTGCGGGCGATCAGCTCGCTGGAACGCTCGGGCCCGGCGTCGCCCGGGTGGGGCTGGGCGATCGGCTTGAAGAAGCCGACCTTCAGCCCCGCGCGTTGCAGCGCGCGGACCAGGCCGAGGCTGATGGAGGTGAGGCCGACGCCGAAACCGGTGGGGGCGATGAAGAAGGTATGCATGGAATCTCCGTGGGTCGCAGGAGCGGTCTGCAGGGGGGTAGTCAGAGAGGGGAGGCGGCGCCTCCGCCGGTTCAGGTATCGAGCAGGGCCAGGGTGTCGAGGGCGATCTGCCGTTCCTCGTTGGTCGGCACCACCAGCACCCGTGGGTGTCCCTGGGCGTGGATGGCGCCGGCGACGCCACGGATGCAGCGGGCGTTGGCCTCCTTGTCCAGGGCCAGGCCGAGCAGCCGCAGGTGGGCCACCGTCTTGCTGCGGATCAGGGGCGAGTTCTCGCCGATGCCGCCGGTGAAGATCAGCCCGTCCAGCTGCGCCAGGGCGCAGCCCATGGCCGCCAGCGACTTGGCCAGGCGGTAGCAGAACACCTCGATGGCCAGGGTCGCGCCGGAGTGGCCCTGCTCGCGGGCCTGTTCCAGGCTGCGCATGTCGTTGGACAGGCCGGACAGGCCGAGCAGGCCGCTGTCCTTGTTGAGCATGGCGTCGATCTTCTCCAGGCTCCAGCCCAGGGTGCGGGCCAGGTGGCCGTGCAGGTTGGGGTCGACGTCGCCGCTGCGGGTGCCCATCACCAGGCCCTCCAGCGGGGTCAGGCCCATGCTGGTGTCGAGGCTCTGGCCGTCGACGATGGCGCAGGTGGAGCAGCCGTTGCCCAGGTGGGCGGACAGCCAGCTGCTGTCGCCATAGGCCAGCCCGGCCATCTCCGCCGCGCGGTGGCTGACGAAGCGGTGGCTGGTGCCGTGGAAGCCGTAGCGGCGCACGCCGTGCTCGCGGTACAGCGCCTCCGGCACGGCGTAGCGGTAGGCGTGCTCGGGCAGGCTCTGGTGGAAGGCGGTGTCGAACACCGCCACCTGGGTGAGGGTGGGGAACAGCTTCAGCGCTGCCTCGATGCCCAACAGGTTGGCCGGGTTGTGCAGCGGCGCCAGCGGCGCGGTGGCGCGGATCGCCTGCAGGCTGTGGACGTCGATGCGGCAGGCGGAGGTGAACTGCTCGCCGCCGTGCACCACGCGGTGGCCGATGCCGTGCAGCTGGCCGCCGGCGGCGCCCTGGACCAGCGGCAGCAACTGGTGCAGGGCGGTGCGGTGATCGCCGCCGGGCAGCATCAGGCTGTCCTTCTCGCCGCTGCCGCGCTGCCAGTGCAGCACCGCCTCCGGGCTGCCCAGGCGCTCGGCCAGGCCGCTCAGGGTGAAGTGGGAATGGGCTTCGTTGACCAGGGCGAACTTGATCGACGAGCTGCCGCAGTTGATGACCAGGATATTGCGTGCCGCCATGACTGTTCCTTATCTGTTGTTCGCACGTTCGGCCGCGCACCAGCCGCAGGGAAAGGGCTGGCCGAGATGGCGCTCGCGCTCGCGCGGGTCCGTGACCCAGGCGCGATTCTGCCATGGCGGCAGGTGGCGCAGGTGCTGGGTGTGGTCGCAGGACAGGTCGGCCACCCAGTGGCCATCCTCGTCCTGGTGGAAGCCGAGCACCCGCGGGGTCCGCCCGTCAGTCCCGCGGTCGCTTTCGGGCGGCGCGGCGGGTAGACTTGCCCCCTTTCCACTCTCTTGCAAAGGTTTTTCCTCCATGCAGATCGCCGCCAACAAGGCCGTGTCCATCGACTATACCCTGACCAACGATGCCGGTGAGGTGATCGACAGCTCCGCCGGCGGCGCCCCGCTGGTGTATCTGCAGGGTGCAGGCAACATCATCGTCGGCCTGGAAAAGGCCCTCGAAGGCAAGCAGGCCGGTGACGAGCTGAGCGTGGCCATCGAGCCGTCCGAAGCCTACGGCGAGTACAGCGCCGAGCTGGTCGCCACCCTCAACCGCAGCATGTTCGAGGGCGTAGACGAGCTGGCCGTCGGCATGCAGTTCCACGCCTCCGGCCCGGACGGCGGCATGCAGATCGTCACCATCCGCGATATCGACGGCGACGACGTGATCGTCGACGGCAACCACCCGCTGGCCGGCCAGCGCCTGAACTTCAAGGTCAAGGTGGTCAACGTGCGCGACGCCAGCGCCGAGGAAGTCGCCCACGGCCACATCCATGGCGAAGGCGGTCACCACCACTGATCGTCGGCGCCGATGGCGGGCGATGCGACTTATGGTCGTCTCAGGCCCGTCCCCGGCTGCTAAGATCAGCTGACCGAAAAGGCGCCCGCGGGCGCCTTTTCTGTCTGGCACAGAATCTCATCATGCTCAAGGAGTCCGTCATGAGTGCCTTTCACGATCTCAATCTGCGCGCGCTGGACGGCCAGGAACTGCCGCTTGCGCCCTACAAGGGCCAGATAGTGCTGGTGGTCAACGTGGCCTCCAAGTGCGGCCTGACCCCCCAGTACGCCGGGCTGGAAAATCTGCACCAGGAATATCGCGACCGCGGCTTCACCGTGCTTGGGCTGCCGTGCAACCAGTTCGCCGGCCAGGAGCCGGGCAGCGAGGAGGAGATCCGCGAGTTCTGCAGCCTCACCTACGGGGTGACCTTCCCCCTGGGCAGCAAGCTGGAGGTCAACGGCCCCGGCCGTCATCCGCTGTATCGCCTGCTGGCGGGCGAGGGCGCCGAGTTCCCCGGCGACATCACTTGGAACTTCGAGAAGTTCCTGGTCGGCCGCGACGGCCGCGTGCTAGCACGCTTCTCGCCGCGCACCGCGCCGGACGATCCCGCGCTGATCCAGGCCATCGAGAAGGCGCTGGGCTGATACCCCCGGTGCGTGGGCCGTTCGGGGCCACGCATCGTCTCGGCGTTGAGGTGCGCGTGGCGCACCCTACGGTCTTCTCGGTTCTGGACCTCGATCACCGATATCAATAGTGCTGTGCGGGGCGAGACGACCGGTCATATGCTCGCTCCATGAACAACAGCATCCGACTCGACAAGCGCGACTTGATCCTGGCTAAGGGCTCGCAGGTGATGACGCGCCGTGGTTACCACGGCACCGGCGTGCAGGAAATCGTCCAGGCCGCCGGCATCCCCAAGGGCAGCTTCTACCACTACTTCGCCAGCAAGGAAGACTTCGCCCTGCAGGCGCTCGAGTTCGTCTATCAGCCACGCCTGGCCCGCTATACCGAGGCCCTGGGCAATCCGGCGCTCAGCCCCAGCGCGCGCATCCTCGGCTACTACCGGGAACTGCAGGCCCACTTCGCGCGCCAGGAGCAGCCCGAATACCACTGCTTCATCGGCAGCCTGAGCTTCGAGATGAGCGAGGTGCTGCCGGCCATCGGTGCCGAGGTCGAGCGCATCCAGCAGGCCTCGGTTGACATCCTGCAGCGCTGCCTGGAGCAGGCCCGGGCCGCCGGCGAACTGGCCGCCGACGAGGATTGCGAGAACCTGGCGATCTTCATTTCCAACGCCTGGCAGGGCGTGCTGGCCCGCCTCAAGGTCGGCCGCAGCCTGCAGCCGCTGGAAGCCTTTATTCACCGTTTGGAGCTGCTGTTGCGGCCCTGACCCCTTTTTGCCCATCGACGAGACGACCGGTCAGCTGGCCGGCCCCAAGGAGAGTCCATGACCGTTCAAGCCCTGTTCGAGCCCTTCCGCCTGGGCAACCTGGAACTGCCCACCCGCGTGGTGATGGCGCCTATGACCCGCTCCTTCTCCCCCGGCGGCGTGCCCAACGCTCTGGTGGTGGAGTACTACCGTCGCCGCGCCGCCGCCGGCGTCGGCCTGATCGTCACCGAAGGCACCACGGTTGGTCACAAGGCCGCCAACGGCTACCCGAACGTGCCGCGCTTCTATGGCGAGGATGCCTTGGCCGGCTGGAAGCAGGTGGTCGACGCGGTACACGCCGAAGGCGGCAGGATCGTTCCGCAGCTGTGGCACGTGGGCAATGTGCGCAAGCTCGGCACCGAGCCCGATGCCAGCGTGCCGGGCTATGGGCCGAGCGAGAAGGTCAAGGACGGCAATGTCGTGGTCCATGGCATGACCAAGCAGGACATCGACGAAGTGATCGCCGCCTTCGCCCAGGCCGCCCGCGACGCCAAGGCCATTGGCATGGATGGCGTGGAGATCCATGGCGCCCACGGCTACCTGATCGACCAGTTCTTCTGGGAAGGCAGCAACAAGCGCACCGATGAATACGGCGGCGACCTGGCCCAGCGTTCGCGCTTCGCCATCGAACTGGTCCAGGCCGTGCGTGCCGCCGTCGGCCCGGACTTCCCGATCATCTTCCGTTTTTCCCAGTGGAAGCAGCAGGACTACACCGCGCGCTTGGTGCAGAGCGCCGAGGAGCTGGGCGCCTTCCTCAGGCCGCTGGCCGACGCCGGCGTGGACATCTTCCATTGCTCGACCCGTCGCTTCTGGGAGCCGGAGTTCGAGGGTTCCGACCTCAACCTGGCCGGCTGGACCCGCCAGCTCACCGGCAAGCCGACCATCACCGTCGGCAGCGTCGGCCTGGACGGCGAGTTCCTGCAGTTCATGGTCAACACCGACAAGGTGGCCGAGCCGGCCAGCCTGGAGAAGCTGCTGGAGCGCCTGAACAAGCAGGAGTTCGACCTGGTGGCCGTGGGCCGTGCGCTGCTGGTCGACCCGGACTGGGCGGTGAAGGTACGCGATGGCCGCGAGGGCGACATCCTGCCGTTCAGCCGCGAGGCCCTGAAGCAGTTGGTCTGACCTCGACCAGCGGCGCCGACGAGGCCCGGCGGGAGCACAGCGCTTCCGCCGGGCCTCGTCGTATCTGGGGTGAACGCCGTAGCCCGGATGCAATCCGGGAATCCGCCACCCCGGATTGTATTCGTGAGCCTTTTTTATGCAGACGCCGGTCCGTATACTCGCGGCTGGATAAATAGACAGTGTGTCGGTTCGGCCGGCTCGCGGAGCGAAACGCTGCATGACCCTGATCCTTGGCATCGACCCCGGTTCGCGCATCACCGGCTACGGCGTGGTGCGCGATACCGGGCGCGGCTGCGAGTACATCGCCTCGGGCTGCATCCGCACGGGCGAGGGGGATCTGGCCAGTCGGCTGCAGATGGTGTTCCGCGGCGTCAGCGAGGTCATCCGCCTTCACGGTCCGGTGACCATGGGCATCGAGCAGGTGTTCATGGCCAGGAACGCCGACTCGGCGCTCAAGCTCGGGCAGGCGCGTGGCGCCGCTATCGTCGCCGGCATCGAGGCCGGGCTGGAAGTCAGCGAATACACCGCCAGCCAGGTCAAGCAGGCCATCGCCGGCACCGGCGGCGCGGACAAGCAGCAGGTGCAGATGATGGTCATGCATCTGCTCAAGCTGGTGCAGAAGCCGCAGATCGATGCCTCCGACGCACTCGCCATCGCCCTCTGCCATGCCCACCACCGGCAGAGTCTAATTCCTCACGGCCTGCTCGGCGCCAAGCGCCGCGGCGGCCGGCTGCGCCTGTAAACAGAAGGAAACACATTCGTGATCGGACGCCTCAAGGGCACCCTGGCGGAAAAGCAGCCGCCGCATTTGATCCTCGACGTGGGCGGCATCGGCTACGAGCTGGAAGTGCCGATGACCACGCTCTATCGCCTGCCAGCCGTGGGCCAGCCGGTGACCCTGCATACCCATCTGGTGGTGCGCGAGGACGCCCACCTGCTCTACGGCTTCGCCGAAAAGCGCGAGCGTGAGCTGTTCCGCGAGCTGATCCGGCTCAACGGCGTTGGGCCCAAGCTGGCCCTGGCGCTGATGTCGGGGCTGGAGGTGGACGAGCTGGTGCGCTGCGTGCAGGCCCAGGACACCTCGACCCTGGTGAAGATCCCCGGCGTCGGCAAGAAGACCGCCGAGCGCCTGCTGGTGGAGTTGAAAGACCGCTTCAAGGCCTGGGAGGCGATGCCGTCCATCGCCCCGCTGGTGGTGGAACCTCGTGCCGGCGTGGCAGTCTCAAGCGCCGAGAGCGACGCCGTGAGCGCGCTGATCTCGCTCGGCTTCAAGCCGCAGGAGGCCAGCAAGGCCGTGGCGGCCGTACAGGAAGAAGGGCTGTCCAGCGAAGAGCTGATCCGCCGTGCCCTGAAAGGAATGGTGTAAGAAGTGATAGACGCCGACCGCCTGATAACCGCCAGCAGCCGCGACCGCGACGAGCAGCTGGACCGCGCCATCCGGCCGCTCAAGCTGGCCGAGTACATCGGCCAGCCGGTGGTGCGCGAGCAGATGGAGCTGTTCATTCAGGCCGCCAGGAACCGCCAGGAGGCGCTGGACCATACGCTGATCTTCGGTCCGCCGGGCCTCGGCAAGACCACCCTGGCCAACATCATCGCCCAGGAAATGGGCGTGTCGATCAAGAGTACCTCGGGCCCCGTGCTGGAGCGCCCGGGCGACCTGGCCGCGCTGCTGACCAATCTTGAAGCCGGCGATGTGCTGTTCGTCGACGAGATCCACCGCCTCTCGCCCGTGGTCGAGGAAGTGCTGTACCCGGCCATGGAGGACTTCCAGCTCGACATCATGATCGGCGAAGGCCCGGCGGCCCGTTCGATCAAGCTCGACCTACCGCCCTTCACCCTGGTCGGTGCTACTACCCGCGCCGGCATGCTGACCAACCCGCTGCGCGACCGCTTCGGTATCGTCCAGCGCCTGGAGTTCTACTCCAGCGAGGACCTGGCCACCATCGTCGGCCGCTCGGCCGGTATCCTCGGCCTGGCTATCGACCCGGAGGGCTCCTTCGAGATCGCCCGCCGCGCCCGAGGCACTCCGCGGATCGCCAACCGCCTGCTGCGCCGGGTGCGCGACTTCGCCGAAGTGCGTGCCGGCGGACAAATCAGCCGCGCCATCGCCGACCAGGCGCTGAACATGCTGGATGTCGACGAGCGTGGCTTCGACCACCAGGACCGGCGTCTGCTGCTGGCCATGATCGACAAGTTCGACGGCGGGCCCGTGGGTGTCGACAACCTCGCGGCGGCCATCGGCGAAGAGCGTGGAACCATTGAGGACGTGCTCGAGCCTTACCTGATTCAGCAGGGCTACATCATGCGCACCCCGCGGGGCAGGGTGGTGACCCGGCACGCCTACCTGCACTTCGGTCTCAACCTGCCGAAGCGCCTGAGCGATGTTCCGGTCACGGATCTTTTTGGCGGCGACGAATAGTTGCAAAACAAAGGCTTGCCCGGATTGGCAAGGCCAGGAGTAAACACTAGAGTATGCGCGCGCAAAACGAGGCCCAGCCTTTCATCTTCAGGTGTCGGGTGTACTACGAGGACACCGACGCCGGCGGCATCGTCTATTACGTCAATTACCTCAAGTTCATGGAGCGGGCTCGCACCGAGTGCCTGCGCAGCCTGGGCTTTGCCCAGTCGCAGCTGGCCGGTGAGAACCTGTTGTTCGTCGTGCATTCCGCCGAGGCGCGCTATCGCTCGCCGGCGAGGCTGGACGACGAAATTCTTGTCACTGCCGAGGTAATGGAGTTGAACCGTGCCAGCCTGCGCTTCCGTCAACAGGTACGGCGGGCAACGGATGAGGCGCTGCTTTGCGAAGGGCAGTTCGTGGTGGCCTGCGTGCGGGCCGACAATTTGAAACCCCGTGCCATCCCCGAAGCGCTGCGCGCAGCCTTCGCAGCCGGCATGGGTACAGTCACAGCAGGATCGGTAGGAGAGTAGCGTGGAAGCAACAGCCAACGCCGTCGACCATATGTCGATGTGGAGCCTGATCAGCAACGCCAGCCTGGTGGTGCAACTGGTCATGCTGACCCTGGTGGCCGCCTCGGTCACCTCCTGGATCATGATCTTCCAGCGCAGCACCATGCTGCGCGCAGCGAAGAAGTCCCTCGAAGTGTTCGAGGAGCGCTTCTGGTCCGGCATCGACCTGTCCAAGCTGTATCGCCAAGCCGGCAGCAACCCGGACCCGGACTGCGGCGTCGAGCAGATCTTCCGCGCCGGCTTCAAGGAGTTTTCCCGCCTGCGCCAGCAGCCGGGCGTCGACCCTGACGCGGTGATGGACGGCGTGGCCCGTGCTATGCGCGTCGCCATCTCCCGCGAGGAAGAGAAGCTCGAGCAGAGCCTGCCGTTCCTCGCCACCGTCGGTTCCACCAGTCCCTACATCGGCCTGTTCGGCACCGTGTGGGGCATCATGAACTCCTTCCGCGGCCTGGCCCAGGTGCAGCAGGCGACCCTGGCCACCGTGGCCCCGGGCATCGCCGAGGCGCTGATCGCCACCGCCATCGGCCTGTTCGCCGCCATCCCTGCGGTAATCGCCTACAACCGCTTCGCCGCTCGTGGCGAGATGCTGATCGGCCGCTACTACACCTTCGCCGACGAGTTCCAGGCCATCCTGCACCGCAAGGTCCACACCTCGGACGAGTGAGTCTCAGCCCATGGCCAGAATCCGCAACAGACGCAAGCCGGTCGCCGAGATGAACGTCGTGCCCTACATCGACGTCATGCTCGTGCTGCTGGTGATCTTCATGGTGACCGCGCCGATGCTCAACCAGGGCGTCAAGGTCGACCTGCCCAAGGTTTCCAGCGAGGCGCTGCCGCAGGACAACGACGCCCGCGTGCTGACCATCTCGATCAAGGCCGACAAGACCTACTACTGGAACATGGGCGAGGAAGTCGACCCGGACCAGGGCAAGGCCAGCGAGACCGCCACCGAGCTGCCCGCCCTGGTGCAGACGGTCAGCGCGATCATGAACCAGAACGCCGGCCAGGGTAAGAAAGTGCAGGTCTTCGTGCGTGGCGACAAGGCTGTCGACTATGGCTCGGTCATGGCCGTGATGGGCGGCCTGCAGCAGGCCGGCGTCGGCAACGTCGGGCTGATCACCGAGGCGCCCTGATGCAGCAGAAGAGCGTTCGCTCCTCGTCGGAAAGCTATTTCTGGCCGACCATCTGGGCCGTGGCGATGCACGTCCTGATGTTCGCCATGCTGTTCGTCAGCTTCCACTTCGCCCCCGAGCTGCCGCCGGCCAAGCCGATCGTGCAGGCTACGCTGTACCAGCTGAAATCCCAGAGCAAGGCGACCACCCAGACCACCCAGAAGATTGCTGGCGAGGCCGAGAAGACCAAGGCCCGCCAGTACGAGGTGGAACAGATGGAGGCCCGCAAGGAGGAGCAGCAGAAGCAGGAAGCGGCGGCGGAACAAAAGAAAGCCGAGGCAGCCAAACAGGCTGAGGTGGCGAAGAAGCAGGCCGAGGCCAAGAAGGCCGAGGAAGCGAAGGCTGCCGAGCAGAAGAAACAGGCCGAGATCGCTAAGAAGAAGGCCGAGGACGATAAGAAGAAGGCGGCCGAAGAGGCCAAGAAGAAAGCCGCCGAGGAAGCCAGGAAGAAGTCTGCCGAGGCCGCCAAGAAAAAGGCTGCGGAAGAGGCCAAGAAGAAGGCCGCCGCCGAAGCCGCGAAGAAAAAGGCCCAGGAGGCCGCACGCAAGTCCGCCGATGAGAAGAAGGCCCAGGCCCTGGCCGAGCTGCTTTCCGATACCACCGAGCGGCAGCAGGCGCTGGCGGAGACTCAGGGCGATCAGGTCGCCGGCGATTTCGATGACCTGATCCGGCGCTACGTGTCGCAAGGCTGGAGCCGTCCGCCTTCGGCGCGCAACGGCATGACGGTGGTGGTGCAGATCAACATGCTGCCCGATGGCTCCATCACCAATGCCACCGTGGTGCGTTCCAGCGGCGACTCCGCCTTCGACAGCTCGGCGGTGACCGCCGTGCGCAACGTGGGCAGGGTGACGGAAATGCAGGGCTTGAGTCCCAGTGAATTCAACCCCTATCGCTCATTCAAGATGACCTTTACACCAGAGGACCTGGACCTGTGATCAATCTGTTTCGAGGGTTCCTAATCATGCTCTGCTGCGCTGCCGGTCTGGCGGTCGCGGACGAGAAGAACATCCTGGTCACCGGCGGTTCCGACCGGGCCATCCCGATCGCTGTGGTGCCGTTCGGCTGGCAGGGCGGCACCGTCCTGCCGGAGGACCTTTCCACCGTCATCGGCAACGACCTGCGCAACAGCGGCATGTACGCGCCGATCCCGCGGCAGAACATGATCAGCCTGCCGACCTCGGCGGCCGAGATCATCTATCGCGACTGGCAGGCGCTTGGCGCCCAGTACGTGATGGTGGGCAGCATCGTGCCCAACGGCGGTCGCCTGCAGGTGCAGTTCGCCCTGTTCAACGTGACCACCCAGCAACAGGTGGTCGCCGGCACCGTGGGCGGTACGCCGGATCAGCTGCGCGACATGGCCCACCATATCGCCGACCAGGCATTCGAGAAGCTCACCGGCATCAAGGGCGCCTTCTCCACCAAGATGCTCTATGTCACCGCCGAGCGTTTCGGCGTGAACAACACCCGCTACACCCTGCAGCGCTCCGACTATGATGGTGCGCGCGGCGTGACCCTGCTGCAGTCCCGGGAGCCGATACTGTCGCCGCGCTACGCGCCGGACGGTCGTCGCATCGCCTACGTGTCGTTCGAGCAGCGCCGCCCGCGTATCTTCCTGCAACACATCGATACCGGTCGCCGCGAGCAGCTGACCAACTTCGAGGGCCTCAATGGCGCCCCGGCCTTCTCGCCGGACGGCAATCGCCTGGCCTTCGTGCTGTCCAAGGACGGCAACCCGGAGATCTACGTGATGGACCTCGGCTCGCGCCAGATCCAGCGCGTGACCAATTCGGGCTCGATCGAGACCGAGCCGTTCTGGGGCAAGGACGGGCAGACCCTGTACTTCACCAGCGACCGGGCCGGCAAGCCGCAGATCTACAAGCAGAGCATCCACGGCGGCAATGCCGAGCGGGTGACCTTCACCGGCAACTACAACGCCAACCCGAAACTTTCCGCCGACGAGAAGACCCTGGTGATGATCCATCGCCAGGACGGTTTCACCAACTTCAAGGTGGCCGCTCAGGATCTCGTGACCAGCCGCCTGCGCATTCTTTCGGAGACCAGTCTGGACGACTCTCCCACTGTTGCGCCTAATGGCACCATGCTAATCTACGCCACCCGCCAGCAGGGCCGGGGAGTGCTGATGCTCGTGTCCACCAACGGGCGTGTCAGGCTCCCGATTCCCACCGCTCAAGGTGACGTACGGGAACCGTCCTGGTCCCCCTTCCTGAACTGATGCGGTAAAACGTTTTTTCTGCTTAAACACACCTGGGGTTCATTAGGAGTTACACCATGGAAATGCTGAAATTCGGCAAATTTGCTGCTCTGAGCCTGGCTCTGGCCGTGGCTGTCGGTTGTTCTTCCAAGGGCGGCGACGCCTCCGGCGAAGGCGCTGTCGATCCGAACGCTGGCTACAACGCCGGTAACAGCGGCATCGACAACGGTGCTCTGAGCGAAGAAGCCGCTCTGCGCGCCATCACCACCTTCTACTTCGAGTACGACAGCTCCGACCTGAAGCCGGAAGCCATGCGCGCTCTGGACGTACACGCCAAAGACCTGAAAGGCAACGGCGCTCGCGTCGTTCTGGAAGGCCACACCGACGAGCGCGGTACCCGCGAGTACAACATGGCTCTGGGCGAGCGTCGCTCCAAGGCCGTTCAGCGCTACCTTGTTCTGCAGGGCGTTTCCCCGGCCCAGCTGGAGCTGGTGTCCTACGGTGAAGAGCGTCCGGTTGCCACCGGCAGCGACGAGTCCTCCTGGGCTCAGAACCGCCGCGTCGAACTGCGCAAGTAATTCGCCATGCGTAAGTGCCCTCGTATCCTGACCTCTCTGCTTCTGGCCCTGCCGCTCGCGGCAGTGGCCGAGGTCCCTGTGGTGGATGGCGGCTCCGGTAGCAGCTATCCGCCCGCCGGCTATGGTACGAGCGGCGCCTACGCCGGGGGCGGGGCGCAAGCCCCGACCTCGGCGCAGGGCCAGTTGTTCATGCAGCTGCAGCAGATGCAGGACGAGATCTCCCAGCTGCGCGGTCTGGTCGAAGAACAGCAGAACGAGATCCAGCGCTTGAAGCAGGAAAGCCTGGCGCGCTACCAGGATCTCGATAGCCGCCTGCAAGGCGGTGCCGCCGGTGCCCAGGCACCCGCACAGAATTCCCCGGCCGATGGCGCGATCAACGCCGCCGGCACACCCGCCGCTCCGGCTCAACAGGCCCCGGCGGCCAGCAACGAACCGGCCGACCCGGCGAACGAAAAGCTCTACTACGACGCCGCCTTCGATCTGATCAAGGCCAAGGACTTCCCCAAGGCCAGCCAGGCCTTCGAGGGCTTCCTGCGCAAGTTCCCGCAGAGCCAGTACGCCGGCAACGCCCAGTACTGGTTGGGTGAGGTGAACCTGGCCCAGAACGACCTGCAGGGCGCCGGCAAGGCCTTCGCCCGGGTCGCGGCCAACTACCCGAACCATGCTAAGGTGCCGGATTCGCTGTTCAAGCTGGCCGACGTGGAGCGACGCCTGGGTAACACCGACAAGGCGCGAGACATTCTCAAGCAGCTGATCGCTCAGTATCCCGGTTCCTCGGCGGCGCAGTTGGCGCAGCGCGACCTGCAGCGACTCTGATCGCTCGTCTCGTGCCCCAAAGCCCGCGCTTGTCGCGGGCTTTTTCATGGCTATGTCCCCGTTATGTGTTGGTGGCGCAATCCTGCTTTTGTGGGAGCGGCTGGGCGGCCTTCCGATTGGCCGCGAAATTCGCGGATAAATCCGCTCCCACGAGGTGTGCAACAACTAGCGGGGACATAGCCTTTTTCATGCCCGGCCTTTTGGCGGTCACGCGTCGGCCATCGGATGCACGACGTTGGCCATGTCTCCCGGGGCGTTTTTGTTTAGAATCGGCGCCCCGATTCACCCGCAACGGAGGCGGATGGCCTGTTTCGCCGTCACGCCCGGTGCTGATATGCAAGATACCCTGCGCATTACCGAGATTTTCTACTCGTTGCAGGGCGAGACGCGCACCAGTGGCCTGCCCACGGTGTTCGTGCGCCTGACCGGCTGCCCGTTGCGCTGCCAGTACTGCGACACCGCCTACGCCTTCAGCGGCGGCGAGATCATGAGCCTGCCTTCCATCCTAGAGCGGGTGGCCGCCTACCGGCCCCGCTACGTCTGTGTCACCGGTGGTGAGCCGCTGGCGCAGCCCAACTGCATCCCGTTGCTGCGGCAGCTGTGCGACGCCGGCTACGAGGTTTCCCTGGAAACCAGCGGCGCGCTGGATATCTCGGCCACCGACACCCGTGTGAGCCGGGTGGTCGACCTGAAGACTCCCGGTTCGGCCGAGTCGGGGCGCAACCTCTACGCCAACATGGAGCGGCTCACCCGCAACGACCAGGTCAAGTTCGTGATCTGTTCCCGGGAGGACTACGACTGGGCGGTGAGCAAGCTGATTGAATACCGCCTGGAGCAGCGGGCAGGCGAGGTGCTGTTCTCGCCCAGCCATGGGCAGGTGAACGCGCGCGACCTGGCCGACTGGATCGTTGCCGACAATCTTCCGGTGCGCTACCAGCTGCAGCTGCACAAGCTGCTGTGGCGCGACGAGCCGGGGCACTGAGGAGTGACGATATGACTGACAAGAAAGCCGTGGTGCTGCTCTCCGGCGGCCTCGACTCCGCCACTATCCTCGCCCAGGCCAGGGCCGAAGGCTTCGCCTGCTACAGCATGAGCTTCGACTACGGCCAGCGGCACAGGGCCGAGCTGCAGGCGGCCGAGCGGGTAGCACGCCAGCTGGGCGTGGTCGAGCACAAGGTGATCGGCCTGAATCTCAACGGCATCGGCGGCTCGGCCCTGACCGACAGTGCCATCGCCGTGCCGGAGGCACCCACCGAGGGCATCCCGGTGACCTACGTGCCTGCGCGCAACACGGTGTTCCTGTCACTGGCGCTGGGCTGGGCCGAAGTGCTCGGAGCCCACGACATCTTCATCGGCGTCAACGCGGTCGACTACTCCGGCTATCCCGATTGCCGCCCGGAGTTCATCGAGTCCTTCGAGCGCACGGCCAACCTGGCGACCCGTGAGGGCGTGGAGGGCAGGGGCTTCCGTATCCGCGCGCCGCTGCAGAACCTGACCAAGGCACAGATCATCGAGGCAGGCATGAGGCTGGGCGTGGACTACGGTCTGACCGTCTCGTGCTATCAGGCCGACGACGACGGTCGCGCCTGTGGCAGATGCGACAGCTGCCGCCTGCGTGCGGCCGGGTTCAGCGCCGCGGAAGTGGCAGATCCGACCCGCTATTGCTAGGTTTTTTCTTGGAGTGTGTTGATTTTCTGAGTCAAATCAGTATCATGCGCTCCGCATTGGGTCGTTAGCTCAGTCGGTAGAGCAGTTGGCTTTTAACCAATTGGTCGTAGGTTCGAATCCTACACGACCCACCATATCTTCAGGCGCAGCGCAGCCGCTGTGTCCTGCCTCGAAGCCCACCAGCACGGTGGGCTTTTTTGTGGGCGACAGGAGCGTAGGGTGTGTTGGGGCTCACCGTTCCGGCACCCCCTCCACCACCAGATGCCCCCGCGTCTGCAACGAGAACAGGTGCGCATAGAACCCGCCCGGCCGTTCCACCAGCTCGGCATGGCGCCCCTGTTCGAGCACCTCGCCCTGGTTCAGCACGAGTATCAGGTCCGCGCTCATCACCGTGCTCAGGCGGTGGGCGATGATCACCGAGGTGCGCCCGCTGACCAGCCGCTCCAGGCCCTTCTGCACCAGGTGCTCGGACTCCGAGTCCAGCGCGCTGGTGGCTTCGTCGAGGATGATCAGGCCCGGGTCCTTGAGGATCGCCCGGGCGATGGCCACCCGCTGCTTCTCGCCGCCGGAGAGCTTCACCCCGCGTTCGCCGACCAGCGTGTCGTAGCCGTTCTCCATGCGCAGGATGAATCCCTCCGCGTGGGCCGCGCGGGCGGCGGCGCGGACTTCGTCGTGGTTGGCGCCGGGGCGGGCGAAGGCGATGTTCTCGCCGATGCTGTCGTTGAACAGCGCCACGTCCTGCAGCACCACGCCCATCAGCGCGCGCACGCTGCGCTGGCGGTAGTCGCGCAGGTCGCGGCCGTTGATCAGGATGCGCCCCTCGCTGGGGTCGTAGAAGCGCATCAGCAGCTTGACGATGGTGCTCTTGCCGCTGCCGCTGCTGCCCACCAGGGCCAGGGTGCGGCCGGCGTCGAGGCGGAAGGAGACGTGGCGCAGCGCGTAGTGGTCCTTGCCCGGGTAGCGGAAGCTGACGTCCTCGAAGACGATGCTTTCCAGGTGCTCCAGGGCCACCGCGTCGGGCCGGTCGGCGTGCTCGGCCTCGACGTCGAGCAGTTCGACCAGGCGCTCGGCGGTGCTCTCGATCTCGCCGGCCTGGTTGATCTGCCGCGCCACCGGGCCGACGGTGTTGACCAGGTTCTGGGTCAGGGTCAGCACCAGCAGGATGTCGCCGACGGTGAAGCGGCCCTGCAGCGCGCCATGCACGGTGAGGGCGACGGCGGCGAACACGCCGAAGGTGTTGATCACGTTGAGCGCCTGCTCCGAGCGCCACTCGGTCTTGTGCAGGTTGCCGCGCACCACCATCCACTCGGCCTGGGTGTCGTCGTAGCGCTGCTTGACCGCCGGCTCGCCACCGAAGCTGCGCACCGTGGAGATGTTGCCGATCATCTCGGCGAGCAGCCCGGTCATGCGCCCGGCCAGCACCTGCCAGCCACGCCGGTAGGGGCGGGTCCAGCCGACGGTGCGCCAGGAGATCCACAGGTTGAGCAGCACCACCGCCGCGGCGATCGCTCCTACCAGCGGCGCCTTGAGCAGCAGCACGACGAGGATGAAGGCCAGTTGCAGCAGGCTCGCCAGGGTGCCGTCGGTGAGCGACGACAGCCACATGGTGATGGTGGTGATGTTGCCGAAGCGGTCCATGATCTCGCCGGCGCGGGTCTTCTCGAAGTAGTCGATGGACTTGCGCGTCATGTTGTCGAACACCCGCTGGCGCAGGGTGCTGACGGTGTCCAGCCAGAGGTTGTCGGCCTGGCGGTTCTGCAGGGCGCCGAACAGCACCACGCCCAGGCGCAGGACGAAGAAGGTGCCCAGCAGCAGGGTCACGCTCCAGGTCGCCTGCTCGCGGCTGATGGCGCCGGACAGCATCTGCGCGATGGCGTCGACGATGAACTTGTACAGGTACGGGGTGGCGGTGCCGATGAAGCCGAGGGCGGTGCCCACGGCGATCACGCCGAGCACGCGGCCGCGGTACTCCGGGATGAACTGGATGATGCGCCAGATGTTGTTCATGGTTCAGAGCAGGGCCGGGTCGAAGCGGCCCGCGGCGGCCAGGCGCTGCAGCGGTTCGCGCTGGTTCGGCTGTTCGCGGGCGCGCAGGTCGTCCGGCAGGCTGTCGCGTTCGGCGCGGCGGCCGATGGCCACGGCGACGTGGATGTCGTAGTCCTCCGGCACGCCGAGCAGGGCGCGCGCGCGTTCGCGGTCGAAGCCGCCCATGGCGTGGGTGGCCAGGCCGTCGTGGGCGGCCTGCAGGGCCAGGCTGGCCCAGGCGGCGCCGGCGTCGAAGGCGTGGCTGCCAAGCGGCGCCGGGGCGTCCTTGCCGGGCGCCTGGAAGCTGCGCTTGGAGAGCACGACGAGCAGCACCGAGGCGTTGGCCGCCCAGCGCTGGTTGTTGGCGATCAGCAGGTCGAGGAAGGCCGGCCACTCGGCGCTGTCGCGCAGGGCGTAGACGAAGCGCCAGGGCTGCGCGTTGTGCGCCGAGGGCGCCCAGCGGGCCGCCTCCAGCAGGGCATGCAGATGGGCCGGGTCGATCGGCGAGGCGTCGAAGGCGCGCGGCGACCAGCGGTCGACGAACAGCGGGTTGATCGGGTGCTCGGGTTGGCGTTGGCTCATGGTCAGGTCCTTGCGGCAGGGGAAAGCCTGACCCCTGGAGCACGAACCGTTCCACTTCCGCCGCTTGGCGGTTTTTTCTGATTAATCAATGGCTTGAGAGCGAGCCGGCGAGCAGGGGCGGCGCGTTGCCCGGCAGCTGTTGCCAGGGCAGCAGCCCGCCGGCAGCGGGCTGCTGCGCCACCAGCAGTCAGCGCTGGCCGCGTACCAGTGGCAGCACTTCCTCGCCGACCCGGTAGGCTTCTTCCAGGTGCGGGGTGCTGGCGAGGATGAAGGCGTCGGCGCCCAGTTCGACCAACTGGTCCAGGCGTTCGGCGACCTGCTGGTAGCTGCCGACGATGCCGTTGGTCTGGCCGCCGCGCAGCAGGCTGAAGCCGGACCAGACGTTGGGCTCGATGATCAGGTCGCGGTAGCCGTTGATGGTCTGCGGCCGGTTGGCGCCCTGGCGACTGGCGCCCACCGAGTCGCCGGCGCCACGCTCGCGCAGGCGGGCGACGGCTTCCGGCGACAGCCGCTCGAAGCCCTTGCGCACTTCGTCCCAGGCTTCTTCCTCGGTGGCACGGGCGATCACGTCGACCCGCACCGCGCACTTGATCTTGCGGCCGAGGGCGTCGGTGCGTTCCTTCACCCGGTCGAACTTCTCCTTGAGCTGGTCGAACGGCTCCAGCCAGGACAGGTAGTAGTCGGCGTGCTTCGAGGCCGAGGCCAGGGCCGCGTCGGAGGAGCCGGAGAAGTAGATTTCCGGGAATTCCTCGCGCGATAGCGGCTCGGCCAGGCCGGCGCCCTCGACCTGGTAGAACTTGCCGTCGTAGTCGAACGGCCCGCCCTGCCAGACACCGCGCAGCACGTCGAGGAATTCGCTGGTGCGGGTGTAGCGCTCGTCGTGGGCCACCGCGTCGCCCCACCACAGTTGCGAGGGACCGCCGCCGCCGGTGATCACGTTGAACAGGGCGCGGCCGCCGGTGGCGCGTTGCAGGGTGGCGGCCTGGCGCGCGGCGGTGACCGGGTTCAGGAAGCCCGGCTGGAAGGCGATCATGAAGCGGAAGGTGCGGGTCTGCCGGGCCAGGAAGGAGGACACCGTCCACGGCTCGTCGGTGGACGGGAAGGAGGGGATCAGGCCGCCCTGGAAGCCGGCGGTTTCCGCCGCGCGGGCGATCTCGGCGAGGTAGTCGATGTAGCTGTAGCCGTCGTCGCGGCCGCTCAGGCCGGCGCCGCTCGGGCGGCCCTCGCCGAAGTACCAGTCGCCGCGGAAGGGTTCGCGGTTGCGGTGGGTGCTGGGTTCGCCGTGGGTGGGCAGGCGCCAGTGGAAGTCGATGGTCATGCGGTTGTCTCCGGGAATGGGGGCGGGTCAGGCGGCGCGGCGGGTGCGGGCGCGCAGTTTCGGCAGCAGGTTCTCGCCGACCCGGTAGGCTTCCTCCAGGTGCGGCGCGGCGCCGAGCAGGAAGCTGTGGATACCGGCGTCGGCATAGGCGGCCAGGCGCTCGATGACCTCGTCGTAGCTGCCGACCAGGGTGGCCCTGGCGTCGCCGTTGCCGAGGCCGAGCCACAGGTCGTCTTCGCTGAAACTGCCGTGCCAGCC
Source organism: Pseudomonas paralcaligenes (assembly GCF_019655855.1). Lineage (GTDB taxonomy): Bacteria > Pseudomonadota > Gammaproteobacteria > Pseudomonadales > Pseudomonadaceae > Aquipseudomonas > Aquipseudomonas paralcaligenes. The sequence continues at coordinate 914 of NZ_BPFX01000010.1, read as the reverse complement.
GGTCTGCTCGGCCAGGCGGCGGGCGTCGCGCTCGGCTTCCTCGCGGCTCTCGCGCGCCAGCACGTCGAGGCGCAGGCCGAACTGCAGCTCGCGCTGGAGGGTGCGGGCGATGCCGCGCAGTTCGTCGAGCAGCGGCAGCAGGTCGGCCAGGGGCTGGGCGTCGAACAGGTGGACGTCGGCCTGCGCCGCCGAGAGCTGCAGGGCTTCGGCGCTGGCGCCGGAGAGGTAGACCCGGGGCACCGGATGGCCGCCGAGCGGGCCGCTGAAGCCGCCGCCGCGGACCTCGAAGAAGCGCCCCTTGAAGTCGAAGCCGCCGGGCTGGCCGATGACGCCCCGGGCGACGGTGAGGAATTCGTCGATGCGCGGCAGCAGGTCGGCATCGCCCGCCGGGTCGCCCTGGCGGCGGCGCTGCCCGGCGTCGGCGGTGCTGCCGATCTGCCAGGCGAAGCGGTTGCCGGAGAAGCGCTGGAAGCTGATGGCGTTCTTCGCCGCGTACACCGCCGAGCCGCGCGCCGCGTCGAACTCGGCGATCAGCCTGACACGGCGGGTGGCCGGGGCGAGGTAGCCGGCGACGATCCACGGCTCGTCGCCGTCCGGGTGGTTGCCGATGCGGATGCCGTCGAAGCCGGTGAGGTCGGCGGCACGGGCGATCTGGTGCAGGTAGTCGAGGTAGTTGAAGCGCGTGCCGCGCGGGTCGCTGACGCCGGCGGTGAACGGCGCCGGATCGCCCGCCAGGCGCTCGCCGCGCTTGCGTTCGGTGGCGTCGGCGTAGCGCGCGTCGCGGTGGTTGGGGAGGTGCCAGATGAATTCGACGCTCATGGGAAAGGTCCTGTTGAAGGGAGTCGCCACGGGCCGCGAAGGCCCGGGTTGAGGGGGAGGAGCAGGGAGCGTGCCAGGCGGGTGAGGAGGGGCTG
>NZ_BPFX01000009.1 GCF_019655855.1 Pseudomonas paralcaligenes | reverse complement strand
CCGGCGCATTCTACTCGAATTCGCCGCCGCTGCAATCTCTTTTTTCGTTCAACTCTTTGATTTTCAAGGAGTTTCCCGAGAGGCCTGCACCGGAAGTGGGGCGCATTATAAGGACCTAAATCGGGCCGTCAACTGATTTCTGAAACTTTTTACTCGGCTTTCAGATGGATGCGTGCGAAGGCCTTCTTGCCGGCCTGGCAGACATGGCTGGAGCCCAGCTTGAACACGAAGCCACGATCCACAACCTCACCATCCACCTTCACACTGCCGGCGCTCAGCAGATCGCGTGCAGCCGCAGCGTTCTTCACCAGGCCTGCCTTATTAAGGACGGAGGAGACCGGCATATCTTCTATAGATAGAAGCTCGACCTCCGGAAGATCGTCCGGCAGCTCGCCATCTTTCAGGCGATTGCCAGCGGAGCGGTGGGCATTGGCCGCCGCCTCTTCGCCGTGGAAACGAGCAACGATCTCCTCGGCCAGCTTGATCTTGATGTCCCGGGGATTGGCGCCACTCGCCACATCCGCCTTGAACTGCTCGATCTCTTCCATGGAGCGGAAGCTCAGCAGTTCGAAGTAGCGCCACATCAGCGAGTCGGGCATGGACACCAGCTTGTTGTACATGGCGCCCGGCGCCTCCTGGATACCCACGTAGTTGCCCAGCGACTTGGACATCTTCTTCACGCCATCCAGACCTTCCAGCAACGGCATGGTGACGATGCATTGGGAGGACTGCCCATAGGCACGCTGCAGCTCACGCCCCATCAGCAGGTTGAATTTCTGGTCGGTGCCACCCAGCTCGACATCGGCGCGCAACGCCACCGAGTCGTAGCCTTGAACCAGCGGATAGAGGAACTCATGGATGGCGATCGGCTGGTTGCCCTCATAGCGCTTCTGGAAGTCGTCGCGTTCGAGCATGCGCGCCACGGTGTACTGCGACGACAAGCGGATGAAGTCGGCCGGAGTCAGCTTGTCCATCCAGGTGGAGTTGAAAGCCACCTCGGTCTTCGCCGGATCGAGGATCTTGAATACCTGGGTCTTGTAGGTCTCGGCGTTGTCGAGCACCTGCTCGCGAGTCAGCGGCGGACGGGTAGTGCTCTTGCCACTGGGGTCGCCGATCATGCCGGTGAAGTCGCCGATCAGGAAGATCACCTGGTGCCCCAGCTCCTGGAACTGGCGCAGCTTATTAATAAGGACGGTATGTCCCAGGTGCAGATCGGGTGCGGTAGGGTCGAAACCGGCCTTGATGCGCAGCGGCTCGCCACGCTTGAGTTTTTCCACCAGTTCGGATTCGACCAGGACTTCTTCCGCTCCGCGCTTGATCAGCGCCAGCTGCTCTTCAACCGACTTCATGACAGGACTCGTGCCACTCGCAAAACCAAAAGGGAACCAACCATACAAGATCACTGACCAATTACAAGCTCTGCGCCCGGGGCTGCCGCTCGACAGACAGCCTGGCTTCAGGGTTGCCTATGATGAATTATGATTATATTTTAGGCAGTTAATGCACTCTTCCAAGAAACACCCCGAGCCATGACCCATACCTCTCCCAAAGCTACGTCCTACCCGCGAAGCCATCTGCTGGCTGCCAGCGGTGTCGCGGCGCTGCTGAGCCTGGCCTTGCTGGTGTTCCCATCCCGCGAGGTGGAAGCAAGGAAGACCTACCTATCGATGGAGCTGGACAATGGCTCCGAACAGATACTGCAGGAAAAGGACGACCTCCGACCCGAGCAGGTTCTGGGGGATCGAGGCGCATCACCCTTCCCCGATGCCAACCTCGCCAATAATCAGAAAAGCGCCCAAGCAGACGCTGATAACGAGAAGAAAGAAGAGCTTCAACCCGCTCCACCCTCCGATCCGCTGCAGAAGAGCGTCACCGTCACCAGCGGCGATACTCTCTCCACTCTTTTCGCACGTGTGGGCCTGAATGCCACGGCCCTGCACGAAGCCATCGACAGCAGCAAGGACGCCAAGCGCTTCAGCCGCCTCAATGTCGGCCAGACCCTGGACTTCAAGCTGACCGCCGACGGCAAGCTGGAGCAACTGAGCAGCAGACTCAACGATCTCGAAAGCATCTCCCTGACTCGCGACGACAAGGGCTTCTCCTTCAAGCGTGAGCTGGTCAAGCCTGATGTCCGCACCAGTTACGCCCGCGGCGTCATCAACAGCTCGCTGTTCCTCTCCGCCAAACGCGCCGGGCTGCCACACAGCCTGACCATGGACCTGGCCAACGTGTTCGGCTACGACATCGACTTCGCCCAGGACCTGCGCGAAGGCGACGAGTTCGAGGTGATCTACGAGGAGCACACGGTCAACGGCAAGACGGTGGGCAACGGCAATATCCTCTCCGCCCGCTTTACCAACCGCGGCAAGAGCTATACCGCAGTCCGCTACACCAACAAGCAGGGCGTTACCAGCTACTACAACGCGGACGGGATGAGCATGCGCAAGGCGTTCATCCGCACGCCGGTGGACTTCGCCCGCATCAGCTCCAAGTTCTCCCTGGGCCGCAAGCATCCCATCCTGAACAAGATTCGCGCACACAAGGGTGTCGATTACGCCGCGCCACGTGGTACGCCGATCAAGGCCGCCGGCGATGGTCGTGTACTGCTGGCCGGGCGCAAGGGTGGCTACGGCAATGCCGTCGTCATCCAGCACGGCAACAGCTACCGCACCCTGTACGGGCACATGCAGGGCTTCGCCAAGGGCGTGCGCACCGGCGTGAACGTCAAGCAGGGCCAGATCATCGGTTACATCGGCACCACCGGTCTCTCTACCGGTCCGCACCTGCACTACGAGTTCCAGGTCAACGGCCAGCACGTGGACCCGCTCGGCCAGAAGCTGCCGATGGCCGACCCCATCGCGAACAACGAGAAGCAGCGCTTCCTGCAACAGAGCAAGCCTCTGATGGCGCGCATGGATCAGGAAAAGGCCACCCTGCTGGCCGCCAACAAGCAACCCTGACATGCTGCGCTACCTGGGGGTGATGTCCGGCACCAGCCTCGACGGACTGGACATCGCCCTGATCCATCAGGCCTCCCACCCCGTCCTGCTCGCCCATCACTACATCCCCATGCCCGACACGTTGCGTGCCGAGCTGCTGGCTCTGTGCTCGTCCGGCCCGGACGAACTGGCACGCGCGGCGGTAGCCGAACAGCGCTGGGTGGGGCTGGCTGCCAGCGGTATCCACGCCCTGTTGCGGCAGGAAGGCTTGAGCACCAGCGATATACGCGCCATCGGCAGCCATGGCCAGACCGTGCGCCACGAGCCGGCCCGCGGCTTCACCGTGCAGATCGGCAACCCGGCGCTGCTGGCGGAGCTGACCGGGATCGATGTGGTCGCCGACTTCCGGCGCCGGGACGTCGCGGCAGGCGGCCAGGGCGCCCCCCTGGTGCCGGCCTTCCACGAAGCCCTCTTCGACCGCGAAGATCAGCCCAGGGCCGTGCTCAACGTCGGAGGTTTCAGCAACCTCAGCCTGATCGAAGCGGACCAGCCAGTGCGAGGCTTCGACTGCGGGCCGGGCAACGTGCTGCTCGATGCCTGGATCGGCAAGAGCCTGGGCGAAGCCTTCGACCGCGGCGGCAACTGGGCCGCCAGCGGGCATCTGGATGACGCCTTGCTGCGCGCGCTCCTGAGCGATCCCTACTTTGCCACGCACGGCCCCAAGAGCACGGGGCGGGAGCTATTCAACCTCGCCTGGCTCGAAAGTCATCTGGCCGCTCAGCCCGAGCTGGCTCCCTCGGATGTCCAGCGCACGCTGCTGGAGCTGACCGCGCGCAGCATCGTCGACTCGCTGCAGCAGGCCCAGCAGAGCACCACCGAATTGCTGGTGTGTGGCGGCGGTGCGCACAACGACACGCTGATGCAGCGCCTGCAGGAGTTGCTACCCGATTGCCGGGTGGCCAGCACCGCCTCGCGCGGCGTGCCACCGGACTGGGTCGAAGCCATGGCCTTCGCCTGGCTGGCCCACTGCTGCCTGGAACGCATTCCGGCCAACCGCCCGAGCGTCAGCGGGGCGAAGGGCCCGCGCATCCTCGGCGCCATCTATCCGGCCTGAAGAAACGAAAAAGCCGCGCAATGGCGCGGCTTCTGTTCCCTTGGGTAGCGATCAGATCGAGAAGGACGATCCGCAGCCGCAGGTGGTCGAGGCGTTCGGGTTGTTGATCACGAAGCGAGACCCTTCCAGCCCTTCCTGATAATCCACCTCGGCACCGGCCAGGTACTGGAAGCTCATGGGGTCGACCACCAGGCTGACGCCCTCGCGCTCGACGATGGTGTCATCGTCGGCGACGTCCTCGTCGAAGGTGAAGCCGTACTGGAAGCCCGAGCAACCACCGCCGGTGACGAACACACGCAGCTTCAGGCGTGGGTTGCCTTCTTCATCGACCAGGTTCTTCACCTTGTTCGCCGCACCCTGGGTGAAGATCAGGGGGGTTGGAGTGAAGGTCTCGACGCTCATCTTGCTGTTCTCCCGGCGCCAGGCGCCATGTCACGTACTGCACGGGCGAGGATTATCCGCTTGTCCGAGCAAATTGGTCAATTATTGCGCGAAGGCTGGGCACGCAGTCCCTGTCTGTTTAGATGGGAGTGCCCGCGACGAATTCAAGTTGTCGCGGGCGGGATGGCGGTCAGGGCAGCAGCGCAGCGTGGGAGAGCCCCAGGCGCTCGTCCAGCCCGAACATGATGTTGAGGTTCTGCACGGCCTGACCCGACGCGCCCTTGACCAGGTTGTCAATGGCGGACAGCACCACCACCAGATCGCCGCCCTGGGGACGGTGCACGGCGATGCGGCAGACGTTGGCGCCACGCACGCTACGGGTCTCTGGGTGACTGCCAGCGGGCATCACGTCGACGAACGGCTCGTCGGCGTAGCGGCGCTCGAACAGCGCCTGCAGGTCCACGCCGCGGTCGGCGACGGTGGCGTACAGTGTGGCGTGGATGCCGCGGATCATCGGCACCAGGTGCGGCACGAAGGTCAAGCCGACCGGGCCGTTGGCGGCGCGGCGCAGGCCCTGGCTGATCTCCGGCAGGTGGCGATGGCCCTTGACCGCATAGGCCATCATGCTCTCGCTGGCCTCACACAGCAGCGAACCGACCTTGGCGCCACGACCGGCACCGCTGACGCCGGAGGCGCAGTTGGCGATCAACTGACTCGAATCTGCCAGGCCGGCCTCCAGCAGCGGGATCAGGCCGAGCTGGGTGGCGGTCGGGTAGCAGCCTGGGACGGCGATCAGCCGAGCACCCTTGATCGCCTCGCGATTGACCTCGGGCAGGCCGTAGACCGCCTCGGGCAGCAGGTCCGGCGCGCCGTGGGGCTGGCCGTACCACTTGGCCCACTCCTCGGCGTCCTGCAGGCGGAAGTCGGCGGACAGGTCGATCACCCGGGTGCCGGCGGCGAGCAGCTCCCCGGCCAGAGCATGGGCGACGCCATGGGGCGTGGCGAAGAACACCGCATCGCAGGCGCCCAGGGTGGCAACGTCCGGCACGCTGAAGGCCAGGTCGTCGTAGTGACCGCGTAGGTTGGGGTACATGTCGGCGACCTTGACCCCGGCCTCGGAGCGCGAGGTGATCACCGCCACCTCGGCCTGCGGGTGCTGGGCCAGCAGGCGCAGCAGTTCCACCCCGGTGTAACCCGTGCCGCCGACGATTCCGACCTTGACCATTGCATACCCCCGCTGCGCGACCGTTGAGAAAGGCTGCCGATGATACGGCTCCGGGGCAGCCAGGGCCAACCTCGAGGATGCGCTCGGCCATGGCTTTCTCTACTATCGGCGACACATTTCGCGCAGGAAGTCGTCGATGCTCTATCTCTGGGTCAAGGCCCTGCACATCATCGCCCTGGTCTGCTGGTTCGCCGGCCTGTTCTACCTGCCCCGGTTGTTCGTCTATCACGCCATGGCCGAGGACGAGGCCAGCCGCGAGCGCTTCTGCGTCATGGAGCGCAAGCTGTATCGCGGCATCATGAATCCCTCGATGATCGCCACACTGCTGTTCGGCGGCTGGATGCTCCATCTCAATCCGGCCTGGCTGCAGCAGGGCTGGATGCACGCCAAGCTGACGCTGGTGGTACTGTTGGTCGGTTATCACCATGTCTGCGGCGCCCAGCTCAAGCGCTTCGCCCGGGGCGAGAACGCCCGCGGCCACGTGTTCTACCGCTGGTTCAACGAGGTGCCGGTGCTGTTCCTGCTGGCCATCGTGGTACTGGTGGTGGTGAAACCCTTCTGATCACGACAAGAGGAAAGACCCATGTCCCTGCCCGCTCTGTTCGACCAGCGCCTGCGCCTGCCCGTGGTAGCGGCCCCCATGTTCCTGGTGTCCACCCCGCAACTGGTGCTGGCCTGCTGCAACGACGGAGTGGTCGGCAGCTTCCCGGCCCTGAACCAGCGCGAGACCAGCGGCTTCAAGGCCTGGCTGGAAGAGATCGAGGCGGGCCTGAAGCCGGACGCGGCGCCCTACGCGGTCAACCTCATCGTGCATGGCAGCAACCCGCGCCTGCAGGCCGACCTGGCGGTGTGCGTCGAGCACAAGGTGCCGGTGGTGATCACCAGCCTGGGCGCGGTCAAGGAAGTGGTCGATGCCGTGCACAGCTACGGCGGCCTGGTCTTCCATGACGTCACCACTCGCCGCCATGCGGAGAAGGCGGCCGAGGCCGGCGTCGAAGGCCTGATTGCGGTGGCAGCCGGCGCTGGCGGCCATGCGGGCACCTGGAGCCCGTTCGCACTGATCGCCGAGATCCGCCAGTTCTTCGACAAGACCCTGCTGCTCTCCGGCTGCCTCAACCACGGCCACGAGATCCTCGCCGCCCAGTTGCTCGGCGCCGACCTGGCCTACATGGGCACCCGCTTCATCGCCACCCGCGAGAGCAACGCCGACGGCGACTACAAGCAGATGATCCTCGACGCCCGCGCCGCCGACATCGTGCATACCCCCGCGGTCTCGGGCGTGCCGGCCAGCTTCATGCGCCAGAGCCTGGAAAAGGCCGGCTACGACCTCAAGCGCCTGCAGGACAAGGGCGACGTCGACTACGGCGAGAAGCTCAAGCCGATCAGCGACGAAGCCAAGGCCTGGAAGACCGTATGGTCGGCCGGCCAGGGTGTCGGCGGGATCGCCGATCTGCCGACGGTGGCCGAGCTGATCGCGCGCCTGGACGACGAGTACCGTGCTGCGCAGGGCCGGGGCAGCCAACTGGCGGGGAAATGGCCACGCTAGTGGCCATTTGGTGCAAATTGCCTGGCCGGCCGCTTGTGAGCGCCCGGCAAAGCCCCTAGGCTCAACGAATTTATAAAAGCGAACAGGGACGCAGCATGACCGAAGCACGTTACAAGATCGTATTCGAAGGGCAGTTGATGCCGGAGCAGACGCTGGAAACGGTGAAGGCCAACCTGGCCCGCCTGTTCAAGAGCGACCCGGGCAAGATCGACGTGCTGTTCAACGGGGCCCCGGTAGCGCTCAAGCGCGACCTGTCCGAGAACGAGGCCGACAAGTACCTGGTCGCCCTCCAGCAAGCCGGCGCCCAGGTGCGCAAGGAGCAGGACCTGGCTGCCAGGCTGAGCCTGGTGGATATCGAAGAAGAGAAGGCCGTAAGCGACGAGAACATGGAGTGCCCCAAGTGCGGGCACCAGCAGCCCAAGGCCACCGCCTGCTCCGCCTGCGGCATCGTCATCGAGAAGTTCCTCGCCCGCCAGGCGCTGCAGGCCCAGAGCACGCCGGCAACGACGGCGGCATCGCCCTACAGCACGCCCAAGTCCGATGTGGGCGACGGCTACGAGGAGTTCGCCGAACTCAAAGTATTCAGCGTTTCCGGACGGATCGGCCGGGTCCGCTATCTGGGCTGGTCGATGGCGCTGCTGCTCATCTCCCTGGTGGCCTACGGCATTGCCGCCGGAATCATGGCCGCCTCGCCGATATTCGGCGGCATCCTGATGATCCCGGTGGTCATCGGCGCAGTCGTGGTCAGCGTGCAGATCGGCGTGCAACGCCTGCATGACATTGGCTGGTCCGGCTGGCTCTGGCTGCTCAACCTGATACCCGTGGTCGGCAGCGTGTTCGCACTACTGATGCTCATCGTCCCCGGCAATCAGGGCGCCAACCGCTACGGTCCGCCACCACCACCGAACAGCGGCGGTGTCATCGCTCTGGCCTGCACCATGCTGCTGGTGCCCATCCTGGGTATCGTCGCGGCGATTGCCCTGCCGGCCTATCAGGACTACGTCAACCGCGCTGCGGAAGCACAACAGCAGCAAATCCAGCAAGCCCCCTCCGGAGAGTAGGCCTTGAGTGGTTACGCCCTGATCACCGGTGCTTCGAGCGGCCTCGGCCTCGCCTTGGCCGAGGCGCTGGCCCGGCGCGGGCGTAACCTGATTCTGGTCGCACGCCAGCGCGATGCCCTGGAAAGCATCGCCTGCGAGCTGAGCCAGCGCTTCGGCGTCGAAGCGCTGTTCCGCGTGTGCGACCTGGCCGAACCGCTGCAGCTCACCGGCCTGATCCAGGAACTGGAGCAGAGCGAGCGGCACATCGACCTGCTGGTGAACAATGCCGGCATCGGCAGCGCCGGCCTGTTCGTGGAGCAGGACTGGTCCATCGAGCAGCAACTGATCGAACTCAATGTGCTGGCCCTCGCCCGCCTCTGCCATGCCCTGGGGCTGGACATGAAGCGACGCGGTTCAGGACAGATTCTCAACGTGGCCTCGCTGGCCGCGTTCCAGCCCGGCCCGCTGATGGCCAACTACTTCGCCAGCAAGGCCTATGTGCTGCACCTGTCGGAGGCGCTGCGCAGCGAACTGGCGCCGTTCGGGGTGAAGGTCTCGGCGCTCTGCCCGGGGCCGGTGGCCACCGCCTTCTTCCGTCGCGCCCAACTGCGCAGCGACGGACTGGACCGGCACGGCCAACTGGCCAGCCCGGAAGAGATTGCCCTGCTCGCCATCCGCGGGCTGGAGCGAAACCAGGCCATCATCATCCCCGGCTGGCGGCACCGCCTGGTGCCGCAGCTGTTGCGCCTGACGCCCCGCACACTGGTGCGGCGCATCGCCATGAAGATGGTCCGCCCGCTGCTGCCGCGGGCAGACGCCGAGCAGCCCTAGCCGGCGTTCACCGTCCGACCATCGGCCCAGGCACGCAGGGCCGCCAGGTCCTCGGCCATCACCACCGACAGCGGCGCGGTGCTCTGGATACTGTTCAGCAACAGCGTCTGATCCACCGACTGCTGCCGCGCCTGGGCGGCGTACAGGGCGCTGACCACCACCTGCTCGATCTCGGCCCCCGAGAAGCCCGCACAGGCGTGCGACAGCTCGGCCAGGTCGAACTGCTCGGGCTCCAGCTCGCGACGGCGCAGGTGGATGGCGAAGATGTCCGACCGTACCGCCGCATCCGGCAGGTCGACGAAGAACAGCTCATCGAAGCGCCCCTTGCGCACCAGTTCGGGCGGCAAGCGGTGGATGGCGTTGGCCGTCGCCACCATGAACACCGGCGCCTTGCGCTCGGCCATCCAGGTCAGCAGGGTGCCGAGCACCCGCTGGCTGACACCATCGTCATTCTCACCGGTGGCCAGGCCTTTCTCGATCTCGTCCATCCACAGCACGCAGGGTGCCATCTGACTGGCCAGCCTGAGCGCCTCGCGCAGGTTGCGCTCGGTCTCGCCGAAGAACTTGTTGTACAGGCTGGCGAAGTCCAGGCGCAGCAGCGGCAGCCCCCAGAGGCCAGCCACCGCCTTGGCTGCCAGGCTCTTGCCGCCGCCCTGCACGCCGACCAGCAGCATGCCGCGGGGCATGTCCGCGCCCTTGCCGTTGAGGAATATCTCCTGGCGCTCGCTCAGCCAGCGCTTGAGGTTGGTCAGGCCGCCCACCTCGGCGAAGCGCGCGGTGTCGTACTCGAAGCTGAGCACGCCCTCCAGGTCGAGCAGCTGGAACTTGGCCTTGTTCAGCTCCGGGATGTCTTCCTGGGTGATGGCGCCGTCGTCGCAGATCACGTTGCGTGCCAGCGCCCGTGCCTCGGCGTGGGTCAGGCCACGCAGGTTCTTCACCATCTGCTGCAGGGTGCGGTTGTCGGTGCGCACCCTAGCCCCGCGGTTGCGCTCGCTCCAGCGGGCGGCCTCCTCACGGACGATGGCCAGCAGCTCCTCCTCGGTCGGCAGCGCCAGGCTGAAGCGCGCCGCGTAGCGCTGGACCTCGGCCGGCAGCTTCACCGCATGGGAGACCAGTACCAGGGTCGGCTTGTGCGCCTCCTCGCTCATGGCGATTTCCTTGAGCAGGCGCACCAGCCTGGGGCTGTCGCCGAGGAACGGGTGCAGGTCGCACATCACGTAGAGGTTGGGCACCGGGTCGGCCTTGATCATGCGCAGCGCCTGCTCCGGCTCGCGGCTGTCCAGCTCGCCCATCGGCTCGCCACCAAAGGCCAGGCGCTGCAGGCCCTCGGTCACCGACCAGGTGTGGATGCCCAGGCCACGCTTGACGGCGAGCGAAGTCAGCGTCTCCAGCACCCGGCGCTCGTCCCAGGACTCGATCACCACCAGCTTGACCCGGGACTCGAGCACCAGCCCCAAGTCGTGGATATCGTTCTTCAACACTCGCTCCTTGTGAGACCACCCGAACCAGGCCCACAGAATACCGAAAGCCGCCGGGAGAAGGCGCGTGGACTGCCTGTTCTGCAGGATAATCGACGGAACCAAGCCTCGTAGGGTGCACAGGCAGTCCCCTTGGTGCGCGCGGCGCACCCTACACGGCAGTCATGCAGCCTCTTGTCGCCGAGCGGATTTCTGCCCGGGGGCTCAGGTAAACTGCCGGCATGCTTTTCCGCGGAGATGGCCCCATGACCAACGAACGCCAGTTTTCCCCCGTCGACCGCCTGCTGATGCAGGCCGACGCCGCCATGCGCACCCTGCTGCCCTTCAGCGGCGCCCCGGCGCGACCGTCGCCGGCCATCCTGCACAACGAGTCCGAACTGAGCGACGAGGATGCCCGCCACGTGGCCGGCCTGATGCGCATCAACCATACCGGCGAGGTCTGCGCCCAGGCGCTCTACCAGGGCCAGGCGCTGACCGCCAAGCTGCCCGAGGTGCGCAAGGCCATGGAGCATGCCGCCGACGAGGAGGTCGACCACCTGGCCTGGTGCGAGCAGCGCATCCGTGAGCTGGGCAGCCATCCCAGCGTGCTCAACCCGATCTTCTACGGCCTGTCCTTCGGCGTCGGCGCGGTCGCCGGGCTGATCAGCGACCGGGTCAGCCTGGGCTTCGTCGCCGCCACCGAGGACCAGGTGGTCAAGCACCTGGACGAGCACCTGGAGCAGATTCCAGCAGAAGACGCCCGGACCCGCGCCATCCTCGAGCAGATGCGCCAGGACGAGCAGCAGCATTCGACCAGCGCACTGGAGGCCGGCGGCCTGCGCTTCCCGGCGCCGGTCAAGTTCGGCATGACCCTGCTGTCCAAAGTGATGACCAAGAGCACCTACCGCATCTGAATCGCGGACATGAAAAAGGGCGCCATCTGGCGCCCTTTTCATTGGCTCATGCGTGGGTGCGGATCAACCCAGCTCGACGATTTCGTAGTCATGGGTGATCTCGACGCCGGCGCGGCCGAGCATGATCGAGGCCGAGCAATACTTCTCCGCCGACAGCTCGACGGCGCGCTTGACCTGCGCCTCCTTGAGGCCACGGCCCTTGACCACGAAGTGCAGGTGGATCTTGGTGAACACCTTGGGGTCCTCGTCGGCACGCTCGGCCTCGAGGAAGGCCTCGCAGCTCTCCACCGGCTGGCGCGACTTCTTCAGGATGCTGACCACGTCGAAGTTGCTGCAGCCGCCCAGGCCGATCAGCACCATCTCCATGGGGCGCACGCCGAGGTTGCGACCACCCGCCTCGGGCGGACCATCCATCACCACCACGTGCCCGCTGCCGGACTCGCCGAGGAACATGGCCTCGCCGGCCCACTGAATACGCGCTTTCATCGCAAGGACTCCAACTGCCAGAAAAATGCCCGCCAGCTTAACACAGCACCTGGCGGGAGCTTTTCGACCCACCGGTCAGCCAGCAGGTCGGAAGCGCTGCAGACTGCGTCGCAAAAACGCATTACCACAGGCCACCTGTCTGTTAAGCTGCCGACGGATAACTGGCACACTTGTTCGGATAACTAATAAGAAATTCGCCTGCTGGACAAAGGCTTACTCATTTTCGGGACTCGGGCATGGTCGCTATTACCCTTACACCTAAGATCAAGAACATCGACAAGCTGCTCGCGCACTGTCACCGCCGCCGCTACACAGCCAAAAGCACCATCATCTATGCAGGGGACCGTTGCGAGACCCTGTTCTTCATCGTCAAAGGCTCGGTCACCATCCTCATCGAGGACGACGACGGCCGCGAAATGATCATCGCCTACCTCAATGCGGGCGACTTCTTCGGCGAAATGGGCCTGTTCGAGAAGGAAGGCGCCGAGAAGGAGCGCAGCGCCTGGGTCCGCGCCAAGACCGAGTGCGAAGTGGCGGAACTGAGCTACACCAAGTTCCGCGAACTGACCCAACAGGACCCCGAGATTCTCTACGCGCTCGGCAGCCAGATGGCGGACCGCCTGCGCAATACCACCCGCAAGGTGGGCGACCTGGCCTTCCTCGACGTCACCGGCCGCGTGGCCCGCACCCTGCTCGACCTGTGCAAGCAGCCGGACGCCATGACCCACCCGGACGGCATGCAGATCAAAATCACCCGCCAGGAAATCGGCCGCATCGTCGGCTGCTCCCGCGAGATGGTCGGCCGCGTGCTCAAGTCCCTCGAGGAACAGGGCCTGGTGCATGTGAAGGGCAAGACCATGGTGGTCTTCGGTACGCGCTGAAGAGCCCGCCAATCGGCGTAACGCTGTTCACATAAGGAATAATCGCGCGCTCTGTCCCTCGCCCTTCCGGGGAGAGGCGGGGAAACCAGCACTCTCGCAGGGTTTCCGCCCTCTCCCCCAGCATCTCTCCACTTAGGCGCGTCCCGGGCAAGCACGTACGGTGCTAAGTGATGAGTTAACTGCTGTTGGTGGAATCAACCCCAGTGGGAGCGGACTTGTCCGCGAACGGGGCTGACAGCAAAGCTTCGCGGCCAAGGCCGCTCCCACACGGTCACGGCACTCGCCAGCAACACTCAAAGCCTAAGTGAACAGCATGACGCCGATCGGCTTTTGTGGACGCCCGATCAGTCCGGGTCGATGCCCGCCACCACGCGGCTGCCGGCGAAGAACAGACGCTTGAGTTCGGTACCCGGCTCCTCGGCGCGCATGAAGGCCTCGCCGACCAGGAACGCGTACACCTCGTTGATTTCCATCAGCTCCACGTCGGCGCGGCTGAGGATGCCGCTCTCGGTGATCACCACCCGGTCGCGCGGAATGCGCGGCAGCAGGTCGAGGGTCGTCTCCAGGCTCACCTCGAAGCTGTGCAGATTGCGGTTGTTGATGCCCACCAGCGGCGTATCCAGGGTGTTCAGCGCGCGCTCCAGCTCGGCGCCGTCGTGCACTTCCACCAGCACGTCCATGCCGACGTCCTTGGCGGCAGCGGCCAGCTCGGCCATGCGTACGTCGTCCAGCGCCGAGACGATCAACAGGATGCAGTCGGCACCGATGGCCCGCGCCTCCACCACCTGGTAGGGATCGATCATGAAGTCCTTGCGGATCACCGGCAGGCGGCAGGCGGCACGGGCCTGCTGCAGGTACTCGTCGGCGCCCTGGAAGAAGTCGACGTCGGTCAGCACCGACAGGCAGGCCGCGCCGCCGGCCTCGTAGCTCTTGGCGATCTCGGCGGGGACGAAGTGCTCGCGCAGCACGCCCTTGCTCGGCGAGGCCTTCTTCACCTCGGCGATCACCGCCGGCTGCTTCTGCGCGACGCGCTCCTGCAGGGCGCGGGCGAAGCCGCGCGGGGCGTCGGCCTGGCGCGCCAGCGCCTCGACCTCGGCGAAGCTCACGCGGGCGCGCCGCTCGGCCACTTCCTCGGCCTTGCGGGCAAGAATCTTCTCCAGCACGGTTGGAATGCTCACCCTTCGTTCTCCACGCGGAATACAGCGGTAAAGGAAGCCAGCTCGGTCAGCTTCTCCCAGGCCAGACCGGTGTGCAACGCGTCGTGCGCGAGCTGCATGCCCTCGTTCAGGCTGCCGGCGATGTCGGCGGCGTAGAGCGCGGCGCCGGCGTTGAGCACGATCATGTCGGCGGCCTTCTGGCCGTTCTCGGTCTTGCGCTTGCCCAGCGCGTCGCGGATCAGCGCCAGGGAGTCCTGGGCGCCCTCCACGGTCAGGCCGATCAGGCTCTGGCTCTTGATGCCGAAGTCCTCGGGCTGGATGCGGTACTCGCTGACCGCACCGTCCTTCAGCTCGGCGACATGGGTCGGCGCGGCCAGGCTGATCTCGTCCAGACCGTCGCTGGCGTGAACCACCAGCACGTGCTTGCTGCCCAGGCGCTGCAGCACCTCGGCCATCGGCCGGCACAGCGCCTGGCTGAACACGCCGATCACCTGGTGTTTGACTCCGGCCGGGTTGGTCATCGGGCCGAGCATGTTGAACAGGGTGCGCAGCCCCAGCTCGCGGCGCGGGCCGATGGCATGCTTCATCGCGCCATGATGGGCCGGGGCGAACATGAAGCCGACGCCGACGCTCTCGACGCAACGCGCCACCTGTTCAGGCTTGAGGTTGAGGTAGACGCCGGCGGCCTCCAGCAGGTCGGCGCTGCCGCTCTTGCCGGACACCGCGCGGTTGCCGTGCTTGGCCACCTTGCCGCCGGCCGCGGCGACCACGAAGGCGGCGGCGGTGGAGACGTTGAACACGTTCATGCCGTCGCCACCGGTGCCGCAGGTGTCGACCAGGCGCTCGGCGTCGATCTTCACCGGCGCGGCCAGTTCGCGCATGACGGTGGCGGCGCCGACGATCTCGTCGATGGTCTCGCTCTTCATGCGCATGCCCATGAGGAACGCGCCGATCTGCGCGTCGGTGCACTGGCCGGTCATGATCAGGCGCATCACGTCCTGCATCTCGGCGGTGGACAGGTCCAGCTGGGCGACCACCCGGTTGAGGGCTTCCTTGATGTCCATCAGCGCGCTCCGCCTTGTTGCTTGAGGAAGTTGGCGAACAGTTCGTGGCCCTGCTCGGTGAGGATGGATTCCGGGTGGAACTGCACGCCCTCGATGTTCAGGGTCTTGTGGCGCAGGCCCATGATCTCGTCGACGCTGCCGTCGGCGTGCTGGGTCCAGGCGGTGACCTCCAGGCAGTCCGGCAGGGTCTCGCGCTTGACCACCAGGGAGTGGTAGCGGGTCACGGTCAGCGGCTTGTTGAGGCCGGCGAACACGCCCTTGTCCTCGTGGAACACCGGACTGGTCTTGCCGTGCATCACCTGGCGCGCGCGCACCACGTCGCCGCCGAAAGCCTGGCCGATGCTCTGGTGGCCCAGGCACACGCCGAGGATCGGCAGCTTGCCGGCGAAGTGCAGGATGGCCTCGATGGACACGCCCGCTTCGGTCGGCGTGCAGGGGCCGGGCGAGACCACGATGCGCTCGGGCTTGAGCGCATCGATCTCGGCGATGGTCAGTTCGTCGTTGCGGATCACGTGGACGTCGGCACCCAGCTCGCCCAGGTACTGCACCACGTTGTAGGTAAAGGAGTCGTAGTTGTCGATCATCAGCAGCATGGTAGGTCCCCCTTACTCAACGGACTGTTCGGCGAGGCTGACCGCGCGGAACATGGCGCGACGCTTGTTCAGGGTTTCTTCCCACTCCAGGGCCGGCTGCGAGTCGGCGACGATGCCGGCGCCGGCCTGCACGTGCAGCTCGCCGTCCTTGATCACGGCGGTGCGGATGGCGATGGCGGTGTCCATGTTGCCGTTCCAGGCGAGATAGCCCACGGCGCCGCCGTAGACGCCGCGCTTGACCGGCTCCAGTTCGTCGATGATCTCCATCGCCCGCACCTTGGGCGCGCCGGACAGGGTGCCGGCCGGCAGGATGGCGCGCAGGGCGTCCATGGCGCTCAGTCCCTCTTTCAGGTGCCCCGTCACGTTGGAGACGATGTGCATCACGTTGGAATAGCGCTCGATCACCATCTGCTCGGTGACCTTCACCGTGCCGGTGGTAGAGACCCGGCCGGCATCGTTGCGGCCCAGGTCGATCAGCATCAGATGCTCGGCGATTTCCTTGGCGTCGGACAGCAGGTCCTTCTCCAGCTCGATGTCAGCTTCCTCGGTGGCGCCGCGCGGACGGGTGCCGGCGATCGGGCGCACGGTGACCAGGTTGTCCTCGACCCGCACCAGCACCTCCGGCGAGCTGCCCACCACGTGGAAGTCGCCGAAGTTGAAGAAGTACATATACGGAGTCGGGTTGATGCAGCGCAGCGCCCGGTACAGGTCGATCGGCGCGGCCTGGAACGGGATCGACATGCGCTGGGAGATCACCACCTGCATGCAGTCGCCGGCCAGGATGTATTCCTTGATCGCGTCGACCGCCGCCTCGTAGTCGTCTCGCTTGAAGCTGGAGACGAAGTCCGGCTCCTTGCCGGCCGGCTTGGACAGGTCCACACCCAGGCGCGGGGTGATCGGCTGGCGCAGCTTGTTCAGCAGCTCCTGCAGCTGGGCCTGGCCCTGCTCGTAGGCGTCGGCCTGGCTCGGATCGGCGAGGACGATGGCGTGCATCTTGCCGGCCAGGTTGTCGAACACCACCACGGCATCCGAGACCATCAGCAGGATGTCCGGAGTACCCAACGGATCGGGGTTCGGGCAGCGGGCCAGCTTCTTCTCCACGTAGCGCACGCTGTCGTAGCCGAAGTAGCCCACCAGGCCACCGTTGAAGCGCGGCAGGCCGGCGATGGTGGGCACGTTGTAGCGCGCCTTGAACTGCTCGACGAAGGCCAGCGGGTCTTCGCTGTCGAGCTGCTCGACGACCTGACCGTCGACGCTAACGCTGACCTGGTGGCCGTGCACACGCAGCACGGTGCGCGCCGGCAGGCCGATGATCGAGTAGCGGCCCCATTTCTCGCCGCCCTGGACGGATTCCAGCAGGTAGGAGTTGGGGGTGTCGGCCAGCTTGAGGTAGATCGACAGCGGGGTGTCGAAGTCGGCCAGGGTCTCGAATGCAAGCGGAATGCGGTTGAAGCCGTCGGCGGCCAAGCGCAAGAATTCTTCGCGGGTCATGCTCTGCCTCGTGGTATGAGGAAGTGAAACGGATGTCGGGCAAACGCGCCGGCGAGCGCCGGCCAGGGGAATGTCAGGCGCGCCAGCGCCAGCGGGCCAGGGCCTTGAAGACATTCGTCCATTGTTTGCGGGCAACCACCACGATGCTGTCTCGGCGGGAAGTAGAGTCCGGCGACATTAGCGCAGCGCCATCCGAGGCGCAACCGGGCAGCAGCTGGCGCAGGTCGTCGAGCACCCGCGCCGGGTTCTCCTCGGCGATCGGCCGGCCGTGGTTGTAGCCGTAGCTCAGCGCCACGCAGGGCACGCTGGCGGCGCGGGCGGCCAGCACGTCGTTGCGCGAGTCGCCGATGAACAGCGCGTGCTCCGGCTCCACCCCGGCCAGGCGCATGACGAACAGCAGCGCGGCCGGGTCGGGCTTCTGCTGCGGCAGGGTGTCGCCACCGACGATCCAGCGGAAATAGCGGCCGAGCTTCATCTCGTCCAGCAGCGGGGCGACGAAGCGCTCGGGCTTGTTGGTGATCAGCGCCAGCTCCACGCCCTGCTTCTTCAGCCACTTGAGGGTCGCGGTGACGCCCGGGTAGACGGTGCTCAGGGCATGGCTGCCGGCGTAGGCCTCGTTGAACAGTTCGAGGGCGTGCTCGGTATCGGCATCGCTGACCTCGGTGTGGTCGATGCCGCCGGCCAGGGCGCGGCGCACCAGCACCCGGGCGCCGTTGCCGACCCATTCGCGCACCCGCTCGACGCCGGCGGGCGGGCGCCCCAGCTGCACCAGCATGCGGTCGACCGCGGCAGCCAGGTCCGGCACCGAGTCCACCAGGGTGCCGTCCAGGTCGAACATCACCAGGCGCGGCAGGCTTCCTGAGAACAGCTCGTGGATCACGCGCGCACCTGGGCCAGCTCGGCGCGCATGGCGTCGATCACCGCCTTGTAGTCGGGCTGGTTGAAGATGGCCGAGCCGGCGACGAAGGTGTCGGCGCCCGCCTCGGCGATCTCGCGGATGTTCTTGGCGCTGACGCCGCCATCGATCTCCAGCCGGATGTCGCGACCGGAAGCGTCGATCAACGCGCGGGCCTCGCGCAGCTTGCCGAGGGTGCCGGGGATGAACTTCTGCCCGCCGAAGCCGGGGTTGACGCTCATCAGCAGGATCATGTCGACCTTGTCCATCACGTACTTCAGGCAGTCCAGCGAGGTGGCCGGGTTGAACACCAGGCCGGCCTTGGCGCCGCCGTCGCGGATCAGCTGCAGGGAGCGGTCGATGTGCTCGCTGGCCTCCGGGTGGAAGGTGATGTAGGAGGCGCCGGCCTCTATGAAGTCGCCGATGATGCGGTCGACCGGCTTGACCATCAGGTGCGCGTCGATCGGCGCGGTGATGCCGTACTTGCGCAGCGCCGAGCAGACCATCGGGCCGATGGTCAGGTTGGGCACGTAGTGGTTGTCCATCACATCGAAGTGAACGATGTCGGCGCCGGCGGCGAGCACCTTGTCGACTTCCTCGCCCAGGCGGGCGAAATCGGCGGACAGGATCGACGGGGCGATGGCGAAGGGTTGCATGGCGGCCTCAGGCTTCTATCACGGTGGCGCGATTGTAGCCTGAGTCGGGGGACGGGGCAGTTGTCGTATGTCAGGGAACGTGGGAGCGGCCTTGGCCGCGATGCTCTCCATCTCGCGGCCAAGGCCGCTCCCACTGGGCTATTCCGGTACGGCGGTACGCATCTTCTCGCTGCGCCCACGCAGCCATTCCAGGGTCAGCAGCATGACCACCGAGAAGGCGATCAGCAGGGTGGCGGCGGCGGCGATGGTCGGCGACAGGTTCTCGCGGATGCCGCTGAACATCTGCCGTGGCAGGGTGGCCTGCTCGGGGCCGGCGAGGAACAGGGTCACCACCACTTCGTCGAACGAGGTGGCGAAGGCGAACAGCGCGCCGGAGATCACCCCCGGCGCGATCAGCGGCAGGGTCACCCGGCGGAACGCGGTGATCGGCGAAGCACCCAGGCTGGCGGCGGCGCGCACCAGGTTGTAGTTGAAGCCCTGCAGGGTAGCCGACACGGTGATGATGACGAAGGGCACGCCGAGCACCGCGTGCACCAGGATCAGCGAGGTATAGCTGTTGCCCAGGCCGAGCGGGGCGAAGAACAGGTAGCTGGCGACGCCGACGATGACCACCGGGGCGACCATCGGCGAGATCAGCAGGCTCATCACCAGCGCCTTGCCGCGGAATTCGCCACGGGTCAGGCCGATGGCCGCCAGGGTGCCGAAGACCATGGCCAGCACCGTGGCGGCCGGCGCCACGATCAGGCTGTTCTTCAGCGAGCGCATCCACTCGGCCGAGGTGAAGAACGACTCGTACCAGCGCAGGGAGAAGCCCTGCAGCGGGTAGACCAGGAAGCTGCCGGAGTTGAACGACAGCGGGATGATCACCAGCACCGGCAGAATCAGGAACAGCAGCACCAACGCGCACAGGCCGCGGTGGGTCCAGAACCAGGCGCGCTCGACGGGGGATTTGTAGGGGCTCAGCATCTGTTCTCTCCAATCAATCTCTCGCGGGGCAACGCCCCCTCACCCGCCCTGCGGGCACCCTCGGCTTTGGCATCCTGCGTCGCCCTACCTCCTGCATCCATGCAGTCGTCTCCCGGAGGGAGAGGGGCATCAGCCGGCCTGCCGTGCAGACCCTCTTATCCCAGACGCAGGCGGCTCGCTCCCACCAGCCAGCTGTACACCACGTAGAGCAGCATGGTGGCCAGCAGCAGCAGGCCGCCGAGGGCCGTGGCCATGCCCCAGTTGATGGTGGTGTTGGTGTAGAAGGCGACGAAGTAGCTGATCATCTGGTCGTTCGGGCTGCCCAGCAGCGCCGGGGTGATGTAGTAGCCGATGGACAGGATGAACACCAGCAGGCAGCCGGCGCCGATACCGGCCAGGGTCTGCGGGAAGTAGACCCGCCAGAAGCTGGCGAACGGGTGGCAGCCGAGGGAGATGGCGGCGCGCATGTAGCTCGGCGAGATGCCCTTCATCACGCTGAAGATCGGCAGGATCATGAACGGCAGCATGATATGCACCATCGCCACGTAGACGCCGGTGCGGTTGAACACCAGTTGCAGCGGCTGGTCGATCACGCCCATGGCGATCAGCGCGCTGTTGATCAGGCCACCGGACTGCAGCAGCACGATCCAGGCCGCCACGCGCACCAGGATCGAGGTCCAGAACGGCAGCAGCACGAGGATCATCAGCAGGTTGCTGGTGCGGGTCGGCAGGTTCGCCAGCAAGTAGGCCAGCGGATAGGCCAGCACCAGGCAGATGGCGGTGATCACCACGCCCATCCAGAAGGTGCGGACGAAGATGTCCAGGTAGATGGCCTGGTCCGGGGTCGCGGACGCCAGCTCGCCGAGGTCGTCGATGCGATGGTCGAGGGACGCCAGCAGGAAGTAGGAGGTGAAGGCACTGTCGTTGCGACGGATCACCTGCCAGTACGCGGGGTCGCCCCAGCGCTCGTCGAGGTTTTCCAGCGCGTCCTTGTAGGAGGCGGGCTCCTGCTTGAACGGCAGGGCGCGGCCGGTCTTGGCCAGCAGGCTGCGGTAGCCGGCCAGCTCCATGTTCAGGCGTTTGGAAAGGTCGCCGATGGTCTGGTTCTTGCGCGCCTCTGCCAGGTCCTGGGCCAGGGCCTGGTATACCGGCTCCTCGGGCAGGCCGCGGCCATCCCAGGCGGCGATCGCCTCGACGGTGCGCGGCAGGCTGCCGACCACCTCGGGGTTCTCCACGCTCTTGTACAGCAGGATGCCGATCGGCAGCAGGAACACCACGAAGAGGAACACCAGCAGCGGCAGGATCAGGCCCTGGGCCTTGAGCCGGTTGATGCGCTCGGCGCGGGCCAGCTTCTGCTTCAGGGTCAGGCCGGCGAATTCGGTGAGGGATACGGTAGTGGCCATCGCGGGCTCCAGAGACACCGGGACAAAGCGCCCTCGCCCAAGGTCGGGCGAGGGTCAGGAGGGACGGGAGCGTCCCTCCTACCAACTCCCCTTCACAGGGAAGGGGCACTGCACGGGATGCTTATTTCGCCGCCCAGGCGTTGAAGCGCTGCTCCAACTGCTCGCCGTAGTCGGCCCAGAAGGTCACGTCCATGGCCACCTGGTTGGCGATGTTCTCCGGGGTGGTCGGCATGTCCTTGAGCAGCGCCGGGTCGAGCAGCTCGACAGCCTTCTTGTTGGCCGGGCCATAGGCGATGTTCGAGGAGTAGACCTTCTGCTGCTCGGGCTGCACGCTGAACGCGGCGAAGGCCTTGGCGGCGTCGCTGTCCTTGGCGCCCTTGGGGATGGCCCAGGCGTCGAAGTCGTAGATGCCGCCGTTCCACACCACCTGCAGGTTGCTCTCCTTCTGCACGGCGGCGATGCGGCCGTTGTAGGCGGAACTCATGACCACGTCGCCGGAGGCGAGGAACTGCGGCGGCTGGGCGCCGGCTTCCCACCACTGGATGTGCGGCTTGATCTGGTCGAGCTTCTTGAAGGCACGGTCCTGGCCTTCCTGGGTGGCGAGCACGGTGTAGACGTCCTTCGGCGCCACGCCGTCGGCCATCAGGGCGAATTCCAGGGTGTACTTGGCGCCCTTGCGCAGGCCGCGCTTGCCCGGGAACTTGGCCACGTCCCAGAAATCGGCCCAGCCGGCCGGTGCGGCGGACAGCTTGTCGGCGTTGTAGGCAAGCACGGTGGACCAGACGAAGAAGCCCACGCCGCACGGCTGGATGGCGCCTTCGACGAAGTCTTCCTCGTTGCCGAACAGGGACGGGTCGAGTTCTTCGAACAGGCCCTCGTCGCAACCGCGGGCCAGCTCCGGCGACTCCACTTCCACCAGGTGCCAGGACACGCTGTTGGTGTCGACCATGGCCTTCACCTTGGCCATCTCGCCGTTGTATTCGCCGGCGACGATCTTGCCTTTGCCGGCCGCTTCCCACGGTTTGTAGAAGGCCTTGACCTGGGCGTCCTTGTTGGCGCCGCCGAAGGAGATCACCGTCAGGTCGGCGGCCATCGCCTGGGAGGCGCCGAACAGGCCGAGGGCCAGGGTCCCGAGGCGGAACATGCTGCGGATGTTGCTCATTGTTGTTTTCTCCACTGTGCAGGGTTGGAAATGCGCGGCGCCGTCACTCGACGACCAGAGGGTCCAGCGCCCTTACGTGCTCCACATGCCAGCCGAGCGGCACCACGTCGCCCACGCCCAGGGCGGGGTCGAGTTCGGCGATCGGCTGCTTGACGAAGAAGTTGGGGTTGCCGCACACCTCCATGCGGATGCGCACGTGGTCGCCCAGGTAGATGAACTCGGCCACCCGGCCGCTGAAGCGGTTGGCGCAGCTCTCGCTGGCACCGTTGATGCGTACCCGCTCGGGACGGATCGACAGGCTGACCGGCTCGCCCGGCGCGCCGACCTTCACCGCCAGCGCCTGCACCTGCTCGCCACGGGCGGTGCGCACGGTGCAGCGCTCGCCATCGCGGCTGACCAGCTCGCCGGCCAGGCGGTTGTTCTCGCCGATGAAGTGGGCGACGAAGGTGTTGCTCGGCGCCTCGTAGAGGTCGCGCGGCGGGGCGATCTGCTGGATCTCGCCCTGGTGGAACACCGCCACCCGGTCGGACATGGTCAGCGCCTCGCCCTGGTCGTGGGTCACGTAGACCACGGTCACGCCCAGGCGCTGGTGGATGTGCTTGATCTCCATCTGCATGTGCTCGCGCAGCTGCTTGTCGAGCGCGCCGAGCGGCTCGTCCATCAGCACCAGCTGCGGCTCGAACACCAGCGCGCGGGCCAGCGCCACGCGCTGCTGCTGGCCACCGGAGAGCTGCGCCGGGTAGCGGTTGCGGAAGTTGTCGAGCTGGACCATGGACAGCGCGCGCTTGACCCGCTCGGTGATGTCGGTCTTGCTCATGCCGCGCACGGTGAGGGGGAAGGCCAGGTTCTCGGATACCGTCATGTGCGGGAACAGCGCGTAGTTCTGGAACACCATGCCGATGTCGCGCTTGTGCGGCGGCACGTTGTTGATCGCGCGCCCGGCCAGGAGGATCTCGCCGGCGGTGGGCGTCTCGAAGCCGGCCAGCATCATCAGGCTGGTGGTCTTGCCGGAGCCGGACGGGCCGAGCAGGGTGAGGAACTCGCCCTTGCGGATGTCCAGGTTGAGGTCTTTGACGATCAGGCTCTCGCCGTCGTAGCTCTTCTGCACGCCCTTGAAGCTGACGAGCACGTCGCTGGAAACATTCTCGGCCATCACCACACCTTTGTTCTTGTTGCCGTGGTGTAAGACTAGAAAGCCATGGAGCCAGCGCAAATCGGGCGGTATGAGAGATTGCTATAAGGCTTGCGGACGACGCGTTGTAGGGATCGCCCTACACGCAGCAAGTCAGGTAGGAGCTCGCAGCCTCTGGCGCCTTCTACAGCAGCTTGTGCTCCACCGCGTACTTCACCAGGTCCGCCACCGAATGCAGGTTGAGCTTCTGCATCAGCCGCGCCTTGTGGGTGCTGATGGTCTTGCTGCTGACCGACAGCTGCTGGGCGATCTCGTTGACCCCCTCGCCGCGCACCAGGCGCTCGAACACCGAGAACTCGCGCTCGGACAGCAGCGAGTGGGGCGGCCGCGAGTCGGTCAGGCCGACCTCGAAGACCATCCGGTCGGCCAGCTCCGGGTCGATGTAGCGGCCGCCCGCGGCGACCTTGCGGATAGCGGTGAGCAACAGCGCCGGGTCGCTGTCCTTGGTGGCGTAGCCCGCCGCGCCGATCTTCAGGGCACGGGCGGCCATCTGCGCCTCGTCGTGCATGGACAGCACCAGCACCGCCGGCGGCTCCGCCAGCGCGCGGATGCGCGGGATCGCCTCCAGGCCGTTGACGCCGGGCATGGAGATGTCCAGCAGCACCACTTCGCAGGGGGTGTGGCGCAGGGTCTCCAGCAACTGCTCGCCGTTGCCCGCCTCGCCGACCACGGTCATGTCCCTGGCCAGGCCGATCAGCTGCTTGATGCCCTCGCGAACGATGGTGTGGTCTTCGGCCACCAGTACTCGAATCACGCTACGACCTCTCTATCCAGTGTCACCCGCACGCTCAGCGTGGTGCCCTCCCCAGGCGCGCTGTCGATCGCCAGGCTGCCGCCGAGCATCAGCACGCGCTCGCGCATGCCGACCAGGCCGAAGGATTGTGCGCGCTGCGCGCCCGCCTCGAAACCCCGACCATCGTCACTCACCCGCAGCAGCAGCTCGTCGCCCAGCACCTCCAGGCCGACCTCCACGGTATGCGCCTCGGCGTGGCGCAGCACGTTGGTCAGCGCCTCCTGCAGCACCCGGAACAGGCCGATGGCCTTGGCGTCGGACAGCGCCGGCAGCTGCTCGGGCACCTGCACCAGACAGGGAATCTGGCTGCGCGCCTCGAAGCGCCGCGCCTGCCACTCGATGGCCGAGGCGATGCCGGCATCGAGGATCGGCGGTCGCAACGCGGTGGCCACGTCGCGCACCAGCTGGAACAGGTTGGCGATCAGCTTCTTCATGCTGTCCAGACGTGCCTGCAGGCCGGCATCGAGACCGGCGTAGGCCAGCTCGCACATGGAGGTCTCCAGCTTGAGCACGGTGAGCACCTGGCCCAGCTCGTCGTGTACCTCGCGGGCGATGCGCGCTTTTTCTTCCTCGCGCACGCTCTCCAGGTGCGCGGACAGCTCGCGCAACTGGGCACGCGACTCGGCCAGTTCCAGTTCGATGGCCTTGTTCTCGCTGATGTCCCACACCACGCCGTCCCACACCACGTGTTCGGCGCTCAGCTGGCGGGCGCTGGACTTGATGTCGGCCCAGCGCACGCGGCCGTCGCGGGTCAGGATGCGGCCCTGCCAGTGCCAGTCACTGGCCGCCTCGATGGCGGCGTCCTGGGTGGCGTGGTAGGCGGCGCGGTCGTCCGGGTGGACCAAGCTGCGGATGCCGAAGTCCGCCGCCATGATGGTCGCCGCCGGGTAGCCGACCAGCTGCTCGCTGCCCTCGCTGATGAAGGCGAAGTCCACCGGCGCACCGGGCACCGGGCGCTCCAGGCGGAATACCAGGCCCGGCACGTTGCCGGCGATGCCCTTGAGGCGCGCCTCGCTCTCCTCCAGGGCGGCGCGGGCGCGGCGGCGCTCGGTGACGTCGGTGAGGTAGACCACCAGGTACTCGGCGTCGCGAAAGCGCAGGAAGCCCAGGGTCACATCCGCCGGCATCCAGCTGCCGTCGGCACGCCGGCAGTTGCTCTCGAAGTTCAGCGCGCCCTCCTCGTGCTGGCGCACCCGCTTCCACAGGTTGAGCCAGCGGTCCATGCCCAGGCCCGGCTCGAACTCCTGCAACGGCCGGTCGACCATGGCGCCGCTGTCGTAGCCGAGCATCTCGGCCACCGCCTGGTTGGCGTAGCGCACCCGGCTGTCCCAGTTGACCCAGAGGATGCCGACCGTGCTGTGGTCGAGGGAGAACTGGGCCAGGCGCAGGGCCTCCTCCGCCACCTCGCGCCGGGCCAGGGTCTGGCGGGAGTCCAGCAGCAGCCGCTCCAGGCGTCCGCGCTGGCGGCGCAGCACCGTCATCAGCAGCAGGCTAACCAGCAGCAGCGCGCCGAGCAGGATGCTCAGGTTGCGCCAGAACAGCGGGGACTCGCCGAGGCTCGGCGTCCTGGCCGTCAGCCAGCGCTGCTGCAGCTGCTCGAACTGCTTGGCCGGCAGGCCGCGCAGGCCGACGTCGAGAATCGCCGCCAGCTGCGGCCAGTCGCGCCGGGTGCCGAAGCGCAGCAGCTGGGGCAGGCCGACGTCGGCCAGCACGGTCAGCCCGGCGAACTCGCTCTCCTGGCTCAGCCGGCTGAGCTGGGCCTGGTCGATGGCCGCGTAGCGCGCCCGCTGCGCCAGCACCGCGCGCAGGGCCTCGCGGTCCGAGGGCAGCGCCTGCAGACGCAGGTTGAAATAGTTGCCGCGCAGGTAGTCGGCGACCGCGCTGGGCTCGCGCACGGCGATCGGTTCGCGCTCGCCGAGGCTCTCCAGCTCGACGCCCAGGTCACCCAGGCGCTCGCCCACCAGCAGGTGCGGAATGCGCAGATAGGGGTCGGAAAACTGCCACAGGCGCAGGCCGGCGGGGGTCTGAGTCAGCCCGGGCGCGAAGTCGATGCGCCCCGCCCGCAGGGCCTGGTCCAGCGCCGCCTGGTCCGGGTAGCTGAGCCAGCTCAGCTCGACACCCAGGCTCCTGGCCAACGCCTCGGTCAGCTCGATGTTGAGCCCGCTCAGCTGTTGCTGGCGGCGCTGGTACTCGGCGTAGGGCGCCTGCAGCACCACGCCCGCGCGCAGCCGCGGATGCTCGACCAGCCAGGCGCGCTGGGCCGCATCCAGTCCGGCCGCCTGGCCGACCAGCGGGCACAGCAACAACAGCCAACAGAGCACTCGAACCATGCGCACCACGACGATCCACGAGATGACGAAGCCAGACGCTACCTTACCTGACAAACCCCGGCGAAGCGCTTAGGCTGCTGGAACCATCCTCCATGCGAAGTGCCGCGATGCGCGATCCCGTCCTGTCGATACTGCTGGCCCTGAGCCTGACCCTCGCCCTGCCCATCCAGGCCGAGGAAGACCCGCCCGCCCCCGCCGATGCACCCGCCGCCGAGGGCGAGGCGCAGCCCGTGGAGGTGCCGCGCCAACCGCTGGAGGAGCGCAGTCAGGACCTGGCGCAGGGCCTCGAACGCCAGGTGCCGCGGGACGAGCAGCAGACCCTGCAGGCGGGCGGCGAATCGTTCCTCGCCCTGTGGAAGCCGGCCAACGCGCCCGAGTCCAAGGGCGTGGTGATCCTGGTGCCCGGCGCCGACGAGAGCGCCGACTGGCCGCAGGCGGTCAAGCCGCTGCGCCTGAAACTGCCCGATGTGGGCTGGAGCAGCCTCAGCCTGACCCTGCCCGACAGCAAGGCCGCGCCCCTGCCGGAAGCGGTGCTGCCGCGCCCGCCGGAGCCAGTGGCCGTAGATACCGAGGCGGCTCCGGCCGAAGGTGAAGAACAGCGCCAGACCGCCGAGGCCGAGAACGCCCCTGCGGAAACCCCGGAGCCGATCGACCCGGACGAACGGGTCTTCGCCCGCATCCAGTCCGGCATCGCCTTCGCCGAACAGCAGGATGCCAAGCACATTATCCTGCTCGGCCACGGCGACGGCGCCTACTGGGCGGCGCTGTACCTCAAGGAGCGCCAGCCGGAGACGATCAAGCACCTGGTGACAGTGGCGGCCCAACTGCCGGCCGGGCAGACGCCACCGCTGGAGGAGCTGATCCCCGGCCTGAAGCTGGCCACCGGGGACTTCTTCTACAAGGACCAGCCCGCCGACCGCGGCAACGCGGTGCGCCGCAAGCAGGCCAGCAAGCGCCTGGATCACCAGAGCTATACGCAGATCGCCCTGAAGGCGCTGCCGGGCAACCTGGAGGCCGAGCAGGAACAGCTGTTCCGCCGCGTGCGCGGCTGGCTGGACAAGCAGTAATCCCCAGCGCCGAGGCCCAAGCGTGGGAGCGGCCTTGGCCGCGAAGCGCCCTCCCCCTGCAACCATCGCGGCCAAGGCCGCTCCCACAGCCCCCGCCAACCCCTAGCGGAAGCCGCGGCGCTGGCGCACCAGCTCGTAGGCGACCTGCAGTTCACGGGTCTTGTCGGTGGCGGCGCGCAGCTGCGCGGGGCTGGCGCCGGAGCCGGAAATCTTGTCCGGGTGGTGGCGGCTGATCAGGCGGCGGTAGGCACGCTTGATCGCCGCCGGCTCGGTGTCCGCCTGCACGCCCAGCAGGCGCAGTGCCGCCTGGTAGTCACCGGTCCTGACCTCCGGTACCTTGCGCTCCGGCTCGTACTCGTCGGCCAGGGCATTCAGCGCGTCGCGCTTCCAGCCCAGCCACAGCCCCCAGCGCTGGATCAGCTCGTACTCCGCCTCGCTCACCCGGCCGTCGGCCCAGGCCATGCGCCAGCAGGTACGCAGCAGCACCTCGCCCCGTTCGGGCCGGCTGCGCAGCGCGCGCAGCGAGGTGCGCAACTCCTTCTCGCCGGCCTGCTTGCCGCGGTTGAACGCCTGCATGGCCTGCCGCCGCGCCGCCTCGTCCAGGCCGAGTCGCTGCATCTCGTTGCGCGCCGTCTGGATATGGCTGTCGAGCACCCGGCCACCGCTCTTGGCCAAACGGCCAATCAGCATGAACAGCAGGTCCTCGTCGTCCAGGGCCGAGCGCCTTCCAATGCCGACCAGCTCTCGCAGGTGATCGAGGGATTGCAGGCGGATGCGCCGATCCAGCACCTGGCCGAGCAGGCCACCGAGCAGCGCGCCGGGGATGCTGGCCAGGGCCATCCCGGCCGCGGCACCGATCAGAGTCGCCGGCCACAGCATCTCAGGCCTCCGCCGCCAGCAGGCGCTCGACGTCCGCCAGGCGCTCGTGGGTGCCGACGTCGATCCAGCGCCCGGCGAAGCGCTCGCCGCTGACCTGCCCATCGGCCATGGCCGCGCGCAGCAGCGGCGCCAGCTTGAAAGCACCGGGTTGGCAGCCGGCGAACAGACGCGGATGCAGCACGGCTATGCCGCTGTAGGTGAGCGACGGCTCGCCGACAACGGCATCCGTCACCCGACCGTCTTGCAGGCGGAAGTCGCCGGCTTGGTGGTGAGCCGGATTGTCGACCAGCACCAGATGGGCCAGGCCGTCCAGCGGCCGACGCAGCGCGGCGAAGTCGCAGTCAGTCCAGATGTCGCCGTTGACCACCAGGAAAGGTTCATCGCCCAGCAGCGGCAGCGCCCTGAAGATGCCGCCGCCGGTCTCCAGCGGCTCGCCCTCGGCGGAGTAGAAGATGCGCAGACCGAAGCGGCCGCCGTCACCCAGGTAGTCCTCGATCTGCTGGCCGAGCCAGGCGTGGTTGATCACCAGCTCGGTGAAGCCGGCGGCGGCCAGGGCGCGGACGTGGAACTCGATCAGCGGCGTGCCGGCGGCACGCACCAGCGGCTTGGGGGTGTGCAAGGTCAGGGGGCGCAGGCGCTCGCCCTTGCCCGCCGCGAGAATCATCGCCTTCATGCGGGTTGCGGCTCCCCCTGCGGCAGACCGGCCAGCAACTCGCCGAGCACGGCCAGTTCCGGCCGCCGCGCCAGTACGGCGTCTATATAGGCGAAGAAGCGCGGCACGTCGGCCAGGTACTTGGGCTTGCCGTCGCGGTGGCAGATGCGGGCGAAGATGCCGATCACCTTCAGGTGGCGCTGCACGCCCATCAGGTCGCTGGCGCGGTGGAACTCGGCGAAGTCGTCCGGCACCGGCAGCCCCGCCTCGCGGGCCATCTGCCAGTAGCGCCGCAGCCAGCCGGCCACGCGCTCCTCCGGCCAGCTGAGGAAGGCGTCCTTGAACAGGCTGGTGACGTCGTAACTGATCGGACCGTGCACCGCGTCCTGGAAGTCGAGGATGCCGGGGGTGGGCTCGCTCAGCATCAGGTTGCGCGGCATGTAGTCGCGATGGACGAACACCCGCGGCTGGGCCAGGGCGCTGTCCACCAGCAGGTCGCAGACCCGCCGCCAGCGGTCGAGCTGTTGCCCCTCCAACTCCACACCAAGATGACGCTGCAGGTACCAGTCGGGGAACAGCTGCAGCTCGCGGCGCAGCAGGGCGTCGTCATAGGCAGGCAGCACGCCTTCGGCCGGCAGTTTCTGGAAGCTCACCAGGGCCTGCAGGGCGGACTCGAACAGGCCGTCGGCATTGTCCGCCATCAGCACCTCGAGCCAGGTATGCCGGCCCAGGTCGTCCAGCACCAGGAAGCCCTGTTCCAGGTCCTGGGCCAGCACCCGCGGCACATGCACGCCGGCCTCGGCCAGCAGGGCGGCGATCCTGACGAAGGGCCGGCAGTCTTCCTGGGGCGGTGGCGCATCCATCAGGATCAGGCTGCGGCCTTCGGCCTGCCAGCGGAAATAGCGGCGGAAGCTGGCGTCGCTGCTCGCCGGGGTCAGTTCGCCGGCGACGACCGCCCCCCAGCCCTGGCGTTGGAACAAGGCGGGCAGACAGCCGTCCAACCAGTCTTCGAGCAGTTGCAGACGTACATCATGGTCAGGCATTACAGGGTCTCCGACGGCGCTAGCCGTTGCGCGGGTCATGCTTTATTATCCAGCATCTTTTTCAGCCCATCGAGAGGCGTGCGGCCCCCGCGGGTCGAAGGCGCGCAGGAAGCCCGGACTAACAAGATGGCAGTAAACCTCCCCCTGTTCCGTAAAAAATTCCCGTTGCTGGTAACCGGTGGCCTGCTGGCCCTGCAACCCCTGGCTGCGCCCCTCGTCATCGCTGCCGAGCAGTATGACTGCTCCGCCTCCGCCACCGGCGGCTGGGCCTGCTCGCCGAAGAGCAACGCCACCGCCCAGCTGCCGCGCCCGCAGCACAGCGCCTCGTCCGTCAGCACGCTGGCTGACGGCAGCGCCGCCCAGCCGGCCAAGGGCCAGGCCCAGGGCGAGCAGACCGTGCTGGTCACCGAGAGCGGTGGCCGCGCCCTGACCAGCCGCAGCGCCGACTACAGCCACCTCGACTGGGTGCCGCGCGAGAAGCTGACCAGCGCCCAGCTGGCGGAAGTCGGCCCTTACTGCGCCGGCGCCTACGTCGAGCCGCTGCGCCCGGGCATGAGCGACGGCACGCCGCTGGACGAGTCGCCCATGTTCGTCTCCGCCAGGGCCTCGCGCTACGAGCAGGAGAAGCAGACCGCCACCCTCGCCGGCGACGTGGTCCTGCGCCAGTCGAGCATGCAGATCGAGGCCAACGAGGCCAGCCTGCATCAGGCCGAGAACCGCGGCGAGCTGAAGGGCGACGTGCGCATCCGCGACAACGGCATGCTGGTGGTCGGCGACCGCGCCGAAATCCAGCTGGATAACGGCGAAGCCAAGGTCGAGAACGCCGAGTACGTGATCCACAAGGCCCACGTGCGCGGCAGCGCGCTCTACGCCAAGCGCGAGGAAAGCGCCATCATCCGTCTCAAGGACGGCACCTACACCCGCTGCGAGCCGGGCAGCAATGCCTGGCACCTGAAGGGCAACAACATCAAGCTGAACCCGGCCACCGGCTTCGGCACCGCGACCAACGTGACGCTGCGGGTGAAGGACATTCCGGTGTTCTACACCCCCTACATCTATTTCCCGATCGACGATCGCCGCCAGTCCGGCTTCCTCGCACCGGGCATCAGCACCTCCAGCGACACCGGCTTCTCGCTGTCCACGCCCTACTACTTCAACCTGGCGCCCAACTACGACGCCACCCTCTATCCGACCTACATGGCCAAGCGCGGCCTGCTGATGGAAGGCGAGTTCCGCTACCTGACCCGCAACACCGAGGGCCAGGTCGGCGGCGCATGGCTGGACGACAAGGAAGACGAGCGCGAGCAGCAGTCCGACTACGAAGACCAGCGCTGGATGTACAACTGGCAGCACCGCGGCGGCCTGAACGATCGCCTGCTGGCCGAGGTGGACTACACCGCCATCAGCGACCCCTACTATTTCCAGGACCTCAGCAGCGACCTGGAAAACCTCAGCACGCCCGACTTCCTCAACCAGCGCGGCACCCTGACCTGGCGCGGCGACAGCTTCACCGCCCGCCTCAACGCCCACGCCTACGAGCCGACCAGCGTCATCGACGTCACGCCGTACGAGCGTCTGCCGCAGCTCACCCTGGACGGCCGCCTGCCGTTCAACCCGGCCGGACTGCGCCTGTCCTACAGCACCGAATACGTCCGCTTCGACCGCGACCTGCGCAGCGGCAACTTCGTCGACAAGGACGGCAACGTCGAGCCCTGGTACGACAACAACGTACGCGGCCTCGCCCGCGCCACTGGCGACCGCCTGCACCTGGAACCGGCCATCAGCCTGCCCATGGAATGGACCTGGGGCTTCGTCAAGCCGACGCTCAAGTACGCCTACACCCAGTACGACCTGAAGCTGGACTCCACCGGTAAGGCTCAGGTCGGCGGCAGCTACGAGGACTCGCCTGACCGCAGCGTGCCGATCGCCAGCATCGACAGCGGCCTGTACTTCGACCGCGACACCCAGCTGTTCGGCACCGCCTTCCGCCAGACCCTGGAGCCCCGCGCCTACTACCTGTACGTGCCGAAGGAAGACCAGGAAGAAATTCCCGTGTTCGACACCGGCGAGAACACCTTCAACTACGCCTCGCTGTTCCGCGACAACCGCTTCTCGGGCCGGGACCGCATCGGTGACGAGAACAAGCTGTCGCTGGGCGTGACCAGCCGCTGGATCGAGAACAACGGTTTCGAGCGCCAGCGCTTCAGCATCGGCCAGGCCATCTACTTCGATGACCGCAAGGTGCAGATGCCGGGCATCGACTACCGCACCCGCGACGACGCCACGGCCGACCTGTCGCCCTACGCGCTGGAGTACATGTACCGCTTCAACCGCGACTGGCACCTGACCTCGGACTTCAACTGGGATGGTGAAACCCACACCACCCGCTCCGGCAGCCTGATGTTCCACTACCAGCCGGAAGACAACCCGAACAAGGTGATCAACGCCGGCTACCGCTACCGCAACGACACCATCCGCTACGACCAGGCCAGCGGTACCTGGACCTACGGCAGCGACTTCGGCAAGCCGGGCAGTCCGAACTACATCAAGGACTACTACAAGGTCCAGCAGCACGACTTCTCGGTCATCTGGCCGGTGGTGCCGCAGTGGAGCGTGATCGCCCGCTGGCAGCACGACTACGCCCGCAGCCGCACGCTGGAAGCCTTCGGTGGCTTCGAGTACGACAGCTGCTGCTGGAAGCTGCGCCTGATCAACCGCTACTGGATCGACTACGACGAAACCAGTCTCAACCCGGACACCAACGAAGAGCCGGACCGCGGCATCTTCCTGCAGATCGTCCTCAAGGGCCTCGGCAACGTGCTGGGCGGCAAGACCGACAGTTTCCTCGAGCAAGGCATTCAAGGTTATCGTGAACGTGAAGATCAAGCTTTCTGATTGTCTGCGCCCGCTGCTGCTGGGCGCAGTGCTCCTCGCTTCCGGCGCCCAGGCGCAGTTCCAGTCCCTCGATCGCGTGGTCGCCATCGTCGACAACGACGTGATCATGTACAGCCAGCTGGACCAGCGCCTGCGCGAGGTCGAGCAGACCATCGGCAAGCGTGGCAGCCAGCTGCCGCCGCAGGACGTGCTGCAACAGCAGGTGCTGGAACGCCTGATCGTCGAGAACCTGCAACTGCAGATCGGCGATCGCTCCGGCATCCGCATCACGGACGAGGAACTGAACCAGGCGATGGCCAGCATCGCCGAGCGCAACAGCCTGACCCTCGACCAGTTCCGCGCCGCCCTCGCCCGCGACGGCCTGTCCTTCGAGGACGCCCGCGAGCAGATCCGCCGCGAGATGGTCATCAGCCGGGTGCGCCAGCGCCGGGTGGCCGAGCGCATCCAGGTCACCAATCAGGAGGTGCAGAACTTCCTCGCCTCCGACCTGGGGCAGATCCAGCTGTCCGAGGAATTCCGCCTGGCCAACATCCTGATCCCGGTACCAGAAGCAGCCTCGCCGGACGAGATCCGTGCCGCGGCGCAGAAGACCGCCCAGGTCTACGACAGCCTGCGTGGCGGTGCCGACTTCGCTCAGACCGCCATGTCCAGCTCCGCCAGCGAGAACGCCCTGGAAGGCGGCGAGATCGGCTGGCGCAAGTCCGCCCAGCTGCCGCCGGCCTTCGCGGAGATGATCCGCGGCCTGTCGGTCGGCGACATCACCGAGCCGGTCCGCACCCCTGGCGGCTTCATGATCGTCAAGCTGCTGGAGAAACGCGGCGGCGACACCCTGGTGCGCGACGAAGTGCATGTGCGCCACATCCTGATCAAGCCCAACGAGGTGCGCAGCGAGGAGGAGACCCGCCGCCTGGTGGAGCGCCTCTACCAGCGCATCGTCGCCGGCGAGGACTTCGCCACCCTGGCCAAGAACTTCTCCGAAGACCCGGGCTCGGCGCTCAACGGCGGCGACCTCAACTGGATCGACCCCAACAGCCTGGTGCCGGAATTCCGCGAAGTGATGGCGAAGACGCCGAGCGGCCAGCTGTCCGAG
Organism: Pseudomonas paralcaligenes; assembly: GCF_019655855.1. Classification (GTDB taxonomy): domain Bacteria; phylum Pseudomonadota; class Gammaproteobacteria; order Pseudomonadales; family Pseudomonadaceae; genus Aquipseudomonas; species Aquipseudomonas paralcaligenes. Next base: position 111,939 of record NZ_BPFX01000009.1, on the reverse strand, counting down.
CCGTTCAAGAGCCCCTACGGCTGGCACGTGCTTGAAGTGCTCGGCCGCCGCGCCACCGACAGCAGCGAGCAGTACCGCGAGCAGCAGGCGATGAACGTCCTGCGCAACCGCAAGTACGACGAGGAACTGCAGGCCTGGCTGCGCCAGATCCGCGACGAGGCCTACGTCGAGATCAAGCTCTGACGGCCTGATCGATCCGAAGGAGCCCGGCACCGCCGGGCTTTTTCTTGGGCGTAAGATACGCCAGCCACCGCCAGCACTCCCAACGAGGCCGCCCATGACCGCACCCCGCCTGTTTGCCCTCACCCCCGGCGAGCCCGCCGGCATCGGCCCGGACCTGTGCCTGCTGCTGGCCCGCGAGGCCCAGCCCGAAGCGCTGGTGGCCATTGCCAGCCGCGCCCTGCTGGCCGAGCGCGCAGAGCAACTGGGCCTGAGCATCGAACTGCGCGAGGTCGGCCCCGGGATCTGGCCGGAGGCGCCCGCACCAGCCGGCAGCCTGTACGTCTGGGACACGCCGCTGGCAGCCCCCGTGACCGCCGGCCGGCTGGACAAGACCAACGCCGCCTACGTACTGGAAACCCTGACCCGCGCCGGCAAAGGCTGCATCGACAGCACCTTCGCCGGGATGATCACTGCTCCGGTGCACAAGGGCGTGATCAACGAGGCCGGCATCCCCTTCTCCGGCCACACCGAATTCCTTGCCGAGCTGACCCACACCGAGCAGGTGGTGATGATGCTGGCCACCCGTGGCCTGCGCGTGGCCCTGGTGACCACCCACCTGCCGCTCAAGGACGTGGCCGCCGCCATCACCGCCGAGCGCCTGGCGCGGGTCGCACGCATCCTTCACACCGATCTGGTGGAGAAGTTCGGCATCGCCCGCCCGCGCATTCTGGTCTGCGGTCTCAACCCCCATGCGGGCGAAGGCGGCCACCTGGGCCGCGAGGAGATCGAGGTGATCGAACCGCCCCTGGAGCGCCTGCGCGGCGAGGGCCTCGACCTGATCGGCCCGCTGCCGGCCGACACCCTGTTCACCCCCAAGCATCTCGAACACTGCGACGCGGTGCTGGCCATGTACCACGACCAGGGCCTGCCGGTGCTCAAGTACAAGGGCTTCGGCGCGGCGGTCAACGTCACTTTGGGCCTGCCGATCATCCGCACGTCGGTCGACCACGGCACCGCCCTGGACCTGGCCGGCAGCGGCAAGGTCGATACCGGCAGCCTGCAGGTGGCCCTAGAAACCGCCTACCAGATGGCTGCCAGCCGGCGCCAGGCATAGAAACATAGCCTGGATGCACGGCCGCCCGGATTGCACCCGGCTACCGGCCGGGGCTTGCCCGTGCTTTCCCTGTTAAACTGCGCCCCTTTCGCCTTGTCCGCCGCGGGCGCCAGCCCAAGGCCTGGAGCCGTACCGATGTCCGAATACCAACACCGCGCGCGCAAGCGCTTCGGCCAGAACTTCCTGCACGATGCCGGGGTGATCCACCGCATCCTGCGCGCCATCCACGCGAAGGAAGGCGAGCGCCTGCTGGAGATCGGCCCGGGCCAGGGCGCGCTGACCGAGGGGCTGCTGGGCAGCGGCGCGCAGCTCGACGTGATCGAACTGGACCTCGACCTGATCCCCATCCTGCAGGCCAGGTTCGGTAGCAACCCCAACTTCCGCCTCAATCAGGGCGACGCGCTGAAGTTCGACTTCACCCGCCTGGACGCCACGCCCCACAGCCTGCGGGTGGTCGGCAACCTGCCCTACAACATATCCACCCCGCTGATCTTCCACCTGCTGGACAACGCGCCGCTGATCCGCGACATGCACTTCATGCTGCAGAAGGAAGTGGTCGAGCGCCTGGCCGCCGAACCGGGTGGCGGTGACTGGGGCCGGCTGTCGATCATGGTCCAGTACCATTGCCGGGTGGAGCATCTGTTCAACGTCGGTCCGGGCGCCTTCAACCCGCCGCCCAAGGTCGATTCGGCCATCGTCCGCCTGGTCCCGCACGAGACCCTGCCGCACCCGGCCAGGGACCATCGCCTGCTGGAGCGGGTGGTGCGCGAGGCCTTCAACATGCGCCGCAAGACCCTGCGCAATACCCTCAAGCAGCTGCTGCCGAATGAAGCCATCGAAGCCGCCGGCGTGGATGGCGGGTTGCGCCCCGAGCAGCTGGACCTGGCGGCGTTCGTCCGCCTGGCCGACCAGTTGGCCGAACGACAGGCCTCTGGCCAAACGGACTAAACTGCCTTTCCAGCCCGCCGAGTTCATCCCGATGGCCGATTCGCGTTACCAGATCGACGTCAGCGTCGAAACCCGCTACCTGCCGGAGCAGTCGACGCCGGAGCAGAACCGCTACGCCTTCTCCTACAAGGTCACCCTCCTCAACAGCGGCAGCCAGGCGGCCAAGCTGCTCAGCCGCCACTGGATCATCACCGACGGCGACGGCCGCGTGCAGGAAGTGCGCGGCGCCGGCGTGATCGGCCAGCAGCCGCACCTGGAGCCGGGGCAGAGCCATACCTACAGCAGCGGCACGGTGATGGCGACCAAGGTCGGCAACATGCACGGCAGCTATCAGATGCTGGCCGACGACGGCAAACGCTTCGATGCGCCGATCGCGCCGTTCCGCCTGGCCGTGCCGGGGGCGCTGCACTGATGGCGACCTATGCGGTGGGTGACCTGCAGGGCTGCCTGCAGCCCCTGAAATGCCTGCTGGAACGGGTCGCCTTCGACCCGGTCAGGGATCGACTGTGGCTGGTCGGCGACCTGGTCAACCGCGGCCCGCAGTCGCTGGAAACCCTGCGCTTCCTCTACGCCATGCGCGACTCGCTGGTCTGCGTGCTGGGCAACCACGATCTGCACCTGCTGGCCGCCGCCCACAACATCGAGCGGCTGAAGAAGAGCGACACCCTGCGGGAAATCCTCGAAGCGCCGGACCGCGGCGACCTGATCGAGTGGCTGCGCCTGCAGAAACTGCTGCACCACGACGAGCAGCGCGACATCGCCCTGGTGCATGCCGGCATCCCGCCGCAGTGGACGCTGAAGAAGGCGCTCAAGCGCGCCGCCGAAGTCGAGGAAGCACTGCGGGACGACGCCCGCCTGCCGCTGTTCCTCGACGGCATGTACGGCAACGAACCCACCCGTTGGGACAGCGACCTGCAAGGCGCGGCCCGCCTGCGGGTGATCACCAACTACTTCACCCGCATGCGCTTCTGCACGGAAGACGGCGCCCTCGACCTGAAGAGCAAGGAAGGCCTGGACAGCGCCCCGCCCGGCTACGCGCCCTGGTTCAGCTGGCCCCAGCGCAAGACCCGCGGCCAGAAGATCATCTTCGGCCACTGGGCGGCGCTGGAAGGCAAGTGCGACGAGCCCGGCCTGTCCGCCCTGGACAGCGGCTGCGTGTGGGGCGGCAGCATGACCCTGATGAACGTCGACAGCGGCGAGCGCCACCTGTGCAGCTGCGAGGAGCAGAAATGAGCGAATTCAAACGCATTCCCCCGGAACAGGCCCAGGCCCTGCGCGAACAGGGCGCCGTGGTGGTGGACATCCGCGACCCGCAGAGCTTCGCCAACGGCCACATCAGCGGTTCCCGGCACCTGGACAACCACAGCCTGGCCGCCTTCATCGCCGCCGCCGACTTCGACCAGCCGCTGATCGTCACCTGCTACCATGGCAATTCCAGCCAGAGCGCTGCCGCCTATTTGGCACATCAGGGCTTTTCCGAGGTCTACAGCCTCGACGGTGGTTTCGAGCTGTGGCACGGCCAGTACCCCGATCAGGTATCCCGAGGCGAGGTCGAGTAAAAAAATTCGCGTGGCGCAAGCCGCGCCACACCCGGCCTGCAGGGTGCCTGTCGACGAATGGCAACCCTTTGTCACCCTTTCGCCACGCTTGACCCCACCGAAACCGAACTACTCTTAAGCCAAGGCCATCCAGAAGGGAGAGCCGGCACACCGGTTCCGGGCCATCGGTAGCGTCTTTGCGGTGTCTGGGGGATTTCCAAAGGCTGTACGGCCCCCTTGCGCGCACCCGCCCGAATGCCCCGCGCCGGCTCATTGCAAGCGAGCGAGGTGCAGTCATGAGTATATTCAGCCACTTCCAGCAACGATTCGAGGCGACTCGGCAGGAAGAATATTCCCTGCAGGAATACCTTGAGTTGTGCAAAGCGGATCGTAGCGCCTATGCCACGGCGGCCGAACGCATGCTGATGGCCATCGGCTCGCCCGAGCTGCTGGACACCTCGGCCGATCCGCGGTTGTCACGGATCTTCTCCAACAAGGTGATCCGCCGCTATCCGGCCTTCGCCGACTTCCACGGCATGGAAGAGTGCATCGACCAGATCGTGTCCTACTTCCGCCATGCCGCCCAGGGCCTGGAAGAGAAGAAGCAGATCCTCTACCTGCTGGGCCCGGTGGGCGGCGGCAAGTCCTCCCTGGCCGAGAAGCTCAAGCAACTGATGGAGCATATTCCCTTCTATGCAATCAAGGGCTCGCCGGTGTTCGAGTCGCCCCTCGGCCTGTTCAACGCCGACGAGGATGGCCGGATCCTCGAAGAGGAATACGGCATCCCGCAGCGCTACCTGAGCTCGATCATGTCGCCCTGGGCCACCAAGCGCCTCAACGAGTTCGGCGGCGACATCAGCAAGTTCCGCGTGGTCAAGCTGCACCCCTCGATCCTCAACCAGATCGCCATCGCCAAGACCGAACCGGGCGACGAGAACAACCAGGACATCTCCGCGCTGGTCGGCAAGGTCGATATCCGCAAGCTGGAGGAATTCCCGCAGAACGACGCCGACGCCTACAGCTACTCGGGCGCCCTGTGCCGGGCCAACCAGGGCCTGATGGAATTCGTCGAGATGTTCAAGGCGCCGATCAAGGTGTTGCACCCGCTGCTGACCGCCACCCAGGAAGGCAACTACAACAGCACCGAGGGCCTCGGCGGCCTGCCCTACAGCGGCATCATCCTGGCCCACTCCAACGAATCCGAGTGGCATAGCTTCCGCAACAACAAGAACAACGAGGCGTTCATCGACCGTATCTACATCGTCAAGGTGCCCTACTGCCTGCGCGTCACCGACGAGATCAAGATCTACGACAAGCTGCTCACCCACAGCTCGCTGGCCAACGCCCACTGCGCGCCGGACACCCTGAAGATGCTCGCCCAGTTCTCCACCCTGTCGCGCCTGAAGGAGCCGGAGAACTCCAACATCTACTCGAAGATGCGCGTCTACGACGGCGAGAACCTCAAGGACACAGATCCCAAGGCCAAGTCGATCCAGGAATACCGCGACAGCGCCGGCGTCGACGAGGGCATGAACGGCCTGTCGACCCGCTTCGCCTTCAAGATCCTGTCCAAGGTGTTCAACTTCGACCCGCACGAGATCGCCGCCAACCCGGTGCACCTGCTCTACGTGCTGGAGCAGCAGATCGAGCAGGAGCAGTTTCCCGCCGAGGTGCGCGAGCGCTACCTGCGCTACATCAAGGAATACCTGGCACCGCGCTACATCGAGTTCATCGGCAAGGAAATCCAGACCGCCTACCTGGAGTCCTACAGCGAGTACGGCCAGAACATCTTCGACCGCTATGTGCTGTACGCCGACTTCTGGATTCAGGACCAGGAATACCGCGACCCGGAGACCGGCGAGATCCTCAACCGTGTGGCCCTCAACGAGGAGCTGGAGAAGATCGAGAAACCGGCCGGCATCAGCAACCCGAAGGATTTCCGCAACGAGATCGTCAACTTCGTGCTGCGCGCCCGGGCCAACAACAACGGCAAGAACCCCACCTGGCTCAGCTACGAGAAGCTGCGCGTGGTGATCGAGAAGAAGATGTTCTCCAACACCGAGGACCTGCTGCCGGTCATCAGCTTCAACGCCAAGGCCAGCAAGGAGGATCAGCAGAAGCACAACGACTTCGTCAAACGCATGGTCGAGCGCGGCTACACCGAGAAGCAGGTACGCCTGCTGTCCGAATGGTATCTGCGGGTTCGCAAGTCGCAGTAGTCTGCCATCGGCGCCGCAGCGGTCCCTGCGGCGCCGGTCGCCGTCGGGTCCGTGCCGGCCCAGCCGCATGTGCCAGGCCCTGAGGAGCATTCATGAGCTACGTCATCGACCGGCGTCTGAACGGCAAGAACAAGAGCACGGTGAACCGCCAGCGCTTCCTGCGGCGTTACCGCGAACACATCAAGAAGGCCGTCGAGGAGGCGGTCAGCCGGCGCTCCATCACCGACATGGAGCACGGAGAACAGATCAGCATCCCCGGTCGCGACATCGACGAGCCGGTGCTGCATCACGGCCGCGGCGGGCGGCAGACCATCGTTCACCCGGGCAACAAGGAATTCAACGCCGGCGACCGGGTGCAGCGCCCCCAGGGCGGTGGCGGCGGGCGCGGCTCCGGGCGGGCGAGCAACTCCGGCGAGGGGATGGACGAGTTCGTCTTCCAGATCACCCAGGAAGAGTTCCTCGACTTCATGTTCGAGGACCTGGAGCTGCCCAACCTGATCAAGCGCCACCTGACCGGCGCCGACACCTTCAAGACGGTGCGCGCCGGCATCAGCAGCGAGGGCAACCCTTCGCGCATCAACATCGTCCGCACCCTGAGATCGGCCCATGCCCGGCGCATCGCCCTGTCCGGCTCCAGCCGCGGCAAACTGCGCGAGGCCAAGGCCGAGCTGGAGCGCCTCAAGCGCGAGGAGCCGGACAACTTCGGCGATATCCAGGAAATCGAGGCGGAAATCGAGCGCCTCAGCGCGCGCATCCACCGCGTCCCGTTCCTCGACACCTTCGACCTCAAGTACAACCTGCTGGTCAAGCAGCCGAACCCCAGCTCCAAGGCGGTGATGTTCTGCCTGATGGACGTCTCCGGCTCCATGACTCAGGCCACCAAGGACATCGCCAAGCGCTTCTTCATCCTCCTGTACCTGTTCCTCAAGCGGAACTACGAACGCATCGAGGTGGTGTTCATCCGCCACCACACCAGCGCCAAGGAAGTGGACGAGGAGGAGTTCTTCTACTCCCGCGAGACCGGCGGCACCATCGTCTCCAGCGCGCTCAAGCTGATGCAGGAGATCATGGCTGAGCGCTACCCGGTCAACGAGTGGAACATCTACGGCGCCCAGGCCTCGGACGGCGACAACTGGAACGACGACTCGCCGGTGTGCCGAGACATTCTGATCAACCAGATCATGCCGTTCATGCAGTACTTCACCTACGTCGAGATCACCCCGCGCGAACACCAGGCGCTGTGGTACGAGTACGAGCAGGTCGGCGAATCCTTCGCCAAATCCTTCGCCCAGCAGCAGTTGGTCTCCGCCGCGGACATTTACCCGGTGTTCCGCGAGCTGTTCCAGCGCCGCCTGGTCACCTGAGGGCAGCACCATGAGCGCAGCCGAGAAAAGACGCCAGCCGATCTCCACCGGATCGGAATGGACCTTCGACCTGATCCGCACCTACGACCGCGAGATCGCCCGCATCGCCGAGCGCTACGCGCTGGACACCTACCCCAACCAGATCGAAGTGATCACCGCCGAGCAGATGATGGACGCCTACGCCTCGGTGGGCATGCCGCTGGGCTATCACCACTGGTCCTACGGCAAGCACTTCCTGGCCACCGAGAAGGGCTACTCACGCGGGCAGATGGGCCTGGCCTATGAGATCGTGATCAACTCCGATCCCTGCATCGCCTACCTGATGGAAGAGAACACCATGTGCATGCAGGCGCTGGTGATCGCCCACGCCAGCTATGGCCACAACAGCTTCTTCAAGGGCAACTACCTGTTCCGCACCTGGACCGACGCCAGCTCGATCATCGACTACCTGGTGTTCGCCAAGCAGTACATCATGCAGTGCGAAGAGCGCCACGGCATCGACGCGGTGGAGGAACTGCTGGACTCCTGCCACGCCCTGATGAACTACGGGGTGGACCGCTACAAACGCCCCTACCCCATCTCCGCCGAGGAGGAACGGCGCCGGCAGAAGGACCGCGAGGAACACCTGCAGAAGCAGATCAACGACCTCTGGCGAACCATCCCGAAGAGCGCCAGCAAGGGCCACGAGCAGGACAACAAGCGCTGGCCCGCCGAGCCACAGGAGAACATCCTCTACTTCCTGGAGAAGCACGCGCCGCTGCTGGAGCCCTGGCAGCGCGAGGTGGTACGCATCGTGCGCAAGATCGCCCAGTACTTCTACCCGCAGCGCCAGACCCAGGTGATGAACGAGGGCTGGGCCACCTTCTGGCACTACACCCTGATGAACGACCTGTACGACGAGGGCCTGGTTACCGAGGGCTTCATGATGGAGTTCCTCCAGTCGCACACCGGGGTGATCTACCAGCCCGGCTTCGACAGCCCCTACTACAGCGGCATCAACCCCTACACCCTGGGCTTCGCCATCTACAGCGACATCCGCCGCATCTGCGAACACCCCACCGAGGAGGACAAGCGCTGGTTCCCGGACATCGCCGGCAGCGACTGGCTCTCCACCCTCAAGTTCGCCATGCAGAACTTCAAGGACGAGAGCTTCATCCTGCAGTTCCTCTCGCCCAAGGTGATCCGCGACCTCAAGCTGTTCAGCGTGCTCGACGACGACCAGCAGGACGAGCTGCTGATCCCCGCCATCCACGACGAGCCGGGCTACCGGCAGATCCGCGAGACCCTGGCCGCCCAGTACAACCTGGGCAACCGCGAGCCCAACGTGCAGATCTGGAGCGTCGACCGCCGTGGCGACAGGTCACTGACCCTTCGCCACCAGCAGCACGACCGCAAGCCGCTGGGTGACTCCACCCAGGAAGTGCTCAAGCACCTGCACCGCCTGTGGGGCTTCGACATCCACCTAGAAAGCATGCGCGGCGAACAGATCATCGGCGTGCAGCACGTGCCACCCCGCACCGAGCAGGACAGCGACAACGAATACCCGCGCCTGGATCTGGCGATACCGCCGATCTAGCGGAAGCGGGCCCTGCTCACACAGAGCGGAGCCCGCTGTGGCGTTTTCGCTTATCCTCCGCCGCAACGGAGGAATCGACATGCAGATCTACAAGGTTGGCGGCGCCGTGCGCGACCGCCTGCTCGGGCGCGAGGTCAGCGACATCGACTGGGTGGTGGTGGGCGCCACGGCCGAAGCCATGCAGGCCGAAGGCTATCGCCCGGTGGGCAGCGACTTCCCGGTCTTCCTGCATCCTGCCAGCGGCGAGGAATACGCCCTCGCCCGCACCGAGCGCAAATCTGGCAAGGGCTACGGCGGCTTCACCTTCCACGCCAGCCCGGACGTCACCCTCGAAGAAGACCTGATCCGCCGCGACCTGACCATCAACGCCATGGCCGAGGACGAACACGGGCAGGTCATCGACCCCTACGGCGGCCTGCGGGACTTGCAAGCGCGGCGGCTGCGCCACGTCTCCCCCGCCTTCGCCGAAGACCCGTTGCGCGTGTTGCGCGTGGCCCGCTTCGCCGCGCGCTACGCGCCACTGGGCTTCGAAGTGGCCGACGAGACCCTGGCGCTGATGCGCCAACTGGCGGAATCCGGCGAGCTGCAGGCGCTGACGCCCGAACGCAGCTGGAAGGAGATTTCCCGCGCATTGATGGAGCCGAGGCCGGACGTGTTCGTCCAGGTGCTGCGCGACTGCGGTGCCCTGGCCGAGCTGCTGCCGGAGGTGGACGCGCTGTTCGGCGTACCACAGCCCGAGGCGCACCATCCGGAAGTGGATACCGGTGTGCATTGCCTGATGGTGCTACGCCAGTGCGCCGAGCACGGACAACCGCTGACCGTGCGCTGGGCCTGCCTGCTGCACGACCTGGGCAAGGGGCGCACGCCGGAAAGCGAGTGGCCGCGCCACATCGCCCACGAAGTGCGCGGGCTAAAACTGATCGACGCGGTGAACCAGCGCTGCAAGGCGCCCCGCGACTGCGCCGAGCTGGCTCTGCTGGTCGGCGAATACCATACCCACGGCCATCGGGCCTTGGAGCTGCGTCCGACCACCCTGCTGGAGCTGCTGCAGCGCTTCGACGTGTACCGCCGCCCCCAGCGCTTCGAGGAATTCCTCGCCGCCTGCGAAATGGATGCCCGCGGCCGTCAGGGGCTGGAGCAGCGCGACTATCCCCAGGCCGACTACCTGCGCGGCGCCATGCAGGCCGCCCGCGCAGTGGCGGTGCAGCCATTGGTCGAGCGGGGATTCAAGGGGGCCGAACTGGGCGAAGCGCTCAAGCGCGAACGCCTGAAAGCGCTCAATGCCTACAAGAAAGACCGGCAAGACACGCCAACGTAGGGTGCGCCATGCGCACCGGAGCCCCGCAAGGTGCAGGCAGGGCCCTCACGAAGCGATTACGGCGCGGGATAGGCCCCGATCAACTCGGCCGGCGTCAGCTCGGCGCCACGCCACTGGAACGGCGCCGGCCACAACTGCTGGTCGATCCGCGCCTCGCCCCACAGCTCGGCGAACGTCCGCCCCGCCTCGGGATGGACGGCTTCGGGCGCCAACAGGGCCAGCGGCCAGAGCACGAAGGCGTTCTTCAGGATTTCCGCTCGGGGCAGCACCAGGCCATCGAAGCTGCCGATGAGGTCGTCGTACAGCAGCACGTCGATATCCAGGGGCAGGCCCTTGCGCTCCGGGGCATAGCGGCCGTTGTCGGCCTCGATGAACTTGAGGCGGCGATCCAGCTCGTGCAGCGGCAGGTCGGTGCGGGCGCTGACCACCAGGTTGTAGAAGTTGCCGCTCTTGATGCCCACCGGCCGGCTCTCGAATACCGGCGAACAGCGCAGATCGTGGAGAAAGCCGGCCAGCGCATCCAGGCCGGCGGCCAGGCGCAGCTCGCGGTCGACGTTGCTGCCCAGTCCCAGGAAGATGGGAGTCATGGCCGGCTGCGCTCGATTTCCACACCCACCGCACGGGCCGCGGCGTTGACGCCAGGCTTGGTCACCCGCAGGCGCAGCCAGGACAGGCCGAAGCGCTCCAGCAACAGCTCGGCCAGGCGCTCGGCGAAGGTCTCCACCAGCTCGAAGCGCACGGCGGCGGCGAACGCCTGCACCTGCTGGTTCACCTCGGCGTAGTCCAGCGCCTTGCTCAGGTCGTCCCCGGCCGCCGCCGGACGAATGTCCCAGGCGAAGGTCAGATCCAGCAGCAGACACTGGCGAATGCCCCGCTCCCAGTCGTAAGCGCCGATCAGGGTGTCGACTTCCAGCCCCTCGATGAAAACCTTGTCCAAACCTCGTCTCCGCTGGACGACAAGACCCTTGTCCCGCCGCTAGAATCGGGGCTCCCTCGCCCCGGAATGGTTACCATGTTCTGGCTGCTGGCACTGCTCGCCTACCTGCTCGGCTCGCTGTCCTTCGCCATCCTGCTCAGTCGCCTGAGCGGCGGGCCGGACCCGCGCGCCAGCGGTTCGGGCAACCCCGGCGCCACCAACATGCTGCGGGTGGCCGGCAGGAAACTGGCCGTGCTGACCCTGCTCGGCGACCTGCTCAAGGGCCTGCTGCCGGTGCTGGTCGCCTACCTCGCCGGCCTCGACATCCAGCAACAGGCCTGGATCGGCCTGGCCGCCGTGGTGGGCCATCTCTATCCGCTGTACTTCCGCTTCCGTGGCGGGAAAGGCGTGGCGACCGCCGCCGGCATGCTGCTCGGCCTCTACCCGCCGTCCGCCCTGCTGGCCCTCGCCGCCTGGGCGCTGACCTTCTTCCTCACCCGCACCAGCTCGCTGGCCTCGCTGATCGCCACCCCGCTGACCCTGCCGCTGCTGGCCTGGCAACGCCCCGAGGCGCTGCTGCCGATGTGCGTGCTGACCGGGCTGATCGTGTGGCGCCACCGCAGCAATCTACGCGACCTGATGGCCGGACGCGAACGGCATTTCTAATAGTCGGCCTGAGCCGGACTCATATGGCCGGCAGCTGCTCCATCGGCCAGCGCGCCTGCACCTGGATGGCCGGTCCATCGTGCTGACCGGCCAGCAGTCGCTGGCAGCCGGCGTAGGCGATCATCGCGCCGTTGTCGGTGCAGAAGCGCGGGCGGGCATAGAACACCCGGCCCTTGAGCCCGGCCAGCATGCCTTCCAGCGAGCGGCGCAGAGCCTGGTTGGCACTCACCCCGCCGGCGATCACCAGGCTGTTCAGGCCGGTCTGCTTGAGCGCGCGCTTGCACTTGATGGTCAATGTGTCGACCACCGCGTCCTGGAAGGCCAGGGCGATGTCGGCGCGGGTCTGCTCGCCGGCGTCGCCCGCCTCGCGGCACTGCTGCCAGGTATTCAGGGTGAAGGTCTTCAGGCCGCTGAAGCTGAAGTCTAGGCCGGGACGATCGGTCATCGGCCGCGGGAAGGTGAAACGCCCCGCCGTGCCCGATTCGGCCAGGCGGGCGATTTCCGGCCCGCCGGGATAATTCAGCCCCATCAGCTTGGCCGTCTTGTCGAACGCCTCGCCGGCGGCATCGTCCAGCGACTCGCCGAGCAGCTGGTAGCGGCCGATGCCGTCGACCCGCACCAGTTGGGTGTGGCCGCCGGAGACCAGCAGGGCGACGAAGGGGAAGGCCGGCGGCTGTTCTTCCAGCATGGGCGCCAGCAAGTGGCCCTCCATGTGGTGCACGCCGATCGCCGGGATGCCCCAGGCGAAGGCCAGCGCCTGGGCGCAGGAGGCGCCCACCAGCAGGGCGCCGACCAGGCCGGGGCCGGAGGTGTAGGCAATGGCTTCGATCTGCGCAGCCTCGGCGCCCGCTTCGCCCAGCACCTGGCGGATCAGCGGCAGCATGCGCTTGACGTGGTCGCGCGAGGCCAGCTCCGGCACCACGCCGCCGTAAACGCGGTGCAGGTCGATCTGGCTGAACAGGGCATCGGCCAGCAGGCCGCGCTCACTGTCGTAGAGGGCGACACCGGTCTCGTCGCAGGAGGTTTCCAGGCCCAGCACTAGCATGGGGATTAAAACCTTCAACACTGGCTAAAAAAGAAGGCGCGCATGATAATCGCCGCCCCCTGACCGGGCCAGCGCTTTTCGATCAGAGGCTTTGCATTCCGCTGCGTGAGGCGTTAATATCCGCAGCCCTTGAAAACCGACGTACTCCCGTGCCCTTGCCGGATCGCGTCGTCCATTCGGTAAAACAGTGAAGGTACGACCTGGATGCCAGCCGTCAAAGTTAAAGAGAACGAACCCTTCGACGTAGCTCTGCGTCGTTTCAAGCGCTCCTGCGAAAAAGCCGGTGTACTGGCCGAAGTTCGCAGCCGCGAGTTCTACGAGAAGCCCACCACCGAGCGCAAGCGCAAGGCCGCAGCCGCCGTCAAGCGCCACGCCAAGAAAGTGCAGCGCGAACAGCGTCGCCGCGAGCGCCTGTACTGAGTTATCAGTCGCGCCGCTAGGCTTCCGCGATGCCCGGCTCCGGCCGGGCTTTGCATTTTCAGGCTCCACCCGACTCCGCTTCGCCGACCGGCGAATGACCGGAGTTTTTTCGTTTATGCTCCCGCCTCTGGCATCCGCACGCTGACGAACCCATGGCCGGCCTGATCCCGCAATCCTTCATCGATGACCTGCTCAACCGCACCGACATAGTCGAGGTGGTGGGCTCGCGCATCCAACTGAAGAAGGCCGGCAAGAACTACACGGCCTGCTGCCCGTTCCACAAGGAGAAGACTCCCTCCTTCAGCGTCAGCCCCGACAAGCAGTTCTACTACTGCTTCGGCTGCGGCGCGGGCGGCAACGCCCTCGGCTTCGTCATGGACCACGACAGCCTGGATTTCCCCCAGGCCGTCGAGGACCTGGCCAAGCGCGCCGGCATGGACGTGCCGCGGGAGGACAGCGGTCGCGGCCGCACGCCGCGCCAGCCGACCGACTCGCCGCTCTACCCGCTGCTCACCGCCGCCGCTGACTACTACCGCCAGGCCCTGAAGAGCCACCCGACGCGCAAGGCCGCGGTGGACTACCTCAAGGGCCGCGGCCTGACCGGCGAGATCGCCCGCGACTTCGGCCTGGGCTTCGCCCCGCCGGGCTGGGACAACCTGTTCAGGCACCTGGGCGGCGACGGCATGCAGCAGAAGGCGATGATCGACGCCGGCCTGCTGATCGAGAACGCCGAGAGCGGCAAGCGCTACGACCGCTTCCGCGACCGGGTGATGTTTCCCATCCGCGACAGCCGGGGCCGGGTCATCGCCTTCGGCGGCCGGGTGCTGGGCGACGACAAGCCCAAGTACCTGAACTCGCCCGAAACGCCGGTGTTCCACAAGGGCCAGGAACTGTACGGCCTCTACGAAGCGCGCAAGAGCAACCGCGACCTCGACGAGATCATGGTGGTCGAGGGCTACATGGACGTCATCGCGCTGGCCCAGCAGGGTCTGCGCAACGCCGTCGCGACCCTCGGCACGGCGACCAGCGAGGAACATCTCAAGCGCCTGTTCCGCTTGGTGCCCAGCGTGCTGTTCTGCTTCGATGGCGACGGCGCCGGGCGCAAGGCCGCCTGGCGCGCCCTGGAGGCCACCCTGCCGAACCTGCAGGACGGCCGCCGCGCACGCTTCCTGTTCCTGCCCGAGGGCGAGGACCCGGACACCCTGGTGCGCCAGGAAGGCACCGACGCCTTCCGAGCCCGCATCAACCAGCACGCCCAGTCGCTGGCCGACTACTTCTTCCAGCAATTGTCGGAAGAAGCCGACCCGCGCTCGCTGGAAGGCAAGGCGCACCTGGTGACCCTGGCTGCGCCGCTGATCGACAAGATTCCCGGCAACCACCTGCGCGCCCTGATGCGCCAGCGCCTCTCGGAAATCACCGGGCTCAGCGGCGAGATGCTGCAGCAGGCCGCGCAGAGTGCGCCACCCGCCCCCAGCGCCAGCCACGAGCCGCCGACGGACTATGGCCACTACTACGACGCACAGCCGGACTATGGCGATGTCGCCGACTACGCCAACCACATAGAGCCGCCCGCCGAAGCCTACGAGCCGAAGAAAAACTGGCAGAAGGGCGAAGGCAAGGCCTGGAAGAAGGATGGCGAGTGGCGCAAGGGCGGCGACTGGAAGAAAGGCCCGCGCGACGGCGCCCCGCCGCGCAAGCCGGTGCATGTGGAAACGCCAACCCTGACGGCGCTGCGCACCCTGCTGCACCACCCGCAACTGGCGCAGAAAGTCGAAGATGTCAGCCATTTCGCCGACGAAGAAGACACCTACGCCCAGCTGCTGGTCGCCCTGGTCGGCACCCTGCAGAAGAGCCCCAAGCTACGCTCGCTGCAGCTGATCGCCCGCTGGCACGGCACCGAACAGGGCCGCCTGCTGCGCGCCCTGGCGGAAAAGGAGTGGCTGATCGAAGGCGACAATCTTGAAAAGCAGTTCTTCGACACCATTACTACACTTACCCACGGCCAGCTGAAGAAACGCCGCGATCAACTGTTGCGGAGCGTCATGCACAAGAGCCCCAGCGAACTGAGCGACGAGGAAAAGGCTCTATTGAGAGAGCACTTCAGTCACGCTCCATCGACCGACAGCGAGAGCCCAACTGGCGCGTGATGCGCCAAATCGGGTATAATCCTCGGCTTATTTTCAGCCCGCCAAGACCTTCAGTGGATAGGGTGCTATGTCCGGAAAAGCGCAACAGCAGTCTCGTTTGAAAGAGTTGATCAGCCGTGGTCGTGAGCAGGGTTACCTGACTTACGCCGAGGTCAACGACCACCTGCCGGAGGATATTTCCGATCCGGAACAGGTGGAAGACATCATCCGCATGATCAACGACATGGGGATCAACGTATTCGAGAGCGCTCCGGATGCGGATGCCCTGTTGCTGGCCGAAGCCGACACCGACGAAGCCGCCGCCGAAGAAGCCGCTGCCGCGCTGGCCGCGGTAGAGACCGATATCGGCCGCACCACCGACCCGGTGCGCATGTACATGCGCGAAATGGGTACCGTGGAGCTGCTGACCCGCGAAGGCGAGATCGAAATCGCCAAGCGCATCGAGGAAGGCATCCGTGAAGTCATGGGCGCCATCTCCCTGTTCCCGGGCACCGTCGACAGCATCCTCGCCGAATACCAGCGCGTCACCACTGAAGGCGGTCGCCTGTCCGACGTGCTCAGCGGCTACATCGACCCGGATGACGGCAGCCTGCCGGCCGAGGAAGTCGTGCCCGAGCTGAAGGAAGCCGCCGCCGAGACCAAGGACGACGAGGAAGAGGAGGAGGAAAGCGACTCCGATTCCGACGACGAAGGCGATGGCGGCCCGGACCCGGAAGAAGCCGCCCGCCGCTTCGGCGCGGTCGCCGATCAGCTGGAGAAGACCCGCAAGGCCCTGAAGAAGCACGGCCGCGGCAGCAAGCAGGCGGAGCAGGAACAGACGACGCTGGCCGAGCTGTTCATGCCGATCAAGCTCGTGCCCAAGCAGTTCGATGCCCTGGTCGAGCGCGTTCGCGGCTCTCTGGAGCAGGTTCGTGCCCAGGAGCGCGCCATCATGCAACTGTGCGTGCGTGACGCCCGCATGCCGCGTGCCGACTTCCTCAAGCTGTTCCCCGGCAATGAAGTCTCCACCGAATGGTCCGCCGGCCTGGCCAAGGGCAAGGCCAAGTACGCCGAGGCCATCGGCAACCTGCAGGCCGACATCCAGCGCTGCCAGGAGAAGATGAGCGCCATCGAGGCCGACGCCGGCCTGGTGATCGCCGAGATCAAGGACATCAACCGCCGCATGTCCATCGGCGAGGCGAAAGCCCGCCGCGCCAAGAAGGAAATGGTCGAGGCCAACCTGCGCCTGGTGATTTCCATCGCCAAGAAGTACACCAACCGCGGCCTGCAGTTCCTCGACCTGATCCAGGAAGGCAACATCGGCCTGATGAAGGCGGTGGACAAGTTCGAATACCGCCGCGGCTACAAGTTCTCGACCTACGCCACCTGGTGGATTCGCCAGGCGATCACCCGCTCGATCGCCGACCAGGCGCGCACCATCCGCATTCCGGTGCACATGATCGAGACGATCAACAAGCTCAACCGCATCTCCCGCCAGATGCTGCAGGAGATGGGCCGCGAGCCGACTCCGGAAGAGCTGGGTGAGCGCATGGAGATGCCCGAGGACAAGATCCGCAAGGTGTTGAAGATCGCCAAGGAGCCGATCTCCATGGAGACGCCCATCGGCGACGACGAAGACTCGCACTTGGGCGACTTCATCGAGGACTCCACCATGCAGTCGCCGATCGAAGTGGCGACCGTGGAAAGCCTCAAGGAAGCCACCCGCGAAGTGCTGGCCGGGCTCACCGCCCGCGAGGCCAAGGTGCTGCGCATGCGCTTCGGCATCGACATGAACACCGACCACACCCTCGAGGAAGTGGGCAAGCAGTTCGATGTCACTCGCGAGCGCATCCGTCAAATCGAGGCCAAGGCGCTGCGCAAGCTGCGCCATCCGACGCGCAGCGAGCACTTGCGCTCATTCCTCGACGAATGATGGCAAAACCCCGGCACCCGCCGGGGTTTTTGCTTCTGCGCCGGCTACACTGACAAGAGTATCCAACGCTTCCCGGAACTGCCGCATGTCGCGTCTGCTGGCCATTCTCCTGTCGTGTCTGGCGTGCTGGGCGCTCCCGGCGGCGGCGCTCGAGCTCAGCCCGGAGGAACAGGCCTGGCTGGCCGATCACCCACAGCTGCGCCTGGGCATCGACCCCTCCTGGCCGCCCTTCGAGTTCCGCGACGAACAAGGCCGCTACAGCGGCCTCAGTGCCAGCTACGTCAGGCTGATCGAAGAGCGCCTCAAGGTCCGGATGCAGCCGGTGGCCTCGAACGACTGGAGCGAGGTGCTGGCCCGCGCCCAGGAAGGCCGGGTGGACCTGCTGCCAGGCATCATGTCGACCCCCGAGCGCCAGCGCGACCTGGCCTTCACCCGCCCCTACCTCGACTTCCCCATCGTCATCCTCGCCCACCGCAGCGGCCCGCAGCCGCGCAGGCTGGACCAGCTGTACGGCCTGAAGATCGCCGTGGTGCTGGACTACGCGCCCCACGTCATCCTGCGCAACCGCCACCCCGACCTCAACCTGCTGCCGTTGCCCAGCGTCGAGGCCGCGCTGCAGGCCCTCGCCACGGGCCAGGCCGACGCGATGATCGGCGACCTCGCCTCCAGTGTCTGGAGCCTGCGCGAGCTGAAGCTGGACGGCCTCAGCATCACCGGCGAGACCCCCTACCGCTACCAGCTGGCGATGGCCGCGCCGCACCAGAACACGCCGCTGATCGGTATCCTCGACAAGCTGTTCGCCGAACTGACCGAGAAGGAAATCGCCAAGCTGCGCGAGCCCTGGGTCGGCGGCGTGCTGGACGAGCGTGACGCCTGGCTCCGCGCCCTCCCCTATGGCATCCCCGTCTTCCTGCTGGCCCTGCTGATACTGGCCACCGTGCTGCGCATCAACCAGCGGCTGCGCCAGGAGATGCGCAGGGGCCGAAGCCTGGAAGAGCGCCTGCGCAGCAGCGAACAGCACTATCGAGGCCTCATCGAGAGCCTCAGCGCGGTGGCCTGGCAGATGCGCCTCAAGGAACAGCGCTTCACCTACGTCTCGCCGCACGCCGAAAAACTGCTGGGCTATCCCCTGGACGAATGGCTGGAGCCGGGCTTCTGGCAGCGCCACCTGCACCCGGACGACGCCGAGCATGCGCACCGGCACATCCAGGGCGAGGGCCAGGCCGGCTTCGACTACCGCATGCTGGCGGCCGACGGCCGCACCGTGTGGATTCGCGACATCGTCACGCCGATGCCGGGCGACGACGGCCCGCTGCTGCACGGCCTGATGGTCGACATCAGCGAGGCCAAGCGCATCGAGCAGGCCCAGCGCCTGTCCGAAGAGAAGTTCGCCAAGGCCTTCCACGCCTCGCCGGATGGCCTGCTGATCACCCGCTCGCGCGACGGGCTGATCCTCGAGGCCAACGAGGGCTTCACCCGGATCACCGGCTACGACATCACCGAGGCGCTCGGACACACCACCCGGGAGCTGAACATGTGGGCCAACCCGGACGACCGCCTGCGTATGGTCGAGGCGGTACGCCAGCATGGGGGCCTGCGCGACTTCCGCGCCTGGCTCAACGCCTGCGACGGGAGGCTGCGCCTGGGCGAACTCTCGGTCCAGGCGATCATGATCGAAGACGAACCCTGCCTGCTTACCATCGCCCGCGACATCACCGACCGCGAGCAGATGGAAGAACGCCTGCACCTGGCCGCCACCGTCTTCGAGAGCACGGCCGAGGGGGTGATGATCACCGACCTGGAGCAGCGCATCACTGCGGTCAACCGCGCCTTCAGCGAGATCACCGGCTACAGCGAGGCCGAGGCACTCGGCCAGAAGCCCGGTCTGCTCGCCTCCGAACGGCATGACCGGACCTTCTACAAAGACATGTGGCGCCAGTTGAACGAGGAAGGGCACTGGCAGGGCGAGATCTGGAACCGGCGCAAGAACGGCGAGGAGTTCCCCGAATGGTTGACCATCAGCGCCGTGCGTGGCCAGGACGGGCAGATCACCCACTTCGTCGGTGTGTTCGCCGACATCAGCTCGCTCAAGCAGGCCCAGGAACGGCTGGACTACCAGGCGCACCACGACCCACTCACCGGCCTGCCCAACCGCGCACTGTTCGAACACCGCCTGGACAAGGCGCTGCAGGAGGCCCGCACCGAGCGCGGCCAGGGCGCCGTGCTGTTCCTCGACCTGGACCGCTTCAAGCACATCAACGACAGCCTCGGCCACCCGGTCGGCGACCAGTTGCTCAAGAGCATCGCCCAGCGCCTGCGCGGCCAGCTGCGCGACATCGACACGGTGGCGCGGCAGGGCGGCGACGAGTTCATCGTGCTGCTGCCCGGCCTGCAGCTGCCCGCCGACGCCGAACGGGTGGCGACCAAGCTGCTGAACTGCTTCAACACGGCCTTCCATGCGGAGGACAGCGAATTCTTCATCAGCGCCAGCATCGGCATCAGCCTGTACCCGAGGGATGGCGAGGACGTCGCCACCCTGGTCAAGAACGCCGACGCGGCCATGTACAGTTCCAAGGCCAAGGGCCGCAACCGAGTCGAGTTCTACACCCGCAACCTGACCTTCCAGGCCACCGAGCGCATGACCCTGGAGCTGGAGCTGCGCCGCGCCATCGAGCGCGGCGAACTGAGCCTCTACTACCAGCCGAAGCTGTGCCTGACCAGCAGAACCCTGGTCGGCGCGGAAGCCCTGCTGCGCTGGCACCATCCGCTGTTCGGCGAGATTCCGCCGGATCGCTTCATCCCGCTGGCCGAAGACAACGGCATGATCCTCCAGCTAGGCGACTGGGTGCTGCAGGAAGCCTGCCGGCAGATGCGTTCCTGGCAGGAAAGCCACGCGCCGTTCGGCCCGCTGTCGGTCAACCTGTCCGGCAGCCAGCTGCGCCAGCCCAAGCTGGTGGAGCGCATCGCCGGCACCCTCGACGACTTCGGCCTGGCGGCCAGCTGCCTGCAACTGGAGATCACCGAAAGCTTCATCATGAACCAGGCCGAGGAAGCGCTGCTGGTACTCCACGAACTCAAGTCGCTGGGCCTGCAGCTGGCCATCGATGACTTCGGTACCGGCTACTCGTCCCTCAGCTACCTCAAGCGCCTGCCGCTGGACATCCTCAAGATCGACAAATCCTTCGTCCTCGGCCTTCCCGGCGACCCGGACGATGTCGCCATCACCCGCGCAATCATCGCGCTGGGCCGCAGCCTGCAGATGTCGGTGATCGCCGAAGGCGTGGAAACCAAGGCCCAGGAAGCCTTCCTCGCCAGCGAGGGCTGCGAACAGATCCAGGGCTACGTGATCAGCCGCCCGCTCTCGGCCGAATCCTTCGCCACCAACTTTCTCGGCCCCCTGCCGATTGGCAGCGCGGAAAAGGCGCCGGTATAATCCGCCGCTCCTTCTGAGGGCCTATAGCTCAGTCGGTTAGAGCAGAGGACTCATAATCCTTTGGTCCACGGTTCGAGTCCGTGTGGGCCCACCACCTTCAAAGCCGCGCACTGCGCGGCTTTTTACTTTCTGCAGCGCAACGCTGCGAAACAGTCCTATAGTCCAAAGGTACAAATTCGGTACAGTGCCGGTACAGCCGCACGCCTTTGGAGCTCAAAAACATGGCCACGATTGTCAAAACCGAAGCCGGCACCTGGAAAGCCTTGGTGCGCAAAACTGGCTGGCCGACCAACACTAAAACCTTCCGAACCAAACGTGATGCCGAAGACTGGGCGCGCCGCACCGAAGATGAAATGGTCAGGGGCGTGTACATCCAGCGCAGCGGCTCCGAGCGCATGACTCTGGAGAAGGCCCTTGAACGCTATCTGGCCGAGGTGACGCCCAGCAAGAAACCCACCACGCGCAAGGCTGAAGCCACCAAAGCCAAGCAGCTGATCCAGCATCTGGGCAAATACTCCCTGGCCGCCCTCTCCGCCGAGATCATCGCCAACTACCGCGACACCCGCCTAGGCACCCTGAGCAAGCGCGGCGCCCCTACCAGCAACAACACCGTGCGCCTGGAGCTTGCCCTGCTTAGCCACTTATTCACCGTGGCGATTCAGGAGTGGGGCCTGGGGCTCACCTTCAATCCAGTATTGAATATCCGCAAACCAAGCCCTGGTGATGGGCGCGACCGCAGACTAAGCGCCGAAGAGGAAAGACACCTGCTCGCCGCAGTGAACAACCACAGCAACCCCATGCTGGGCTGGATCGTCCGCATCGCCCTGGAGACCGGCATGCGCTCGTCAGAGATTACCGGGCTACGCTGCCAACAGGTCGACCTGAAAAAACGTGTGGTGCGCCTTGCTGACACCAAGAACGACAGCGCACGAACCGTACCCCTCACCAAGCTGGCCACTGAGACTTTCAAGGCAGCCCTGGAGAACCCCGCTCGCCCCAAGGACTGCAACCTGGTGTTCTTTGGAGAACCGGGAAAGGACGATAAACGCCGCCCCTATGCCTTCACCAAGACCTGGGGGCTACTGAAGAAGAAACTCGGCATGCCTGACCTGCGCTTCCATGATCTGCGCCATGAAGCAGTCAGCCGGCTGGTCGAGGGCGGCCTATCCGACCAGGAGGTTTCCGCCATCAGCGGCCACAAGTCGATGCAGATGCTGAAGCGCTACACACACCTACGGGCCGAAGACCTTGTAGGCAAGCTGGACAGAATGGCTGAGCAAACCAAACCGTAGACTGCAAGAGACCCAAGCAAAGAAATTCCTCCATTTTTTGCGTGGACAAGTCCACGCAAAAAATGGAGGCCGACCTAGTTCACAACCAAGCTTTAGCCTCAAAACCCAACCGCCAGGCGACCAAAAGTAGAAAATAAAAAATCAAATAGTAACAAAATGCAACCATAGCAAAATATTAAATTTCAATTAAAACAATAAGATAGCCAGAAAGCCGAAACAGAAAACTGCAGAATCACACCGTTTTTTGTCAACACTTGTAAATACTATTTGACTTTTCTGATTTGACCAAATCTAAAAGCGCAAAGTAACCTGAAGCCATCTTCATCTAGCGAACATAATCGTTAGATAACGAAATTATTCTAAATAAAGTTTCAGGAGAATATAAATTGAGCACTGAACAACTACTACTTGATAAATTTCAAGGCTCACCTCTACTTTCAATTGAACAAGTCGCAGATATTCTTCATCGAAGCAAAGATGGATTACGCATAACTCTGTCTGGCAACTCTGAGCTCGCCCAAAAACTGCGGGATACCCGGCTTAAAATCGGTCGCCGTGTTTACTTCAAAACTCAAGGCATTGCGCGGTTGATTGATGAGGCCAGCGCATGAGCAGGCAACGCACAATCAATGACTCTGCAT
The DNA here is from genome assembly GCF_019655855.1 of Pseudomonas paralcaligenes. GTDB lineage: Bacteria > Pseudomonadota > Gammaproteobacteria > Pseudomonadales > Pseudomonadaceae > Aquipseudomonas > Aquipseudomonas paralcaligenes. Next base: position 89,228 of record NZ_BPFX01000009.1, on the reverse strand, counting down.
TCTGGCGGTCGCCCAAAATGGCTGGCAGGACTCAGGAAGACCGGTCGACGCTCACCTATCTGCTGACCTGCCCCTTCAGCAACATCATTGGCGCTTACCAGATTGTTCCGCGCATTGCTGCGTCTGAGATGGGCTGGGATACCGAATCCCAGTTCATGCCGATTTTGCGCCGACTACAAGATGCAGGCTTCATCGAATACGAGCCAGAGCAGAGCTACGTGTGGGTTCACATCTGTTGGGATCACAACTCCCCGCGCATGGCGCTAGGGCCCACGCTTAGGCAAAAGACCTTCAACCAGATTCGGGAGCTACCCGAGCAATGGCGCACGCTTTACACCGATGACCTGATCCAACGGCTCCCCGACAACGGCGAGCTCCGAGAGCTCGTCTCCAACGCTTTTAGCCCTTCATCGGCAGTCGATGAAGGCTCCACAGATAGGGTATCGATACCCTATCCATACCCTATCGATAGGGGGCGGGTTAACACTAACAGTAACTATAACTCTAACCCTACTACACCGGAGCCCGAGCCACTTGGGCAGTTATCCACAGGCGAGCGGGAGCAAATTAGCGTTTTGCTACGCAACACACCGGATCAGGAAGCACGATTTCTACTGGCCGAGCTGTCCAAAGCGATGGCGCGTCCTGGGCACATAACTCAGTCGCCCATTCAGTATTTTCATGGGCTCCTACAGCGCCATCGTAGCGGCGACTTTGTCCCGACTACCCAAGGAGCAAAAACAGCAGCCACGCTCGCAAGAAGCCAGCTTAAGGCGATGGTAGTTAGCGGCAGGAGGTAGGCTTTGTATTCAGCGCAGCACCAGACTGTTGCTTTCTTGTTGTCTCCCAGTTGTCTTTCAGTTGCCTACTGTTGCTTTTCTGTCTTCTAAGTGTTCTCTAGCTGTATCTTTTTTGTTCTCTAACTGTCTTCTTTCTGTCTTCAGAGTGTATTCCTCTCTGACCGGAGTGATTTGCATCAAAATTGAATGATTTATGCCCAACCTGCATCATATCTGCATCATATCTGCATCATATCTGCATCATATCTGGATGATTTTCGCATCATCCCTGCCTAACAAAAGCGTGACCTGCTTCTTTGTTGCTACCGAACTGCTACTGAGCTGCTATTCAACTGCTACCCGATTGCTACTTTTGAGCTACCTCGGCCAACGGACAAGCCGTTGGGGATTAAACAGACCCTCTTGGTAGCAATTCCCCTTAAAAATCGAGGTGTTCTAGGGATCGTGGCCACCCTTAAAACACAGCTTTTTTGCTATACACCATACGCACCTTGCAGGCGCGCGCAACATATTGATTTAAAAAGGTTTTTTGGAAAATCTATTGTTTTTTTTGTATTGCGAGACGACTACACACCAAGCTGGAAACCCTATTCTAAAGGGATATAGCTGTATACGGAGGCGACTACGGAGAGACATGAGACTAGCGGACGCAATACCACTCCGCCTGACGGTGGAAAAACGAGAGCTGTACGAGGCCCAGGCGATGGCAGCAGAGCTACCGCTGAGCACCTACCTACGCAACCGGCTGGAACGCGAAGATGCCGTCATGGATGAGTTGCAGATGCTCAGGCGAGCAGTCGAGCGGATGACAGATCTGGCACCTGGAGAGCCCCAAGGCAGTAACGGCCTGCAAGGCATGGATGGCGTACTGCTGGAAATGTTGCTGACCTTGCGACAACTGGGCGGCGCTAGAAACGACCTAGCGCAGAAAGAAATAGCACGCCAGGGCTATGAGGTTTGGAGCGCAAAGTGAAGCACGGCTGAGAAAGCCCTTAGCCCTGGCGCATGGTCAAAGCTGAACACTCAGTGGCCCATGCCATGGCCAAACTCGGCTCACCTTCGTTAAGCTGCTGCCACTTACGCGTAATAGAGCCCGTTTGGCGTAATGAGTGGAACGCAACCGAAGGATCGACCATGGCAGCCAGCAGTAACTTCGCCTTTCTCCAGGAACACGACCCGGTTTTCCTGCAGCTTGCGAGCACAGCCGAGCAGGTATTCGCCAGCGACCCCAACACCACACTGATCAAGCTACGCCAACTCGGCGAGGCCCTGGCTCAAGACTTGGCCAGCCGTGCCGGCATCGAGTTCGATGCCACCACCACGCAGTCCGACCTGCTCTACAAGCTCAGCCGCGAGATCCAGTTGGATCAGAACATCCGTAGCCTGTTCCATACCCTGCGCGTCGAGGGCAACAAGGCCACCCACGAGTTCCGCACCCAGCACCGTGAGGCCATGGATGGGCTGAAGGTCGCCCGTGCTCTGGCCATCTGGTATCACCAGTCGTTCGGCAAGAATGCTCATGCGTTCAAACCTGGCCCCTTCGTCACCCCCGAAGATCCCAGCGCTCCGCTGCGCGATCTGCAAAGTCAGATCGAACAGCTCAAGACGCAGCTCAGCGAGTCCAGCCAGCAACTGGAGAGCAACCAGAAGTTGGCTGACCTGCTCAAGCAGGAAGCCGAAGAATACGCCGTGCTTGCCGAGCAGATGGATGCCGAATCACGCAGCCATAAGCAGCTAGCCGCCGAACACGAAGCCGCATTGCAAAAGCTGCGCAGTGAGCACGAGCAAAGCCTCAAAGCTCTGCAGCAGCAATTGGCAGCCCAGCCACAAGCCAGCCAGCAGGTCGCCAAGCTGACTCAGCAGGCCAGCAGCAGCTTCGACCTATCCGAAGACCTGACTCGCATCTTGATCGACCAGCAGTTGATCGACGCCGGCTGGGAGGCCGACTCCCTCGACCTCACCTACGGCAAGGGTGCACGTCCGGAGAGGGGCAAGAACAAGGCCATCGCCGAGTGGCCCACCAGCAGCCCCAAAGCCTGCGCCGACTACGTACTGTTCGCCGGTCTTACGCCAATCGCGATCGTTGAAGCCAAGCGTAAGCGCATCAATATCGCCGACCGCATTCCCCAGGCCGAGCGCTATGCCCGTGAGTTCAACTTGGCGACAGAGCATCAGCAGCCCTGGCTGCTAGCGGGTCAAACGCAACCCTGGAACGATGGCCAGGGTGGCCACTTCCGCGTGCCCTTTGCCTTCGCCTGCAACGGCCGGCCCTTTATCAAGCAGCTCGCCGAACAGTCCGGCACCTGGTTCCGTGACCTGCGCAGCCCGGCCAACACGCGCAGGCCGCTGCCTGACTTCCACACCCCGAATGACCTGCTCGACCTGCTCAAACGCAGCCAGGCAGACGCCGAAACCAAGCTCAAGGCCGAAGGCTTCGCCTACCTCAAGCTGCGCGACTACCAGGAAAAAGCCATCCAGGCCGTGGAGCAGGCCCTGGCCAACAATCAGCGTGACTGCCTGCTGGCCATGGCCACCGGTACCGGGAAAACCCGCACCATCATTGGCCTGATGTACCGTTTTCTGAAGGCCGAACGCTTCAAACGCATCCTCTTTCTGGTTGACCGCAGCGCCCTCGGCCAGCAGGCCATCGACGCGTTCAACGACACCACGCTTGAGCAGAACCACACCCTGGCGCAGATCTACGACATCAAAGAGCTGGGCGATATGGCCGCCGAGGCAGAAACGCGCATCCAGGTCGCCACCGTGCAAGCCATGGTCAGCCGCATCTTCCGCTCGGATAACCCGCCGCCCGTGGGCGAGTTCGACTGCATCATCGTCGACGAAGCCCACCGGGGTTATACCCTCGACCAGGAAATGACCGAAGGCGAACTGGCCGTGCGTGATCACAGCCAGTACCTCTCGCAGTACCGCCGCGTGCTCGACCACTTCGACGCCTGCCGCATCGGCCTCACCGCCACCCCGGCCAAGCACACCAGCGAAATTTTCGGCAAACCGGTATTCACCTACAGCTACCGCGAAGCAGTCGCCGACGACTGGCTGGTGGATCACGAACCACCGATCCGCTACGAAACCCAGCTCAGCAAGCACGGCATCCGCTTCGAGAAAGGCGAGTCGGTCAGCGTTATCAACACCCAAACCGGCGAAGTCGACGTAGCCGAGCTGGAAGATGAACTCAGCTTCAACATCGAGTCGTTCAACCGCCGCGTGATCACCCCGGCCTTTGACAAGGTCATCTGTGATGAACTGGCCAAGGAGCTGGACCCGTTTGGCGAAGAGAAGACCATGATCTTCTGCGTCAACCAGGCCCATGCCGAGCGAGTCAAAAACCTACTCGATGAAGCCTTCAAAGAAGCCTACGGCGAGCAGTACAACCAGGCCGCCGTGGAAATCATCACCGGCCAGAGCGACCAGGTTGAAACGCTGATTCGCCGCTACAAGAACGAGCCCACACCCAATATCGCCATCACCGTCGACCTGCTCACCACCGGCATCGACGTACCGAAGATCTGCAACCTGGTGTTTATGCGCCGGGTGCGCTCGCGCATCCTCTATGAGCAGATGAAAGGCCGTGCCACGCGCCGCTGCGACGAAATCGGCAAAACCGTATTCCGCATCTATGACCCCGTCGACCTCTACGCCAGCCTGGAAGCGGTCGACACCATGAAGCCCCTGGTGAAGAACCCCAACATCAGCCTGGAGCAACTGGTCAGCGAACTCACCAGCGGAGCCAGCCATGATGCCCCTGGCAGCCAGGACGACAGCAGCCACGCCCATGACGTGCTCGACCAGCTGAGCCAGCGCGTGATGCGTATCCTGCGCAAGGCCCAGCACAAGGCCGAGGACAAACCCACGCTGAAGGAAAAGCTCGATGAGCTGCAAGAAGCGTGGGGCGTTGAGCCGGCCCAGTTACATAAACACCTGCACAACCTTGGCCCGCAACAAGCGGCCAACTTCGTCCGCCAGCACAGCCAGCTGCTCAACCAACTGGCCGCCGTCAGCGCCCTGCTCGGCTCGGAGAACTACCCGGTTATTTCCACCCACAGCGACGAACTGTTGGTGCGCGAACAGAACTACGGGCAAAACCAGAAACCGGCCGACTACCTGGAAAGCTTCAACGACTTTATTCGCACCCAGCTCAACCAGTCAGCGGCCCTTGGCGTGGTGGTCAACCGCCCCAAGGACCTAACCCGCGAGCAACTGCGCGAAGTCCGCCTGCTGCTCGACCAGCATGGTTTCAGCGAAGCCAGCCTGAAAAGCGCCTGGCGCAATCAGACCAACCAGGAAATCGCCGCCAGCATCATCGGCTATATCCGCCAGGCGGCCATCGGCGAAGCCCTGCTACCCTTCGACCAACGTGTGGCCAAGGCCATGCAGACCATCTACGCCCTGCAACCCTGGACGCCCGTGCAACGCAAATGGCTGGATCGTCTGGCCAAGCAACTGGTGCATGAGGTGGTCATTGATCCGCAGCAGGTCAACGACGCCTTCCGGAACGATGGCGGCCTCAAAGCCCTGGATCGTAACCTAGGCGGCAACCTGGAACGGGTATTGGAAGCGTTGAATGACAACCTGTGGTCGGCAGTTGGATGATCATTGACTCCCTGCTGATTTCCCGACAGCAGGTGTCCTCGGTCCCAGGACAGAGGACACCTGCGCTCGAAGCCAGTCACTCGCTGTATATGGGCAACCAGCCTCACCCACAGACAACCAAGCACGCCAATCCGCTCATCATTACAGTGCCAAATCCCTTGCAAAACGATGCAGTGATGCATAACCTCTCACGCAACACACCCGCCATGCCTATGGTTGCTTCGGCAGCTACGCACAAATTGAGCGGGTTTTTTATGCCCGGTAGTTTTTCCGCATGAAGCCTTTCAGTAAGCCAGCCATTGATATTCCTGCGCAGCTGGCCCTGCTCAAACAGCGTGGGCTTACCATCCAGGACGAAGCTAAGGCGCACTGCTTTCTGGAAGCGGTCAGCTTCTTCCGCCTCACGCCCTACATGCGCCCATTCCAGCTTTCGGAAGATGCTGACCACGGCTTCAAACCCGGCACCCGCCTGCAGGCACTCACCCGCCTGTATGACTTCGACCGCCGCCTACGCCTGCTGGTCATAGATGCCATCGAGCGCATAGAAGTCGCGGCCAGAGCCGTTATCAGCAACCACATGGGGCCGCAATATGGCTCGCACTGGTATCTGGAGCCAAAGTTCTTCCAGCGCAGCTTTCGGCACCATGCGCTGCTCGACAGCATCCGTAGCAAGCAGGACAAGGCATTCCAGGATCATCTGCGCGAATGCCAGCGCATCGACGCCTCCCACGCGTCTGACACCCGCAAAGAGCAACTCAAGAGCATGCGCGCCAAGGAAAGCTACGCACGTCATTACGCCCTGACGTACAACACCCCCGAGCTAATGCCAGCCTGGGCGGCCATGGAAGAAATCACCCTGGGCGATCTCTCGCACCTGTTCAAGGGTCTGGCCCGCGATGCCGACAAAAAGGCCATCGCCAAACGCCTGAAGCTGCCCGCCCCGTTGCTGCAATCCTGGCTGCACACCCTGACCACCATCCGCAATATTTGCGCGCATCACGCACGCCTATGGAACCGCGAGCTGGGCATCCGTCCAGAGCTACCCAGGACGGTCAATTTCCCCTGGCCACAACACCTGCAACAACCCGGACAACATGCCCGCCTGTTCACCGTACTGTGCATCCTCAACCTCCTGATGCGCCAGGTCAGCCCGCATACCAGCTGGGACAGACGTCTACACGAGTTATTGGCAGAGTTTCCAGAGACCAACCTACGGGCCATGGGCTTTCCGCCCGACTGGCAGAACGACCCTTTCTGGCAAACACCCGACTAAGTCTCCCTATTTCCCCGTGAGCCGAATAGCAGATGTATTCGGCTCACGTCATGAGCCAATTAGAGAACACTCCATGACCAACTCCGATATCGTCCAGAAGCTCTGGAACCTCTGCGACGTGCTGCGCGACGACGGCATCAACTACAGCGACTACGTCACCGAGCTGGTGCTCCTGCTGTTTATAAAGATGGAATACGAGCAGGTGCAGAACAACGATAGCTTCGCCCACAAGCTGCCCGAGGGCGCGCGCTGGCCGGATCTGGCGGGTAGATCCGGCCTCAACCTGCTCGATCACTACCGGCAGATGCTGCTCGACCTGGGCAAGAACGAAGATCCGCTGATTGCAGCCATCTACGCCGACGCGCAAACGCGCCTGAAAGAGCCGCGCCACCTGGAACAGTTGATCAAAAGCCTGGACGGCATCGACTGGTTCAGCGCCCGACAGGATGGCCTCGGTGATCTCTACGAAGGCCTGCTGGAAAAGAACGCCAGCGAAACCAAATCCGGCGCTGGCCAGTACTTCACCCCGCGTCCGTTGATCGACAGCATCATCAACTGCCTCAAGCCGCAGCCCGGTGAGACAATCCAAGACCCGGCTGCTGGCACCGCAGGCTTCTTGATTGCCGCCGATGCCTATATCAAGCAGCACACCGACGACCTTTACGACCTCGATGAGAAAGCTCGTAGCTTCCAGCGCAACCGCGCCTTTGTCGGTATCGAACTGGTGCCCGGCACCCGCCGCCTGGCCCTGATGAACACCTTGCTGCACGGCATGGAAGGCGATGAGGAAGGCGTGGTGCACCTGGGCAACGCCCTTGGCCAAAGCGGGGCCAACCTGCCCAAGGTGGACGTGATTCTCTCCAACCCGCCTTTCGGCACGGCCAAGGGCGGCGGCGGCCCTACCCGTGACGACCTCACCTACAAAACCAGCAACAAGCAGCTGGCCTTCCTCCAGCATATTTACCGAGGCCTCAAGCCCGGTGGCCGCGCCGCCGTGGTGCTGCCAGACAACGTGCTGTTCGAGGCCGGCGTCGGCACCGAGGTACGCCGCGACCTGATGGACAAGTGCAACCTGCACACCATCCTGCGCCTGCCCACCGGCATCTTCTACGCCCAGGGCGTGAAGACCAACGTGCTGTTCTTCCAGAAAGGCACCCAGGCCAACCCGCGTCAGGAACAGGGCTGCACCCAGCGCGTGTGGATTTTTGATCTGCGCAGCAACATGCCCAGCTTCGGCAAACGCACGCCCTTTGGAGCGGCGCACCTCAAACCCTTCGAGGACGCCTACGGCGATGATCCCAACGGCCACAGCCCGCGCGCCGAAAACGTCGAAGGCATTGGCGAGCTGAGCCGCTTCCGCGTCTTTACCCGCGAGCAGATTCGTGAGCGCGGCGACTCGCTGGACATCAGCTGGCTAAAGGATGCCGATAGCCTGGACGCCGCCGACCTGCCTGCCCCCGAAGTGCTGGCCGGCGAAGCCATGGCCGAACTGACCGAGGCCCTGCATGAGCTGGAGGAGCTGATGAAGGCGCTGGGGGCTAGTGATGAAGTGGCGGCGCAGAAGCAGTTGATGGCCGAGGTGATGGGGCTGGCGGTGGTTGAGGGGAATGGGGAATGAGTGGGTTGCCGAGTGGGTGGGTCGATGTAGAAATCGGTGAAATCGCTGAGGTAGTAGCTGGAGGCACCCCCAAAGCAAATGACGCCAGCAACTTTGAAGCTCCTGGCGCTGGGATTGCTTGGCTCACACCTGCAGATCTAAGCGGTTACAAAGCTAAAGAAATTTCCCACGGCTCACGAGATCTTTCACAAAAAGGTTACGAATCCTGCTCAGCCAAATTGATGCCAAAAGGCAGCCTGCTCTTCAGCAGCCGCGCACCTATCGGCTATGTAGCATTGGCCGCTAATGAAATCTCCACCAATCAGGGTTTCAAGAGCTTTGTTTTCCCCAAAGAAATCGACCCTAGCTACGCCTTCTACTATTTAAAAAGTATTCGTCAACTGGCCGACAGCCTTGGTACAGGTACAACGTTCAAAGAGCTTTCAGGAACTACAGCCAAGACACTGCCGTTCCGTATGGCACCTGAGAACGAACAAACACGCATCGCCCAAAAACTTGATGAACTACTGCCCCAGGTCGACACCCTCAAAGCCCGCATCGACGCCATCCCCGCCCTGCTCAAACGCTTCCGCCAATCCGTCCTCGCCGCCGCCGTCTCCGGGCGGCTGACGGAACAGGATCGTATATCCGCAGGCTGGGAAACGCCCAGAAGTGTTTTGCTTGGTGCATGTGCAAACACCCTAGATCCAAACCCATCACATAGATATCCATCTTATGAGAATGGCGAAATACCCATACTCTCGACGCAGGATTTCTCCGGTTATTCCGGCTGGAGCTTTTCGAACGCGAAACTTGTTAATCGCTCATTTTACGAGGAGCGACGCGTTGCATGCGGCTTCCAAGAAAGCGATGTGATATTTGCCCGTAAAGGTCGCCTAGGCCTTGCACGAAAGGCCCCCGCAGATCGCGAGTATGTTTTTAGTCATACAGTTTTTATAGTCCGAGCGAAGAAAGGAATTTCGAGTGACTATCTTTTGTTATGCCTCAGGCCTGATTCAGTTGTTGATTGGCTTATGCAGGAAATGAACTCGAACACTGGCGTTCCGACGCTCGGTAAAAAGATTTTTGAGCAGTTGCCAATTTTTCTGCCATGTGAGCTAGAACAAACTGAAATCGTCCGCCGCGTCGAACAGCTCTTCACCTTCGCCGACCAAGTGGAAGCCAAGGTCGCTACAGCCCTGGCTCGTATCAACCATCTGACCCAGAGCATCTTGGCCAAGGCCTTCCGAGGCGAACTGGTACCCCAAGACCCGAACGACGAACCGGCCAGCGTGCTGCTGGAGCGCATCCAAGCCCAACGCGCCGCCACCCCCAAGGCCAAGCGCGGCAGAAAGACCTCGGCATAAACACGCAATTCACCCGTTAACGCATAGGCTGTGTATCAACCCCAAGAACTGGGTTGCTTCGCTGGCCAATGAGTGGAGGCAGTAATGACCGAGCCCGTTTATGACTATGACCCCGCGCAAGCGCTGCACGGCCTGGAGGCGATAGAGGCATTTCTCGCGGATGCCCTGGACACTGGAGACGCCGCCTACATCGCCAAGGCTATGGAGGTGGCTAGCCGCGCCAGAGCAATGACAGCATTGGCCACGAAGATACAAACCAACACCTTGTCCAACGCCAATATGGAAAAACAGCCAGGTGAGTTGTAAGCCGTATCGCCCGCACAATCGGCTCACATCATGAGCCGAATGCTGCCATTGAATACGTTCGTCCATTTGCGCTGACTTTCGGTACTATCCGTTTAACTCAGGATTGCCAAGGACAGGAAATGGACTTCACACCTATCATCGCCCAAGTCTGGGGCATGCTGGCCTGGTTTATCCCAGCCGCACTGCTGATCGGCCTGCTCAAGTCGCCTTGGGCAAAGGGGCAGATCGGTGAACTGCTGGTACGGCTGTTTGCCCATTGGAAGTTGGATAAGCAAACCTACCGTCGCCTGCACAACGTCACGCTGAACACGCCAGACGGCACCACGCAGATCGACCACGTATTCCTCTCGCCTTACGGCATCTTCGTGCTTGAAACGAAGAACATGAGCGGCTGGATCTTCGGCAGCGAGAAGCAAGCGCAGTGGACGCAGAAGCTCTACAAACGCACGTTCAAATTCCAGAACCCTTTGAGGCAGAACTACAAGCACCTCAAAGCACTCGAAGCTACCCTTGGCGTTAATCCCGAGCACCTGCACTCGGTCATCACCTTCGTCGGCGGCAGCACGTTCAAAACCGAAGTGCCGGCCAACGTGACCCAGGGCATTGGTTTTATCCGCTATATCAAGTCATTCCAGCAGGCGGTATTCAGCGCAGCTGAAGTCGATTCCCTCATGCACACCCTGCAAACCGGCCGCCGCGCACCGACCCTCGCCACCCACCGCGAGCACGTGCAAAACCTCAACCGCCGTAGTGACCCAACAGCCGAGCGGCAATGCCCGAAGTGCGGCGCCGCGCTGCTGATACGTACCGTGAAATCAGGGGCGAAAGCAGGGCAGCAGTTTTGGGGATGCTCGGCGTTTCCGAAATGCCGAACCCTGCAGAGCCTTTAACAACCACCCATTGATACGCAGGACGCTCATCTTCATCACACTCTCAGCTTTGCTAGCTGAGCAAGGCCATTAAGCTCGATTCAACGTAAGGATGGAGTTGTATGAAGGGCCCGAAACACGGCGCCTCACGCGCGGGGTCGCATGCCGGGCGTGGCTTTCGATACCAGGATGCCGCTGGCGTCTGGCTGGCAACTCAGTGCTGGAGTGAAGAGCTGCCTTACGGCGAGGTGGTCCCGGAAGGGCTGGACGACTACGAGCTTCGCGGAGCGACGCGCTCTGCCCTTGTTCAGGTGAAATCACGCCGTGACCACCTAGGACCGTTCTCAGCCAGCGAGGCGGCAAACTTCGTGCGTGAACTTTGGTATCGAAGCGAGGGCGCATCCTCCCCCCTTACCGGTGATTTGATCTTGCTTGTGGAACAGCCGATCGCAGGTGGCCCCACCACCGATCACAGGCTGGCCGATAACCCGAGCCTGGCCAAGGCCATGGCGCGCGATCCACGCTGGAGCTCGCTCGCACCTCATACTGTTATTTGGATTACCCCCGCGCCTTTTGAAGTTGCACTGAGGTCCATCAGTCGAATTACATCCTGCGCTCCCTTGGCTGCACAGGTCCATTACGCTGAGCTACTCAGCCGCATCGGCAACTTGGCCGATGCCAATGGCTTAATCACAGACGCCCGCTATGCAGGCCTGGCCGTATCTGACGTGGAGGCTTGCGTGCGCAGGATCGAGCCGATCCTCGACCTAAGCGGCATGGAGGCAGCATTACGCGACGGACTCTGCGAGGCGCTCGATTTCCTGACACCCACAGATGACCCCAGCTTTTATCAAGGCATCAATACACGCCCGGGGCATCTTGCAGCCGGTCTGGTCGCCGAACGACCGGAGACGCGCAGCATAGTCCTCGACGCTCTGGAAGCCAGTGGCGCCACGTTGATCGTGGGCCAATCTGGTAGCGGCAAATCGGCGCTGATGTGGGAAGTGGCTCGTACGATCCGGCATACCGTGCGCTGGTTCGAAATCAAGCGCGGAGATGCGGCCGACGTACACCTGTTCATGCGTCTCGCCCAGGCATTAAGAGCATCCCCTACCGCACCGCTCGGTTTCATCCTGGACGATGTCGGGCGCGGAGGCAGCAGTCTGTGGGATGGTTTGAGCAAGGAAGTCGGCGGTGGAAGCGGAATTCTATTGCTCGGCTCGATCAGAGAAGAAGATGTATTCATGCTGACCGCGCGGGCGCGCGCAAAAGAGGTTCGCCCTCCCGTTGAAGAGGCGGTGGCAGAACGAATTTGGCACCGGCTGCTTGACCAGGGCCGGACCTCTTGGGTGGGTTGGCGCGAACCCTGGGAGCGAAGCGGCGGGCTCCTGCTCGAATTCACACATATCTTGACGCGTGGCGAACGGATCGAGACGGTTCTCAGTGAGCAAGTGGATCGACGACTGCGCGAATCTCGCGATGCCGAGCTGGCCATCCTTCGCGTTACTTCGCTCGCCAGCATGGCGGGCGCCACAATTGATGCTGAACGGCTGTCCACCGCGCTGGATATCGCCCCTGGTGATCTGAGTCGAAGTCTACGCCGCCTGATTGATGAGCATCTCGTTTCGGCGAATGAAGATGGACGCATCGGAGGCCTTCATCAGCTGCGGTCGGCAATGCTCTTCGACCTTTGCCATGCTTACCCACCACCGGCGCCATCACGAACGGTGACCGAGGCGGTTCATTCCGTGCATAGCGATAGCTTGGAAGCCTTGGCCGCCCACGTGCTGGTGAATCACCCCGGCGCGACAAGCGCTTTCGTCGCTGCCCTCGCCTCACGACTGGAGCGCGAGCACGATCCCGTCGCGCTAGTCACAGCACTGTCCGGCATGGGCCAGGCTCACATCGAGGCGACACTACGGGCTTGGGTAGCAGAAGTTCTGTCGGCCGGACTGGAACCGTCTCAAATCACCCTAGCGGCTATGTTCGCAGTCGCAAACACAGATGTTTCCTCAATACCTCTACCGGATCGCCTGAGGAGTGCCGTAGGAGCATTACGCCCCCGACCAGCTGCAGACCCACGAGCGGATCTACTGTCTGCCCTTTCTCGAATCTCCTTGCATCAGATGGTGGCAACCACCGATATCCATCGCCTTCGAGCACTCATAGGAGCGCTGGTCGGCATGGAGCTGCCGGAGTCTTTGCGATCGGCACTGCTGGCGGTGAAGCCCGATTTCGAAGCAGTCGATCTTAGCGGCCTTGCTGATCTGCTGGGCGCGATCCATCTGATAGATCCACGCATCGCATCAAGCTGGGTGGAGGCACCGGTGCGCAATCGTTTACTGGAGCGCGTCCCATGCGAAATTCCCTGGGCAGGGCCGGTTAAAGTCGAAGCTGCACCCGAAGGGCGTCTTCTACGCAGCGTCATTTACTACGTTGCCCCCTCCGCTCAGGCTCGACTCAACGATGAAGTGGCAACACTCTGCGTCACGCTGCTTGGGCTTGATCCAAGCGCAATGGTAGCGGCCGTCGATGCAATTGCGGCCGATGGTCTTCCATCCGAATTACCGGATGCCAGCAAACGCATTCCTAGGGAGAACACACCGTCCTCCGCACTACCCGCCTGGAACCAGCGATGGATCGCTGCGGCAGCGCGACTGGTTGGCAACGAGAGCTACACCGACTATCAGTATCGCTCGTATGACATGCTGGAGCGCTTGCTACCTGTACTGGAGCGCATAGTGGATACCACTCTGCGCGGCAAACCGCCTCAAGCGAAGATGCTCGAGCGCTTCGGTAACCTTCACGACGCCTCTCGCCAACTGACTCCACCACGAGACGCCGCTCACAACGGCAGTGCCCCAGCAGTGCACAGTACACCCCTGCAAAATCTACTTTTCCATTGCTCTGCCGATTTGATTCGACGCTTCATCAAGTTGCCGGATGACTACGGTGCATTCGTCCTATGGACCGGCAATTTACTCAAAAACGTGCAAGAGGCGCGCGAAGAGCCTTGGGAGCTTTTGGGGAGATCACCTGAAAAAGTGCTGGATCGATTGGAGAGCCTGATCGCTTCGTTGCGGCTATTGGCCATCGAAGCCGGAACCCAGGGCGTCAATCTGATGCAATGGCGCTCAATCGCCCGTAACGCTGTGCCGGACGATGCATTGCGCAGTGTCAATATAGCCGTTGAGCGCCAGCAGCAGACAAGCTCAATGAGCTATCTGCAGGGTGTTGAAGCCGAGCTTAGACTACAAGATATCGAGCTTGAGTTGCATACGCGTCCAGATTGGGAAACTCCCTTGCCCTGGCCGAATAGAGACTTCCTGGCAATCGCGGATATTTCATCACCCAGCGATTGGCCGGCATGGGTTGAAGCACATGCCGCCCAGGTTCAGGCGGCCATTGGCGAGGGCCGCCAGGTCTGGTTTGTCCCACGTATCGATCATCTCGCACTATCGTGTCTGACGATAAAAGGGCGGTACTCACTATTTGCATCGCCGTACTCTGGGGACGACTGGCTAGATACTCTCCAGCAGCCGCGACTGAACGATATTCTGACCCGAGAGGCGCAACGAGGCATTGAGCTGATTACAGAGCTTGACGGCATGCGCCGCTTCAGACTGGGAGAAGAAGATAGATCCGCTGCCGAGCAAGCGGTACGGCAAGACCATGAACGACAGCTCGCAGTGGCTCTCAAGGCATTCGAGGCGCAGGCCGAGGGAACGTCAGTGCAGATGCAGCTGCGGAAATTCAGCGAGGACGTGGCAGCCGGCCATGTCGCCCTGGCGGAGGGCCTGGCAGCACTGCTGCGTAACCGACTGACTTCCGATTGGGCGGCAGTGCTCACACTTCAGAACGCTTTATTGGAGCAGGATCTGACTGCGGCAGGATTTGGGCGAAGTGAATAGCCCGGACTCCCAGAGACGTCAAAACCCCATGAGGATGATCAGCAGGTGGAGCTGCATCGTCTTCGTGTCGAGCTTACGAGCAGGTCACCCAATGAGAACGCTAGGATGTGCCGCTTAGAAAAGTCCTTCCTATGCCGAGGTTGGGATACCGACCTACAGGACTGTCAAAAAAGTATGAGCTGCTTTGGGCAGTCACCGTGCTTTCAGACAATCGAGTGACCTCCTCATCACTTATGAACGCTAAGCACGCAAGATGCTCGTGCCTCTCATCCTTGAGGACGTTGGTGGCAAACCACGCCAAGGGATTGGGTACTTCTTGCGCGAGCTGCGTTAGCTCATCTCGATTCAGCCCTTCTAATCTCAGCACCAGACACCCTGGTCGTGTCCTAGTCATTTGTGTCCGCACCGCATGCTTTGCAGTCTTCGACATGGCACCGAGTATCTGGAGCTTCCGACCACTGCAAACCTCAATACAGAATCCAGAGGGGGTGCTGCCCCCAATAAAGTAGGCTCGCGGACCTTCGAGGTCACCCCATTCACGAGCTGCGAGACCACTAACCAGACGAGTTAAGACTTGAGGGTTAGCCACATCGTCAGGAGTCACAATCCGGCTAAACGCCAAGAGTGCTCCGGACTCAGTCGAGCCCAGCCCGTCACGAATAGCAGCGATTACTTCTGCGACCAGTGTGTCTAAGGCCTTATGGGCGGTCGGAAGCCTTTGGGGGACCCGAACCTTCAAGGCCATTAGCTCTTTCGGACCGAGGACAGAGGCGAGCTCAAGCGCCATCCGATAGAGGAACTCGCTAGCCTCCGATTCAGTGATTGGGCGCCCCTTGTCCGCGGAGCATGACTTGCACTCGACCTCAAACGATAAAAAACCTTCCGTGGATGCCAGCATATCGAACGTCTCATCGCCGGAACTCTCGTCTGGCCACTCGATCTGGGCCCCCCGCTTATTTAGGGTCATGGCCATAAGATGTTCGAACCGCAGTGCTCGCATATCGATTGGATTTGCAAAGGCTCCGGAAATGCGTCCCAGATAGGCTTTCCTGCCCCTCTCATCCTGGGCGTTGCTGACCAGACCGCAGACCTGTGCTGCAAACCCCATAGCTAACTGAACTGATGGCCAAACCTCGCTACCCAAGATAGACATGCCGCCGCGTTCAAAGTGACTGAGCCCATAGGCGATCATGAAGGCGGACTCAATCCTCTCGGCGGATAGGGGGTTAGCCCTGAGTTGCATTTGAAGCTGAGAAGTGGCCTTCAACCACGGTTTGTCAGGGAAGAGGTCAACGAACCTGGCGTATACCCCAGGGAAGTCAATTTCATGAAGTTCTGCAAGCATTGCTGGCCCTCGAATCCAAGGGAATGGGGGACCGTGCCGGATGCCATTCGCCAATTGCGTTTACCTAATTTTGCCATGTAAAAAGTGCTGGTGAGAGGTTTAGAGTCCGTTGATTTAGGGCACAAAGGCCCCGATCAAAATCGGGTAGCCTTCCCAGACAGAGAAAAGGTTAAGCACTTGGGATCAGAGCTTTCCTGAGTAAAACGATCAGTACACAGGCGGTACAGTGCCCAGCTTTTACAGATTTCGCTAAATTACGCTCAACACCAGTAACCACGCTACTTTCAGCTCACTGTACCTGCGCTAAGCTACGCCCGATTTCACTGGGCTTGCAGCGTTTCTAGGCAACTCATAATCCTTTGATCCACGGTTCGAGTCCGTGTGGGCCCACCATGTAGAACAAGGACTTAGGCCAGTCATACGACTGGCCTAAGTCTTTTTGGCCTCCTGAAAACTGCGTACCATCCCGGCTACCGCTCGTATTGCGCTGCGCCCAGCCTCTACGACGTTTCGCCCTGGCTCGCGGAGTCAGGCGCACAGGCTCCCACAGAAGACGTCGAGGCAAAGATGGCCAACGATTCCCCCTTGTCCCAGGCGGTCGGCACCCCGATCACCCGCAGTGCGATCTTTATCGTCGCCACTCTCAATCCGGGCGAGGAGCACAACGAGACCGTCCGGGCCTTGTGTGGTGATGTGGCGGGGTTGGTCCGCTCGGTGGGCAAACGTGTGCCGGAAGGCGATCTATCGTGTGTGGTGGGCTTCGGCGCCGCGGCGTGGAATGCCCTGTTCGGTGCGCCGCGCCCTCTATCCCTGCATGCGTTTCGCGAGATCGGTACCGGCGAGCGGGTCGCCGTTTCCACGCCGGGGGACCTGTTGCTGCACATCCGCGCGGAGCAGATGGATCTCTGCTTCGAGCTGGCGACCCAGCTGATGGCGCGCCTGGGCGCCGCCGTCACGGTGGTCGACGAGGTCCAGGGTTTCCGCTATTTCGACATGCGCAGCATCATCGGCTTCGTCGATGGCACGGAGAACCCCGTGGGCCGCGAGGCTGCGCATTTCACCCTGATCGGCGACGAGGACCCGGACTTCGCCGGCGGCAGCTACGTGCTGGTGCAGAAGTACCTGCACGACATGACCGGCTGGAACCAGCTGTCCACCGAGGCCCAAGAGCGCATCATCGGGCGCACCAAGCTGTCGGACATCGAGCTGGAGGAGTCGGTGAAGCCGAGCTGTTCGCACAGCTCCCTGACCACCCTGGTCAAGGACGGCCAGGAGGTGAAGATCCTGCGCGACAACATGCCGTTCGGCCGCCCGGGAGCCGGGGAGTTCGGCACCTATTTCATCGGTTATGCCCGCTCGCCGGAGCCGATGGAGGAAATGCTCGAGAATATGTTCATCGGCCTGCCGCCGGGCAACTACGACCGCCTCCTGGATTTCAGCAAGGCGGTGACGGGGAGCCTGTTCTTCGTGCCCTCCGCCGATCTCCTGGAGGAGCTGGCCGACAAGGCACCCTGATCTCCCCCGCATGAAAAAGCCGCGCAATCGCGCGGCTTTTTCGTTGCTGCCTTCAGCGCTTGGCGATGATGTACACCGCATGCACGATGCCGGGGATATAGCCGAGCAGCGTGAGCAGGATGTTCAGCCAGAAGGCGCCACCGAAACCGACCTGGAGGAACACGCCCAGCGGCGGCAGCAGGATGGCGATCAGAATGCGGATGAGGTCCATGCGGTACTCCTTGAGGTCCATGGCGGCGGACGTCGCCGTACTAGCACAGACCCGCGCAAGCGCAGCGGGGTTCAGGCTGAATCTCAGGGGCTGAGGCTGCGCAGGTGCAGCACTCCGAACAGCAGCACCTGCAGGCGCGCCAGAGTCGGTTGCGCCTGGCGCTGCAAGCGCCCATGCAGCACAACGATCTCCAGCACATGGATCACCAGCAGCAGCGCGGCGATGGCGTTCATGTAGGGGCCGGCGAAGGGATGCAGCAGGTTGGCCAGCGCCAGTATCCAGAACAGCGCGAGCGCGGCCTTGGCCAGGGTCAGCATGGAAAGCTCCCGGTTTAGTTGTAGAGGAAGGTCGGGCCGGGGTGTTCGCGGCCGTCGTCGATGCCGATCTCCAGGGCGACCAGCGCGTCGACCCGGGCGCTCAGCCGCTCGATCAGTTCGCGATGCGCCTGTGGCTCGGCGGCGAGGTTGTTCAGTTCGTCCGGATCGGCCTGGGTGTCGTACAGCTCCAGGTCGTTGCGCGCCAGCAGGTCGTCGAAGCCGGCCGGCGTGTGGTGGTCGGACGGCGCGAAGTAGCGGGCGAACTTGTAGCGGCCGTCGTGGATGCCGCGGAACAGCGCGCGGTTGTCCAGCGACGGACCGAGCTGCCCCTGGCGCAGGGACTCACGCAAGATCGCCCAGGGCGTGACCTGGTCGGCGTGGCGCATCACCGACTCGGTGAATTCCGGGTCGAGGTACATGACCACACCATAGTCGAACAGATGGCCGCGTTCGTCCCGGGTCGAGCGCCGGTCCGCACCGCCGAGGCTGTCCGCCAGGCTGACGCCGGCCAGCTGCGGGTAGCGCTCGGCGCGGGTCACCGCGTCCACCCCGGCAAGTTCCAGCACGGTCGGTGCGATGTCGACGGTCGAGCCCAGCGCCTCGCTGGTGAAGCCCTGGCGCACGTCCGGGTGGCGCACGATGAAGTTGACCCGGGTGTTCTCCCGGTACATGTGCGGCCCCTTCTGCCGTAGCTGGTGCGCGCCGGCCATCTCGCCATGGTCGGCGGTGAGGATGACGATGGTGTCGTCGGCCAGGCCGCTGTCCTCCAGCGCCAACAGCACCTGCTCGATGGACTGGTCGACGTCGCGCACGCAGTTCAGGTAGTAGCTCTGCAGGCCCTTCCAGGCCTCTTCGTCCTTGGGGTCGAGATGGCCGTACACGCGGTTGCACAGTTCCACGTCGGCGCGCTGGGCCCAGGGTTTGCGGCTCAGGTCCTCTCTGTAGAAGCTGCGCGGCAGGGGCAGGTCCCAGCGCGTCTGATACAGCCCTGTGGTCGGCCCCGGGTCGATCGGGCCGAGGAAGTTGCGGCGCAGGCGCGACTGCTCCTGCTTCGCGCCGGAGCTGTAGAACATGATGTCGTGCGGGTTGACGAAGTTGACCGCGAGAAACCAGGGCGCTTCGTCGTCGCGGTGCTGGTGCAGCCAGCCGACGGTATCGCTGGCGGTGACCTTGTCGAAGATGAAGCCGGTCATCAGCGAGCCGTGGGGGTCGCCGTTGAGGTTGTAATCGGCGAAGCCGAACGGCAGCAGGGCGTCGCGGGTGCTCTCGACCACGCCGTAGGTGAGATTGCCCGGCTGCTCGATGTGCGACAGGTGCCACTTGCCCTTGTAGGCGGTGTGGTAGCCCTGCTCGCGCAGCATGTGGCCGAGGGTGGGCAGCCCTGGCGACAGCTCGCGGAACGGCGGCAGGCCGATGTTGGCGGTGATCCCCGTGCGCTGGGTGTGCTGCCCGGTGAACAGCACCGAGCGCGACGGCGAGCAGGGCGTGGTGTTGACGTGGAAGTTGCCCAGGCTGGCCGCGCCGCGCAGCAGCCGTTCGTGACCGGGCAGCGGCAGCGCGCCGGGCAGGTCGCGGTGGGCCTGCTGCTGGTCGGTGACGATCAGCAGGATGTTCGGCTTGCGGCCGGCCGGGCGTACCCTGGCCGGCGCCGCCTGCTGCCCGAGGACAGGGGCGGCGACGCCCGCGGCGGTCAGGGCAGCGGCCTTCTTCAACAGCTCGCGACGTTGCATGGCGCGATCCTCCGGTGGCCCACGGGTGGTGCGACGCGCCGCCCGGGCGCGCCGCGGGACATCAGCGCACGGTCAGGGCGATCGGCGCTTCGGCGAAGTCGAAACAGCCGAGGAAGGTCTTGATGTCGAGCAGGTTGCCGTCGACCTTCACGTCACCCAGCAGCGCGCCCTTGAGCAGGCCGTTCTCGCCGCTGATCACGGTGTCCAGGTAGGTCTTGTCGAGGGTCAGGCGCAGCGCTGTGTCGGCGTCGATGCCCCGGCGCAGCTGGGCCACCCCGCGACGCACATCCAGGCTCCATTCCTCGCCGATGTCGGGGAAGGCGAAGCCCAGGGTCAGCTCCACGTCGGCGCTCTTCTCCGGGTCGATGCGAGTCACCCAGTTCTGCAGGAAGATGCGCGCCGGCAGGTTCTTCAGCATGTCGCTGGAGAGGAAGGCGCTGCGCACGCGGCGACCCAGCTCCTCGGCGCCGCCGTCGTCGAGCTTGCCTTCCAGCTCCATGGCGCTCATCAGGTACCAGTTGCGCCAGTTGATGTTCATGCTTGCGTAGCCGAGCTTGCGGAAGCTGCGCGCCTTGATGTCGCGCGCCAGCTTGTCGCCGTGGTCGACGCGGATGGCGTAGCCGGACAGTTCCGCGGCCCACTGGTAGTCGCCCTTGAGGTAGGCCTCGCCGGCCGCCAGCAGGACCTTCTCGCGGCCGCCCATGAGTGCGATCAGGCGCTCGGCCTTGTCCTTCGGCGGGATTGGGTCGAGGTCCACTGGATCACCCTGGAACCAGCCCAGGTAGCCCTGGTAGATCTGCCGCACGCTGTGCTTCACGGTGCCGTAGTACTCGCGCAGGTAGGGCGTGTAGCCGGCCAGGTGGGGCGGCAGCTGGACCTTTTCGACCAGTTCGTCGGGAGTCAGGCCCTTATTCATCCAGCGCACGGTCTGGTCGTGGATGTAGGCGATGGCGTCGCGGGTCATGCGCAGCACTTCTTCGACCTTGTCCTTGCCGCTCACCGGCTGGCCGTGCAGCGGCACCATGTAGTCGGCCTGGAAGGCGCGCAGCTTGTCGAGGCTGTCCACCCACACCACCGGGTCGCGGAACTTGGTGCCGCGCAGGGTGTGGATGTTCGGCAGGGTCGGCCCCTGGGTGACCTCGGCGCTGATCAGCACACGGTTGTCCGGCAGGTACAGGACGATCTCGTCCGGCGCCTCGCTGGGCACGTGGAGGAACTGCACCGGCAGGCCGGCGATGGTGGTGTCGAGTTTGTCCTTGAAGGTGATGGTTGGCGCGATGAAGGTCGAGGCGCCCTCATGGGCCAGCGGGCCGAGGCCGGCGTTCATCTGCTGCTTGTCGCTGTCCGGCAGCGCGGCGCCGAAGCTGTAGCCCGAGCGCATGGAGAGGATCGGCCCGACCAGCGCGCCCTGGGCGACGACGTTGTCGAGCAGGCTTTCCTGGGCGTAGATCTGCACCTCGCCGCTCTTCACCTGTTCCTCGCTGACGAAGCCCTTCACGCCGTTGATGTGGTCCGGGTGGAAGTGGGTGTAGACGATGGCCTTGATCGGCTTGTCGCTGATCTTGCGGAACTCGGCGAGCACCTTGCGCGACTGCTCGGCCGACTCGCCGGTGTCGACGATGATCAGCCCTTCCGGCGCCTCGATCATCACGCTGTTGGCGAGGTTCCAGCCCACCGCCGACCAGACGTTGTCGGCGATCGGGTAGACCTTCTCGCTGAAGTGCCGGGTGTGCTCGGCCAGCTCGGCGTTGATCGACGGTTCGATGTACTCGGTGGGCAGCTCGGCGCTGGCGGTGAAAGGCAGGGTCGCGGCCAGCAGCAGGCCACTGAATCGGCTGAATGACATGGGGGTTGGCTCGTTGTTGTTTGTCCCGCTAGGCAGACTGGCGAAAGCGAGCCAATAATTCCAATGCATTTCATTCGCTGATTCGATGCGAGACACGCATGAACGACCTGCGCCAGCTCCGCCACTTCGTCGCCCTCGCCGACCACGGCCACTTCGCCCGCGCCGCCGAGGCCGTGCACCTCAGCCAGCCGGCCCTGAGCCGCAGCATCCAGGCGCTGGAAAGCGGCCTCG
Organism: Pseudomonas paralcaligenes; assembly: GCF_019655855.1. Classification (GTDB taxonomy): domain Bacteria; phylum Pseudomonadota; class Gammaproteobacteria; order Pseudomonadales; family Pseudomonadaceae; genus Aquipseudomonas; species Aquipseudomonas paralcaligenes. The sequence goes on along the minus strand of NZ_BPFX01000009.1, from coordinate 67,299 downwards.
GCTGCACTCTGGTGGACCGCCACAGCCGCGGCATCAGCCTGACCGCCCACGGCCGCCTGGTGCTCGAACATGCCCGCCGCCTGCTGGCCGGCAGCCACGCCCTGCACAACGCGGTGAGCCAGCTCGGCAACCTCGCCAGCGGCGAGCTGCGCCTGGGCGCCGGTCCCTACCCCGCCGCGCGGCTGGTGCCCCAGGCCATCGGCCGCTTCGCCGAACATTACCCGAAGGTGCGCGTGCAGCTGCAGATCGACAACTGGCAGCAGCTGCGCACGCGCCTGCTCGACGACGAACTGGAGCTGTTCGTCGCCGATATCCGCGAACTCCAAGGTGATCCCCAGCTGTGCATCGAGGCACTGCGCAGCCACCCCGGCGTGCTGTTCTGCCGTCCGCAACACCCGCTGTGCGGGCACGGCGGGCCGCTGCGGCTGGACGACCTGCGCGGCTACGCCCTGGCCGGCACCCAGCTGCCGCAGGCGGTGGCGGAGAATCTCGAACCCCTGGGCGGCGAGCAGGCGATGAGCATCCAGTGCGACAACTTCATGGTGCTCAAGGAGCTGGTGTCGAGTAGCGACGTGCTGAGCATGGCGCCCTGGGACGTGGTCGCCAGCGATGTGCAGGCCGGGCGTCTGGCGCTGCTCACCCTGGAGGAGCTGCCGCCGCTGACCAGTTCGGCCTACGGCATCGTCAGCCGCAGCGGGCACAGCCTGTCGCCAGGCGCCGAGCAGCTGCAGCAGATCATCCGCGAGCAGGACAGCGAACACCTGATGCCTTCGCTACCTGCTCCCGCTGCCAGCATCAACCAACCATAGAGCGCGAGGGCCCAGCTCAACTGCGCGGCAAACGCACGCGGAATGCCGCGCCACCCAGGCTGGAGTCCTCCAGCAGCAGCTCGCCGCCGAAGCTTTCGATGATGTCCTTGACCACCGCGGTACCGATGCCCTGCCCTTCATGCTGGGTGTCCAGGCGCTCGCCACGCTGCAGGATGCGCGCACGCTGGTCGACCGGCACACCGGGGCCGTCGTCCTCGACGCTCAGCTCGCAGTAGCCCGCCTGCTCGATGGCACTGACGCGAACGGTGCCCAGGCACAGGCGGTAGGCATTCTCCAGCAGGTTGCCAAGCAGTTCGAGCAATGCGCCCTGCTCGATGGGCACCTCGAACTGCGCATCGAACACCCGTTCGACGCGTACGCGCTTGTCGCGATAGACCTTGTCCAGCGCCTCGCAGAGGATGTCGAGCAAGGGCGCCAGGCGGGCACGGTGGCGCACCAGGCCGCTCTTGCGCAGGCTGGCACGCTGCAACTGGTAGCCGATCTGCTGGCTCATGCGCTCGATCTGCCGTTGCAGGATCTGCGCCTGCTCCGGGTTGGCGCTGCGTCCCGCGAGGTTTTCGCTGACACCCTGCAATACCGAGAGCGGAGTCTTCAGGCTGTGCGCCAGGTCATCCAGCGAGTGCCGGTAGCGCTCACGCTGCCGCCGCTCGCTTTCCAGCAGGTGGTTCAGCGAGCCGGTCAGGCGCAGCAGTTCGCGCGGGTGTTCTTCACTGAGCGCCTCACGCTCGCCCGCCTCGACCTGATCCAGCTCGGCGGTAAGCCGGCGCAAGCCGCGAAAACCCCAGGTCAGGCCGAACCAGAGCAGGCCGAGCAGTACCAGCAGGGCCACCGTCAGCCACAGGTAGAGCTGCCGCATGAAGCCATCGTGCATGCCCTGGTAGTCGCTCACCGGCTGCATGGTGATCACGCTGTAGGCGGCCGCCTGGCCCCGCAGCAGGTCGATCTCCACGTCGTAGACGAAGAACTCCCGGCCGCTTTGCGCCCGCGCCCGCGAGAAGTCATGGCGGCCACCCTCGTAGCGTGGCGTGTAATGCACGTTCTCGGCGCGGGATGAATGCGACTGCCAGACCAGCGTGCCTTCACTGTCGTAGATGAAACCGAGCTGGCGCGTCTCGAGGTTGTCGAATTCCTCGTCCGGCAGTTTGTCCGGCATCGTCAGCCGGCCATCGACGATGCGCGCGGCGGAAATCAGCGTGCTGGCATCGGACGCCAGGCGCTTCTCGATGGATTGTTCGAGGGCGAAGACGAACGCTCGCTGCAGCACCGGCAGCAGCGCCAGCATGAACAGCACGGCCAGCGCCGCAGCGCCGAGCATCAGCCGCAGGCGCAGAGAAAACCCGGCGCGGCGCCGAACCCGCGTCACGCGCTCGCTCATCGGCAGCGCTCGACGAACAGGTAACCCTGGCCGCGCACGGTCTCGATCGGCTTGAAGCTGTTGTCGCCCTCCAGCTTGCGCCGCAGGCGACCGACCAGCACTTCGATCACGTTGGGATCGCGCTCTTCGTCATCGGGGTAGAGCTGCTCCATCAGCCGCTCCTTGGCTACCACCTGCTGATGGTGGCGCATGAGGTATTCGAGAATGCGGTATTCGTAGGCGGTCAGCGCCATGGGCATACCGTCCAGCTGAGCCTGCTTGCGGTTCAGATCCAGGTTGAGCGGGCCGGCCTCGATGGTCGACTGGACGAAGCCCGATGAGCGGCGCAGCAGCGCGTTCAGGCGCGCTTCGAGTTCTTCGAACTGAAAGGGCTTGACCACGTAATCATCGGCGCCGGCGGCCAGGCCTTCGACCTTGTCCTGCCAGTTGCCGCGCGCAGTGAGAATGAGGATGGGAAAGGTCTTGTCCTGGCTGCGCAACTGGCGGATCAGGTCCAGGCCATTCATGCCCGGCAACCCGAGGTCGATCACCGCCAGGTCGTGGCTGTATTCCTGCGCCCGGTAGAGCGCCTCTTCGGCATTCGGCACCGCGTCCACCACATGGCCTTGCTCTCCCAGTCGCGTGTAGAGGTGATGACGCAACAGCGCCTCGTCTTCCACTACCAGCAATTTCATCAGGCGCTGTCTCCTGTGGGAGCTGGGCCGAAGCCCAGCGGGTGGGGAACGTGCAGGTTTTAGAACGCGTAGTTGGCGCCCAGGTATGCCTGCGAGGTGCTGTGCAGGTCCAGCGAACCCAGCTTGCCGGCGCCATGCGGGGACATCTCGGTGCTGGCGTTGGTACGCAGGTAACGATAACCCGCTTCAACCGATGCGTTCTTGTTCAGTTGCTGGAGAATACCGGCCTGCAGGCCCGCGGCATAACCGATGTCGCTGTCGCGGCTCAGGCCACGGCTGTCCTGCTCCAGTTTGACCAGACCGAGGGTGGCGCCGCCGAACAGCTTGGTGTTGTTGTCGCCCAGGGGCAGGAACAGGTCATAGCTGCCGAGCAGGTTCTGCTGGCGCAGCTTGTAGCCGCTATCGCTGTCCGAGACGTTCTCGTAGGTCGCGTAGTAGCGGCCGTTTTCCTGCACCTGGCCGGCGCGGATGCCCCAGGTGCCGGTCTTGTGAATGACCTTGTCGAGCGATGGATTGCCCAGGCTCTGGTTCAGGGCAGAAGACTTCTGGATGTTGTTGTTGGTCTGGCCCCAGGTCAGACCGACGAAGTTATCGGAAGCCTGGGCGGCGAAGGCAACCAGGGTCAGGCCGGTGGCCAGGGCGATACGGTTCAGGGTGGCTTTCATGACGTGTTCCTCTTGGAGCGGTTTGGATGTGTGAAGCACGGGAGCCATCCTCCCGCAGCACCACTGAACCGTTCCTGAACCCTTCCTGAACCTGCGCTGAACGAGCGGTGATAAGCCCGACGCCAGGCGCCGCAGGGTTTGCATCACGCGCACACGACAACGCCAGCCACCGGCATTGCGCAGGCAGCCAGCATCCGACTGCAGACGCTCGATAGGAGCGCCTGCAGTCGGTAGACCGGGGGAGTCAGTGGTGGGGGCGCTTCCCGTCGTGCGCGCGCTGGCGCAACTGAGCGGTCAGCGTGTCGATGGCCGCCAGGGCCTGCTGAATGTGCGCGTGGATCTGGCCTTCACTGGCTTTGCGGCGCGGGGCGCGCTCTTCGGCTTCCAGTTGGTAACGCGGATCGAACAGATTGAACGTATCCATTGCTGATTTCCTCACAAAGTACGGCCGCTGCGGTATGCAACGGCATGGTAGGCAGTGACGGGCATCGGGGATTGTTCTTGTTCGGCCAGCGTGCCGCCGGTTGATGACACTCGTGCAGAACACAGACAGCTGCACGGGGCCGGCGGTTTCAGCCGCCTGCGATCAATTTCCGCCGGTACGCGGCGCGGGTCAACCCGACGCAATGTCGCAGCGTCGGAACGGGCGTGCCAGAGCGGCGCGATCGGCGAAGCGCACTATAGTTTCCAGTCCGGGTCTTCTTTCCGTTCGTCCACTCACTTCACGGAGTCACCATGAGCAAGGTATTCAATGTCGCGGTTCTCGTCGGCAGCCTCCGCAAGGCCTCGATCAACCGCAAGCTGGCCCTGGCCCTGGCCGAGCTGGCGCCGCCGTCGCTGAAGCTGCAGATCGTCGAGATCGGCGATCTGCCGCTGTACAACGAGGACATCGACGTCAACCCGCCGCCCGCGCCCTATACCGCCTTCCGCGACCAGCTGCGGGGCGCCGACGCGGTGCTGTTCGTCACCCCCGAGTACAACCGCTCGGTGCCGGCGCCGATGAAGAACGCCATCGACGTGGGCTCGCGGCCCTATGGCCAGAGCGTGTTCAGCGGCAAGCCGGCGGCGGTGGTCAGCGCCTCGCCGGGCGCCATCGGCGGCTTCGGCGCCAACCATCACCTGCGCCAGTCGCTGGTGTTCCTCGACATGCCGGTGCTGCAGCAGCCGGAGTCCTACCTGGGCGGTGCCGGAAACTTCTTCGACGAGGCCGGCAAGCCCAACGACAGCATCAAGGGCTTCCTGCAGAAATTCATCGACACCTTCGCCCGCTGGATCGAGATCCAGAACCGCGCCTGAGCCCTGCCGGCCGGGTCGCTCGACCCGGCCTCCTCGCCCCCGCGAAATCCGCTTGAACCTTTGCCGCCGGCGGCCGGTCGCTGTTCCTATGAACCGCCGCGCCAACGCGACGGCCGCACAGGAACAGCGACATGCCGAACCGGGCCCGCAGGACTGATGCCTCACTGGCCGGACTGGAACACCTGCTGCATCGCTACCACCGGGTACGCAGCGCCACCGAGCGCCTGTGCGAGCCGCTGGAGCGCGAGGACTACGTGATCCAGAGCACGCCGGAGGTGAGCCCGCCCAAGTGGCACCTGGCGCACGTCAGCTGGTTCTTCGAGGCCTTCGTGCTGCAGCCCTTCCTGAAGGGCTACCGGCCGCTGGATGCGCGCTACGACCACCTCTTCAACTCCTACTACCAGACCCACGGCACACCGTTCGAGCGCACCCGCCGCGGCCTGCTGTCGCGGCCGACGGTGAGCGAGGTGTACGCCTACCGCAGCCATGTCGACCTGGCCATGGAGCGCCTGCTGGGGCACCTCGACGCGGAGATCGCCGAGGAGGTGCTGTCCCGCGTCGAGCTGGGCCTGGAACACGAACAGCAGCACCAGGAGCTGCTGCTGATGGACATCAAGCACATCCTCGCGCAGAACCCGCTGCGCCCGGCCTACCGCCGGGATCTCACAGCCGCCCCCGGCACCCCGGTGGCGCCCCTGCGCTGGCTGAGCTATCCCGCCGGGGTACGCCACATCGGCCACGACGGCAGCGGCTTCGCCTTCGACTGCGAGCGGCCGCGGCACCGCGCCTTCGTCGACGCCTTCCAGCTGGCCAGCCGGCCCGTGAGCAATGCCGAGTACCTCGACTTCATCTGCGACGGCGGCTACCGCAGCAGCGCCCTGTGGCTGGCCGACGGCTGGGACCACATCCAGCGTGCCGGCTGGCAGGCGCCGCTGTACTGGCAGCGCGACGGCGAACAGTGGATCGAGCTGACCCTGGGCGGCCCCCGCGAACTGGACCCGGACGCGCCGGTGTGCCACCTCAGCCACTACGAGGCGGACGCCTTCGCCACCTGGGCCCAGGCCCGCCTGCCCAGCGAGGAGGAATGGGAGATCGCCGCCCAGGACGAGCCGCTGTGGGGCAACTTCGTCGAGAACGGCCACCTGCAACCGCTGGCCTGCGCCGCCGGCGAGGGCCTGCAGCAGCTCTACGGCGATGTCTGGGAATGGACCTCCAGCGCCTTCCGCCCGTACCCGGGGTTCCGTCCGCTGGCCGGCAGCCTGGGCGAATACAACGGCAAGTTCATGTCCGGCCAGATGGTCCTGCGCGGGGGCAGCTGCGTCACCCCCGAGGACCATGTGCGCCCCACCTACCGCAACTTCTTCCACCCCACCATGCGCTGGCAGTTCGCCGGCCTGCGCCTGGCCAAGGAGAGCTGACACATGGCACTGGCAATCCGCGTTCACGAACAGCCCTGGACGGCCGAGCGAGCGGCCCTGCGCGACGAGGCCCTGCTGGGCTTCGCCGCCAGCCCCAAGTCGATCTCGCCGAAGTTCTTCTACGATAGCCGCGGCTCCCAGCTGTTCGAGCAGATCTGCCGGCAGCCCGAGTACTACCTGACCCGCACCGAGGAAACCATCCTGCGCCTGGCCGCCGGCGACATCGCCAAGATCGCCGGACCGGACCTCAGCCTGGTGGAGTTCGGCAGCGGCGCCAGCCTCAAGGTGCGCCTGCTGCTGGAGGCCCTGCGCCCGGCCCGCTACCTGGGCGTGGACATCTCCCGCGAGTTCCTCGCCGCCAGTACCCACCGGCTGGCCGCCGACTACCGCTGGCTGGACGTGCACGCCCTGTGCGCCGACTTCAGCCAGCCGCTGGAGCTGCCGGCCGAGGCGCTGGGCAAGCGCCCGCTGGCGTTCTTCCCCGGCTCCAGCATCGGCAACTTCGACCCGGAACAGGCCCGCGCCTTCCTGCGCAACCTGCACGCCGCGCTGCCGCCCGGCAGCGGCCTGCTAATCGGTGTCGACCTGGTCAAGGACCGCCAGGTACTGGAGCGCGCCTACAACGACAAGGCCGGCGTCACCGCCCAGTTCAACCTCAACCTGCTCGAACGCATCCGCCACGAGCTGGACAGCGACATCGACCCCGGCCGCTTCCAGCACCGGGCCTTCTACAACGAGGCCGAGTCGCGCATCGAGATGCACCTGGTCAGCCCCCATGCGCAGCAGGTACGCATCGAGGACCGCCTGTTCGACTTCGCCGCCGGCGAGACCCTGCACACCGAGAACTCCTACAAGTACACCCCCGCCGGCTTCCGCCAGCTGGCCGCCGAGGGTGGCTTCGCCGCGGTGGCCATGTGGCGCGATCCCTGGCAGTTCTTCAGCGTGCACTTCCTGCGCCGCGAATGAGCGGCGCCCGCCGCTCGCCAGAGCGCTCCGCCTGAGGCGGGAACAGGCGCGCGATCCGCCGCGCCAGCAGGCGGCCCAGGCGGGCCTCCTCGCGCAACCCCACGTGGCCGCTCATGCGCGGTACCACAGGCGGAAGAAGGCGGCGGCCAGCAGCAGCGCCACCTGCCCCAGCGCCACGCAGAGCTGCAGGAAGGACTGCACGCTGGGGTTGTCGGCGGCGTCCGGCACGCCGGTCAAGGCCTCCCAGAAGCCGCCCGGCAGCAGCGCCAGGGCGACGCTGGCGAGCGGTTTGCCGCTGAGGTTGAGGCCGTGGATCAGCTCGAACTGGCCGAAGAACATCAGGCCGATGAGGATCATCCCGGCCACCACCAGGCCGAGGGCGAAACAGGCGGAAAACTGCATCATCATGCGGATCATGGCGAACTCCCCGGATCAGGCGGCGGGCGCGGCCGGCCGGGACAGGCCGTACCAGTCGAGCTTGCGGGTCAGCACCATCACCGCGGCGAGCAGGCCGAACACCAGCAGCGAGCCCATCAGCAGCGCGTAGTCCTCGGCGCTGAGCAGGGCGTAGAGCATCCCGTAGAGCGCGGCCAGGGCGGCGGTGAAGCCGGCGCCGCGCAACCAGCTGCGCAGCACGTGGCTGACGTAGAAGCCGATCAGCGTCACGCAGGCCGAGGCGGCCAGGGCGTAGGCGCTGGCGAACGCCATGTGCTCGGCCAGCGACAGCAGCAGCAGGTAGAACATCGCCAGCGACAGGCCCACCAGGCCGTACTGCACCGGGTGCACGGCCAGGCGCTTGAGCACCTCGAAGAGGAAGAAGCCGGCGAAGGTCAGGGCGATGAACAGCAGGGCGTATTTAAGCGCGCGGTCGCTCTTCAGGTACTGGTCCACCGGGTCGACGAAGCTGACGCCGAACTGGCGGCCGAGGAAGGCCTGGCAATCGCCGTCGCTCACGCAGTCGCCCAGGGCCTCCTCCATGTTGGTGGCGAAGAAGCTGGTCTGCCAGCGCGCGCTGAAGCCCTTGGCAGTGATCTCGCGCTCGCTCGGCAGGTACTCGCCGATGAAGCTCGGGTGCGGCCAGTCGGCGCTCAGGTCCACCAGGGTCTCGCGCCCGACCGGGGCGATGGCCAGGCTGCCGGTGCCCTGCAGCAGCAGGTCGAAGGCAAAGTCCAGGCGCCCGCCCTGGGACGACTCGGGCAACGGCGCATGCACGCCGGCGCCGAGCAGCGGATCGGCGCTGCCCGGCTGGAACGGCATCCGGCGCTCGCCCAGCTCCAGCACCAGATTGTTCTTGATCCCGCGGATGTCGCTGATGCCGACGCTGACGAAGGGCTGGCCGAAGCGGTAGTCCGCCAGGTCTTCCACGATGCCGTAGTGCGCCGGCAGCTCGAAATGGCCGTTCAAGCGGCCGTTGCTGTGGAACAGGCGCGCCTCGTAGATGCCGCGGGCGCGCAGCTCGGTGCCGATGGTGCCGCCGACAGCCAGGCGCTCCGGCAGGAAATACAGGCGCCCGCTCAGCTCGCGCTCGTCGAGGTAGCGCTCGCCGGTCTTGTCGTGGGTCTTCCACTCGCGGACGGTCTTGCGATAGGGCACCACCAGCAGCGGGCCGGTGATCTTCTGGCTGTGGCTGGAACTGCGCGCGATGTCTTCCAGCACGCCATCGCGCAGGCTCTGACGCTCCTCGATCATGCCGTCGATCATCAGGATCGGGACCATCAGCAGAACGATCAGCGCGGCGATGGCGCCCAGCTTGATCAGCAGGTTGCGATTCATGGGGGAACTCTCCTTGGTTTGGACCGTGGGGAGAGTCTCGGCGGCGACCGTGGCGGCGCCGTGCGGAGAATGTGGAGAGCGTGTGGAGTTTGCGTGAAGGCCGCTCAGAGCCAATAGCCGGAAACAAGAAGGCCGGGCATTTGCCCGGCCTTCCTGCATCTCGTCGAGATCAGACCTTGCTGCGCTCGTAGCGCTTGCGGTCGTTCTCGTTGAGCATCTTCTTGCGCAGGCGGATCGACTTCGGCGTCACTTCCACCAGCTCGTCATCGGCGATGAATTCCAGCGCCTGTTCCAGGGTGAAGCGGATCGGCGGAACCAGGGCGATGACTTCGTCCTTGCCGGAAGCGCGCATGTTGTCGAGCTTCTTGCCCTTGGTGGGGTTGATCACCAGGTCGTTGTCGCGACTGTTGATGCCGGCCAGCTGGCCTTCGTAGATCTCGTCGCCCGGGCCGAGGAACAGTTTGCCACGGCTCTGCAGGGTTTCCAGCGAGTAGGTCAGCGCGGTGCCGGTGGCCATGGAGACCAGTACGCCGTTCTGCCGGTTGCTGACTTCGCCGGCCTTGATCGGGCCGTAGTGGCTGAAGGTCGAGGTCAGGATGCCGGTACCCGAGGTCAGGGTCAGGAAGTTGTTACGGAAGCCGATCAGGCCACGCGCCGGGATGGTGTATTCCAGGCGCACGCGGCCCTTGCCGTCGGGGATCATGTTGGTCAGATCGCCCTTGCGCAGGCCCATCTGCTCCATCACCGAGCCCTGGTGCTGTTCTTCGATGTCGATGGTGACGTTCTCGTACGGCTCCTGCTTCTCGCCGTCCTTCTCGATGATCACCACTTCCGGACGGCCCACGGCCATCTCGAAGCCTTCGCGGCGCATGGTCTCGATCAGTACCGAGAGGTGCAGCTCGCCACGGCCGGAGACCTTGAACTTCTCGGCGGACTCGCCGGCCTCGACGCGCAGGGCCACGTTGTGCAGCAGCTCCTTGTCCAGGCGGTCCTTGATGTTGCGGCTGGTGACGAACTTGCCTTCCTTGCCGGCGAACGGCGAGTCGTTGACTTGGAAGGTCATGCTCACGGTCGGCTGGTCGACGGTCAGCGGCGGGCGCGCCTCGACGTTGGCCGGGTCGCACAGGGTGTCGGAGATGAACAGCTCGTCCATGCCCGAAACGCAGACGATGTCGCCAGCTTCGGCGTCGGCCACTTCCACGCGCTGCAGGCCGGAGTGGCCCATGATCTTGAGGATGCGGCCGTTGCGCTTGCTGCCGTCGTCGCTGATGGCGACCACCGGGGTGTTGGCCTTGATCCGGCCACGGGCGATGCGGCCGATGCCGATCACGCCGAGGAAGCTGTTGTAGTCCAGCTGGGAGATCTGCATCTGGAACGGGCCGTCGACGTCGACCTGGGGTGCCGGGACGTGGTCGATGATGGCCTGGAACAGGGCGTCCATGTTGTCGTCCATCTTCTCGTGGTCCATGCCGGCGATGCCGTTCAGGGCACTGGCGTAGACGATCGGGAAGTCGAGCTGCTCGTCGCTGGCGCCGAGGTTGTCGAACAGGTCGAAGATCTGGTCGATGACCCAGTCGGGGCGAGCGCCCGGACGGTCGATCTTGTTGACCACGACGATCGGGCGCAGACCGGCCTTGAAAGCCTTCTGGGTCACGAAGCGGGTCTGCGGCATGGGGCCGTCCTGGGCGTCGACCACCAGCAGCACGGAGTCGACCATCGACATCACGCGCTCCACCTCGCCACCGAAGTCGGCGTGGCCGGGGGTGTCGACGATGTTGATGTTGTAGCCGTTCCACTTGATGGCGGTGTTCTTCGCCAGGATGGTGATGCCGCGCTCTTTTTCCTGATCGTTGGAGTCCATCACGCGCTCGGATTCCGCCTCTTTGCGGTCGAGGGTACCGGACAGTTTCAGGAGTTTGTCCACCAGGGTGGTCTTGCCATGGTCGACGTGGGCGATGATGGCGATGTTGCGCAGTTTTTCGATCACGATGTCGTCTCGATTAGGGATTCGGTGTCGGCCGCGCACTCTACGCGGCCCGCATGAACGGGGAATTAAGGGCGCTGGTCGGGAGGACGCCGACGGCGCACCTCGGCGAGACGACGCGCCGCTCTAGCGCGGGCGGTAGACGCGCACATTGGCATGTCCCTCGCTGAGCAGGTGGTGGGCGTGCAGGCGGCTCATCACGCCCTTGTCGCAATACAGCAGGTACTGGCGGCTCTCATCCAGTTCCTTGAAGCGGTTGTTCAGCGCATAGAACGGCAGGGCCTGCACCTCGACGCCGGCAAGCACAAGCGGCTCGTCCTCGGCGGCGTCCGGGTGGCGGATGTCGATGACGATCTGCCCGGCCAGGGCCTCGGCCACTTCCTCGACCTGCAGGTCCTGGCCCAGCTCGTCGATCACCTTGTCCACGGTCACGCGCTTCGCGCGCTCCAGGGCGCGCTCGAGGATGGCCATGTCGAAGTGGGTTTCTTCGTGCTCGATGCGGCCGGGCTTGGCGCGGGTGGTCGGGTTGACCGAGATCACGCCGCAGTACTCGGGCATGTTCTTGGCGTACTCGGCGGTGCCGATGGCGGTGGCGGTATCGATGATGTCCTGCTTGTGCGCGGCGATCAGGGGACGCAGCACCAGGGTGTCGGTGACCGCGTCGATCACCGAGAGGTTCGGCAGGGTCTGGCTGGAGACCTGGCTGATCGCCTCGCCGGTCACCAGCGCGTCGATGTTCAGCTCGGCGGCGATGCGGCTGGCGGCGCGCAGCATCATGCGCTTGAGCACCACACCCATCTGGCTGTTGTCGACCTTGCCGAGAATCTCGCCGACCACTTCCTCGAACGGCACGCTGATGAACAGCACGCGGTGCGAGCTGCCGAACTTCTGCCACAGGTGGTGGGCCACTTCCATCACACCCAGCTCGTGGGCACGGCCACCGAGGTTGAAGAAGCAGAAGTGGGTGAGCAGGCCGCGACGCATCATCTGGTAGGCCGCCACGGTGGAGTCGAAGCCGCCGCTCATCAGCACCAGGGTCTGCTCGATGGAGCCCAGCGGGTAGCCGCCGAGGCCCTCGTGCTGGGCGTGGACGATCAGCAGACGGTCGTAGCGCACCTCGAAGCGCGCCTCAACCTCGGGGCTCTTCAGGTCGATGCCGGCGGCTCCGCACTCGCGGCGCAGGCGGCTGCCGACATGAGTGGCGAGTTCCATCGAGGTGAAGTCATGGGTGTTGCCGGCGCGCTTGCAACGCACGGCGAAGACCTTGCCGGCCAGCTGGGCACCAAAATGGGCCCGGCACTTCTCGAAGGTGTCATCGAAATCCACGTAGGGATATTCGTGCACTTCGAGGAAGTGGGCGATGCCCGGCGTGTTGCGCAAGCGCTCGAACATCTCCAACTGGGTCTTGCGCTCGCTCACCTGGCTGACCAGGTCCAGGTTGTCCCACTCCCCTCGCACGTCCAGCGCCGGGTCCAGGTCGCGCAGCACCGTGCGGATGTTCTTCGCCAGCTGGCGGATGAACTGCTTGCGCACCGGCCGGCTCTTGATGGTGATTTCCGCGAAGGGTTTGACGATGAGTTTCATGGGGAAAACGAGCGCAGGAAGGCGGGCCTAAAAACAGGGGCGCGGATTATAGCGGAAATTGCTCAAGCTTTGACCAAAAACAATATCCGCCGCCAAACAGCACCAAAAAGAGGCACAAAGCATTTTAGTGGCACCCATTCGGTGCATAAAACCGCTCAAAAAATCGCCACAGGCCGCGCACCCCCTGACTTTCAGGCCTCCAGCCCATTCCGGGGCACTGGCATGCAATTTGCTCCCTTGTGAGGCAGCCTGGCCTGGCGGACCATCCCGCCCGGCTTTGCCCCGATTCCGGGAGGCCGGCACAGCCGACCCCCATCCACCTGGAGGACACCATGTCGAAGTCGCTTCAACTGATTAAAGAACACGACGTGAAGTGGATTGATCTGCGCTTCACCGACACCAAAGGCAAGCAACAGCACGTGACCATGCCGGCACGCGACGCCGACGACGATTTCTTCGAATTCGGCAAGATGTTCGACGGCTCCTCCATCGCCGGCTGGAAAGGCATCGAAGCCTCCGACATGATCCTGCTGCCGGACGACAGCACCGCCGTGCTGGACCCGTTCACCGAAGAGCCGACCCTGATCCTGGTCTGCGACATCATCGAGCCGAGCACCATGCAGGGCTACGATCGCGACCCGCGCGCCATCGCCCGCCGCGCCGAGGAATACCTGAAGTCCACCGGCATCGGCGACACCGTGTTCGTCGGCCCGGAGCCGGAGTTCTTCATCTTCGACGAAGTGAAGTTCAAGTCCGACATCTCCGGTTCCATGTTCAAGATCTTCTCCGAGCAGGCCTCTTGGAACACCGACGCCGACATCGAGTCCGGCAACAAGGGCCACCGTCCGGGCGTGAAAGGCGGCTACTTCCCGGTTCCGCCGGTCGACCACGACCACGAAATCCGCACCGCCATGTGCAACGCCCTGGAAGAAATGGGCCTGGTCGTGGAAGTCCACCACCACGAAGTGGCCACCGCCGGCCAGAACGAGATCGGTGTGAAGTTCAACACCCTGGTCGCCAAGGCCGACGAAGTGCAGACCCTGAAGTACTGCGTGCACAACGTCGCCGACGCCTACGGCAAGACCGTGACCTTCATGCCGAAGCCGCTGTACGGCGACAACGGCTCGGGCATGCACGTGCACATGTCCATCTCCAAGGATGGCAAGAACACCTTCGCTGGCGAAGGCTATGCCGGCCTGTCCGATACCGCCCTGTACTTCATCGGCGGCATCATCAAGCACGGCAAGGCGCTGAACGGCTTCACCAACCCGTCGACCAACTCCTACAAGCGTCTGGTCCCGGGCTTCGAAGCCCCGGTCATGCTGGCCTACTCGGCCCGTAACCGCTCCGCCTCGATCCGCATCCCGTACGTCAACAGCCCGAAAGCCCGCCGCATCGAGGCGCGCTTCCCGGACCCGGCCGCCAACCCCTACCTGGCCTTCGCCGCCCTGCTGATGGCCGGCCTGGACGGCATCCAGAACAAGATCCACCCGGGCGATGCCGCCGACAAGAACCTGTACGACCTGCCGCCGGAAGAGGCGAAAGAGATCCCGCAGGTCTGCGGCAGCCTGAAAGAGGCCCTGGAAGAGCTGGACAAGGGCCGCGCGTTCCTGACCAAGGGCGGCGTGTTCTCCGACGACTTCATCGATGCCTACATCGAGCTGAAATCGGAAGAGGAAATCAAGGTGCGCACCTTCGTGCACCCGCTGGAATACGACCTGTACTACAGCGTCTGATCCAGCGCCGGCCGCATCCGCGGTCCGCTTGAAAGAGGCCTCCTTCGGGAGGCCTTTTTTATGGCTGTGTCATCGTTGATCGTTGGTTGTTGTACCCCTTGTGGGAGCGGATTTATCCGCGAATGTCGCGGCCAATCGGAATGCCGCCCAGGCGCCCCCACGAAAGCAGGAGTGCGCCACCAACCCGTCACGGGAAGAGGCGCCGCTCGAGAGCGCCCGCTATCGCGCCGATCGACTAGACTCACCGGCAACACCAGCCACCAAGGACAGCCCATGCGTCATCTCCTCTGGCTCCTGCTCGCCGCCCTCCCGGTGCTGCCCGCCCAGGCCGGCAACACCAATTGCAACGACGTCCATGACCGCGACCTGCGGCGCATCTGCGAGGCCGTGAAGAGCGGCAACAGCCGGGATTGCCGCGATATCGACGACCGCGATACCCGGCGCTATTGCCGCGCACTGCTGGAGGAAACACCGCGGACCACCTGCGACGACATCCACGACCGCGACGCCCGCCGTCACTGCAACGCCGTCAGCAGCGGCAATGCCTACGAATGCGAAGACATCGACAACCGCGACATGCGCCGCCAGTGTCGTGCGCTGGTCAACCACTCGTCTTCGGAGTGCGAGGGCATCGACGACCGCGACATGCGCCGCCTCTGCCGGGCCGCTCTGTCCGACTAGCCACCCGGGCAAGCGCCCCGGGACCAAACACGGGCGAGCCAGTCGCAGATACAGCCGTTCCGTGCGACACAGCTCCCGTTAAGCACCGCTGCGCTTGCCAGCACGAGGCGGCAATGCAACGCTTAGGGCCTGTTCGCGAGCTTTCGAGCCAGAACCGCTATCGATCTGGGACGGATTCGCGAAGCACATGAATGAGCGGCCCGGGCCCGAGCGACAATGCGTTGCACGGCGGCATGGCCGACAATCGAGAGATCGTAGAAAGCTCCTGGAGCCTCTTCCACAGGGATATCGCACATGCGCCTGCTCACCGCCTGCCTGCTCTGCACCCTGGCCCTGCCCGCCGCGGCGCAGATCTACAAGTACACCGACTCCAACGGCAACACCGTCTTCACCAACCAGCCGCCGGAAGGCCAGAGCGCGGAATCCGTCGACCTGCCGCCGACCAACACCGTGGAATCGCAGAAGCCGGTGGCCAGCGAGCCGCCGATGAAGCCCGAGGAATCCCAGCAGAACCAGCAGGCCTACAGCCGCCTCGAAGTGACCGGCGTGCCCACCGAGGAAGCCCTGCGGGCCAACAACGGCAGCTTCATCGTCGGCGTGGCGATAGAGCCCAGGCTGCAACCCGGCCACAGCCTGCGCCTGCTGATGGACGGCCAGCCCTACGGGCAGCCGACCAACGTGCCGCGCCTGCAGGTGACCAACGCGGACCGGGGCGAACACACCCTGGCCGTGGAGGTCCTGGCCGGCAACCAGCCGATCCAGCAGAGCGGCAGCGTCACCTTCACCGTGCAGCGCATCAGCGTGAACAGCCCTGCCCGTGCGAAATAGTCCGCGCATGCGCCACCTGTTCATCTGCCTGCTGCTCGGCCTGGCCCTGCCTGCCAGCGCCGGGGTCTACACCTACATCGACGCCGACGGCAACCGGGTCTTCACCGACCAGCCGCCCTCCGAGAAGGCCGAGCGCATCGAGTTGGCGCCCAGCAACGGCATGACGGCCCCGCAGGTGCCGGTGCAACGCCCGCAGGTCTACGCCGCGCCGCGCACCGAGCCGGCCTACGACGTGCTGCGCATCCTGTTCCCCGAGCCCGACGCGACCGTGCGCGATGGCGCCGGCAGCCTGATCGTCACCGCCAGCAGCGAACCCGGGCTGCACGACGGCCATAGCTACCGCCTGCTGCTGGACGGCAAGCCTATGGGCGAGCCCGGGCGCAGCCCGGTGTTCCCCCTGGAGAACATCGACCGGGGCACCCATCAGCTGTCCGTGGAAATCCTCGACGCCAAGGGCCGCATCGTCGAGCGCACCCCGGCGCAGCCGTTCCACATGAAGCGCATCACCCTGGCGGACAAGCGCCGGACCAACCCCTGCAAGAAGGACGACTGGGGCGTGCGCCCCGAGTGCCCGCTGAAGGACAAGCCCGCCGATCCGCCGAAGGACATCCCCTTCGTCCCCTTCATTTGAGCAGCACGCGAACGCACCAAAAAGGTGCGTATGCGCGCACTCATTTCTACACTCTCCCCGTTTTGGTTCATTCCTGATCCGGGCGACTGCGCCGAAACGCACCCTCCATGGCCCTGAGCGGGGGCTCCACGCGCCTTTTCGGAGCCTTGGTTTGCTTTTTGCATTTTCAGGGTTCAACTGCGGAAGCCGCCTATGACCATCAACGACGCCCTGCACCGCCTACTGCTGGACAACCTGACCACCGCGACCATCCTGCTCAATGCCGAGCTGCGCCTGGAGTACATGAATCCGGCCGCCGAGATGCTGCTGGCGGTCAGCGGCCAGCGCAGCCACGGGCAGTTCATCAGCGAACTGTTCACCGAGTCGCCGGAAGCGCTCAGCTCGCTGCGCCAGGCGGTCGACCACGCACACCCCTTCACCAAGCGCGAGGCCATGCTCACTTCGCTGGCCGGCCAGACCATCACCGTCGACTACGCGGTGACGCCCATCCTCAACCGCGGCCAGACCCTGCTGCTGCTGGAAGTGCACCCGCGCGACCGCCTGCTGCGCATCACCAAGGAAGAGGCCCAGCTGTCCAAGCAGGAGACCACCAAGCTGCTGGTGCGCGGCCTGGCCCACGAGATCAAGAATCCGCTCGGCGGTATCCGCGGCGCGGCCCAGCTGCTGTCGCGCGAGCTGCCGGAGGAGAGCCTCAAGGATTACACCAACGTGATCATCGAGGAGGCCGACCGGCTGCGTAACCTGGTCGACCGCATGCTCGGCTCGAACAAGCTGCCGTCGCTGGCCGTCACCAACATCCACGAGGTGCTGGAACGGGTCGCCAGCCTGATCGAGGCCGAGGCCCAGGGCAGCATCACCCTGGTGCGCGACTACGACCCGAGCATCCCGGACGTGCTGATCGACCGCGAGCAGATGATCCAGGCCGTGCTCAACATCGTCCGCAACGCGCTGCAGGCGCTGTCCAGCCAGAGCGACCTGCGCCTGGGCCGCATCAGCCTGCGCACCCGCACCCTGCGCCAGTTCACCATCGGTCACACCCGCCACCGCCTGGTGGTGAAGGTGGAGATCATCGACAACGGCCCGGGCATCCCGCCCGAACTGCAGGAAACCATCTTCTACCCCATGGTCAGCGGCCGCCCCGACGGCACCGGGCTGGGCCTGGCCATTACCCAGAACATCATCAGCCAGCATCAGGGCCTGATCGAATGCGAGAGCCACCCGGGCCATACCGCATTCGCGATCTTCCTGCCCCTGGACCAAGGAGCCGCACAGTCATGAGCCGCAGTGAAACCGTCTGGATCGTCGACGACGACCGCTCCATCCGCTGGGTCCTGGAAAAGGCCCTGCAACAGGAGGGCATGACCACCCAGAGCTTCGACAGCGCCGATGGCGTGCTCACCCGCCTGTCCCGCCAGCAGCCGGACGTGATCATCTCCGACATCCGCATGCCGGGCGCCAGCGGCCTCGACCTGCTGGCGCGCATCCGCGACATGCACCCGCGCCTGCCGGTGATCATCATGACCGCCCATTCCGACCTGGACAGCGCGGTGGCCTCCTACCAGGGCGGCGCCTTCGAGTACCTGCCCAAGCCGTTCGACGTGGACGAGGCGGTGTCCCTGGTCAAGCGCGCCAATCAGCACGCCCAGGAGCAGCAGGGGCTGGAGGCACCGGCCTCGCTGGGCCGCACCCCGGAGATCATCGGCGAGGCGCCGGCGATGCAGGAGGTGTTCCGCGCCATCGGCCGCCTCAGCCACTCCAACATCACCGTGCTGATCAACGGCGAATCCGGCACCGGCAAGGAGCTGGTCGCCCACGCGCTACACCGCCACAGCCCGCGCGCGGCTTCGCCGTTCATCGCCCTGAACATGGCGGCGATTCCCAAGGACCTGATGGAGTCCGAGCTGTTCGGCCACGAGAAGGGCGCCTTCACCGGCGCGGCCAACCAGCGCCGCGGTCGCTTCGAGCAGGCCGACGGCGGAACCCTGTTCCTCGACGAGATCGGCGACATGCCCGCCGACACCCAGACCCGCCTGCTGCGCGTGCTGGCCGACGGCGAGTTCTACCGGGTCGGCGGCCACACCCCGGTCAAGGTGGACGTGCGCATCATCGCCGCCACCCACCAGAACCTGGAGTCCCTGGTGCAGGCCGGCAAGTTCCGCGAGGACCTGTTCCACCGGCTGAACGTGATCCGCATCCACATCCCGCGCCTGGCCGACCGCCGCGAGGACATCCCGACCCTGGCCCGCCACTTCCTCGCCCGCGCCGCCCAGGAACTGGCCGTCGAGCCCAAGCTGCTCAAGGGCGAGACCGAGGACTACCTCAAGCACCTGCCCTGGGCCGGCAACGTGCGCCAGCTGGAGAACACCTGCCGCTGGATCACCGTGATGGCCTCGGGGCGCGAGGTGCACATCGACGACCTGCCGCCGGAGCTGCTGACCCAGCCCCAGGAAAGCGCGCCGGCCGCCAACTGGGAACAGGCCCTGCGCCAGTGGGCCGACCAGGCCCTGGGACGCGGCCAGTCCAGCCTGCTGGACAGCGCCGTGCCGGCCTTCGAGCGGATCATGATCGAGACCGCCCTCAAGCACACCGCCGGCCGCCGCCGCGACGCCGCCGTGCTGCTGGGCTGGGGCCGCAACACCCTGACCCGCAAGATCAAGGAGCTGGGCATGAAGGTCGACGGCGGCGACGATGACGACGGCGAGGATTGAAGCCCCCCTCTCCCCCTGGGAGAGGGGCTGGGGGTGAGGGCGCCATAGGCAGCTCGGAGCGGCCTGGAAAACCCTCACCCCGGCCCCCTCCCAGAGGGAGAGGGAGTAGGGTGCGCCGCGCGCACCGCCGCAAAGGCGACGCACCCTGCGTGACCGCGACGCGGGTTTCTCCCGCCCTACCGGCTATCCTCTGAACGAAAGGTCAACAAAATGGTGCCTCGGTGGCGCCATGCGCCGTCTTCTCCGGCAGACCAACCCACTTTCCGGCGGGTAGCCGTTCGCCCATGTCATCGCTGAGCCACACCCTGCGCCACCTCTGGGCGCGCGAGAAATTCACCTACGGCGTGCGGGTGTTCATCGCCCTGGCCGGGGCCATGGCGCTGTGCTGGTACCTGGAGCGCGTCTCCCTCGTCATCCCGCTGTTCCTCGGCTGCATCGCCAGCGCCCTGGCCGAGAGCGACGACCACTGGCGCGGCCGCACCCAGGCGCTGCTGGTGACCCTGGCCTGCTTCGGCGTCACCGCGATCTCGGTGCAGCTGCTGTTCCCCTACCCCTGGCTGTTCGGCGGCGGCCTGGCCCTGGCGGCCTTCGCCATGACCCTGCTCGGCGGCATCGGCGAGCGCTACGCGGCGGTGGCCCAGGCCACCCTGATCCTGGCGATCTACACCGCCATCGGCCTGGAACACCGGGGCGGCGCGGAAGGCAGCTTCTGGCAGGAGCCGCTGCTGCTGATTACCGGCGCCGCCTGGTACGGCGTGCTGGGCATCATCTGGAGCGCGCTGTTCAGCCAGCAGCCGGTGCAACAGTCGCTGTCGCGGGTGTTCGACGAACTGGGCGCCTACCTGCGCCTGAAGGCCTCGCTGTTCGAGCCGGTCAAGCAACTGGACGTGGAGGCCCGCCGCCTGGAGCTGGCGCGGCAGAACGGCCGGGTGGTGACCGCGCTGAACCTGGCCAAGGAAATCATCCTCAACCGCATGAGCCGCAAGCGCAGCGGGCAGAAGACCAACCGCTACCTCAAGCTGTACTTCATCGCCCAGGACATCCACGAGCGCGCCAGCTCCTCGCACTACCCCTACAACGCCCTGGCCGAGGCCTTCTTCCACAGCGACGTGATGTTCCGCTGCGGCCGCCTGCTGAGCCAGCAGGGCAAGGCCTGCCAGGCCCTGGGCCGGGCCATCCGCCTGCGCCAGCCGTTCGACTACAACGACAACAGCCAGGCCATGGCCGACCTCGACGCCTCCATGACCTACCTGCGCGAGCAGCACAACCCGGCCTGGCGCCGCCTGCTGCGCTCCCTCGGCGCGCTGGCCAGCAACCTCGCCACCCTCGAACGCAAGCTGTCCAGCGCCAGCAACCCGGACGCCCTGGCCGACGAGCAGGACAGCAGCCTGCTCGACCGCTCACCGCAGACCTTGCGCGACGCCTTCGAGCGCCTGCGCCAGCACGTCACCCCGACCAGCCTGGTGTTCCGCCACGCCCTGCGCCTGTCCATCGCCCTGCTCGCCGGCTACGGCCTGCTGCACTGGATCCACCCGCAGCAGGGCTACTGGATATTGCTGACCACCCTGTTCGTCTGCCGACCCAGCTACGGCGCCACCCGCCTGCGCCTGGTGCAGCGGGTCAGCGGCACGCTGGTCGGCCTGGTGCTGGGCTGGGCGCTGATCCGCCTGTTCCCCGACCCCATGCTGCAGTCGCTGTTCGCGGTGGCGGCCGGGGTGCTGTTCTTCACCCACCGGGTCGACCGCTACACCCTGGCGACCATCGCCATGACCCTGGTGGTGGTGCTCTGCTTCAACCAGATCAGCGACGCCTACACCCTGCTCTGGCCGCGCCTGGTGGATACCGTGCTGGGCACGGTGATCGCCGGCCTGGCGGTGTTCCTGATCCTGCCGGACTGGCAGGGACGCAAGCTCAACCAGGTGCTGGCCAGCACCCTGAGCAGCAACAGCCGCTACCTGCTGCAGATCATGCAGCAGTACGAGTCCGGCGCCCGTGACGACCTCAGCTACCGCCTGGCCCGGCGCAACGCGCACAACGCCGACGCGGCGCTGTCCACCACCCTGGCCAACATGCTGCTGGAGCCCGGCCACTTCCGGAAGGACGCCGAGACCGGCTTCCGCTTCCTGGTCCTGTCGCACACCCTGCTCAGCTACCTGTCGGCCCTCGGCGCGCACCGCGCGTCGCTGGCCGACGACGCCAGCGACGCCCTGCACGACCGCGCCGTGGCCCACATCAGCCAGAGCCTGGACGCCATCGCCGCCGGCCTGCAGACGGGCCAGCCGATCGCCGTCTACGACGAGACCGACCAGACCCTGGCCGAGGAACTGGAGCAGCTGCCCGAGGAGATGGACGAGGGGCACCGCCTGGTGCAGGTGCAGCTCGGCCTGATCTGCCGCCAGCTGGCGCCGCTGCGCACCCTGGCCGCGCACCTGCAGAAGGGCCGGACGCAGCAGGCCGAAGCCAAGGTGGCCTGACCGTAGGGCGGGTCCACGCGGGTTTCACCCGCCCTACCCGACTGACTCCCTCTCCCCTTGGGAGAGGGTTGGGGTGAGGGTGCTATGGGCAACTCGGAGTAGCCTGGGAATCTCTCACCCCCAGCCCCTCTCCCAGAGGGAGAGGGGAGCGCCGCGCACTTTCCGCTAGAATGCGCGGCTCCACGACTCACCGAGGCTCCACCGTGTCCTTCTTCCCGGTCATCATCATCGGCGCCGGCGCCGCCGGCCTGATGTGCGCGGCCCAGGCCGCCGCGCGCGGGCGCCAGGTCCTGCTGCTGGACCACGCCAACAAGCCGGGCAAGAAGATCCTCATGTCCGGCGGCGGGCGCTGCAACTTCACCAACATGTACTGCGAGCCGGCCAACTTCCTGTCGCAGAACCCGCACTTCTGCAAGTCGGCGCTGGCCCGCTACACCCAGTGGGACTTCGTCGAACTGGTGGTGCGCCACGACGTGCCCTACCACGAGAAGAAGCTCGGCCAGCTGTTCTGCGACCGCAAGGCCAGCGACATCCTCAACCTGCTGCTGACCGAGTGCGACGAGCATGGCGTCGACCTGCGCCTGGAGACCTCGGTCGAGACCATCACCAGGCTTGACGCCGGCTACGCCCTGCGCACCAGCGCTGGCGAGTTCGCCTGCCAGTCGCTGGTGATCGCCACCGGCGGCCTGTCCATTCCCACCTTGGGCGCCACCGGCTTCGGCTACCAGGTGGCCAGGCAGTTCGGCCACAACCTGCTGCCCACCCGTGCCGGCCTGGTGCCCTTCACCATCACCGAGCCGCAGCTCAAGAAGCTATGCGGCGAGCTGTCCGGCACCTCGGTGGAGGACTGCG
Source organism: Pseudomonas paralcaligenes (assembly GCF_019655855.1). GTDB lineage: Bacteria > Pseudomonadota > Gammaproteobacteria > Pseudomonadales > Pseudomonadaceae > Aquipseudomonas > Aquipseudomonas paralcaligenes. Next base: position 44,824 of record NZ_BPFX01000009.1, on the reverse strand, counting down.
TGGTGAGCTGCAACGGGCAGAGCTTCAAGGAGAACATCCTGTTCACCCACCGCGGCCTGAGCGGGCCGGCGATCCTGCAGATTTCCTCCTACTGGCAGCCGGGCGACGCCATCGAGATCGACCTGCTGCCGCACATCGACCTGCCCGAGTGGCTGGCGACGCAGCAGCAGGAGCGCCCCAACAGCGAACTGAAGACCCTGCTCGCCGAGCTGTTCACCAAGAAGATGGCCGGCCTGCTGGCCGAGCAGTGGTTCGTCAGCAAGCCGCTCAGGCAGTACACCCCGGCGGAACTGGAAGCGGTGGCGCACAAGCTGTCCGCCTGGACCCTGGTGCCGGCCGGCACCGAGGGCTACCGCACCGCCGAGGTGACCCTGGGCGGCATCGATACCCGCGAGGTGTCGTCGAAGACTATGGAATCGCAGAAGTCGCCGGGCCTGTACTTCATCGGCGAGGTGCTGGACGTGACCGGCCACCTGGGCGGCTTCAACTTCCAATGGGCCTGGGCCTCGGCCCATGCGGCCGCGCAATTCGTCTGATCGGCCATGACACGGGTTTCACCCGCCCCACAGCCGTAGGGCGCGCCGTGCGCGCACCTGGGATTCGTCGGTGCGCACAGCGCACCCTACCTGCATCGCTGGGCACCAACTCCGCGTAGGGCAGGTGAAACCCGCGAAGGTGGCGGCGCGGGCTCCACCCGCCCTACGGTCGCCTCACGGACACCGTAGGAGCGAGCTCTGCTCGCGAACGGACGGCGGCAAAAGTTTCGCGAGCAGAGCTCGCTCCTACGTATTGCGATGCGGCAACAGGGGGCGAGGAATCCGCCGGTGCGCACGGCGCACCCTACCCGCCACGCACGTCATGCGCGGACGTCACCCGACCTGCCGGGGCAACAGCTCGATGAAGCGCCGCATCAGCTCGTGCATGTCGCCGGGCCAGCGGCCGGACACGTAGTTGCCGTCGCGCACCACCCAGGCCGGGCGGCTGTCCGTGGTCGTGTCGCGGTGCAGGCCGCTGGTCTTGCGCCAGAAGTCGGGGGCGCCCTTCGGCACGTCGAGGAAGTCGTCCGGGCTGGCCAGCGCCCGCCCCACCTCGCCCTGCACGCTCATGTAGCCGGCAGGCTCGCCCGCCGCCTCGGCGTAAGTGCGATAGTAGTCGCCGTCCCACCAGCGGCCGTAGAAGCGGGTCAGGTCCCAGGCGGTCTTCTCCATCTTCCAGGTCAGCCCGGTGGTCTTACGCCCGTGCAGCACCGAGCGCCCATCCGCGCCCCGGCTGCGCGCCACCAGCAGCACGCCGTGGCAGACCGCCGCCACCGGCTTGTCGGCGGCGAAAAACGCGGCGACGAACCGTTGCAGCGCCTCGCTCTCCAGGTATTCGCGCATGCCCCGGGCCCAGTGCCCGCCGGGCAGCACCAGGCCGGCGAAGTCCTCCACCCGCAGGCGCTCGTGGCGCAGCGGCTGCCGGTAGTCGGGGTCGCCCAGCATCTCGGCGCAGGCCTCGCGGGCGTCGCGCCGGGCGCGCAGCAGCAGGCCGAGCAGCTTGAGCCGGCGCAGGCCCGGCAGCCGGCCCCAGGGGTCCAGCCCCTCGCCACTGACCATCTGCGGGTCCGGCTCGGCCGGCTGGCCGTCCGGGGTGGCGAAGCACACCCGGTAGCCCGCCCGGCGCAACTGGCGCCAGGCCAGAGCGGCCTCGCTGGGATCGTAGTCGCGGCGCGACAGGGGAATCAGGACGCAGGGAGCGGGCATGGCGTGGCTCTCGAAGGGGCGGTGGCCACAGACCATAGCAGCCCGGCGACGCCGGTGGCAGGCCGCAGGCTCCAGGTGTAGCGACGAAATAACCACCATCTGTATCGAGCCGGCGGCCCGCCGCCATGCCACCATGGCGATCCCCTCGCCCGCCCACCCGATACCGATCCCCATGGCGCTCACCTGGCACACCAAGCACCACTCCGAGCTGGACAAGCACGAGCTGTACGCCCTGCTCGAACTGCGCACCCGCGTCTTCGTCGTCGAGCAGAACTGCCCCTACCAGGAAGTGGATGGCCAGGACCTGCTCGGCGACACCTGCCACCTCCTGGCCTGGCAGGGCGACCGCCTGGTGGCCTACCTGCGCCTGCTCGACCCGGCGCGCCACGACGGCGAGGTGGTGATCGGCCGCGTGGTGATCGCACCCGAGGCGCGGGGCACCGGCCTCGGCCACGAACTGATGGAGCGCGCCCTGCTGGCCTGCGCCGAACGCTGGCCGGCGCTGCCGGTGTACCTCTCCGCCCAGGCCCACCTGCAGGGCTACTACGGCCGCTACGGCTTCGTCGCGGTGACCGGGGAATACCTGGAAGACGACATTCCCCACATCGGCATGCGCCGCGCCTGAGCGGACGCGCCGCGCGGTAACGATTCGAGGTTGCGCTCATGTGGATGGGGACGCTGTTCGCCCTGATCGCCGGGATGATGTGGGGGCTGGTGTTCGTCGGGCCGCTGCTGCTGCCGGAATACTCCGCCGCCCTGCTGTCCGCCGGGCGCTACCTGGCCTTCGGCCTGATCGCCCTGCCCCTGGCCTGGTTCGACCGGGCGCGCCTGCGCCAGCTCGGCCGCGCCGACTGGCTGGAGGCGCTGAAGCTCTCGGCGGTGGGCAACCTGCTCTACTACCTGTGCCTGGCCAGCGCCATCCAGCGCGCCGGCGGGCCGCTGCCGACCATGATCATCGGCACCCTGCCGGTGGTCATCGCCATCGCCGCCAACCTGCGCAACGCCCGGCGCGATGGGCGCCTGCCCTGGGCCAGGCTGCTGCCTTCGCTGGGGCTGATCGCGGCCGGCATCGGCTGCGTCAACCAGGCCGAGCTGCACGCACTGGAAGCCGCTGGCGAGCCGGACTGGGGGCGCTACGCCAGCGGCGCGCTGCTGGCGATGGTCGCCGTGGCCTGCTGGACCTGGTACCCGCTGCGCAACGCCGACTGGCTGCGCGACCACCCTGGCCGCAGCCCGCGCACCTGGGCCACCGCACAGGGCCTGGTGACCCTGCCCATGGCGCTGCTCGGCTACGCCCTGCTGTGGCTGGGCATGGCGCTCACCGGCAGCGACTTCGCCATGCCCCTGGGGCCGCGCCCGGAACACTTTGTCGCCCTGATGGTGACCATCGCCCTGCTTTCCTCCTGGGTCGGCACCCTGTGCTGGAACGAGGCCAGCCAGCGCCTGCCCACCTCGATCGCCGGCCAGCTCATCGTGTTCGAGACCCTGGCGGCGCTCGGCTACGCCTTCCTCCTGCGCGGCCAGTGGCCGGCGCCGCTGACCCTGGCCGGCATCGCCCTGCTCATCGTCGGCGTGCTCTGGGCGGTGCGGGTCAGGCCGGTGCGCGACTGACCCGCGCCGCGCAATCTCCACACGGCCTCCCCACGGGCTCCATACAGGCGCGCCAGACTGCCCGCATCCGAACGATGGAGATGGGTCATGCTGTTCATGCTGGGTGTGCTGCTGGTGATGCTGTTCGGGCTGACCGTACTGGTGCGCGCGCTGCTGCTGTTCCCCCTGCGCGGCGTGCGCCAGGGCTGGGCGCCGGCGCTGCGCCGCTACGCCCTGAGCCTGCTGCTGTGCGCCACCGTGGGGCTGTGGCAGCTGGGCGAGCTGTACGGCTTCAGCTGGCAGCACATGGGCCGGGCCGACCGCGCCCGGATGGTCGACGCCGCCGTGGCCTTCGCCTATCCCGGGGTCTACGCCGACCTGGGCGAGCTGCGCCGCGACTACTCCCGCTTCACCCCGGAAGTCGAGTACGTGCGCTACCAGGGCGACATGGTCGACCTGCTGTTCGGTGGCACCGACTACCGGGTCCGCCTGCCCGACCTGTTCGTCGAACTGGACATCCACGGCCAGCCCCTGGGCCAGTTCGCCCTGGACGAGGAACAGGGCGCGGTGGCGCCGGACCGCCCCGAGCTGGGACTGATCGGCGAGGTGTTCGACGAACGGCCGATCAGCATGGGGGAAGGCTTCCAGTTGCGCTGGGCGCAGCCGGAGCGGGGCGAGACGGAAATCCATGGCCACTGCTTCAGCGCCTACAGCGAGAAAGCACGCCGGCAGACGCTGGAGCTGACCGGAAGCGGGGCGGCACCGCTGCTGCTGGAGCGCCTGCCGGGCTTCTACCACGTCCAGGTGCAACTGGTGCCGGAGAGCCAATACCACTACAGCCAGGCCCAGTGGCAACGCATCACCCGGGCGGAGTTCATCCGCCTGCGCAAGGACTGCCGCGCCTCGACCCAGGCGATCCGACCGTGAGGTCCACCCGCCCTCCTGCTAACCTGCGCTTCCCACCCCAACCGATCAGCCAGCATGGACAAGCCACTCCTGCAGCAACAGGTCTGCCAGCGCCTCGAAGCCGACCTGGCGCTGCTGCTCGCCGCCGCCGAGGTGGCCCGCCAGGCCGCCACCCACGAAGAGAGCAAGGCGGAGAACAAGTACGACACCCGCGGCCTGGAGGCCTCCTACCTGGCGGCCGGCCAGGCGCGCCGGGCGGAGGAAATCCGCCGCGCCCTGGGCGCTTGGCGCACGCTGCAGATGCGCCCCTACGATGACGACCAAGGCATCCAGCTCGGCGCGCTGATCTGCCTGGCCGACGCCAATGACCGCCAGCAGTGGCTGCTGCTGGGCCCGGACGGCGCCGGCCTGAAGCTGGAGCACGAGGGTCTGGAGATCATGTTGATCACTGTGCAGGCGCCGCTCGGCCAGCAGCTGCTGGGCAAGGGGCCGGACGACGAGGTACAGGCCGGCCCCGCGCCGCGCCAGGTGGTGCGGGTGCTCTGATCCGGCTCAGGCCGCCGCGGGCGGCGCCTCGTCCAGCAGATAGGCGTCGAAGCCCAGCTGGTTGAGCAGGTGCACCGCCAGCTCGCTGCGGATGCCGCCCTCCGGGGTGACCACGTAGCAGGTCGCGCGATCCAGGGCGTCGGCGTGGGTGCGCAGGTTGGCGACCGGCAGGTTGAGGCTGTCCGGCAGGTGCCCGGCCCGGTATTCCAGCGCCAGGCGCACGTCGAGCAGCAGGTACTGGCGGCCGCCCCGCGCCAGTCGCTCCAGCTCGCCGCCGCCGATGTGCGGGATCAGGGTCGGGCGTACCAGCTCGACGAACGCCTCGCGGTGCAGGCGGGCCAGCTCGCCGTCCTCCAGCATGATCACGCTGGCCGAGCGCACCGCGCCGCTGACCAGCGCCTCCTCGCCGAAGAAATCGCCGCTCTCCAGCACCTGGGCCGGCTGTTCGCGGTAGGCGGCCGGCAGGCTGACCCGGGCACGGCCGCGCTTGATCACGTAGAAGTGCTCCCCCGGCTCGCCGTAGGTCACCACGCACTCGCCGGCGCGCACCGGCAGATGCTCGAAGCGCGCCAGCAGCGCGTGCAGATGCGAGGGCGGCAGGCGGCCGAACAGCGGCGTGCCGAGCAGACGCGCCAGCCAGTCGTCCTCCTCGGTCGTCTCCTCGACCATGCCGTCGCCCAGACTGCTGACCTGGTAGGCCGCGTCCTGGCTCCAGGCCAGCAGCCGCTCCAGCAACTGGTGCTCCACCGCGAACAGGCTCACGTCGGTGATCGCTCTGACGCTGTTCGGGTTGTTCTGGCCAGGGTTGAGCGGCATGTGCGCCTGGGGCGAGCCGCCCTCGATGGTCTGCCGGGCGGGGCCGGAATCCACCGCCACCTTGCCTTCCAGCAGGTAGTACTGGGCCAGGGAATGCGCGCCCTTCTGCAGCAGCGGCGTGCCGGCCGGCCGCTGCAGGTAGGTGAGGCTGGCGTGCAGCTGCTGGCGATAGTGCGGACTGAGGAAGTCCATCGGGCTGAAACTGGCCAGTTGCTCGGGTGTAAGCGGAACGCTGCTCATGGCGAGGCCCTCCTGCATACCGTGCGAATCACTATGCGCCGCCTTTGCCGAACCGGCCACGCCGTTGGTCGCGTGGCGGAAAGCGCTTCCGAATCAGTGCCTTATGCACAAATCCTGGGGACTTCCCTGTGGATAACCCCTGCTGGCGCCACGCCAGCCCCCGAGGCGCGCGGGCCGCGCCGGGCTGTTCGATTCCTGCGCAGCGCTCAGGCGGACAGTTCCCGCCAGGTCAGGTACAGGCGCAGGTCGAATTCCAGCTGGTGGTAGTCGGGCAGCATGTACTGGCAGAGCTTGTAGAAGGCCTTGTTGTGCTCGGCCTCCTTCAGGTGCGCCAGTTCGTGGACGACGATCATGTTGAGGAACTCCGGCGCCGCGTCGCGGAACAGCGCGGCCACGCGGATTTCCTTCTTCGCCTTGAGCTTGCCGCCCTGCACCCGGGAGATGGCGGTGTGCAGGCCGAGCGCGCGGTGGGTCAGGTCGAGCCGGCTGTCGTACAGCACCTTGTCGATGGCCGGCGCGTTGCGCAGGTATTCCTGCTTGAGTTCGAGGGTGTAGCCGTACAGCGCCTTGTCGCTCTGCACCTGGTGGCGACCGGGGTAGCGCTTGGCCAGGTAGTCGCCGAGGCGGTCCTCGGCGACCATCTGCGTCACCTGCTGCTGCAGGTGGGGCGGGTAGCCCTGGAGATATTTGAAGGGAGTGCTCATGGCGCCAGTCTAACCGCCGACGGGGGCGCGATGGCACCCGTCGGCGGCTGGCGGTCAGCGCACCCTGAAGCGGTTGACCAGTTCAACCAGGCGGCGATTGGAGGCCAGCAGCGCGTCGGTGCTCTTGTCCGCCTGCTGGCCGCTGGTGACCAGGTCGTCGACCATGTGGCGGATGGCGACCATGTTCTGGTTGATCTCCTCGGTCACCGCGCTCTGTTCCTCGGCGGCGGTGGCGATCTGCGCGCTGAGGTCGTGGATGCGGCTGACCGACGAGGCCATGTCGTCGAGGCCGACGTTGACCCGCGAGGTGCGGTCCGCCGTGGCCTGGCAGCTGGCCTTGGTCTGCTCCATCGCCTGCACGGCGGAACTGACGCCCTGCTGCAGCTTGGCGAGCATCTCGTTGATCTCCGAAGTGCTCTGCTGGGTGCGCCCGGCCAGCGCGCGCACCTCGTCGGCCACCACGGCGAAGCCGCGACCCTGCTCGCCGGCCCGCGCCGCCTCGATGGCCGCGTTGAGCGCCAGCAGGTTGGTCTGCCCGGCGATCTCGCCGATCACGCCGAGCACGTCGTTGATGCGCTGGGCGTCCTGCTGCATGGCCAGCACCCGCGCGGTGGCGCTCTCCACCTCGTCGACCAGCGCCAGCACGCTGGTCGAGGCCTCGGCCACCACCTGCTTGGACTGCTCGGCGTTGTCGTTGGCGTCGCGGGTGAAGCTGGCCGTCTCGGTGGCACTCTGCGCCACGGTGTCGGCGGTCGAACTCATCTCGGTGATGGCGGTCACCGCCTGGTCGGTCTCGTTGGCGTGGCGGGCCAGCACCTCGTTGGTGTGGCGCGACTGCTGCTGCAGCTGGGCCAGTTCCTCGGCGATCTGCGCCGAGGCCTGGGTGACGTCGGCGATCATGTTCTGCAGATAGGCGATGAAGCGGTTGACCGACTCGCCCACCGCATCCATCTCGTCCGCGCCCTTGAGCGCGATGCGCCGGGTCAGGTCGGCATCGCCGGCCGACAGCGAGTCGATGTTGCCGCGCAACACATTCAGGCGCTGCATCAGTTGGTGGATCGAGAACAGCATGATGGCCAGCAGCAGGATGACCAGCGGCACCTGGATGTAGGCCAGGGTGCTCAGCACGTCGGAACTGTTCTCGGTCAGCAGGCGGGTCGGCAGCGCCGCCGCCAGCAGCCACGGCGTACCCTCGATGGGCTGCAGGTAGAAGGTCCAGTCCTCGCCGTCGGCGTTGTCGAATTCCTGCTTGTACAGGGCGTCGCGGCCGATCTTGCCGAGGCCGTCGCGGACCTGGCCGACAAAGTCTGACTGGCGGGCCAGTTCGGACACGTTCTTCAGCACGATTTCGCCGCCGATCCGCGCCTGGTTGCTGAGGATCTTGCCGTCCGGCTCGACGATCATCACCTCGCCCTGGATTTCCTTCTCCTTCTCGGCCACCAGGCCGTTGAAGAAGCCCAGGGTCACGTCGATGGTGGACACGCCGAACGGCGCGCCGTCCTTGACGATGGCCATGGCGCAGTTGGTGCGCGGCTGGGCGCTGGCGTCATCCTTGTAGGCCGCGGCCCAGGCGCACTTGCCGGGCGGCGCCTGCATCCCGGCACGGTGCCAGGGCTGCTCGTAGTAGCGCAGCGACTCGTCGGAGTTCCAGTAGGTGTTGACGATCATCCGGCCGCTGGCGTCGCGGTGGAAGAAGGTGCTGTGCTTGTCGCGCTCGGAGCGCTTCTGCGGCAGGGGCCAGATGCCGCCGCCGAAGACCTTCGGGTCGCCGTACTGGTCGACCAGACCGGGCACCACGACGTCGATGGTGTCGCTGTCGAGCAGCGGCACCGTCTGGGTGATGCTGCGCGACTGCGCCTCGACCTTGGCCAGCTCGAACAGGATGGTCTCGGAGATTCCGTTGAGCTGGTTCAGGACCAGCTGCTCCTCGGAGGCCTTGAGCTTGGGGGTGACGAAATGGCGGATGCCTTCCTCGGTGAGTAGGAACACCACCGCGATGAAGACGACGAAAATGAGGGTGTAGCGGGCCTGGATTGTTTTTATTGAGCCCATGGTCGCTCCTGCTTTGCTGCCGCTGCTCCCGCCCACACAGGTGCGGGAAAGGCCCGGGATGAGCCTTTTGCCAGCATATCCGGGATATCGGCTGGCGGGCACCGGACTTGATCACGAAACGCCAGGCGTTTGCCGAACGCCGACGAACGCCTGTTGACGACGGGCTCACAGAATGACGGCGCCACGCTGGCGCTCCGGCCTGGCACGACGCATCGTCTGCCTCCCCCACACACCGATAAGGACATTGGCCTGTGAGGCTGCCCGCCGCCACGCCCCTGCCCTGCTACCACGCCGCATCCGCCCGCCTCTTGGCAGCGGGTGCGCACGCCTGCCAGGAGAACGACCGAAGATGAAACCCGCTTCCCTGCTGGCCTTGAGCCTCTGCACGCTACTGAGCGGATGCGAGGCATTCATGGTCATTCCGATCGCCGCCGGATGCATCCTGCGCCCCGGCCTCGACCTGTACCCGTCCCAGCTGCCGCCCGCGGTCGTCGGGCAGCCCTACCAGGTCCAGGTCGGGGTCGAAAAGCTGTCTCTGCTCAGTGGCCTGCGGGCTGGCACCGAGGATCAACCGCTTCCTGAAGGGCTGGAGTTCGTCTACGTCGACAGGGAGGCCCATGGTGTCATCCAGGGCGAGCCCACCCGGTCCGGCACCTACGAGATACGCGTAGAGGCGAGCGGCATGGGCACCCAGTGCTCCGGCCAGCAGGTAGAGCAGACCTATACCCTGCAGGTCATGGAAAGGGCCGAGGCCAGCCGCTAGTCCGCCGCGCAGGCCGTCGCGCCACCCAGCGAACAGGGCTCGCCCGCCAGGTAGCTGCGGTAGACCCGCAACAGTTCCTCGGCGCCGTAGCGGCAGTGGGCTACCCGGCACTCGGCGCTGAAGTCGAAGCGGCTGTCGGCGGGCTCCGCCAGGCGGATGCGAATCGCCGGCCAGTCGTTCGGCGCGGCGTCGGGCGGGGTGAACAGCAGGCGTTCCCAGCGCTGCACCAAGTGGCCGCCGGCGGCGGCGTAGTCGAAGACGAACAGCAGGGTGCGCGAGACCTTGGTGGTGCAGTCGGCGCGCTCGCCGCAGCGTTGCACATCCGCCACTACCGGCGCGGGTGCGACAGGCTCTGCAGGGTCTTCCCAGGCCTGCCCGGCACAGCCGGCGAGCACCAGCGTGACGGCGCAGAGCGCGCCACGAGCGATTGGCGGCATGTTCATCTCCCCCAAACAGGCGAAAGCCCCGCAGAGCGGGGCTTTCGGTACGACGCGACGGCCTAGTTGACCTTGGCGGTCAGCTCGCCGCTGGAGTAGCGCTGGAACATGCCTTCCAGGGAGATCGGCTTGATCTTCGAGGCATTGCCGGCGGTGCCGAAGGCTTCGTAGCGGGCGATGCAGATGTCACGCATGGCGACGATGGTCTTGGCGAAGAACTTGCGCGGATCGAACTCGCTCGGTTGCTCGGCCATCATGCGGCGGATCGCGCCGGTGGAAGCCAGGCGCAGGTCGGTGTCGATGTTGACCTTGCGCACGCCGTGCTTGATGCCCTCGACGATCTCTTCGACCGGCACGCCGTAGGTTTCCTTGATGTCGCCACCGAATTCGTTGATCACCTTCAGCCACTCCTGCGGTACCGAGGAGGAGCCGTGCATCACCAGGTGGGTGTTGGGGATACGCTTGTGGATTTCCTTGATCCGCTCGATCGACAGTACGTCGCCGGTCGGCGGCTTGGTGAACTTGTAGGCGCCGTGGCTGGTGCCGATGGCGATGGCCAGGGCATCGACCTGGGTGCGCTTGACGAAGTCGGCGGCCTCTTCCGGGTCGGTCAGCAGCTGGCTGTGGTCCAGCACGCCCTCGGCGCCGACGCCGTCTTCCTCGCCGGCCATGCCGGTTTCCAGGCTGCCCAGGCAGCCCAGCTCGCCTTCCACGGACACGCCGCAGGCATGGGCGAAGGCCACGGTCTGCTGGGTCACGCGGACGTTGTAGTCGTAGTCGGCCGGGGTCTTGCCGTCTTCCTTCAGCGAGCCGTCCATCATCACCGAGCTGAAGCCCAGCTGGATCGAGCGCTGGCACACGTCCGGGCTGGTGCCGTGGTCCTGGTGCATGCACACCGGGATGTGCGGGAATTCTTCGATGGCGGCCAGGATCAGGTGGCGCAGGAAGGGCGCGCCGGCATATTTGCGGGCACCGGCGGAAGCCTGGACGATCACCGGGGAGTCGGTCTTGTCGGCCGCTTCCATGATCGCGCGCATCTGCTCGAGGTTGTTGACGTTGAAGGCCGGCACGCCGTAGCCGAATTCGGCGGCGTGGTCGAGCATCTGGCGCATGCTGATAAGTGCCATCTGTGAAGCTCCCAAATGAGGGTCGTTAGGTGTGCAAGCCTGCCGCAGGGGCAGGCCTTGTTCAAGTTTCCGGGGAGGAAACCTCCCCGCCCCGCGCGCCGTCGCACGCGGGATTCGCATCCGGCGGGGCCTGGCGCCCGCCGCACTGCCGGCCCGGACAACTTGCCGGGCCCCGTTTACCGCAATTACCGTGCCTTGCAGCCGCGACCGATCAGGTCATCGCCCGCCACCCGGTACACCAAGCCTTCCTCGCCCTTGCTGTGGAAGGCCAGGACGCCGTCGCTGTAGAGCGCGCCGGAGCCCGAGGGTTCGCGCAGCAGGCGGTGGACGATATCGTCGCCGCCCAGGCGCAGGTCCACCGCATCCTCGCCCACCGCTCGCCACAGCACCTCGGCCTGGCTGTCGCAGACCCAGCGGGTCCAGTGCTCGGCAGGCGCCGGCTGGCCGGCACAGGCCGACAACAGCACGACGGCCGGCAGGATAGAAGCTCTCATCGCTCACTCCATGTCAGGGGCAGTCCTGCTGGGCACTGCCATCCCGGGTGGGGTCGCCGGTGCTCTGCGCCTCGACCCGCTGATCGTCCTTGGTGGACGGCAGGATGATTTCCGGCGGGCTGAACACCTCGCAGGTGCTGGGTGCCTTGCCGCTGCAACCGGCGGCGAGGCCGGCCAGACAGATTAACAGGATGCTGAACGTGCGCATGACCGTATTCCTTTCTCCGGGGTTCCTCTGCAAGGGACCGCGGAGCAAGGCGCTTGGTTTAGCTCCCGTGCCTACCTGGCGCGCTCTTCGAGCACGGCCACGGCCGGCAGCACCTTGCCCTCGACGAACTCGAGGAACGCGCCACCACCGGTGGAGATATAGCTGATCCGCTCGCCCACACCGTATTTGTCGATGGCCGCCAGGGTGTCGCCACCGCCGGCGATGGAGAAGGCCGGGCTCTCGGCGATGGCCTGGGCCAGCACCTGGGTGCCGTTGCCGAACTGGTCGAACTCGAACACGCCGACTGGGCCGTTCCACAGGATGGTCTTCGAGGATTTCAGCAGCTCGGCGAACTGGGCGGCGGTCTGCGGGCCGATATCGAGGATCATGTCGTCGTCGGCCACGTCGGCGATGGCTTTCACGGTCGCCTCGGCATCTTCGGCGAAGGCCTTGGCCACCACCACGTCCACCGGCAGCGGCACGCTGACCTTGGCGGCGATGGCCTTGGCGGTGTCGACCAGGTCAGCCTCGTACAGCGACTTGCCGACCTTGTGGCCGGCGGCGGCGAGGAAGGTGTTGGCGATGCCGCCGCCGACGATCAGCTGGTCGCAAATCTGCGCCAGGCTGTTCAGCACGTCCAGCTTGGTGGACACCTTGGAGCCGGCGACGATGGCGGCCAGCGGGCGCTCGGGACTCTTCAGGGCCTTGCCCAGGGCGTCCAGCTCGGCGGCCAGCAGCGGGCCGGCGGCGGCCACCTTGGCGAACTTGGCCACGCCGTGGGTCGAGCCCTCGGCGCGGTGGGCGGTGCCGAAGGCGTCCATCACGAACACGTCGCACAGGGCGGCGTACTGCTGGGCCAGCTCGTCGGCGTTCTTCTTCTCGCCCTTGTTGAAGCGCACGTTCTCGAACAGCACGACGTCGCCGGCCTTGACCTCGACGCCACCCAGGTAGTCCTTGACCAGCGGCACGTCGCGGCCCAGGGCCTTGCTCAGGTAGGCGGCGACCGGCGCCAGGCTGTTCTCCTCGGAGAACTCGCCCTCGGTCGGGCGGCCCAGGTGCGAGCAGACCATCACCGCCGCGCCCTTCTCCAGCGCCAGCCTGATGGTCGGCAGGGAGGCGAGGATACGCGCATCGCTCTTCACCACACCGTCCTTCACCGGCACGTTGAGGTCTTCGCGGATCAGCACGCGCTTACCGGCGAGGTCGAGGTCGGTCATCTTCAGAACGGTCATGGTCGGTCCTTCAGGGCTGGTTGATTGGATTGGGTGGAGACGGCGAGGAAATGTTCCGCGACGTCGAGCATGCGGTTGGCGAAGCCCCATTCGTTGTCGAACCAGGCCAGCAGGTTGACCAGGCGCGGGCCGGACACCCGGGTCTGGCTGCCGTCGACGATGGCCGAATGGGCGTCGTGATTGAAGTCGCAGCTGGCGTGGGGCAGCTCGGTATAGGCCAGCAGGCCCTTGAGCGGGCCGGCCTCGGCGGCCTGGCGCAGCACCGCGTTGATCTCGGCGGCCGAGGTGTCGCGGGCGGTCTGCAGGGTGATGTCCAGGCAGGAGACGTTGACCGTCGGCACGCGGATGGCCTTGGCCTGGATGCGCCCGGCCAGCTCCGGCAGCAGGCGCTCGATGCCACGGGCCAGGCCGGTGGACACCGGGATCACCGACTGGAAGGCCGAGCGCGTGCGGCGCAGGTCCTCGTGGTGATAGGCATCGATCACCGGCTGGTCGTTCATCGCCGAGTGGATGGTGGTGATGGAAACGTATTCCAGGCCCACCGCCTCGTTGAGCAGCTTGAGCAGCGGCACGCCGCAGTTGGTGGTGCAGGAGGCGTTCGACACCAGCTTCTCGGTGCCGGTCAGGCGCTGCTGGTTGACCCCGTAGACGATGGTGGCGTCCACGTCCGCCTCGCTGGCCATCGGCTGGGAGAACAGCACCCGCGGCGCGCCGGCCGCCAGGAAGCGCTCGGCGTCGGCGCGGCTGTGGTAGACGCCGGAGCACTCCAGCACCAGGTCGATATCCAGCGCGGCCCAGTCGATGGCCTCGGGCGTGCTCTGGCGCAGCACCTTCACGCAGTCGCCGTTGATGTGCAGGCAGTCGCCGTCGACGCTCACCTCGCCGGGGAAGCGGCCGTGGGTGGAGTCGAAGCGGGTCAGGTACTCGATGCTGGCCTGGTCGGCCAGGTCGTTCAGCGCGACGATCTCGAAGCCGGCCGCGGCGCCGCGTTCATGCAGGGCACGCAGCACGCAGCGGCCGATGCGGCCGTATCCATTGAGGGCGACTGTGTACGGGCGGTTAGCCATGGCGGTCTCTATTCGGTCTCCCCTCTCCCATCGGGAGAGGGGCTGGGGGTGAGGGGCTTTCCCTCATCCGGCCTTGCGGGCCACCTTCTCCCAAAGGGCGAAGGACTCAGGCGTCGAGCAGCTCTTCGGCGGTTTCCAGGATGTTGGCGACGGTGAAGCCGAACTCCTCGAACAGCTGCGCGGCCGGCGCCGACTCACCGAAGGTGGTCATGCCGATGATGCGGCCCTCCAGGCCGACGTACTTGTACCAGTAGTCCGCGTGCGAGGCCTCGATGGCGATGCGCGCGCCGACCTGCAGCGGCAGCACGGCCTGCTTGTAGGCGGCGTCCTGCTGGTCAAACACGCTGGTGGACGGCATCGAGACCACGCGCACCTTGCGCCCCTGCTCGCTCAGCTTGTCGTAGGCCTGCACGGCCAGGCCGACTTCCGAGCCGGTGGCGATCAGGATCAGCTCCGGCTCGCCGGCGCAATCCTTGAGCACGTAGGCGCCACGGGCGATGTCGGCCAGCTGTTGGGCGTCGCGCGCCTGGTGCGGCAGGTTCTGCCGGCTGAATACCAGTGCGGACGGGCCGTCGGCGCGCTCGATGGCGTGCTTCCAGGCCACCGCGGACTCCACCGCGTCGGCCGGGCGCCAGGTGTCCAGGTTCGGCGTGCCGCGCAGGCTGGCCAGTTGCTCGATCGGCTGGTGGGTCGGGCCGTCTTCGCCGAGGCCGATGGAGTCGTGGGTGAACACGTAGAGCACGCGCTGCTTCATCAGCGCGGACATGCGCACGGCGTTGCGCGCGTACTCCATGAAGATCAGGAAGGTGGCGCCGTAGGGGATGAAGCCGCCGTGCAGGGCGATGCCGTTCATGATCGCGCTCATGCCGAACTCGCGCACGCCGTAGAACATATAGTTGCCGGCGGCGTCATCGGCGGCCACGCCCTTGCAGCCCTTCCACAGGGTCAGGTTGGAGCCGGCCAGGTCGGCGGAGCCGCCGAGCAGTTCCGGCAGCAGCGGGCCGAAGGCGTTCAGCGCGTTCTGGCTGGCCTTGCGGCTGGCGATGGTCTCGCCCTTCTCGGCCACGTCACGCACGTAGGCGGCGGCCTTCTCGGCGAAGTCGGCGGGCAGCTCGCCGGCGATGCGGCGCTTGAACTCGGCGGCCAGCTCCGGGTGGGCGGCGGCGTAGGCGGCGAACTTGTCGTTCCAGGCGGCCTCGCGGGCGGCGCCGGCTTCCGTGGCGTCCCATTCGGCGCGGATCTCGGCCGGAATCTCGAAGGAGCCGTGGTTCCAGTTCAGCGCGGCGCGGGTGGCGGCGATCTCGTCGTTGCCCAGCGGGGCACCGTGGCACTCTTCCTTGCCCTGCTTGTTCGGCGAACCGAAGCCGATCACGGTCTTGCAGCAGATCAGGGTCGGCCGGTCGGCGGTCTTGCGCGCGGTCTCGATGGCGGTCCGAATCTCGTCGGCGTCGTGGCCGTCGACGTTGCGGATCACCTGCCAGCCGTAGGCCTCGAAGCGCGCCGGGGTGTCGTCGGTGAACCAGCCGTGGACTTCGCCGTCGATGGAAATGCCGTTGTCGTCGTAGAAGGCGACCAGCTTGCCCAGGCCCAGGGTGCCGGCCAGGGAGCAGACTTCGTGGCTGATGCCTTCCATCATGCAGCCGTCGCCGAGGAAGGCGTAGGTGTAGTGGTCGACCACCTCATGGCCCGGGCGGTTGAACTGGGCGCCCAGCACCTTCTCGGCGATGGCGAAGCCGACGGCGTTGGCGATGCCCTGGCCGAGCGGGCCGGTGGTGGTCTCGACGCCCGGGGTGTAGCCGTATTCCGGGTGGCCCGGGGTACGGCTGTGCAGCTGGCGGAAGTTCTTCAGGTCGTCGATGGACAGGTCGTAGCCGGTCAGGTGCAGCAGCGAGTAGATCAGCATCGAGCCGTGGCCGTTGGACAGCACGAAGCGGTCGCGGTCAGCCCAGTTCGGGTTGCTCGGGTTGTGCTGCAGATAGTCGCGCCACAGGACCTCGGCGATGTCCGCCATGCCCATGGGGGCACCGGGGTGGCCGCTGTTGGCTTTCTGCACAGCATCCATGCTGAGGGCACGAATGGCATTGGCACGCTCACGACGGCTGGGCATCGCTAATCTCCTGCGGGGGCTGGTCACGGTAAAAAGGCGCGTATTTTCGCCCAGCAGGCGCCGCGGGGGCAATGACAGATGATCGCCCCCGACGACCCGCCCCCTATTCACCGCGTATATATTGCTCCAGCTGCTGGATCAGGCTGGCCTGGTCGGCCATGGCCTGCTTGACCAGGTCGCCGATCGACAGCATGCCGATCAGCTCGCCCTCGGCCACCACCGGCAGGTGGCGCAGGCGGCGGTCGGTCATCAGTTGCAGGCAGTGCTGCACGCTGTCCTTCGGGCCGATGGTGATCACCTCGGCGGTCATGATGTCGCCGACCTTGGCCTCGAAGGCCCCGCGCTCCATTTCCGCCAGCTTGCGCACGTAGTCGCGCTCGCTGACGATGCCCACCAGGCGCCCGCCGGCCAGCACCACCAGGGCGCCGATCTTCTTCTCGGCCAGCAGCTTGACCGCATCGAGCACCGAGGCCTCCGGCGCGATGTGGTGTACGTAGGCGCTGGGCTTGGTTCTGAGCAGTTCCGCAACGGTCTTCATCTTGTTGTCGCCTCCCCGGGCTATCGATTCTCCCCGCCGGGCACGGCCCCGGCAGAGCAAGGATAGCCCAGGGTCCGGCGCGGGTTCACACGTCGCGTTGCCGCAGCGGATCGGCCCTGGCCGGCGTCAGTTCTGGCGCTGCAGCTCGGCCAGCATGGCCTGCCAGTCGTCGATGTGGCGCTGCAGGCCGGCGCGCAGTTGCGCGTCGTCGGTGTCGGCCAGGATGTGGCGCAGCAGCGCCAGGTAGTCGCGGGCGTCGGCCAGCCGCTGCTCGCGGCCCGCCGGCTGGCTACCGGCCGGGGTCTCGCTGGCCGCCGGCGGCACGGGTGGTCGGCTGTCCCGGTCGCTGGCGCAGCCGCCGAGCAGGCAGGCACAGAGCAGGATGGGAAGACAAAGGCGAGCCATGGCGAAGCTCCTCGCAAGGGTATCGGGTGCTTCACTATCGGAGGGCAGCGTTCGCGGATCGTTCTCAGGCCGACGGCAAACGCAGGCTGGCCCTCACCCCTCCAGACACATTGGCCAGGGTCAGCCCGCCGCCGTGCAGCAGCGCCACCTCCTGCACGAAATTGAGGCCGAGCCCGGTGCTCTTGCGCCCGCTGGCTGGGCGCGGCAGGGAATAGAAGCGCTCGGTCAGGCGCGGCAGGGCGTAGTCGGGAATCGCCTCGCCCTGGTTGAACAGGCTCAGCTCGACGCCCGCAGCACCCGTCTCGGCGGCGAAACGCAGCTCGCCGCCCGACGGGGTGAAGTCGAGGGCGTTGTCCAGCAGGTTGGCCAGCGCCTGGCGCAGCAGGAAGCGCTCGCCCGCCACCACCAGGCCGACGGGCACGCCGTTGACCGCCCGCAGCCCGGCGGCCTGGATACGCGCGGCCTGGCCCTGCAGCAACTCCTCGACCAGCGCATGCACATCCACCGGCACCCGCTCCTCCAGCCCCTGGCGCTGCTCCACCAGGGCCAGGTTGAGCAGGCGCTCGATCAACTGCTGCAGGCGTGCGCCCTCGCCGGCGATGTTGGCGACGAAGCGCTGGCGCTGCTCGGCCGGCATCTCGCCCTCGAGCAGCTCGGCGGCGCCGCGGATCGCCGCCAGCGGGCTCTTCAGTTCGTGGGTCAGGGTGTGCACGTACTGCTCGACGTAGGCCTTGCCCTCCAGCTCGGTGCGCATCTTCTGCACCGCCTGGGCCAGCTGGGTCAGCTCGCCGCCGCGCAGGGCCGGCAGCTCGGCGCGGCGGCCCTGGCTGACCGCCTGAGCGTAGCGGGTCAGCTTGCGCAGCGAGCCGCTGAGCCACCACGACAGCACCCCGCCGATCAGCAGGCCGAGGACGATCAGCCCGGCGCCGAGCCAGCCCAACCGGCGCTGGGAGCGCTCGATATAGGGCTGCAGCGACTTGTTCGGCTTGGCCACCGAGACCACGCCGATGATGTTCTCGCCGTCGCGGATCGGCGCCGCCACGTACATCACCGAGCTGTCCTCGTCGGCCGGGTCCTCGCGGGTCGAGCGGGCGCCGTACTCGCCGCGCAGGGTCAGGATCACATCGTTCCAGCGCGAATAGTCCTGGCCGACCGCGCTGCCGCTGGAGTCGAGCAGGACGATGCCGCGGGCGTCGGTGACGTAGATGCGGTGGTTGACCGCGCTCTTCTCCACGCCCCAGATCTGCGCCTGGGGCTGGCGCTGGCCGTAGGCCTTGAGCAGCTCGGGCCAGTGGCTCTGCTGCAGGCGGTTGTGCTTCACGTCCTCGCGCAGGATCTCGGCCAGCAGGTTGGCGGTGTCCACCAGGGTCTCCTCGGTGGACTGGCGCACCCCGGGGCGGATCTCGTCCATCACCGTGCTGAGCACGAACCAGCCGGCCAGGCCGACGAACAGGAAGTACACCAGGAAGATGCGGACGCCTAGCGGCATGGGCGCGCTCCCGGCTGGAGCGAAAAGGGACTGGGCAACGTGAGGTCTTCCCTGCGAACGGTGATGGCGACCCGCCGAACGGTCGGGGCGGGTGTCGCGGGCGCCCCGCGGCGCTGGCAGAATAGCCCCGCGGTCATGGCCGACGCGCCCCCGGGCGCCTGGATGCGAACGACAAGGCCAGCATACCGCACAACACGACCGGATCTGCCCAACTCGCGAAGAGCCCGCGCCCTAGTGGCCGGGAAACCACATGGATGCCGCCCCTCCCGCCGCGCCGCTGCAGCTGTACCTGCTCGGCGGCTTCGCCGTCGCCTGGCGCGACCAGCCGCTGGACGGCTTCAACTACGACAAGATGCGCGCCCTGCTCGCCTACCTGGCCCTGGAGCACACGCGCGAACACAGCCGCGAGACCCTCGCCGCCCTGCTCTGGGAATCCAGCCCCAGCGACACTTGGCGCGGCAACCTGCGGCGCACCCTGTCCGACCTACGCCGGGTGCTGGAAGCGCCCACCGGCCTCGACCTGTTCGCCGCCACCAAGAACAGCCTGCGCCTACGCCCCGCCGGCCTGATAGACGCGCTGCGCTTCCGCCAGGCGCCGCAGCACTGCACCAGCCACCCGGCCTGCCAGCAGTGCCCGAGCTGCACCGACGAGCTGGAGACTGCCGTCGCCCTGTACCGCGGCGACTTCCTCGCCGGCCTCGACCTGCCCGACTGCCCCGACTTCGAGGACTGGCTGCTGCTGCAGCGCGAGTCCCTGCGCTGCCACGCCCTGGCGCTGCTGGAGCACCTGAGCAACCTGTTCGAGCAACGCGGCGAACGGCAGCGCGCGCTGCCCCACGCCCGCCGCCTGGTCGAACTGGACCCCTGGCAGGAAAGCGGCCAGCTGCGCCTGATGCGGCTGCTGGCGCAGAACGGCCAGCACGCGGCGGCGCTGTCCCAGTACGAGAGCTTCCGCAACCAGCTGTGGAAGGAACTGGGCGTGCACCCGAGCAAGGACTGCCAGGCCCTGCACCAGCGCATCCGCGAGGGCGGGCTGCGTGCCGAGATGCCGCTGGCCGAGGCCTGCGCCGTGGCCGTGCCGCCGCCACCGGCCGAGCGGCGCCAGGTCACCGTGCTGTACTGCGAGATATCCATCCCCGGCTGCGCCGACCCGGAGGAAGCGCTGGAGCGCCTGGAAGCGCCCCAGGCCCAGTGCCTGCAGGTGATCCGCGCCCACGGCGGGCACGTGGCCCAGGCCCTCGGCGGCGGCCTGCTGGCCTACTTCGGCTACCCGCGCGCCCGCGAGAACGCCGCGCGCCTGGCCGTGCAGGCCGCCCTCGCCCTGCCCCAGGCCTGCGCCCCGGCCCAGGTGCGCTGCGGCGTGCACACCGGGCTGATCGTCACCGCGCCGGGCCAGCACCTGCCGGACGCCACCGGCGTCACCTCCGACATCGCCGTGCAGGTGCGCCAGCACGCCGGCTACCAGCAGGTGGCGCTGAGCGCCGCCACCCACCGCCTGATCGAAGGCTACTTCCGCTGCCTGCCGCTGCCCGGCAACCTGCCCGGCGCCGGCGCGCTGTATCACGCCGAGGAAGCCAGCGGCGTGCGCCACCGGCTCGCCGCACAGCCGCACCTCACCCCGCTGGTCGGCCGCGACGCCGAACTCGACCACCTGCTCGACGCCTGGCGCCGGGTACGTGAGGCGCGCACGAGCGCCTGCGTGCTGCTGCGCGCCGACCCCGGCGTGGGCAAGTCGCGCCTGTTCCATGAACTGAGCAGGCGCCTCAGCGCCAGTCACCCCGCCCAGCAGGTCGCCCTGCGCTGCCTGGAACCACACGCCAGCGACCCGTTCTTCCCGGTGGCCGAGCTGATCGCCCACCTCTGCGCCTTCGTGCCGCGCAGCAGCCCGGAGCAGCGCTACCTCAAGCTGGACGGCGTGCTGCAGCGCCTGTTCGCGCTGGACGCCGAGGGCCGCGACCTGATCGCCGACCTGCTCGGCCTGCCGCTGCCGGGCGGCTCGACGGTGACCGGCATGCCGCGGGAGGCCTGGCGCGCGCGCATGCTCGAAACCCTGCTGACCATCGTCCGCGCCGGTCGCAGCCAGCCGTTGCTGCTGGTGATCGAGGACGTGCACTGGGCCGACGCCTCCACCCTGCAACTGATCGAACGCCTGTTCCGCGAGCCGGAACGGCGGCCGATGCTGTTGCTGCTCAGCGCGCGCCCCGAATTCCCCGCCCAGGCGCTGGAGGAACTCGGCGCCCAGGGCCTGGAGCTGCCGCACCTGAGCCCGGACATGGCCCGGGCGCTGGTCGAGGGCCTGCCCCAGCGGCTCGGCGAAGCACAGCTGCGCCAGGTGCTGGCGCTGGCTGACGGGGTGCCGCTGTTCATCGAGGAACTGGTGCGCTGGGTGGCCGAGAGCGGCGACCAGGGCGCCATCCCGCTGACCCTCAACGACCTGCTGATGGCGCGCATCGACCAGCTCGGCGAGGCCCGCACCACCGCCCAGCTCGCCGCCTGCATCGGCCGCGAGTTCCACCTGGAACTGATCCAGGCCCTGCACCCACAGAGCCCGGAGCGGCTGGAAAGCGACCTCGACGCCCTGCTTCGCGCCGGCCTGATCGAGCCGGGCAGCCAGGCCAGCCTGCGCCAGTTCAAGCACGCCCTGGTCCACCAGGCCGCCTACCAGGCGCAACCGCGGGCGCAGCGCCGGCAGACCCACGCGCGCATCGCCGAGGCCCTGCAGACGCTGTTCCCGGCGCGCTGCCAGCACGCCCCGGCGCAGCTGGCCCACCACCTGAGCGAGGCCGGGCTGCACGAACAGGCCCTGCCGCTGTGGCGCCAGGCGGGCGAGAACGCCCAGCGCTTCTCCGCCAACCGCGAGGCCGCCGACCACCTGCAACGCGCCCTGGGCTGCCTCGCACAGCTGCCGGCCTCGCCCTGGCGCGACGGCGAGGAACTGGGCCTGCAACTGGCACTGGGCGCGGCCCTCAACTCGTCGGCCGGGTATGGCGCGGCGAGCACCCGCGCGGCCTTCTCCCGCGCCCTGGAACTGGGCCAGTTGCTGCAGCAGCCGGAGGCGTCGTTCCGCGCGCTGGTGGGCGTCTGGGGCTGCTGCGACTCGTTCGACAAAGCCACCGTGCTCGGCCAGCAGGTGCTGGCCGCCGCCGAACAGAGCGGGCAGCTGCCGCTGCGCCTGCTCGGCCACATGTGCCACCTCGGCGGCGCCTTCTGGAGCCGGCCGCTGGCCGAGTCGCGGGCCATCGCCGAGACCATCGTCGCCCTGTGCGACCCGGCCACGCGCCAGGCCTGCGTCGTAGGTTTCGGCGAGGACCCGCTGGTCCATAGCCGCGCCTACCTGTGCCTGGGCCTCTGGGTGGAGGGCTTCCCGGCCCGCGCCCGGCGGCTGTGCGCCGAGCTGCTGGACGACGTGCGCGCCCACGGCTCGGCCAACGCCATCTGCCACGCCCTGGTGTTCGCCTGCATGCTGCACTGCCTGCTGGACGATGCGGATACCGTGGCCACCATGGCCGAGGAAACCCTGCTGCACAGCCGCGGCAAGGGCCTGCAGCTGTGGGAGGACATCGCCACGGTGATGGTCGGCTGGTCCCGCGTCGCCCAGGGCGACGCCGAAGGCCTGAAGGCGCTGCAGCGCGGCATCGACGGCAACCGCCAGAGCATGCCGATCATCGAGGTGACGCTGGCCACCCTGCAGCTCGACGCCCTGGCTCGCCTCGGCCGGCACGACGAGCTGCTGCGCCGCGCCGAGCAGGCGGTAGGCGTCGCGCACCAGCGCAGCGACCTCTACCTGCTGCCGGAAACCCTGCGCCTGCAGGCCGACGCCCTGTTCGCCAGCGACAATCCGGCGCGCGCCCTGGCCCTGCTGGACGAGGCGGAGGCGCTGGCCGAGCGCTTCGGCGCCGGCTCCCTCAGCCTGCGCCTGGCCGCCACCCGCCAGCGCTGGCAGCCGTCACCGCAGGCCGAAGCGCGGCTGGAGGAAATGCGGGTTCGATACGGGGAGCAGGAGATCGATCAGGCCTGACGCGGGCTGTAGCTGTACCCCAGGCCCCGATGGGTCTGGATCGGCTC
The DNA here is from genome assembly GCF_019655855.1 of Pseudomonas paralcaligenes. Classification (GTDB taxonomy): domain Bacteria; phylum Pseudomonadota; class Gammaproteobacteria; order Pseudomonadales; family Pseudomonadaceae; genus Aquipseudomonas; species Aquipseudomonas paralcaligenes. Next base: position 22,296 of record NZ_BPFX01000009.1, on the reverse strand, counting down.
GGCGTCGGCCGCCACCTGGCGCAGCTTGGCGCGCAGGCTCTTGATATGGCTGTCGATGTTGCGCTCGTAGCCGGCATCGGCCGCCACGCCCAGGGCGTCCAGCAACTGCTCGCGGGAGAACACCCGCTCCGGCTGCGCCAGCAGCGTCTGCAGCAGGCGGAACTCGTGGCGGGTCAGCACCAGCAGCTGCTCGCGGTAGTGGATCTGCACCCGCTCGGCATCGACCCGGAACGGCGCGCTGTCCCCCGCCAATTCGGTCGCGCGCGGCGCCATGCGCTTGAGAATGGCCCTGACCCGCGCCGCCACTTCCCGTGGACTGAACGGCTTGACCACGTAATCGTCGGCGCCGATCTCCAGCCCCACCACCCGGTCGATCTCGGCATCCCGCGCGGTGAGGAAGATCACCGGCACCTCCGAGAACCGCCGCAACCGCCGGCACGCCTCGAAACCGCTGATGTCGGGCAGACCGACGTCCAGGATCAGCAGATCGGCCGGCGTCTGCTGCTGAAACGCCAGCGCCGCCTCGGCCAGATTCAGCCAGGTGGTGGTGAAGCCTTCGCCCTGCAGCGCGAACACCAGGGTGTCGGCGATGGCAGCTTCGTCTTCAACGATGAGGATATGAGGCATAGCGTCCGTGCAGGCAGGCATGAAGCCGGCAAGGTGCCGCAACCGGCCACGCCGAGTCAATCGCACTGCCGTAGAGGCGATGTTCGGGTGAGTTCCAGCTCTGTGGGAGCGGACTTGTCCGCGAACAAGACAGACAGCAGCTTCGCGACCAATCGGAATGCCGCCCAGGCGCCCTACAAGGTCCACGACACTCGCCAGCCACTCAATTGGGGCAAACGGCCAACAAGGCGGACCACAAGTGCAGATCGCTCCCGGATTTCATCCGGGCTACGACCGAACATTGAAGTTGCCGGTTTATCGGTGCGCACGGCGCACCCTACGCCCCGTCCAGGAGAAATAGCCGCGGAGGCAGGTTCTGAAAGCGCCGATTTCATCCCGGTAGGCGAACCCTGCCCGCCACATACAGCCCGCTGCAGTACACCACCACCAGACCACCCACGATCAGCCACTCCTGCACAACCACCTCCCCAGCGAATAGGGTGGGCCACGTCCCTGTGGACCCATGGAAATCGAACGAAGGATGGGCGCCTTCCCTGGCACCCGAAACTCAGAACAGCGGCCAGCGCGGCCGCACGCTGGCGACGAACGCCCGCTCGCCCTCCAGCTGGCCGACCAGCATCTGCCCGTCGGCGCTGACCCCGGTGGCCTGCACCACCGGCACCGCCGCCGCGGCCAGAGAATGTTCGTAGAGCCAGGCCTCCACCGTGCGCATGCCGCCCTCGGCGGTCCACACGAAGCCGCGGTCCTCGTCGGCCGCGCGGCCGTCGCTGGCCACGCCGACCACCACCGAGCCGTCCGCGCTCACCGCGTTGGCGCGGGAAATCAGCCCGCCGTTCAGCCCGCCGAGCCCGCGCATGCCGGTCTCCTCGCGCCAGACGAAGGCGCGCAGGGCCTCGCCGGCATGGCCGTCGGTGGCGACACCGACGATGACACGGCCGTCGGCGCTGACCGCGGTGGCCATGGAGTAGTGGCCGCCGTTGAGGGTGCCGAGGTTGCGCAGCCCCTCTGCCTCGGTCCAGCGCACCGCGCGGCGGGCGTTGTCGCGCTCGCCGTCGTCGGCGTATCCGGCGATCACCCGGCCGTTGGCGCTGACCGAGCAGGCGTGGCTGGTCAGGCCGCCGTTGAGCGCACCGAGGCTGCGCATGCCGGTGGCGAAGGTCCAGTAGAAGCCGCGGCAGGCGTGGCCGGCCGCGCCGTCGGCGGCATCGCCGACCACCACCAGGCCATCGGCGCTGCAGGCGTAGGCCTGGGAATAGCGTCCGTAGTTGAGCGTACCGAGGCTGAACACGCCGCCCTGGCGGGTCCAGCGGAAGGCACGGTCGGCACCTTCGGCGTCACCGTCCTCGGCGGTCCCGACCACCACCCGGCCGTAGGCGCTGATCGCCTCGGCGGAGCAGTAGCGCCCGCCGTTCAGGCCGCCCAGCTGTTGCAGGCCGCCGGCGCGGGTCCAGATGAACGCGCGCATGCTCAGCGCGTCCGCCGGGTCGGCGAGCATGCCCACCACGTGGAGGCCGTCCGCGCTCACCGCCGCCACCCGCAGGTAACCGTCGCCGGCCAGGCCGGCGATGCGCTCCAGACCGACGAACTCCGGCTCCGCCGCGAGCAGCCGGGCCGTCAGCGCGGGGCTCACGGGCCATGCCTGGTACTTCAGATCCTTCATCCCTCGTCACCGTGTCGTCTGCCGTGGAGTGCAGGCGACGCTCCCCTTTGCTGCTTCTCCCGACACGAGAGCGCCGCCTGCCCCAGCCATCATCCGGAGCAACGTTCGCCCAGCGTTCGCCAGCGAAGGAAAGGTGAGGAAAGACTGCGGAGACTCAGTCGAAGATCGAGCCCTTGCCGGTCGGAATGCCCGACCACAGCTCTTCGATGTTCTTGAGGCCCCACTCCTCGGCGGACTCGCGGCCGACGATCTTGTCGCGGCCGGCCAGCCTGGCCAGGTCGATCACTTCCTGGGGGATCGGCAGCTTCGAGCGGGCGGAGAAGAACACCTTGACCCGCGGCGTGAGCAGCGACTTCTCGTGCTGCTCCACCACCACGCCGAGACGGCCGCTCTCCAGGCGCACCAGCGAGCCGATGGGGTAGATGCCCATCGACTTGACGAAGGCCTGGAACAGTTGTGGGTCGAAGTGGCCCTTCCACTCGGCCATCTTGCGGATCGACTCGGCCGGGTCCCAGCCCTTCTTGTAGGGGCGGTCCGAGGTGATGGCGTCGTACACGTCGCAGATGGCGCCCATCCGCGCGAACAGGCTGATCTGCTCGCCGGCCAGCCGGTGCGGGTAGCCCGAGCCGTCGAACTTCTCGTGGTGGTGCAGACACACGTCGAGCACCAGCGCGCTGACCTGGCGGCACTCCAGCAGCATCTTCGCGCCGGCCTCCGGGTGGCGGCGCATGGTGCCGAACTCGACGTCGGTGAGCTTGCCCGGTTTGTTGAGGATGGCGTCGGGGATCGCCATCTTGCCGATGTCGTGCAGCAGGCCCGCCTCGCCGGCCTCGCGCACCTGCTCCTCGGGCAGGCCCATCTGCCGCGACAGGGCGATCATCAGGGCGCAGACCGCCACGGAGTGCATATAGGTGTATTCGTCGGAGGTCTTCAGCCGCGCCAGGCTGATCAGCGCGTTGGGGTGGCGCAGCACCGAGTCGGAGATTTCCTCCACCAGCTCGGCCACGTGCTCCAGCACGATGGCCTGGCCCATGCGGGCATCGCTGAACATCTGCACCACCGCCGCCTTGGACTGGGCGCACAGCTTGAGCGCGCGCTGCACCTCGTGATCCAGGCTGGTGCGCACCGGCGGCGTGCGGCTCTCGGCGGCCAGCAGGCGCGCCTCGGCCTCCGCCTCGACTTCCTCGAGGCTCTGGCTGACGTGGCCGGCCGGCACGTCGAGGCCCTTGCTCACGTCGATCCAGACTTCGTTCACGTCGCTGTCGAGCACGCGCTGCAGGTCCCGCTCGTTGTCGAGCAGGAAGCGCCCCCGCCAGAAGGGATGGTCCATCCATGAACCGCAGAACTCGTGGATATACATACCGAGCACCAGCTCGGAGACGGCAATACGCTTGAGCACGATGGATGGACCGCTGAATGGTTGTCCGATTCTTTCCCCAGAATACGCCAGGACGAAACGGGGCACATTGCCATCAGCGACTTTTATTTCGCTTTGAGCGTAGCGTCGCGGGCTGCGTGGGCCGGCGTCACGCCATGCGCGGGCGCGATCGGGCGGGACATTTCCCCGCGCCCGGCTATCATGGCGCCACCTAGCGACAAGGAGTCCCCATGCGCCGACTGCTCACCGCCTGCAGCGTGGTCCTGCTACTGCTGCTCAACACCCTGGTCCTGATCGGCCCGCTGCTGCTGATCGCCCTGCTCAAGCTGGTGCTGCCCGGCAAGGCGCTGCGCAACGCCTGCTCTCGCGGCGTGATGTGGGTGGCGGAAACCTGGGCCGAGGTCGACAAGCTGATCTTCGCCCTGCTCACGCCGACCGTCTGGGACATCCGCGGCGGCGAGGGGCTGCGCCGCGACCGCTCCTACCTGGTGATCAGCAACCACCAGTCCTGGGTCGACATCCCCGCGCTGGTCCAGGCCTTCAACCGCAAGACGCCCTACTTCAAGTTCTTTCTCAAGCAGGCGCTGATCTGGGTGCCCCTCCTCGGCCTGGCCTTCTGGGCGCTCGACTATCCCTTCATGAAGCGCTACTCCAAGGCCTACCTGGCCAGGCACCCGGAAATGGCCGGCAAGGACCTGGAAATCACCAAGCGCGCCTGCGAGCGCTTCAAGGACCTGCCGGTGACGGTGGTCAACTACCTGGAAGGCACCCGCTTCACCCCGGCCAAGCAGGCACAGCAGGGTTCGCCCTACCAGCACCTGCTCAAGCCCAAGGCCGGCGGCGTGGCCTTCACCCTGGCCGCCCTGGGCCCGCAGCTGGATGCCCTGCTCGACGTCACCCTGGTCTACCCGGGCCTGCGCCCGCCGGGCTTCTGGAAGCTGATCAGCGGCCAGGTGCCGAAGGTGATCATAGACATCCAGACCCGCGAGCTGGACCCGGCGCTGTGGGACGGCGACTACGAGCGCGACCCGCAATTCCGCCTGCGCGTGCAGACCTGGGTCAGCCAGTTGTGGCAGGACAAGGACCGGCGCATCGCCGAACTGAAGGAACAGGTCTAGCCCGGCACCGGGCCGGGGCCTGTTACACTTCTGGGCATCATTTCCGTCAGGCCCTTTCCGTGACCACCGCCTTCGCTTCCCTGCCGCTGTCCGCCGCCATGCGCGACAACCTCGCCGCCCTCGGCTACGCCGAGATGACGCCGATCCAGGCCGCCAGCCTGCCGCTGATCCTCGCGGGGCGCGACCTGATCGCCCAGGCCAAGACCGGCAGCGGCAAGACCGCCGCGTTCGGCATCGGCCTGCTGCACCCACTCAACCCGCGCTTCTTCGGCTGCCAGGCACTGGTGCTGTGCCCGACCCGCGAGCTGGCCGATCAGGTGACCAAGGAGCTGCGCCGCCTGGCCCGCGCCTCGGACAACATCAAGATTCTCACCCTCTGCGGCGGCGTGCCGCTGGGCCCGCAGATCGGCTCGCTGGAGCACGGCGCGCACATCGTCGTCGGCACCCCGGGGCGCATCCAGGAACACCTGCGCAAGGGCACCCTGAAACTCGACGGCCTCAACACCCTGGTGCTGGACGAGGCCGACCGCATGCTCGACATGGGCTTCTTCGACAGCATCGCCGAGGTCATCGAGCAGACCCCGGCGCGGCGCCAGACCCTGCTGTTCTCCGCCACCTACCCGGAAGGCATCGGCCAGCTGGCGGCGCGCTTCCTGCGCGAGCCGGAGCGGGTGCAGGTCGAGGCGCTGCACGACGACGGGCAGATCGAGCAGCGTTTCTACGAGATCGAGCCGAACCAGCGCATGGAGGCGGTGATCCGCCTGCTGCGCCACTTCCGCAAGCAGCCGGCGGTGGCCTTCTGCGCCACCCGCCAGCAGTGCGACGAGCTGGCCGCCCTGCTCGAATCGGAGAAGATTTCCGCCGCCGCCCTGCACGGCGACCTGGAGCAGCGCGACCGCGACCAGGTGCTGACCCTGTTCGCCAACCGCAGCCTCAGCGTGCTGGTGGCCACCGACGTGGCCGCCCGCGGCCTGGACGTCGCCGGCCTGGAGCTGGTGATCAACGTCGAGCTGGCGCGCGACCCGCAGGTGCACATCCACCGCATCGGCCGCAGCGGCCGCGCCGGCGAGAAGGGCCTGGCCCTGTCCCTGGTAACGCCGAGCGAGGCCCATCGCGCCCAGGCCATCGAGGAACTGCAGGGAGCGCCGCTGACCTGGCAGCTGCTCGGCGAGCTGAAGGACAAGGGCGAGCCGCTGCTGCCACCGATGCACAGCCTGTGCATCGCCTCCGGGCGCAAGGACAAGCTGCGCCCCGGCGACATCCTCGGCGCGCTGACCGGCGACGCGGGCATCCCCGGCGACAAGGTGGGCAAGATCGCCATCTTCGACTATCAGGCCTACGTGGCGGTGGACCGCGCCGTCGCCCGCCAGGCCATGCAGCGCCTGCAGAGCGGCCGGATCAAGGGACGCGCGGTCAAGGTACGGATGATCTAGAGGCGAGACGGCTATGCGCAACATCCTGGTTGTCGAAGACAGCCCGCTGGTACTGAAGATCCTCGACCACCTGTTCCGCCAGGAACCGGCGCTGCAGCCGCTGTTCTGCGCCTCGCTGGGCGAGGCCCAGGTGCTGCTGGAAACGTCCTCGGCACTGTTCTTCGCCGCCATCGTCGACCTCAACCTGCCGGACGCGCCGAACGGCGAGATCGTCGACCTGGTGATGCAGTACAACCTGCCCTGCATCGTGCTCAGCGGCTCCTACGACGAGCACCGGCGCGACGACCTGCTGCTCAAGGGCGTGGTCGACTACGTGCTGAAGGAGAGCCAGCACTCCTACGAATACGCCTTCCGCCTGCTGCACCGGCTGGAGAGCAACAGCCACGTGAAGATCCTGGTGGCGGAGGATTCCGAGGCCACCCGCCACTTCATCCGCCGGGTGCTGACCCCGCACCTGTACCAGATCATCGACGCCTGCGACGGCGACGAGGCGCTGCGCATCCTGCGCGAGCAGCCGGACATCGACCTGTTCCTGGTCGACCACAGCATGCCCGGAGTCAGCGGCTTCGAACTGGTCAAGCTGCTGCGGCAGAAGATGAAGCGCAACGAACTGATCATCCTGGGCCTGTCGGCCGACGCCAAGGGCTCGCTCAGCGCCCTGTTCATCAAGCACGGCGCCGACGACTTCCTGCGCAAGCCGTTCTGCCCCGAGGAACTCAACTGCCGGGTGATGTCCTGCCTGGAGCGCCGCGACATGATGCGCGCGCTGAAACAGGCGGCGCTGTTCGACTCGCTGACCGGCCTGTACAACCGCCGCGCCTTCTACGAGCAGGGCGTTGACCTGATACGCCAGGCGCAGAAGGGCGGCCAGGACCTCAGCGTGGCGATGATCGACCTCGACCACTTCAAGACGATCAACGACGAGCACGGCCACGCCAGCGGCGACGCCGCCCTGCTGCAGTTCGCCCGCGCCCTGCGCCAGGCGTTCCCGGACACCCTGCTGGGGCGCCTGGGCGGCGAGGAGTTCGCCCTGGTCAGCCGCGTCGACGGCGAGACGGTGACCCACACCCTGGACACCCTGCGCCAGCACTGCGCCACCCTGAAGTACGCCCCCGGCGCGCCGCCGCTGGGCTTCAGCGCCGGCGTCTACCACGGCATACCGGACGACCTGGAGAGCCTGCTGCACCTCGCCGACATGCGCCTGTACCAGGCCAAGCGCAGTGGCCGCGGGCGCACCATCGCCAGCGCCCCTACAGGCCGTGACGCCTGAAGATGCGCCGGTAGCTGCCGTCGGCCTTCATCGCGGCGATAGCCGCGTCGAACTCGCGCACGATCTGCCGGTGCAGCGGATGGCTGCGGCGCAGCATGATGTGCAGGCCGTTCTCGCTGAGCGGCGTCTCCACGAACTCCACCGAGCCGCGAATCTCCCGTAGCCCGTGGCGCAGGTGGTAGCGGGCCACCAGCTCGTCCTCCAGGGTCAGCTGCACGCGCCCGGCCGCCAGCATCCGCGCGCCCATGGCGAACTCCAGCACCGGCACCCGGTCCAGCCCGGGCGCCTTGTCGAACGCAGGGTCGTAGCTGTAGCCGCGCACCACCGCGATGCTGAACGGCCTCAGGCTGTCCAGCCCACGAAACTCTAAGGGCGTGCCGGCGCGGCGCAGGAAGCGGATGCGGTTGACCAGGTAGGGCTCGGAAAACCGTCCGTAGCGGGCCCGCTCGGGGCTGTACCAGGCGGCGACCACCACGTCGTAGTCGCCCTGCTGGAAACCCCTCAGCGCCCTGGCCCAGGGCACTTCCACATATTCGGTGGTATGCCCGGCCCGCTGCAGCGCGGTGGTCACCAGCTCCACCGCTAGGCCGTTCTGGGGCAGGCGCTGGTCGGTGAAGGGCGGCCAGGGATTGCCCGCCAGGCGCAGGTGCTCGGCCACGACCGGCTGCACCAGCAGCAGGGCGACCCACAGCACCGCGCCTCGAAATCCGTTCATAACCGACATCCGACTGCAAAACATCCCAGAGTCCATTGACGTCTCAGCACATATCAAGCCGAAACGCAGGCAGACCCTAAGCCTAGTCAGACGGCCCCCATCACGCGCGGCGCACCTTCGTCGGCGAGCAGCAGGTCACAGACAGGGCAGAAAGGTTTTTTCGGCCGTCGTCACAAAACTGGCACACCTTCTGCTTAGTATCAGGCAACTGCTTTTTTGGGGACCTTGGTACAGGCAGGCCGGGGAATCCCCTCTTTTACAAGCCAGGCACAAGGGCCACCCTCCGCGGTGGCCCTTGTGCTTTCCGGCGCGGCAAAACCCGGAAAACCACCCGCGACCACGGATCATGCGCCCTCCGCGCCACCAGTGGCAGGAGCCAGCCCGGGCGATGGACCGTGACCCCATCCAGTGCAGCGTGCCCAAATCCGATGCACCGTTGCGCTCTACGGCGGGTCCATCCGAGCCTCGATCACCAGCCGCCAGTCGTCGGCGGACGGCTGCGCCTGGTCCAGCACCCGAAGCCCCTCCCCCAGGCCGACCAGCAGGACGTTGACATCGTCGCCACGGGGCTCCAGCCGCCAGGACAGGCTGCCGCCCGGCCCCGTCACGCGGCCGCTGCGCGGCGCGTCCGGCAGCCGGGCATCCGCCAGGACCAGGCTCACCGCGCCAGGCGCATCGACGCGGCGGTACTCCAGCGGACGTTCCGAGACAAGCTGCAGGCGCAGCGCGCCGGCCTCGCTCTCCACCAGCACCTGCAGTCGCGGCGCCTGGTGCGGAGGCGGGACGCCGCCCCAGGGAATCTGGCCGTTGACCACGCGCCCGATCATCAGGCCGATCAGAGTCGCCAGCAGCATCACGGCCAGGTACCAGACACTGCCGCGACGCAAGCGCTCGATGCGTTCCCGGCGGGCGATGCGGGCATCCGCCCGCGCCTGCGGATCGTCCTCGACGCGCGCGTCCGTTCTTCTGGCGAACCAGGCCAAGGCGATTCCCCCGGTGGAAAGGGCCAGCGGCGCGCGGAATGGCGCCGGCGGCGATGTAGAATGGCGGCCCCGGTCCCGCCGAGCCTCGCCCATGTTTCATGTCGTACTGTTCCAGCCGGAGATTCCTCCGAACACCGGCAACATCATCCGCCTCTGCGCCAACACCGGCTGCCACCTGCACCTGATCGAGCCACTGGGCTTCGAACTGGACGACAAGCGCCTGCGCCGCGCGGGCCTGGATTACCACGAATACGCCACGCTGAAGCGCCACGCATCGCTGGCCGACTGTATCACGGACGTCCAGCCCGACCGGGTGCTGGCCTTCACCACCAAGGCCAGCCACGGCTATGCCCAGATGAGCTACCGCGCCGGCGACCTGCTGCTGTTCGGCCCGGAAAGCCGCGGCCTGCCCGCCGACGTGCTGGCACAGATCCCGGACGAGCAGCGCCTGCGCATGCCCATGCGCCCCCAGTGCCGCAGCCTCAACCTGTCCAACGCGGTGGCCGTGGTGGTCTACGAAGGCTGGCGCCAGCTGGATTTCGCCGGGGCCTGAAACGCAGAAGCCGCCTTGCGGCGGCTCCTCGACAGCGGCTGGCGATCAGGCCTGGGCGCCGGCTGCTTCCTGCTGACGCTGCAGCTCCTGGGCGTACAGGGCGTCGAAGTTCACCGGCGACAGCATCAGGGCCGGGAAGGAACCGCGGATGACCAGGCTGTCCAGAGTCTCGCGGGCATAGGGGAACAGGATGTTCGGGCAGAAGGCACCCAGGGTGTGGCTCATGGAAGCCGGGTCCAGGCCCTGGATCAGGAAGATGCCGGCCTGCTGCACTTCGGCGATGAAGGCGATGTCTTCGCCGGTCTTCACGGTGACCGACAGGGTCAGCACCACTTCGAAGAAGTTGCCGTCCAGCTGGCGCTGCTTGGTGTTCAGGTCCAGGGCGACGCTCGGGGCCCACTCCAGGCGGAAGATCTCGGGGCTCTTCGGCGCCTCGAAGGACAGATCCTTCACATAGATGCGCTGCAGGGAAAACTGAGGGCCTTCGTTGTTCTCGACGGCTGCGCCGTTGGTTGCTTGTTCAGTCATGGCAGTTCTTCTGTACTAGGGGTTTCTGAAAGGGTTCAGGAGCCGAGCAGCGCGTCGAGCCGGCCGGCGCGCTCCAGGGCGAAGAGGTCGTCGCAGCCACCGACATGGGTGGCGCCGATCCAGATCTGCGGCACCGAGGTGCGCCCGGCCTTGCGGGTCATCTCGGCGCGCACGTCCGGCTTGCCGTCCACGCTGATCTCGCGGAAGGCCACGCCCTTGCCGGTCAGCAGCTGCTTGGCGCGGATGCAGTAGGGGCACCAGGCACTGGAGTAGACGACCACCTCGGTCATGTCACTTGACCACCGGCAGGTTGTCGCCGCGCCAGGTGGCGATGCCGCCGGACAGCTTGGCGGCGGTGAAGCCGGCCTTCTTCAGGTCGCGGGCGACGCTGCCGGCGTGCTGGCCCATGGCATCGACCACGATGATGGTCTTGGCCTTGTACTTCTCCAGCTCGGAGAGACGGCCAGCGACCTTGTCGAACGGAATGTTCAGCGCGTCGACGATATGGCCGGCGGAGAAGTCCTTGCTGTTGCGAATGTCCAGCACCACGCCTTCGTCCCGGTTCACCAGCGCGGTCAGCTCGCGGCTCGACAGGCTCTGCCCGCCCTTGCGCAGCTCGGTGACCAGCAGCAGCACCGCCAGCACGACGAAGCATCCACTCAATACATAGTGGTTAGTGGCAAATTCAATCAGTTGGGCCAGCATCGCGAGGTTCCAAAGCCTAAAATGGCGGCCAGTATACACAGCGCGCCCATCGGGCCAAGCCCCGCCCGGCGGTGACGCAGCGGGCGTTCCGCCGGTAGAATGCCCGACCTTTTTGATCACCACAGCGAGCCAGCCTTCATGAGCGCCACGCCCAAACCCCTGGTCCTGATCATCCTCGACGGCTTCGGCCACAGCGACAGCCCCGAATACAACGCCATCCACGCCGCCCGCACCCCGGTCTACGACCGCCTGCGCGCCACCTTCCCGCACGGCCTGATCTCCGGCAGCGGCATGGACGTGGGCCTGCCGGACGGGCAGATGGGCAACTCCGAGGTCGGTCACATGAACCTCGGCGCCGGCCGCGTGGTGTATCAGGACTTCACCCGGGTGACCAAGGCGATCCGCGACGGCGAGTTCTTCGAGAACGCCGAGATCAACGCCGCGGTGGACAAGGCGGTGGGCGCCGGCAAGGCCGTGCACATCCTCGGCCTGCTCTCCGACGGCGGCGTGCACAGCCACCAGGACCACATCGTGGCCATGGCCGAGCTGGCCGCCCGGCGTGGCGCCGAGAAGATCTACCTGCACGCCTTCCTCGACGGCCGCGACACCCCGCCGAAGAGCGCACAGCCTTCGCTGGAGCTGCTCGACGCCACCTTCGCCCGCCTCGGCAAGGGCCGCATCGCCAGCCTCACCGGCCGCTACTTCGCCATGGACCGCGACAACCGCTGGGACCGCGTCGAGCAGGCCTACCACCTGATCGTCGAGGGCCAGAGCCAGTTCGCCGCCGCCAGCGCCATCGAGGGCCTGGAAGCCGCCTACGCGCGCGGCGAAAGCGACGAGTTCGTCAAGGCCACCACCGTCGGCGCGCCGGTGAAGGTGGAAGACGGCGACGCCGTGGTGTTCATGAACTTCCGCGCCGACCGCGCCCGCGAGCTGACCCGCGCATTCGTCGAACCCGGCTTCAAGGAATTCGAGCGCAAGCGCGTGCCGCAACTGGCCGGCTTCGTCATGCTGACCCAGTACGCCGCTACCATCCCGACGCCCAGCGCCTACAAGCCGGAACCGCTGACCAACGTGCTCGGCGAGTACCTGGCCAACAACGGCAAGACCCAGCTGCGCATCGCCGAGACCGAGAAGTACGCCCACGTCACCTTCTTCTTCTCCGGCGGCCGCGAAGAGCCCTTCGCCGGCGAGGAGCGCATCCTGATCCCGTCGCCCAACGTCGCCACCTACGACCTGCAGCCGGAGATGAGCGCGCCGGAAGTGACCGACAAGATCGTCGACGCCATCGACAACCAGCGCTTCGACGTGATCGTGGTCAACTACGCCAACGGCGACATGGTCGGCCACACCGGCGTGTTCGAGGCGGCGGTCAAGGCCGTGGAGACCCTGGACACCTGCGTCGGTCGCATCGTCGAGGCGCTGGACAAGGTCGGCGGCGAGGCGCTGATCACTGCCGACCACGGCAACGTCGAGCAGATGGAAGACGAGTGCACCGGCCAGGCGCACACCGCCCACACCTGCGAGCCGGTGCCCTTCATCTATGTCGGCAAGCGCCCGGCGCGCATCCGCGAAGGCGGCGTGCTGGCCGACGTGGCGCCGACCCTGCTGACCCTGATGGGCATGCCGGTTCCGGCGGAAATGACCGGCACCACCATCGTCGAACTGCAATAACCCGGAGCAATCCGTGAAACGCTCGCCGGCTGCCGCCTGCGGGCGTTTTTTTTGCGCGGCGCCACGGGCATACTAGGCCGTCCCTCGCTCCAGGTGCCCGCATCGCCCATGTTCCGCGCCCTCGCCCTCGTACTCCTGTCCTGCCTTGTCGCCCCGGCCTTCGCCGACGAGAAGGCGGAAACCCAGAAGCAGCTGGAAGCCGCCCGCGCCGACGTGGCCGAGCTGAAGAAACTGCTGGAGAAGCTGCAGCAGGAGAAATCCGGCGTGCAGAAGGAACTGCAGCGCACCGAGAAGGAAATGGGCGGCCTGGAGAAACAGGTCAAGGGCCTGGAAGGCGAGCTGAAAAATAGCGAGGAAGAGCTGAAGCGCCTCGACCAGGAGAAAAAAAAACTCCAGCAGTCGCGCCTTGAGCAGCAGCGGCTGATCGCCATCCAGGCGCGCGCCGCCTACCAGAGCGGCCAGCGGGAACCGCTGCGCCTGCTGCTCAACCAGCAGCAGCCGGAGCAGTTCTCGCGCAACCTCACCTACTACGACTACCTGGGCAAGGCCCGCCTGGAGCAGCTCGGCGCCTTCAACGAGACCCTGCGCCAGCTGGCCAACGTCGAGCAGGACATCGCCAACCAGCAGGCCCAACTGCAGGAACAGAAGAACGCCCTGGACACCCGCCGCGGCGAACTGGCCAACGTGCGCAAGGAGCGCCAGGTGGCGCTGGCCAAGCTGAACAAGGAATACGGCGCCGGCGACCGCAAGCTCAAGGCGCGAGAGCAGGAACAGATCGAGCTATCCCGCGTTCTCAAGACCATCGAGGAAACCCTGGCCCGCCAGGCCCGCGAAGCCGAGGAGGCACGCCGCCTGGCCGCGCTCGAGGCGCAGAAGGCACGCGAGTCCGGCAGGCCCACCGCCCCGTCCGGTCCGGCGGTCTCCAGCGACGGCGCGGCCTTCGGCGGTCCTTTCGCCAAGGCCAAGGGCAAGCTGCCGTGGCCGGTCAATGGTCGGCTGGTGGCGCGCTTCGGCTCACCGCGTGCCGGCGACTCCCGCTCCACTTGGGACGGCGTGCTGATCGGCGCCGGCGCCGGCAGCCAGGTGCACGCGGTGCACGGCGGGCGCGTGGTGTTCGCCGACTGGTTGCGTGGCGCCGGGCTTCTGGTCATCCTCGATCACGGGAACGGTTACCTGAGCCTGTATGGTCACAATCAGAGCCTGTTGAAGGACGCCGGCGACATCGTCAAGGCAGGAGAAGCCATCGCCACGGTCGGCACCAGCGGTGGCCAGGATACCCCGGCGCTGTACTTCGCCATCCGCCAGCAGGGCCGCCCGAGCGACCCCGCGCAGTGGTGCCGCGCCCAGGGCTGACGGCCAGCGCCGTCGGTGCCTCATTACATTGGGAGTTCACATGCAGCAATTCCGTCGCCTCACCCCCATCGCCCTGGCCCTCGGCCTGCTGCTCGGCGGCACGGCCGCGGCGGCCGCAGAAGTGGTCGAGACTCCCGCCACCGCGACCGACGCCAAGGCGCCGCTGCCGCTGGACGAGCTGCGCACCTTCGCCGAAGTGATGGACCGCATCAAGGCCGCCTACGTGAAGCCGGTGGACGACAAGACCCTGCTGGAGAATGCCATCAAGGGCATGCTCAGCAACCTCGACCCGCACTCGGCCTACCTCGAGCCGGAAGCCTTCGCCGAGCTGCAGGAAAGCACCAGCGGCGAGTTCGGCGGCCTCGGCATCGAGGTCGGTACCGAGGACGGCTTCATCAAGGTGGTCTCGCCGATCGACGATACGCCCGCCTCCAAGGCCGGCATCCAGCCGAGCGACCTGATCGTCAAGATCGATGGCCAGCCAACCAAGGGCATGTCGCTGATGGAAGCCGTGGACAAGATGCGCGGCAAGGCCGGCAGCAAGATCAGCCTGACCCTGGTGCGCGAAGGCGGCCGCCCGTTCGACGTCGAGCTGACCCGCGCGGTGATCAAGGTGCGCAGCGTGAAGAGCCAGATGCTGGAGGACGGCTACGGGCTGATCCGCATCACCCAGTTCCAAGTCAACACCGGCGAGGAAGTCGGCAAGGCCCTGGCCAAGCTGCGCAAGGACAACGGCAAGAAGCTGCGCGGCCTGGTGCTGGACCTGCGCAACAACCCCGGCGGCGTGCTGCAGGCCGCAGTCGAGGTGGCCGACCACTTCCTCAAACAGGGCCTGATCGTCTACACCGAGGGCCGCATCGCCAACTCCGAGCTGCGCTTCAACGCCGACCCGGTCGACGCCAGCGAGGGCGTGCCGCTGGTGGTGCTGATCAACGGCGGCAGCGCCTCGGCCTCGGAGATCGTCGCCGGCGCCCTGCAGGACCACAAGCGCGGCGTGCTGATGGGCACCGACAGCTTCGGCAAGGGCTCGGTGCAGACCGTGCTGCCGCTGAACAACGACCGCGCCCTGAAGCTGACCACCGCCCTCTACTACACGCCCAACGGCCGCTCCATCCAGGCCCAGGGCATCATCCCGGACATCGAGGTGACGCGCGCCAAGCTGACCCGCGAAGACGGCGGCGAACTGATCAAGGAAGCCGACCTGGCCGGCCACCTGGGCAACGGCAACGGCGGCGAAGACCGCCCGACCGGCAGCCGCAAGAAACAGGACCCGCGCCCGCAGGACGACGACTACCAGCTGAGCCAGGCGCTCAACCTGCTCAAGGGATTGAGCGTCACCCGCGGCGACTGACGCTAGGCGCTGAAACGAAAAAACCGGGCAATGCCCGGTTTTTTCCTGGTGGTGCATTCATTACGTATTGCGGCAGCCACGCTACTCTGACCATCTCCGTAGGTGCTAGCTCTTCCAGCGAAGTCCTTGTGCGCAACCATGCTTGAGCAAAGCTCGCTCCTACAGGCCTGAAAGAGATCTAAGGGCAAAGCCGGCAAACAGATTGCTGCTATGAGCAAATTGCCATGCATCGTCTACGGCACACTGACATCCGGTGAATCCCTCGCCCCAGAACTCACCATTACCCGGTGCGAGACAAAACGGTATCTACCGGAGCCGAAAGCTTTAAGCTTGCGTCTTTCCACTTGCCGCCCACAGCTACCTCCATGCGCCTATCCCGCTTCTTCATCGACGCCCCGCTCTCTCTCGGCCAGCACGAACTGCCCGAGGCCCAGGCCCACTACATCGGCCGCGTGCTGCGGCATGCGGCGGGCGACGCCGTGCAACTGTTCGACGGCAGCGGCCGGGAGTACCGGGGCGAACTGGTCGAGGTCGGCAAGAAGACGGTTCGGGTCGAGCTGCGCGAGCAGCTGGACGGCCAAGCCGAGTCGCCGCTGCATATCCACCTGGGCCAGGGCCTGTCGCGGGGCGAGCGGATGGACTGGGCGATCCAGAAGGCCACCGAACTGGGCGTGGCAGAGATCACCCCCATCGTCTCCGAACGCTGCGAGGTGCGGCTGAAGGACGAACGTGCCGACAAGCGCCTGGCCCACTGGCGCCAGGTGGCGATCAGCGCCTGCGAGCAATGCGGCCGCTCGGTGCTGCCGACGCTCCATGCGCCGCTGACCCTGGGTGAGTGGCAGGCGAGTGTGGCGGCCGAGCTGAAGCTGGTGCTGCATCCGGTGGCGGCGCCGCTGGAAAGCCACGCCAAGCCGCAGACCCTGGCCTTCCTGATCGGTCCCGAGGGCGGCCTGACCGATACCGAGGTAGAGCAGGCCAAGGGCGCCGGCTTCCATGCCGCCCGACTCGGCCCGCGTGTGCTGCGCACCGAGACCGCGCCGGTGGTGGCACTGGCGGTGGCCCAGCAGCTGTGGGGCGACTTCTGACCTAGAGCCCGCGCAGGGTCAGCCCGGCCAGCGCCAGCAGCAACAAGCCGCAGCCGGCATAGCTGATGCGGTGCCAGAGCGCCGAGGTGTTGCGCCGCAGCCAGTCCACCAGCGCCGCGCAGATAAAGCACCAGAGCAGCGAGGCGAACATGAAGCCGGCGAAGAACACCGCCATCTGCGCCCGGCTCGGCGTGCCCTCGACCATCCCGGCCAGGGCGCTGCCCAGTGCGCCCCAGAACACGATGTTCTTCGGGTTGGAAAGCGACAGCAGCGCGCCGGCGCCGAAGGCGTTGCGCCCTTTGGCATTACCGCCCTCCTCCTGCGCCGGCGGGTTCCAGGCGTCGCGCAACCCCTGGATACCGAGCCAGGCCAGGTAGATCGCGCAAGCGATGGTCAGCGGCACCCGCACGCTGTCCTGGGCCAGCAGCAGGACCAGGCTGGTCAGGCCGATCAGCGCCCAGACCGCGTCGCCGATCAGCGAGCCGAGCTGCACCAGCAGCGCCGGACGGAAGCCGCCGATCAGGCCGCGCCGCAGGGTCTCGCTGAACACGGCGCCGGGGGATGCGCAGAAGGCCAGGCCGAACAGCATGGCGGCGAGGAAGATGGCCAGCATGGCAAAGCTCCGCAGTCACGAATAGCGCGGATTATCGCCGCGCCGGTGCCGGCGAGCTTGGACCGGATTGCGGCGGGCGAAACTCAGCGCCGGACGAACGCCTGGTATCGCCCCGGGCTGAGGCCATAGGCGGCGCGGAAGTGGCGATTGAGATGGCTCTGGTCGGCGAAGCCCAGGGCGTGGGCGACCTCGCCGGCCGGCAGGCCCAGGCGCAGCAGGCCCTGGGCGCGACGGGTGCGCAACTGCATGGCCCACTGCCGAGGGCTGAGCCCGGTGTGCTTCTGGAAGCTGCGCAGCAGATGGAACTTGGAGAGCCCGAGTTCCGCAGCCATCTCGTCCAGGCCGGGCGTGCGCTCCAGGCGCGCCGCCAGCAGCTCCTGCAGCCGCGCCACGGCGGCAGGGCCCATGTCCCGCGCCGCGGCCAGGCGCACCCCGGCGCCAGCGACGATGCGGCCGAGCAGCAGGGTCACGCCCTCCTCGCCGCGCTCGCGCAGCAGCGGGTCGTCGCTCAGGCAGGCTTCCACCGCGCGGGCCAGGTCGGCAGCCAGGGCCGGCGCCTGCTGCAGCGGGTGCTCGAACTGCAGTTCGGCCCGCCCCAGGCTCTCGGCCAGTTGCGCCGGCGCCAGGTATAGGCCGACATAGCGCCAGGGCTGCCCCTCGGCGACGCCGCCGCCCTGGATTTCGCCGGGGTTGTAGGTGGTGATGGCACCGACGCCGGCCGTGAAGCGACGGCCATCCAGCCAGATGTGCTCTTCGCCGAGCAGGTTGGCGCCGATGACGAATTCGTCGTGGCTGTGCTTCTCGAACTGCTGGCCCGGCAGGCAACTGCTGGCGACCTCCAGGTCGCCGAGTCGCGCCAGCCGAACGCCGTTCACGTCAGATCAGGCCGGCATCCGCCAGCTTCTGCTCCAGCGCGACCAGATCGGGAATCTTCACCACGGCCTCGCCGAGCTGCACCGCGTCCAGTTCGAGCGGGGCCAGGCTGGCGCTGGCGCGCTGCAGGCTGCTGTCGACCTTCAGCGAGCGCGGGATGCCCTGTACCAGCAGGGCGATGAACTTGACCCTGTCGCGGCCGCCCAGGGCATTGAGCACGGCCACCCGCACACCCGGTCCGATCTGCGGCTGGCCGTCGGACGCGGCCTCGAAGGACAGCAGAGGCAGCTGCAGGTCGCGCCACGGCACCTGGCCGAGGAACCAGGACGGCAGCCCCGGGGTGACCTGGGGCGGACGGTAGGGAATCAGTTCGGCGACCGTGACGTTGGGCAGCAGCAGGGTTCTGTCGGCCAGCGGCACCAGCAACCCGGTGAGGCTGCTGACGCTGTTCTGGCTGGCGATGGCTTGGCTCATGGCGGCTCCTTGAAAGACTGCTGAGGCCGTTACTGGCACTGCTCGGCCAGGTGGGCGACCAGGGCGGCGGCCAGCTCGCGCGGGTCGCCGCTGAAGCTGCTGTAGCCACCTTCGCGCAGGCTGTCGGGCATGCTCGGGCTGGCGCAGCTGTCGGCCTTCTGGGTCCAGATCAGACCGCCCTGGCGGCGAACGTAGGCGGCGGCGGCGCTACCGTCGCTGCCCATGCCGCTGAAGGCGATCACGCCGCAGTTGGCACCGTACTGCTGGGCCAGGTTGAGCATCATCTGGTCGATCGAGGGGCTGTAGGGTTCGGGCCAGCCGCGGTCGGCCACCTGCATGGAGCCGTCCTCGGCGAAGCCGAGTTCATGGGCGATGGGCGCCACCACCACTTCGCCGCAGCGCACGGCGTCACCATTGCGCGCCGGGTTGACGTGCCACTGGCTGTGCCGGCCGACGGCCTGGGGCAGCGCCGTCTCGAAGGCGGCGTCGATGTGCTGGGCATAGACGAAGCCGATCGGCAGGCCGCCCGGCAGCGCGTCGAGGAATTCCTTGACCGCCGCGGGGCCGCCGAGGGAGGCGGCCAGCAGCCAGACCTGGCGGGCCGGCTCGCCGGCCACCAGCGGGGTGCCGGCCAACGCGGCCGGCAGCTCCAGGCGACTGGGGCGCTGCGCCTCGGCCAGCAGGGCCTCCAGGCTCGGGCCGATGGCCTGGGCCGGGTCGCCGACCAGGCGCTTGAGCTTGCCGAACAGGCGGCGTTCCCAGCGCGGGTAATTCTCGGAGTGGCGCTCCGGGGCATGGCCCTCGCCGAACAGCACCGGGGCGCTGGCCTTCTCCAGCAGGTTGTCGACCAGCGGCGAGTCTTCCGACTGGGCCAGGTCGACCAGCCACAGGTCGGCGTCGCAGCCGGCCAGTGCTTCTTCGTCGAGACGCGCGGGGTCGCTGTTGAGCACCACCTGGTAGCCGCTGCCGGACAATGCCTGCTGCAGCACGTGGCGCTGCAGCGAGGTGTCGGCGATGACCGCGATACGAGCAGCAGTTCTGTCAGCCATTGGCCTTGTCCTTGACCAGTTTCTGGATGTTGTCGAGCAGGTCCGACTCCTGGTAGGGCTTGCCGAGGTATTCGTTGACGCCGATGGCCATGGCCCGCTCGCGGTGCTTCTCGCCGGTCCGCGAGGTGATCATGATGATCGGCAGGTCCTTGAGGCGTTCGTCGTGGCGCACCAGGGTCGCCACCTCGAAGCCGTCCATGCGCGGCATCTCGATGTCCAGCAGCATGATGTCCGGGCGGTGCTCCTGCAGCTGGGCGATGGCATCGACGCCGTCCTTCGCGGTCAGCACGTTCATGCCGTTGCGCTCCAGCAGGCGGCTGGTGACCTTGCGCACGGTGACGGAGTCGTCCACCACCATGACCAGGGTCGGCCGCGCGGCATCGCTCTCGCTCGCCGCCACCGCCTCCTGGCTGGCAAGGCGTGGTGCCTGGACCTGGCCGAGCAGGTGGGCGTGGCGTACGCGGATGTTCGCCAGCAGGTCGAGAATCACCACCACGCGGCCATCACCGAGGATGGTCGCGCCGGAAATGCCATGCACCCCGGCGAACTGCGGACCGAGGCTCTTCACCACGATCTCGCGGGAACCTGCCAGGCCATCCACCTGCACCGCCACCGCGTGCTCGCTGGAACGCACCAGGATCACCGGCAGCGGCAGGCTCTGGCCCACCAGCTTGGGCTGCTGGCCGTTGTTCAGCAGGTCGCCCAGGTACTTCAGCTCGTAGGCCTGGCCGGCGTACTCGAAGCGCGGCGCGTCGGGGCCATAGTAGGCCTCCAGTTCGTACGGCGAGACCCGCACGATACCCTCGATGGTGTTCAGCGGGATGGCGTAGAAATCCTCGCCGGAGGTGACCATCAGCGCCCGGTTGACCGACACGGTGAACGGCAGGCGGATCAGGAAGCGGGTGCCCTCGCCGACCGTCGACTCGATGCTCATCGAGCCGCCGAGCTGCTTCACCTCGGAGTGGACCACGTCCATGCCGACGCCACGGCCGGAAATCTGGGTGACCTTCTCGGCGGTGGAGAAACCGGCCTCGAGGATGAACTGCAGGATCTCGTGATCGCTGAGGTCGCTGTCCTCGGTCATCAGGCCACGCTCGATGGCCTTGCGCCTGACCGCTTCGAGGCGGATGCCGCCACCGTCGTCGGCCAGGGTCAGGAGGATGTCGCCACCCTCGCGACCGAGGCTGAGGCGGATGTTGCCGGCCTCGGGCTTGCCGGCGGCGCGGCGCTTGTCGGCCGGCTCGATGCCGTGGTCGACGGCGTTGCGCAGCATGTGCTCCAGCGGCGCGACGATGCGTTCGAGCACGGTGCGGTCCATCTCGCCTTCGGCGTTGCCGACGTGGAAATCGACCTGCTTGCCCAACTCGCCGGCTACCTGGCGGACGATCCGGCGCAGGCGCGGCACCAGGCGGTCGAACGTCACCATGCGGGTGCGCATCAGACCTTCCTGCAGTTCGGTGTTGACCCGCGCCTGCTGCAGCAGCAGGGTCTCGGCGTCGCGGTTCTTCGCCGCCAGGGTCTCCTTCAGGTCGAGCAGGTCGGACGCGGATTCGAACAGGGCGCGCGACAGCTGCTGCAGCTGCGAGTGGCGGTCCATCTCCAGGGGGTCGAAATCTTCGTAGCCGGCCCGCTCTGCTTCGGCCTGGTAGCGGCTGAGGATCTGCGCCTGGGTCTCGGTGTCGAGGCGGCGCAGCTGGTCGCGCACCCGCTCGATGGTGGCTTCCATCTCGCCGAGGGTGAAGCCGACGTCGCTCACCTGCTGCTCGACCCGGCCGCGGAAGATGGAAGTCTCACCGGCCAGGTTGACCAGCCCCTCGAGCAGCTCCGCCGGCACCTTGACCAGCTCCTGCGGCGCACGCTGGGCGGCGGCGCGGGCGGCGGCCTCGGCGGCGCGCTCGACGAAGGGCAGCACCTTGACCTGCTGGGCCTGCTGCGGCTGGCTGCTGGCGGCGACGATCGGCGTGCTCAGGGTGACCGGCACCGGCTCGGCGGCCGGCTGCTCGGCCTTCGGCGCCTGGTCGTCGGCTGCCTGGCTGTCATCCAGGCGCTTGCGCAACTGGTCGAGTTCGCCCTGGAGGCCTTCGAAGCCGGACTGCACGTCGAGGAACAGGCTGTCCGGCCAGGGCGCGCCCTGTTGCTGGGCCTCGGTCAGGTGCTGCTCGATGTCGTGGCTGAGATCGCCCAGGCGCTTCTGCCCGGCCAGCCGCGCACCGCCCTTGAGGGTGTGCAGGATGCGCAGCAGTTCGTCGATGGCCTTGCCGTTCTCGCGGTCGGCCTCCCAGTGACCGATGGCGGCCTCCATGGCCTCCAACAGGTCGTCGCCTTCTTCCAGGAAGATGTCGAGGATGTCCGCCTCGGCGCCGGCGTCCTCTTCCACCACCGGCTGCAGGTGCACGCTGGTGGGTACGCTCAGTTGGGCATTAGGGTCCGCGCGAAAGCGCCGGATGGTTTCGATCAGCGCTAGGCCATCGGGCACGGCGCGGTTGCCACGCACCGCGTCGAGCATTTCGGAGAGCCGGTCGTGGCAGGCCTGCAACAGGCCGAACAGCTCGCCGCCGGCCTTCAGACGGCCGTCGCCGACGCCTTCGTAGAGGAATTCCAGCTCGTGAGCCAGGTCGCCGATCTCGCGGATCTCGGCCATCCGCGCACCACCCTTGAGGGTGTGCAGGTCACGCTGCAGGGCTTCCACTTCGAGGGTGTTGTCGACGTCGACCATCCACCGCTGCAGGGCCGCGGCGGCGCTGTCCATGATGTCGAAGCCTTCCTCGAGGAAGATCTCGACCAGTTCGGGATCGCGATCCACCGGCGCAGCCGGCGCCGGCGCCTGGCTCACCGGCTCGGGCTCGGGCTCGGG
>NZ_BPFX01000008.1 GCF_019655855.1 Pseudomonas paralcaligenes | reverse complement strand
TGCTCGGCAGCCGGCTGCCGGTGGGCGAGATCGCCGCGCGGGTCGGCTACGGCTCGCAGAGTGCCTTCACCGCGGCGCTGGTCCGCGAGTTCGGCCTGACGCCCCGCCAACTGCGCGCCGACGCCTGACGCGAGTTCCACGACAAAGCCCGCGAGTCGCACGACAGACCGGGACGCGCTTACGCGCCTAGACTCTGCCGATTCCCTCAGGAGAGCCTACATGCAGACCATCGAATGGCAGGACTTCGAGCGCGTGGAACTGCGCGTCGGCACCCTGCTCAGCGCGCGCCTCAACGAGAAGGCGATCAAGCCGGCCTACGTGCTGGAAGTGGACCTCGGCGAACTCGGCGTGAAGACGTCCAGCGCCCAGCTCACCGCCCACTACGGCGCCGACGAACTGATAGGTCGCCAGGTGCTGTGCGTGTGCAACTTCGCGCCCAAGCGGGTCGCCGGGGTACGCTCAGAAGTGCTGGTCACCGGCGTCCACGACCAGGACGGCAAGGTCGTGCTGGCCAGCTTCGACAAGCCGCTGCCCAATGGCGCGCGACTGGCCTGATCCGTAGGGCGGGTGCAACCCGCGCCACACCCTCACCACCTTTCCGGAATCCCCATGCAGCACCGCACCGCCCTCTTCGCCCTGCACCTGGGCGCCCTGTTCTTCGGCCTGTCCGGCATCTTCGGCAAACTGGCCCTCGCCGCGCCGCTGGTCATCGTGTTCGGCCGGGCGCTGTTCGCCGTCGCCGCGCTCGGGGTGTTCACCCGCCTGGGCGAACCGGCCGCCGTGCTCAGCGGACGTCGCCGCCTGGCCCTGGCCGCGGCGGGCCTGTTGCTGGGCGGGCACTGGTGGGCGTTCTTCATCGCGGTGAAGATTTCCGGCGTGGCGGTGGCCACCCTCGGCTTCGCCAGCTTCCCCGCCTTCACCGTGCTGTTGGAAGGCCTGCTGTTCCGCGAGAAGGTACGCCTGGCCGAATGGGGCGTGGTGGCCCTGGTCAGCCTCGGCCTGGTGCTGGTCACGCCGCACTTCGACCTCGGCAGCGACGCCACCCTGGGCCTGGCCTGGGCGATCTTCTCGGGCCTGCTGTTCGCCCTGGTGTCCGTGTCCAACCGCGCCACCACCGCCGGGGTGAAGCCGGCCCAGGCCGCCCTCTGGCAGAACCTAGCGATCATGCTAGCGGCCCTGCCGCTGGCCTGGACCGCCCTGCCCGACGTCCGCCCGCTCGACTGGCTGTGGATAGCCCTGCTCGGCCTGCTCTGCACGGCGCTGGCACACAGCCTGTTCGTCGCCAGCCTGCGCGTGCTCAACGCCCGCAGCGCCTCCGTGGTATTCGCCCTGGAGCCGGTCTACGGCATCGTCTTCGCCTGGTGGCTGTTCAACGAACAACCCGGCCCACGGATGCTGCTCGGCGGCACGCTGATCCTGTTGGCCACGGTGCTCTCGGCGCGCCTGAGTCGAGGCGCGAGCGGTCCGGCAGGAAGCGAGTCCATCGAGGAGATCGGCCCGTCGCCACGCGGCGGCTAACCTTGAATGTGACCAATCTTAAAGAGCAAGGCCTGAACAGGCCTTGCTTGAACTACAACCTAGAACTGCGTGCAGTGAGTGAAGCTATTGCAAGTCTTGCTGACCAGATTGGTCACTTCAACGCTCCAGGCATGCGAGCTGAAAACCTCTGCCATAAAGAAGCCTTGAGAATCGAGAGGGGGAACGATGGGTGGTGTTACGTACCCATTGCCCAGGGGGGTAGGACCATTGACCGGCTCCATCACGCTTTTACCAGTCAGGTGCGACCAGCTGCCATTGGGCTGGGCCTGCCATATATCGTACGCAGTTCTGTAGTTATTCGGGAACAGCACCCCGCCGTAACTCGATACGACCCTCACCCGGTATTTGATACCGTCTTGAAGCAGAGGCCCTTGTGTCGACGGGCCGAATACACAATTACCCGCATATCCGTAATAGTGTTCGATGGCAATCGTGCTTTTCAGGCTTGTCTGCCCGCACGGTGAATTGGGAAATACGCCATAGCCGGATACGTTGCCAATGATGACGCCACGCCCCTCGAGGCCATTGGCGCTGTATCCCGCGCGAACGCCCACCGCGAAATGCCCGATATTATCCCTGGGGTTGCCATTGATCGGCGCGGGAGAGAAATAGTTGGTCGACTTGAACTCGAATACGAGTTCATGCGTGGCATAGGGCGACATATAGGATTCGAGGCCTATCATGCCGTCCCATACGCCCCATGATGTACTGATCATCGGCGTGCTCGCGCCTTCGGTCTTGGAGATCAGATAATTGGCCGGCCCGCCGTATGCAGTCACTGACAGTCCCAGCAAACAAGCAGTCATCAAGTATTTTTTCATTGCACTAGCCTCCATGTGTCATTACTGCGAACAGCACCAACAAGATGCCCTTTAATATTCTCCGAAGCAAAACCACAGAACAGCATCAAGAACGCGGACAGCTTCTTTAATTGATTCTCCAGAAACATTCCAATCCAGCAAACTTGATACCACTGCGGGTTTTGCGCCATCCAGTTTAGACACCCAGAATCAGGCCCGCAAGTTATTTACCACGCGCCAACACCGTATCTATTTTATAAAATTCAAGCACCTGACCCATCTGCCGTGTATGCACTTATCTAAAATCATTGGTCAATCGCAACAGTCCGGCGATGTTCAACTCTTTTGATTCGGGCATAAAAAAGCCCCGCACCGGCGGGGCTCTGTTCGAGGGATACGGCTCAGACCAGCTCGGCCCAGAGATCGTACTCGTCCGCATCCACCACCCGCACGCGCACCTTGTCGCCGGGCTTCACTTCAGTGGAGTCGATGAACACGCTGCCGTCGATCTCCGGGGCGTCGGCCCAGGAGCGGCCCACGGCGCCTTCGTGGTCGACTTCGTCGATCAGCACTTCGATCTCGGTGCCGACCTTGCGCTGTAGGCGCGCGGCGCTGATCGCCTGCTGGTGGGCCATGAAGCGCTCCCAGCGGTCCTGCTTGACGTCGTCCGGCACCGGCTCCAGGCCGAGGTCGTTGGCCGGGGCGCCGTCCACCGGGCTGTACTGGAAGCAGCCGACGCGGTCGAGCTGGGCTTCGGTCAGCCAGTCGAGCAGGTACTGGAAGTCTTCCTCGGTCTCGCCGGGGAAGCCGACGATGAAGGTGGAGCGGATGGTCAGCTCCGGGCAGATCTCGCGCCAGGACTTGATGCGAGCCAGGGTCTTGTCCTCGAAGGCCGGGCGCTTCATGGCCTTGAGCACCTTCGGACTGGCGTGCTGGAAGGGGATGTCCAAGTAGGGCAGCAGCTTGCCGGCGGCCATCAGCGGGATCACATCGTCCACGTTCGGGTACGGGTAGACGTAGTGCAGGCGCACCCACACGCCCATGCTGGAGAGCGCTTCGCACAGTTCCTTCATGCGGGTCTTGACCGGCTGGCCTTCCCAGAAGTCGGTCTTGTACTTGAGGTCCACGCCGTAGGCGCTGGTGTCCTGGCTGATCACCAGCAGTTCCTTGACCCCGGCCTTGACCAGGCGCTGGGCCTCGCTCAGCACGTCGCCCACCGGACGGCTGACCAGCCTGCCGCGCATGGAGGGGATGATGCAGAAGGCACAGCTGTGGTTGCAGCCTTCGGAAATCTTCAGGTAGGCGTAGTGGCGCGGGGTGAGCTTGATGCCCTGCGGCGGCACCAGGTCGACGTAGGGGTTGTGGTCGGCCCTCGGCGGGATCACCTCGTGCACGGCGTTGACCACCTGCTCGTACTGCTGCGGACCGGTCACGGCCAGCACGCTCGGGTGCACGTCGCGGATGGCGTTCTCGGACACACCCATGCAGCCGGTGACGATCACCTTGCCGTTCTCGGCGATGGCCTCGCCGATGGTGTCCAGCGACTCAGCCTTGGCGCTGTCGATGAAGCCGCAGGTGTTGACCACCACCACGTCGGCGTCCTCGTAGGTGGGCACGATCTCGTAGCCCTCCATGCGCAGCTGGGTGAGGATGCGTTCGGAGTCGACGGTGGCTTTCGGGCATCCGAGCGAAACGAACCCGACTTTCGGGGTGGCGATGGACATCGGTGGCTAACCTCAAACGGGCGCTCGGCAGGCGCCTCTGATCAAAAAGTGCGCAATTCTAGCGGCAGGCCACGAGCTTGAACAGCCTGGCCTGACAACTGATCGGGGCAATCGGATGAAGACTGTGTACGGACAGGTAGATGGGGGCCATGAGTAGATCTATACACCGCCTCTCTGGGTCCCCGCCTTCGCGGGGACGACGGGGGATTGGGCAATGGACTACAGCCGCTCTCCACCCGCTGGCCCCAGGCAACTGATCTATGCTCTGCCGGGCGAGCCGGCCGAAGCGCCCGCGATCCGGCCCGCGTTGCCCGCATATCCCCTCCCTTCCGATGGAACCCTCCATGACCGTACTCGCCGACGAGCACGCCAAGCCTGCCCATGCCTCTTCTTCCATCGGCCTGCTGGTCGGCGCCGTGGGGGTGGTCTACGGCGACATCGGCACCAGCCCGCTGTACACGCTCAAGGAGGTGTTCAACGGCGGCTACGGCGTGCAGGTGAACCACGAAGGCGTGCTCGGGGTGCTGTCGCTGATCTTCTGGGCACTGGTCTGGGTGGTGTCGGTCAAGTACGTGCTGTTCGTGCTGCGCGCCGACAACCAGGGCGAAGGCGGGGTGATGGCGCTGACCGCCCTCGCCCGCCGCGCGGCCGCCGCCCATCCGCGACTACGCACGGTGCTGGTGCTGCTCGGCCTGTTCGGCGCCGGGCTGTTCTATGGCGACAGCATGATCACCCCGGCCATTTCGGTGCTGTCGGCGGTGGAGGGCCTGGAGATCGCCCTGGACGGCGTGGAGCACTGGGTGGTGCCGCTGGCGCTGATCCTGCTGGTAGGGCTGTTCCTGATCCAGAAGCACGGCACGGGGCGCATCGGCAT
Source organism: Pseudomonas paralcaligenes (assembly GCF_019655855.1). Taxonomy (GTDB): domain Bacteria; phylum Pseudomonadota; class Gammaproteobacteria; order Pseudomonadales; family Pseudomonadaceae; genus Aquipseudomonas; species Aquipseudomonas paralcaligenes. The sequence continues at coordinate 45,546 of NZ_BPFX01000008.1, read as the reverse complement.
CCTGTTCGGGCCGGTGATGCTGGCGTGGTTCGCCGCCCTGGGCGCGCTGGGCCTGTACGGCGTCCTCCATCAGCCGCAGGTGCTGCAGGCGCTCAATCCTTACTGGTGCGTGCACTTCTTCATCGCCCACCCGGGCATCGGCGTGGCCATCCTCGGCGCGGTGGTGCTGGCGCTGACCGGCGCCGAGGCGCTATACGCGGACATGGGCCACTTCGGCCGCAAGCCCATCGCCTGCGCCTGGTTCCTGCTGGTGCTGCCCGCCCTGGTGCTGAACTACTTCGGCCAAGGCGCGATGCTGCTGGAAAATCCGGCCGCCGCGCGCAACCCCTTCTACCTGCTGGCGCCGGCCTGGGCGCTGCTGCCGCTGGTGGGCCTGGCCACCTTCGCCACCATCATCGCCTCGCAGGCGGTGATCTCCGGCGCCTTCTCTCTGACCCGCCAGGCCATCCAGCTCGGCTACATCCCGCGCATGCACATCCAGCACACCTCCGACGCCGAGCAGGGGCAGATCTACGTCTCGGCGGTGAACTGGGCGCTGATGGTGGCCGTGGTGCTGCTGGTGATCGGCTTCGGCTCGTCCGACGCGCTGGCCTCGGCCTACGGCGTGGCGGTGACCGGTACGATGCTGATCACCACCCTGCTGGCCGCGGCCGTGGTCCTGCTGCTGTGGAACGTGCCGCGCTGGATCGCCGTGCCGCTGCTGCTGGCGTTCTTTCTGGTGGACGCGCTGTTCTTCGCCGCCAATGTGCCGAAGATCTTCCAGGGTGGCGCCTTCCCGGTGATCGCCGGGCTCGCGGTGTTCGTCCTGATGACCACCTGGAAGCGCGGCCGGCAGATGCTGGTCGAGCACCTGGACGACAACGCGCTGCCGCTGCCGGTGTTCATCTCCAGCCTGCGCGGCCAGCCGCCGCACCGGGTGCGCGGCACCGCGGTGTTCCTCACCGCGCGCTCGGACGCCGTGCCCCACGCGCTGTTGCACAACCTGCTGCACAACCAGGTGCTGCACGAGCAGGTCGTGCTGCTCACCGTGGCCAGCGAGGACGAGCCGCGGGTGGCGCCGGAACGGCGCTTCGAGGTGGATGCCTACGGCGACGGCTTCTTCCGGGTGATCCTGCACTTCGGCTTCATGGAGGAACCGGACGTGCCGGCGGCCCTGCGCCTGTGCCACCTGGACGAACTGGACTTCAGCCCGATGAGCACCACCTGGTTCCTGAGCCGCGAGACGGTGGTCGCCAGCAAGCGCTTCGGCATGGCACGCTGGCGCGAGGTGCTGTTCGCCTTCCTGCTGCGCAACGCCAACAGCAACCTGCGCTTCTTCAGGCTGCCGCTGAACCGGGTGATCGAGCTGGGCACCCAGGTGGAGATCTAGCGCCGCTCAGTGCCCCGTCTGCCGCCGGCGCACGTCCTGCAGCAGGCGCTCGGCCAGCGCCGGGTAGTTCTCGTCGAAGTGATGCCCGCCGGGCAGCTCCAGGCGCTCGCCAACCGCGCCCGGCTGGGTGCAGCCGCTCTCCCCGGCCTCGTCCTTGCCGTAGATGCACAGCACCTTGGCCGCCGGCAGCCTGCTCAGCTCGGGGCCGGTGGGCGCTTCCTGGCCGGCCTTGCCCAGCCAGCCCCGGACTTCGATCTCGAAGCTGCCGCTGCGTGCCAGGGCCAGCAGGTGCACGGCGTCGACCTGTTGCTGGTCGCTGGCCGGCAGGCGGTTGTAGATCGCCGGCAGCACATCGGCGCCGAACGAATAGCCGGTCAGCACGAAGCGCCGCGCGCCCCACTTGTCGCGGTAGCGCTGCATCAGCCGGGAGAGGTCGGCGGCGCCCTGCTCCGGGCTCTTGTGCTGCCAGAAGTAGCGCAGCGTGTCGATGCCGACCACCGGGTAGCCGCGCTTGGCCAGCTCGTCGGCGACGTCGCGGTCGAGGTCGCGCCAGCCGCCATCGCCGGAATAGAACAGGATCAGGGTCTCGCCCGGCCCGCTCGCCGGCACTTCGACCACCGGCATGTCGTCGCCTTCGCCGCGCAGCAGGCGTTGCAACTGTTCGTCGAGCAGGCCGGTGAGCGGCGTGTCGTAGTCGCCGATGATGGTCTCGGCATTGCCCTGGCCACGGGCGAAGCGCGCGCTGGCGTCGCTCGGGTTGTCGTTCCAGGCGGCCAGCCAGCGGCCATGGGCGGCCCTGGGCGGCAGCGCGGTGGCACAGTGCTCGGCGTCGAGGTCGAAACCCACCGAGAGGGCGCGGGCCTTGTCGCTGTCCTGGCCGGCGAGCCAGCGCCAGGCGAGGCTGGCACCGGCGCCGAGGCCCGCCAGCAGGTCGGGGCTCGCGTCGAATTCGGCGAGCGCCGCGCGCAGGCGCCGCTGCTGGGCCGCGCAGTCGCCATCCGCAGCCAGGAAGAACTGGCCGATACGCGCCTGGCCGCCCTGGCTGAGCGCGAGCAGCTGTGCGTCGCTGAGCGCCTGTTCGCCCGGCACCGCGACCAAGACCTGGTGGCGCGGGGCGACGCCGGGTGCAACCAGAAGCATCGGGCTGCCATCGGCGAGCGTGCGCCGCTCGACCTTCGGCTGGCCGGGTATCCGGCTCCAGAGCAGCAGGACCGCGCCGACCAGCACGGCGACGAGGATGATCAGGGCATGGCGCCGGTAGCGTGCGAGCATCAGCGTTTCACCAGTCCGGTCAGGCCGCCGGCGATCAGGGCGGCGGTGTCGGCCAGCGCCACCAGCGGGTCGAGCCCGGCGGGGACGGCCATGTAGCGTGGCTCCCAGTCCGGCTGGAACTTGTCCTTGAAGCGGCGCAGGCCCTGGAAGTTGTAGAGCTGTTCGCCGCGGCGGAACACCAGCGAGCCGAGGCGCTGGGTCAGCGGCGCACCGCGTCGCGGCTGCAGGCCGGAGAGCGGCACCATGCCGAGGCTGAAGCGCTGGTAGCCCTCGCCCTTGAAATGCAGGATCAGGCCGAGCATGAGGAATTCCATGGTCAGCTTCGGCGCATCCGGCGCCGAGCGCATCAGGTCGAGGCTGGCCAGCTCGCGGCTGTCGGTCTCCAGCAGGTTGGCGAAGGCCACCGCCCTGCCCTGGAAACGCACCACGGCGATGCGGAAGTGCCCGAGGTAGCCGGCGTCGAAGCGGCCGAGGGAGAAGCCCTTCTCGCGCACATTCTTGCCCAGCAGCCAGGCGTCGGAGATCGACCGCAGCTCGTCCAGTGGCGCCTCGCCGCGCGGATGGATGTGCAGCTCCAGGCCGTCGCGCTGGCCGCGGTTCCAGGTGTAGCGCAGGTCCTTCATCTCCTTGCCCTTGGCGTCGAGGTCGAAGCGCGACAGGTCGACCCTGGCCTCCTCGCCGAGCTTGATCGCAGTGAGACCGATGTCCATGTAGAACGGCAGGCTCTCGGCGCGCACCTGGTAGAACACCGGGCGGGCGTGGTGCAGGTCGCAGAGGTCGCGGAACCGCCAGATCAGCTCGGCGCGCTGGAGCGGCGGGCCGACCGGGTCGAACAGCGCGACCATGCTGCGCCCGCGGCGCGAATACATCAGGAAGGCCTCGTCGCCCTGTTCGTCGGTGTGGAACAGCAGCGCCTTGTCGCCGGTCAGGGCCAGGCCGCCGTCCGGTTGGTCGGAGCGGCGCAGGATCGCGGTGGCCCGTTCGAGCTCGGCCGCGTCCGGCGGCGCGATGGCCGGTGGCGCGGCGCGCAGCAGCCAGGCCAGCGCCAGCACGGCGAGCAGCAACGCGCTGCCGAGGGCGGCGCGCAGGGCCCGCGGCGCCGAGGCATCGAGAGCGAACTGCCACCACAGCTCGTGCTCGTAGGGCACGTCGCGGTAGGCGAACAGCAGCAGCCACAGCGAGGCCGCGAGCACCGAAGCGGCCGCCGCCAGGTACAGCCAGGAAAACGGCAGTTCGAGCAGCCGGCTCGGCCGGTAGAACGACTTGCGGAACAACGCCAGCAGGCTGGCGGTGAGCACCAGCAGGCTGGCCTCCTCCCAGTCGAAACCCTTGAGCAGCGACAGCAGCGCGCCAACCAGCAGCAGCACCAGGGTCAGCATCCAGGCCGCCGACAGGCGCCGACGCAGCCCCTGGGCGAGCAGCAGGCAGAGCACGCCGACCAGACTGGCGCCGAGGTGAGATGCCTCGATCAGCCGGTGCGGGACGAGGAAGCCCAAGTGTTCGAGGCGGGTGTCGACCGCCGGGGTCGCACCGGAAAACAGCAGCACCACGCCGGAGATGAACACCAGCAGCGCCAGCACCGGCGCGCCGAGCCCGGACGCGACCCGGATGGCCTGGTTGCCGGCGAGCATGCGCCGGGCCTCGACAGCCAGCAGCAGCACGCAGGCCACCAGCAGCGGCAGCACCACGTAGATCAGCCGGTACAGCAGTAGCGCGGCGGCCAGCGGCGCAGCGTCGATCTGCCCGCTGAAGGCGGCGAGCATCACCGCCTCGAACACCCCGACCCCGCCCGGCACGTGGCTGAGCACGCCGGCGGCCAGGGCCAGCAGGTAGACCAGCAGGAACACGCCGAACGGCGGCGCGGTCGGCAGCAGCAGATAGAGCACGGTGGCGGCGGCGCAGACGTCCAGCGCGGTGATCAGCAGCTGCAGGCCGCTCAGCCGCCAGTTCGGCAGGCGCAGGCTGCGGCGACCGATCCGCACCTGCATGGCATGCGCCAGCGGCTGCCCGGGCAGGCGCCGGCGCTGGATCAGCAGGATGGCGCCGGCATAGCCGAGCAGCACCAGCCCGGCGATGGCGCCCAGCACGCCGAGCGGCAGGCGCAGCGCCAGGGCGGCGTCCGGCAGGGCGCTGAGCATCGCCAGCGCGGCCAGCAGCGGCAGCGTGCAACCGAGCGAGAGGCTGGCGAACAAGGTCATCCGCGCCACTTCGCCGGCACCGAGGCCAAGGCGGGTATACAGCCGGTAGCGCACCGAGCCGCCGGAAAGCATCGACAGGCCGACCGCGTTGCCGATGGCGAAGGCGCTGAAGCCGCCGAGCGCCAGGCTGGCGGCCGGCAGGCGCACATCGGCGTAGCGGCTGGCGGACCATTCATAGCCGAGCAGCACCGCGAAGCCCGCGAGGGTGGCCGCCAGGGCGCCGGCCAGCGCGCTCGGCGGCACGTCCAGCAGGGCGGCGCGCAGGGCGCCGGGGTCGAGCTCGTCGAGCAGGTGCTTGCAGGCCACCAGGGCGAGGACGAACAGCCCCAGGCCGAGGGCGAGGCCGATGGGCTGCCGGTAGGCGCTGATGCGGTCGAACCAGGCGAGACGGCGGGGATGAACCTGTGAAGCGGGAGGCGTGGAGGCTGGCGCAGTCATGGAAACCTCGGCGTGGTGCGTCACAGGTTGGGGCGAAACTGCGGTTGCCAAGTGCTCGCGGAAAAAATCTTTTGGCGCCATCGCCGAAGCGCCGGCGCCCCTCAGCCCGGGCCGAGGAACTTGCCGAGAAACTGGCGGGTGCGCTCCTCCTGCGGCGCGCTGAACAGCGCCCTGGCCTCGCCCTGTTCGACGATCACCCCGCGGTCGATGAAGATCGCCCGGTTGGCCACGTCGCGGGCGAAGCCCATCTCGTGGGTGACGATGACCATGGTGCGTTTCTCCTCGGCCAGGCCGCGAATGGTCGCCAGCACCTCGCCGACCAGTTCCGGGTCGAGCGCCGAGGTCGGCTCGTCGAACAGGATCACGTCCGGCTGCATGGCCAGCGCGCGGGCGATGGCCACGCGCTGCTGCTGGCCGCCGGAGAGGCGCTTGGGATAGGCGTCCTCCTTGCCGGCCAGGCCGACCTTGGCGAGCAGCGCGCGACCCCGCTCCAGGGCCTGGGCGCGAGGTTCCTTCTTCACCTGCACCGGGCCTTCGATGACGTTCTCCAGGGCGGTGCGGTGGGGGAACAGGTTGAAGTTCTGGAACACGAAGCCGACGTGCTGGCGCAGCTGGCGGATCAGCTTCTGCTGCGCCTTGAGCGGCCGGTCGGCGTCGATCTCGATGCTGCCCACCGTGATCCGCCCGCCGTCGGGCTGCTCCAGCAGGTTGAGGCAGCGCAGCAGGGTGGTCTTGCCCGAGCCGCTTGGGCCGATGATGGCCACCACCTCGCCGGGAGCGACGTCCAGGTCGATGCCCTTGAGCACGTCCTGGCCCTTGAAGGCCTTTCTCAGGTTGCGGACGGAAATCATCAGGAATCCTGCTCGTGGCGGTTGACCCGCGCCTCCAGGCGCGACTGGAAGTGCGCCAGGATGCTGGCCAGCACCCAGTAGATCAGCGCGGCGGCCAGGTACATGGTGAAGATCTCGAAGGTGCGCGCGGTGATCAGCTGCGCCTGGCGGAACAGCTCCGGCACCTGGATGGTGGCGGCCAGGGCGGTGTCCTTGACCAGCGAGATGAAGCTGTTGCCCAGCGGCGGCAAGGCGGTGCGCGCCGCCTGCGGCAGGATGGCCCGGTACAGGGTCTGCGCCCGGCCCATGCCGATGCTCGCCGCCGCCTCCCACTGGCCACGGTCGATGGAGGCGATGGCGGCGCGGAGGATTTCCGAGGTGTAGGCGCCCATGTTCAGCGAGAAGCCGATCAGCGCGGCGGTCAGCGGCTCCAGCTGGATACCCAGCTGGGGCAGGCCGTAATAGATCATGAACAGCTGGACCAGCAGCGGCGTGCCGCGGAAGAACGACACGTAGATCCGCGACAGCCACTGCAGCGGCCAGTAGCCGTACAGCCGCAGCAGGGCCAGGGCGAAGCCGAGCAGCAGGCCGAAGAACATGCCGCCCAGGCTCAGCACCACCGTCCACAGGGTGCCCTTGAGCAGGAAGGGCAGCGAGTCCAGCGCGAGCTGCAGGCTGGTTTCGATCATTGGGTGACGTCAGCCTTGAACCATTTCTCGGACAGTTGCTTGAGGGTGCCGTCGGCCTTGAGCCTGGCCAGCGCCGCGTCGATGGCCGCCAGCAGCTGCGGATTGCCCTTGCGCAGGGCGATGCCGGACTCCTGCCGGGAGAAGGCGTCGCCGGCCACGGCCAGGCGGCCGCCGGTCTTCTCGACCATCTCGAAGGCGGCCAAGCGGTCCACCAGGATCACATCGATGCGGCCGACGTTGAGGTCCTGGAACTTGGTCGGGTCGTCGTCGTAGGTGCGGATGTCGGCCTGCAGCACGTTCTCCTTCAGCCACTGCTCGTAGTTGGTGCCGAGGCCCACGCCGACCTTCTTGCCGGCCAGGTCCTGGGCGCTCTTGATGCTGTCGCCATCGGCCTTGCGGGTCAGCGCCTGGATGCCGGAGACGGTATAGGGGGTGGAGAAGTCGTACTTCTTCCTGCGCTCGTCGGAGATGGTCACCTGGTTGATCACCACGTCCAGGCGCCTAGATTCCAGGGCGGCGAGGATGCCGTCCCACTTGGTCGGCTGGAACTGGGCCTCGACGCCCAACTCCTTCGCCAGGGCCTGGGCGAGTTCGACCTCGAAGCCGGTCAGCTTGCCGCTCTCGTCCTGATAGTTGAACGGTGGGTAGGTGCCTTCCAGGCCGACCTTGATCGCGCCCTTGGCCTTGATGTCGTCCAGCAGGTCGGCGGCGAAGCCCGGGGTGGCCAGGCTGGCGCCGAGCAACAGGCTCAGGCTACCGAGGAGGAAGTGGCGACGCAGCGTGGTGAATGTCATGGCAGGCTCTCCGGATGGGTAGGCGGGCAACTCTAGGAGCAAATATTTATTCGATAAAATATTGAAAAATTATCTGCTTATTCCTTTTCAACCTTGCGCTTGCTTCGACTGCTGCGCTGGATGATAGGCGAACAGCGCCGGGGCGCCGCCGGTGTGCAGGAACAGCAGGGGCCCCGTGCCGGGGAAGGCGCCGGTGGCGATGCCGTCGAGCAGGCCGGCGAAGGCCTTGCCGGTGTACACCGGGTCCAACAGCAGCCCTTCATACCCGGCCAGCAGGCGTATCGCCGCCAGCGTCCCGGCGTTCGGCTCGCCGTAGCGCGGCGCGAAGTAGCGATCCCAGAGTTCGATGCGCAGACCGGCCGGCATGTTCACTCCGAGCAGTTCGGCGGTGCGCTGCAGTAGCCCCTCGACCTTCGGGCGCTGGGTCTCGTCCGGACGCGACACGGTCACCCCGACCACCCGCGTGCCCGGGCGCTCGTGCTCCAGCGCCAGGGCCAGGCCGCTGTGGGTGCCGGCGCTGCCGGAGGCCAGCACCACGGCGGCGAAGTCCTGCCCGCTGCGCGCCATCTGCTCGGCCAGTTCCAGGCCGGCGCGCACGTAGCCCAGCGCGCCGAGGGCGTTGGAGCCGCCGATGGGCACCAGGTAAGGCCTGCGCCCGGCGCCGCGCAGTCGCTCGCAGGCAGCGGCCAGCTGCGCGTCGGCATCGTCGAGGTTGGCCACCGCCTCAACTTCGGCGCCGAACAGGTCCAGCAGCAGACGGTTGCCGTTGCCCAGGTAGTTGCCGTCGGCGGTACCGATGGGGTTCTCCAGCAGCGCCAGGCAGCCAAGCCCCAGCCTGGCGGCGACCGCCGCCGTCTGGCGCACGTGATTGGACTGGATCGCCCCGGCCGTCACCAGCACGTCGGCCCCCTGGGCCAGCGCGTCGGCGGCGAGGAATTCCAGCTTGCGCGCCTTGTTGCCGCCGAGGGCCAGCGGGGTGAGATCGTCGCGCTTGACCCAGATGTCCCGCCCCAGGTGCCGGGACAGGCGTGGCAGGTGTTCCAGCGGCGTGGCGCTCGGGATCAGCTCGAAACGGGGAAAGCGGGCAAGGGCTTGGCGAAGCATGGCGGATACCCTGGAGGGAAAGCTGTCACTTTAGGATGCTCCGCGCCTCTGCGCACAACGTCATCCTCGCGCAAACGGGGTCCCAAGGACGCGGTGCCGGACCTCCGCCTGGATTCCCGCCTGCGCGGGAATGACGAGGGGGGGCATATGCGACCTTCACCCGATCACCCCGCCTGCGCCGACTGCACACCCCACCCCGTCGTCCCCGCGAAGGCGGGGACCCAGTGACGCAGTACCGGGCCTCCACCTGGATTCCCGCCTACGCGGGAATGACGGGGGGGGTTGGCCGTATGCGACCTTCGCCCGATCACCCCGCCTGCGCCAACTGCACGCCCCACTCCGTCGTCCACGCGCAGGCGGGGACCCAGCGATACGGTGCCAGCCCCCCTACTGGATTCCCGCCTACGCGGGAATGACGGGGGTTTGGTCGTATACAACCTTCACCTGATCGCCCCGTCTGCGCCGACTGCCCCCCCGTCGTCCCCGCGAAGGCGGGGACCCAGTGACGCAGTACCGGGCCTCTGTCTGGATTCCCACCTACGCGGGAATGACGAGACTTCCTACCGGCCACACCCGCATGAAGTCAGAACAGCTCAAGCTGGCGATCCACCAAGCTCGCGAAGTCGCCGCCCACGAACGGCAGGATCGCGTCCGCCACCGGCTGCAGCTGGCGGCTCAGGTAGTGCTCGTAGTCGATGGCGCCGGTGCGGTTCTCCAGCGGCTCGGGGCCCGCCACAGTGATCAGGTAACTGATCCAGCCGCCCCGCTGGTACTGGCGCGGACGGCCCAGGCGGTCGTTGTGCTCGTCGGCCAGGCGCGCGGCGCGCACGTGGGGCGGGACGTTGCGCTCGTAGTCGTCGAGCTTGCGGCGCAGGCGCTTGCGGTAGACCAGCAGCTCGTCCAGCTCGCCGGCCAGGGTGCGGCGCACATAGTCGCGCACGTAGTCCTCGTGGGGCCGGTTGTCGAACACCAGCCGGTACAGCTCCTGCTGGAAGCGCTGGGCCAGCGGCGACCAGTCGGTGCGCACCGTCTCCAGGCCCTTGAAGATCATCTCCTCGCGGCCGTCGGCGCGCCGCACCAGGCCGGCGTAACGCTTCTTGCTGCCCTCCTCGGCACCGCGCACGGTGGGCATCAGGAAGCGCCGGTAGTGGCTCTCGAACTGCAGCTCCAGCGCGCTCTCCAGGTCCATCTCGGCACGCAGGTGCTCACGCCACCACTGGTTGACCCGCGCCACCAGCTCTCGGCCGATGCGGGCGGCCTCCTCCTCGTCGTGCTCCCGGCCGAGCCAGACGAAGGTGGAGTCGGTGTCGCCATAGATCACCTGGTAGCCCTGCGCCTCGATCAGCTCGCGGGTGCGGCGCATGATGGCGTGGCCGCGCAGGGTGATCGACGAGGCCAGGCGCGTGTCGAAGAAGCGGCAGCCGCTGGAGCCGAGCACGCCGTAGAAGGCGTTCATGATGATCTTCAGCGCTTGCGACAGCGGCGCGTTGCCCTCGCGCTTGGCCGCCTCGCGGCCCTGCCAGACGCGCTCGACGATGGCCGGCAGGCAGTGCCGGGTGCGCGAGAAGCGCGCCTCGCGGAAGCCCTCCACCGAGAGCTCGTCGTCCGGCTCGCGCAGACCCTCGATCAGGCCCACCGGGTCGATCAGGAAGGTGCGGATGATCGACGGGTACAGGCTCTTGTAGTCGAGCACCAGCACCGATCGGTAGAGCCCCGGACGCGAGTCCATGACGAAGCCGCCGGGGCTGGCCTGGGGCATCTTCTCGCCGAGGTTGGGCGCGACGAAGCCCATGCGGTGCATCGGCGGCAGGTACAGGTGGGTGAAGGCCGCCACCGAGCCACCGCTGCGGTCGGCGGGCAGGCCGGTGACGGCGGCGCGTTCGAGCAAGAAGTCGATCACCCGGGTGTGGGCGAAGATGCGGGTGACCAGCTCGCAGTCCTTGAGGTTGTAGCGGGCCAGGGCCGGCTTGTCCTCGGCGAACATGCGGTTGATCTCGTCCATGCGCTGGTACGGCGTGTCGATCGCCTTGCCCTCGCCGAGCAGGGTCTGGGCCACACTCTCCAGGCTGAACGAGGGGAAGCTCCAGGTAGCCGAGCGCAGCGCCTCGATGCCGTCGATGATCAGGCGCCCGGCCGCCGCCGCGAAGTAGTGGTTGTGGCTGACGTGCTCGCGCCACTCCATTTCCTCGTCGCCGCGCCCCAGGCGCAGCGGCACCTTCAGCTCGGCGGCGTGGCGCTGCAGCACGCGCAGGTCGAACTGCACCAGGTTCCAGCCGATGATGGCGTCCGGGTCGTGCTCGGCCATCCAGGCGTTGAGCCGCTCCAGCAGCTCGGCGCGGCTGGCGCAGTAGTCGAGGTCGAAATCCACCCCGGCGTCGCCCTCGGTGGCCGTGCCGAGCATGTACACCTGGCGCTGGCCGCAGCCCTCCAGGGCGATGGAATACAGCTCGCCGCGTTCGCTGGTCTCGATGTCCAGCGACACCAGGCGCAGCCGCGGCCGGTAGCCCTCGGCCGGCTTCAGGCGGGCGTCGAGCAGCACCCCGCCCTCGCCCGGCGTGCCGCCGAAACTCACCGGCGCGGTGATGAAGCGCTCCATCAGGAAGCGCTCGGGCGGGCGGATATCGGCCTCGTAGACGTCGACGCCAGCCTTGCGCAGCTGCTTGTCCAGCTTGATCAGCTGGCGGTGGGAACGGCAGTACAGGCCGAGCATCGGCCGGTGGCGGAAGTCGCGCAGGCCCAGCGGTCGCAGCTCCACTTCGCGCTCGCCGCGCAGCTGCGCCTCGGCGCGCTCGCGCTGCGCTTCCGGGATGAAGGCGACGGAGGGCTGGTACGGCAGGCGCACCCGCCGGGGGCCGGCGTCGGTAGCCAGCCAGAATTCGACCTCGGTGCCGGCCGGCGTGTCGCGCCAGTGCCGGGTCAGGACGAAGCCCTGCTGTAGATCCACGCCCTTGCCTCGGGAAAACCGTATGGGTCGGCATTCTACCGGGCGGAGTCGGCCCGGCACCACGCGAGCCGACCTACAGCAGCGTCTGCTGGCGCATCGGTGTCAGCACGCCTTCCAGCTCCAGCAGCGCCTGCTTGCGGTGCAGGCCGCCGGCGTAGCCGGTGAGGCTGCCGTTGGCGCCGATGATGCGGTGACAGGGCACGATGATCGCGATCGGATTGACCGCGTTGGCCCTCCCCACCGCCCGCGCCGAGGTGTTGCGGTCCAGGCGCAGGGCCAGCTGGCCGTAGGTCAGGGTGGTGCCGTAGGGCACCTGGCTCAGGTGCTTCCAGGCTTCATATAGAAAGGCGTTGCCCAGCGGCGCCAGGGCCAGCTCGAACACGCGACGGCGCCCGGCGAAGTATTCGTCCAGCTGGCGCGCCACCGGCGCCACCAGCGCGGCGTCGCGCTGCAGCTGGTAGCCGCGCCAGATCAGCGGCTCGTGCACCTCGTCGTCGAGGAACTCCAGGCGCTGCAAGGCGCCCTGGCCGTCCACCAGGGCGATCATCGTGCCGAGCGGGGTGTCGATCAGGTCACCGCGCACCGGAGTGGGTCCGCCGCCTCGCTGCCTTTCCATGGTTCTCGATGCCTCGATGGGAGAGACCGCGACTATCGCCGCCCTCCTCGGTGCGATCAAGTCGAACCGGGCGACGCCCGGTCGAGCAGCGGCACCCAGACCTCGACATGGCCGGTGCCGGCCATGGGATCGAAGTCCGCGCTGTAGCGCTCGAATTCCGGCGCGTCGGCGGCCTGCAGGCCCGAGGCCGGCAGCCAGCGCTGGAAGATCGCGGCGAAGGTCTCGTGGATGCTGGAGATGTGCCCCGTGTGGCGGAACACCGCGTAGCGCCGCGCCGGCAGGCGCTGGCAGGTGAAGCCGGGCGGCAGTTCGTCACCACGCTCGACGCGGACACCGGCGATGTACTCGAAGCCGCCGTCTTCGTCCGGGTTGCAGCACAGGCCGAAGGTCTCCCAGCCCTGCTGCCCCGGCACCTTGCCGATCCAGGGTACGAAGCGCTGCCAGAGCGCGCTGATGCCCTGGGACTTGTCGAAGGTGAAGCGTTCGCCCAGCCCGGCGATCAGCAGCTCCTCGCCGTGCTCGAAGCGCGGCTCGGCGAGCGGGTAGGTAGTGGTGGGTTGCATGCGCATGGCTTCCCTCAGTTCGATGCCTTCCAGTCGGCCGCTCGCCCGCAGGGCCTCCGGCGTGACGCCGAACTGCTCGCGGAACGCGCGGGTGAACGCCTCGTGGGAGCCATAGCCCGCCTCCAGCGCCAGGTCGAGAATGTCCCGGGCACCCTCGGCCAGACGAGCAGCCGCGCGGCTCAGGCGCCTCGCCCGGGCGTAGCGCATCACCGGCCAGCCGGTGGCGAGCGCGAAGGCCCGCGCCAGGCCGAAGCGCGACAGCCCGCAGGCATCGGCGATGCCCTGCAGGTCCAGGCGTCCTTCGAGGTCGGTCTCGATCAGCCAGAGGGCCTTGCCGATGGGGTCCATGTTCGCTCCTCACGAGTCGCCGGCAGTATCGGCGCCCAGTATGCCCGGCGCTTGATCGTTCTTGCGCGCGCCCTCGCCCCGCGAACACAGGCTGAACGTGGCAGACGAGGCGGCGGTCTGTACGGAAAGCGCCCGTACCCGACGCCCCAGGAGCCCGCCACCGTGTTCACCCGCACCACCTGCCTCACACTGCTGCTCGCCGCCCCGCTGGCCCATGCCGGCGACGCCCTGCGCATCACCCAGCTGCAGCGCTGCGGCGATCTGCTCGACGACGCCTCGCAGTACTGCGTGGGCACCACCGGCCTGGGCGACGGCGAGCTGCGGGTTCACCTCGGTGACCAGACCCTGGATGCGGACCGCGTCCAGCGCGACGGCCAGAGCCTGCGCCTGAAGCTCGGGCGCGAACCCAGCGCCCCGCTGTGGCTGGAGCAGGGCGAGCGCAGCAGCAACCCGGTGTGGCTGTCGCGCGGGCGCAGCCAGGTGCTGGCCGCCGGCCCCGACGAAGTGGCGAAGAACATGGACGGCCTGACCACCTACCTGGACCTGGTCAGCCTGCTGATCGAGGAAAAGCACGACGGCCGCAAGGAGGCCGAGCGCCTGGCCAAGCGCTATGGCGCCCAAGTGGTCGGCGCCATTCCGCCGCTGAACATCTACCAGCTGCGCCTGCCCGCCAAGGACCTGGTCCAGCGCGACGCGCTGATCCTGCGCCTGGGCAGCGAGACCAGCGTGGACGCGGTGATCATCGAGGAATCCGCCCCCGAGAAGGGCGAGGAAAGCGAAGGCGACAAGGTGCCGGACAAGCCCAGCGCGGACGAATGGGCGGCCAACCGCTTCGCCGACGCGGTGAACTACTACCAGCGACGCATCCCCGCCAAGGAAGCGCCGGTGGAGACCCGGCCGGTGCGCATCGGCGTGATCGAGCGCAACGTCGACTTCGACGCGCCGGACTTCGCCGACCACCTCGGCGGCTGCCGCCCGGAGCAACGCACCTGCCTCTACGCCCGCGACGCGGACAAACCGGACAACCACGGCAGCACCGTGGCCGGCATTTTCGCCGCCCACGCCAAGCGCGGCGGCAACAGCGGCTTCCTGCAAGCCCTGGACGGCGCCGGGCCGGGCTTCGAAGTCATCGTCGAGCGCAACTCGGACGCCGGCATCACCGCCAACATCGCCGCCTCGGTCAACCTGGTCGAGGACGGCGTGCGGGTGCTCAACTGGAGCTGGGGCATCCACCGGGTCGGGGCGAAGAACGTCGAGGGCGACGAAGTGGACTCGCTGATCCGCTCCGGCCTCGCCATGAGCGGCTACGAAGAACTGCTGGAAGAATTCTTCCTGTGGCTGCGCCGCGAGCACCCGGACGTGGTGGTGATCAACTCGGCCGGCAACGGCGCGGCCTTCTCCGGCACCGACGAATACCGACTGCCCTCCTCCTTCATCACCGACCAGCTGCTGGTGGTCGGCGGCCACCAGCGCAGCCAGAAGAGTGGCGTGTCGGTGGACGACCCGGCCTATGTGGTCAAGCGCAGCTCCTCGAACATCGACATGCGGGTGGACATCACCGCCTCGGCCTGCACCCACGCCTCGACCCTGCGCGACGGCGAACGCGGCGAAGTGCACTGCGGCACCTCCTACGCCACGCCGATGGTCGCCGGGGTGGTCGCCGCCATGCTCTCGATCAACCCCGAACTGCAGCCGGACCAGTTGCGCATGCTGCTGCGGCGCAGCGCCATGACCATCGGCGGCGACTACGACTTCGAGCCGATGGACGCCGAGGACCTTACCGCCCCCATCCTGCCCTCCGAGCGCAACTACCAGTTGGACGACAAGGACGTCGGCCGCTCCGCTCGCCTCGACATGCAGAAGGCGCTGGACCTGGCCGTGCAGAGCCTCGAGCGGGTGCGCTGAGGGGTGTGTCTTTAAGGATGAATAAGCTGACTTTGCGCGACGCTTATCGCCTCCCGGATGCCCTCTCGAGCCCGCATCGTCAGCTCCGTGGGCAGCGGCGACCATGCCTTGGCGGCCTGCTCCGCATCAGTGATCGCCTCCGCATCCAGCTGCTTTTGCAGGTCGTCGAGCAGTGGCTTCAACTCGCCGGCCTGGCTCTCCGGCACCAGCCGGAGGACGATCAGAAGATGTTCGTAGGCCTTGGCCGGGCTCTTCTCGACGCCGCGCCCCTGCCCATAGGCCTGCGATAGCATCACCAGGGCAGTGAGGTCGCCTTGCCCAGCAGCCGCCTGCAACCACTTGAATGCTTCCTCGTAAGCCCCACGCCGCGCATAGCTGATCGCCACATCGTGCTGCGCCAGCACATAACCGGCCTGTGCAGCCTCGAGCTTGTAGGACAGTGCCTTCTCGGCGTCAGGCTTCACCACATCCCCGAACTGCCCCGCGTAATAGCAACCGACCTTGTAGCTCCCCAGCCAATCACCGGCGCGAGCAGCCTTCTCGAACCACTGGAACGCGGCTTCAGGGTTTTCGGAAGTGCCAATGCCATTGTTGTAGAACATGCCCAGGTTGTACTGAGCGATTGCAACACCCGCTTCGGCACGGACCTGAAGTTGCCTGAACAACTCTTCCTTGTCGGGCGAGGCGAAAGCGCCGGCAGTTGCCGCTAGCCACAACACGAAAGCACCAACAAGCTTCCTGCGAACACAATCAACACCCAAAAAATCCATTTCAATAAACACCTATCGGAGCATCTACCGGGAAAGAAAACCCTTGACGCGACTATAAATCAAAATAATCAGCAACCCTTCTCTCTCATAAAGCGCCAAATTGACTACCCCCACATCCCCGAAACAACAGACGTCATAGCAAAAACAACAGTCAACAGAACAGTTATAGCGACTGTGCCTATAAAAATAAGCAGAGCGAACCGAGAGGAGCGCAGTTTTATCTTCTTTCGATACGTCATAAACCCATAAAAATATAGCGGAATAAACGCAACCAAGAAAACAGCCAACACGCCACCCATAAAGCTAACTATGTGGCCAGAGGCGACAAAAATAGCTTCCATAGCTGCGTTAATTTTTCTCTCCAAGCGGCTCAGAACCTGCCTATGATCATCTAATCAAGTATTAGTCAATTGATTAATTTGCCAAAAATATTTTTATATAAACATACACCCACCCACTTTCAGACACTCATATCTGGCCACTATAAATAATCCAAAACAGCAGAAGGATAATTAACACCTCAAGCCCAGACACTCCCAAATACCACTTATAACGAGCACGCCCTGTACTAATAAATGCGATCAAAGAAACAAGAAAAGACAATGGCGCACCAACAAAAAACAAACGCACTACTGCCATTCTGAAATCCCTACCAAGACCCAGCAGGCCAAAAACATCAGTCAAGAAATAAATACCAGTCATTAGCACAGCTAAGATGAATACGATATCCACCAAAGCCTCAAGAACTTTCTTCATCAATTTCTGCCTACGCCCCCATAAAAAGGCGATCCCACATTATAGAAACCTATTAAATAGCACTTCACCACCAGGAAACATCATATAGCCCAACCACTGCACTTAAATGTAAAACTCTAACCTTACAGGGGCGAGCCAAAATGAAAGCTTGACTATAACATCAGCCGATTACAATACGTACCAGACACCAGCAAGCCGCACCTATACATACTTGAAATAAGCACAACTACAAAAATTCGAAAATTCAAATCATATCTAGCGCAAAACAACACTCAAAATCATTGCAAGCAAGCATAGCACCGAGATTATGATATTTATTGCAAGCTTATTGCTTATACCAAGCTTAGCTAGCATTGAAGGCATAATAAAAATAATACCAATCATTACTATAAAAGCGACTATTAGAGGAGGAGTACTCATTGATTCCCTCTCACATCGCATACTCCATGTTTAACAAGCTACCTGAGATCGAAATCTGCCCCATCCTACCCTCCGTTGGAAGACAGGGACGTCGGCCGCTCCGCTCGCCTCGACATGGAGAAGATGCTGGACCTAGCCCGTGCAGAACCTCAATCGGGTGCGCTGAGCGACGATCTGTCAAGGGTGACGATCACGACGCCGATCTTCCCAATCTGCAATTAGCCCGTTTGCAATTAACGCAAGTCCTGCAATAAGAAAGGCAATCCAGAAATCAATTTTAAAGATATAGCTACCCGCGAAGCCGGCCAATAGCGATATACAAAGCCATGTCAGCGTGTAGAGGATTCTTTTCATCAGGGGCACTCACAAGTTGCCGCACCAATAGCGCCGCCAATGCTCATATTAGCGCCGGCCGCATTTACCGCAGAATTGGTTCGACCAGCTGCTGCCTTAATGGCTTCATCTGAGCCATATTTCTCAAGCAAAACATCATAGCTTTTAATGCGATAATTAGATCCTGCAAGGGGGCCTCTCATGACTCGCTTTAGCCCATTACGGAAAGCCATCGCTGCTGCTCCATCTGCTGCTATTGCAGTCCCAACCTTCGCAATGCCCGCATATGCCATACGACCCACCCCAAGGCCAAGGGATGCCCACTCTCCTGCTTTATAAGCGCTAGAGCACCTGTCGACACCTCCATCAATGCCAAGTGCTTCACGTGCTAAAGGCCCTAAACCAAGCGAAGCTGCATCTGCAACCCCTGTCGTGAAATCAAGAACTGGTTGCGGAATACTCGGAAGATCCGCAGCACTCCACAGTCCATAAGGATCAACTACCGACAATGGATTTTCTATAGCGTAGCTATAAGTATTGATTCCTCCCTCAATACCAATCGGATCCTGAGTCACATACCGCCCCAACTCCGGTGCGTAGTACCGGTAGCGGTTGTAGTACAGCCCACTCTCCTCGTCCCGATACTGCCCCTGGAATCTAATGGGCTGGTCGGTCTCGCCCTGTTCGTGGTCGATGGCGCCCCAGTCGTCCGCCTGGCCCTGCCAGAGGGTTTTTCCCTGTTCGCCCGTGAGCCTCAGCGGGGTACCCAGGTGGTCGGTGTGGAAGCACGCCACGCTCAGGTCTTCGATTGCCGGGCGGTGCTCTTCCGGCAGTTGCAGGCCTTCGCTGGCCAGCAGGCGGCGCACTTCGGCCAGCAGCGGGTCTTCTGCCTGGCGCCGTTGTTCCAGGCGCAGCAGCGGCACGAAGCTGTGTGGTTCGTGCACGGTGGTGCGCAGGCGCGCGTCCGTGGCTTCGGCGCATTGGCGGTCGCCGTCCCAGCCGTACCAGGTGGTGGTTTCCTCTCCGTTCTGCCGGACCTGCTTGAGGATGCGCCGCGACAGGCCGTCGTACTGGTAGCGGGCTTCCAGGGTCTCGCCGTTCGGGTCTTTTCTCTGTAGGTGGCTGAGGCGGTGGGCGCCGTCGTAGGCCAGGGTCAGGATCTGGCCGTCTTGGCTTTTGCGTTCGATCAGGTTGCCGGCCGGGTCGTAGCGGTAGCAGGTACCGTCCAGTTCGCTGATGCGGTTGCTCGGCCAGCTGTGCTGCGGGCCGATGGGCACGCCCTGGCCTTCGCCCAGCAGGTCGAAGTCGGGGTTGTCCAGGTTGGCGTGAACCAGCTGCGACCAGTCGCTCGCCTGGGGTGGTTTGGAAGTGGGGTCCCGTTCCAGCCGGTTGCCCGCCGGGTCGAAGCGGTAGCGTTGATTGTCTTCACCACGCTGGCTGCCAATCAGTCGGCCGCTGTCGTCGTAGCGGTAGGCGATGGCGGGCAGCAGGGTGTCGCCGATGCCGATCAGTTGCCCACGCGGGTCGTAGTCGTAGTGGCGGCGCCAGGAGTCGCCGGACAGGGGCGTGAGCTGGCTGTCGCTCAGCCGGCCCAGGCCGTCGTAGGTGCGGGTCTGGCTGAACAGCATGTCGGTGCCGTGCTTGAGGCGCGCGTCGCGGCCGACTTCGCGGTGCAAGGCGTCGCGCTCGAAGGCCAGTTCCAGGCCGTCGACCAGTACGCCGTGCAGGTGGCCCGGGCCGTAGGTCAGCCAGTTGACTGGCGGTGCGTCGCCGTACTGGCTGCTCTGGCGAGTGCCCAGGGCGTCGTAGCGGTGGGCCAGGCTGTAGTCCCAGCCGTCGCGGTGGCGCTGGGTTTCCAGGGCCAGGCGACCGGCCTCGTCGTAGGCGAACAGCACGTCGCTGTCCGGGGTGTGCACGCCGGTCAGTTGGCCGCCTTTGCTCCAGCGGAAGTGTTCGCTGAAGGCTTCCACCTGGTCGGTGGCCGGCAGGTGGCGGGCCAGCAGGCGGCCGTCGAGGTCGTGTTGGTAGCGGGTGATGCGTTCATCGGCCTCTTGGCGCTCGATCAGTTCGCCGGCGGCGTTGTAGCGGTAGCGCTGGCGGCGGCCGTCGAAGCCCTGTTCTTCGATCAGCCGGTCCAGGAGGTCGTAGGCAAAACGGGTCTGGGACTGGTTTTCGTTGGTCAGGACGATCAGCCGGCCGGCCAGGTCGTATTCGCAGGCCTGGCTCAGGCCGGCCGGGTCGGTCCGCCGGGTCAGGCGGCCGGCGCGGTCCCAGGCCAGGCGGGTGGTTTTGCCCTGGGCGTCGGTGAGGCTGACCAGTCGGCCGAGGCGGTCGTAGGTGTAGTGCTCGCCCGTGCCATCGGCCAGGCGCAGGCCGATAAGTCTATTGAGGCGGTCGTAGTGGCGAACCACCCGCTGGCCCAGGGGATCGCGGCTGGCGATGAGCCGGCCTTGGTCATCGTATTCGTGGTGGGTGGTGTGACCCGAGCAGTCGGTGTAGCTGACCAGTTGGCCGTAGCGGTTCCAGGCCAGGGTCTTGGCACCGCCCTTGGCGTCGATGATGCGGGTGGGGCGGTCGGGCAGTTGCGGGTGGGTGTATTCGTAGCGGGTCTGTTCGCCCAGTGGGTCGAGTATATGGGTGAGGTTGCCACGCTCGTCGCGGGTCAGGGTCCAGCGTCGGCCTTCGGCGTCCTGCAGGCCGAGCGGCCAGCCGGTCTCGGGGTCGAGGGTGTGGCGCTGCGAGGCGCCGCCGGGGCTTTGTGCCTCCAACGGCCGTCCCTCGCCGTCCAGGTAGCGCCGGCTTGTCCGGCCCAGAGCGTCCTTCACTGCCACCAGCCGGCCGAACAGGTCGTGTTCGTACTCGACCCGGCTACCGTCGGCGCGCACGTGGGCGCTCCAGCGGCGCAGGCCGCCTTCGCCGGTGAATGCGTAGCACTGGCTGCGGCCGAGGTTGTCGGTGACTTCGGTGTGGTCGTCGCGGTAGTGGTAAGTGTGGGTCAGGCCGTCCGCTTCGATCTGGCGCAGTACCTTGCCCTGCGGGTCGTGGCGGTCCCATTCGTAGCGCATGTCCACGCCGCCGGGCTGGCCGTGGCCGGTCATCAGGTGGTTGCGCCAGGTGAAGGTGCGCACCACCTCGCCAATACGATTGCGCACCTGGCTCAGGTCGCCCTCGGCGGTGAAGTCGTAGCGCACCAGCCAGTCGTTGTCCGGGTGGGCGGGGTCGAAGCCGGCGGGGATCGGACCGGTCAGGTTGGCCAGGATCACGCCGAGCAGGCGCAGGCCGTGATCTTCCTCGCGGGCCTCGAACAGGCGCTGGTAGACCAGGGCGTAGCTGCGCCCCGCGCTGTCGCGCACGCTCGACAGCACGCCCTGTTCGCCCCAGCCGAATTCGCTGCGGTAGCCGTTGCGGTCGAAGCTGGCGTGCAGGCGCCAGCGTCCGGCCGGGTCGCGGCGGAAGTGCACGAAGCCCTGGCCGGACAGCAGCACGACGGAGCCTTCGTGTTGCTGGACCGCCTCCGGCACGCCGGTCCAGCGGCGGCCCCAGGGCTCGCAGGGCTGGTCCGCTTCGGCACCGCCACGGCGCATCCACAGCCGTTCGCTGCCGGAGTAGTACGAGGCGCCCGGCTTCAGGGCGGGAAAGGCGATGCGCCGGCCCTGGGCGTCGGTGAGGGTGGTGCTGTCGGTATCCAGTTCCAGGCCCAGCCCCTCGCCGGGCAGGGACCAGCCTTGGCCCAGGCTACCGATGCGCGCGTCGCGCGACAGGTAGCCGCGGCTGAAGGAGAAGGGCATCGGTGCCGGCAGGACGAAGTCGGTTTCCGCCGGCAGCAGCTTGGCGCCCAGGATCGGGTTGACCGGGCCGCCGACACTCGGCGAGCAGGCGGAAGGCTGGTCGGCCATCCCCACCGCCGTGCTGCCGACGAACACGTTGGGGGAGCCGGTCACGATCACCGCACCCGCCACTTCGTGGCCGATATGCGACACCGGCAGGCCTGCGGATTCCGTCATCTGGACCCTCCTTGGTTCAGCAGTTGATGTCGACTTTGGGCGACAGGATTTCGATTTCGCTCGGCGTGATGCGGATGATGCTCTGCCCACAGCGCAGGGTGATCTCGCTGTCCGCCTTCAGCTCAATGGTGTCGCTGCTCAGGGTGATGCTGGAGCCGTCGATGTTCACCGAGCTGGCGCCCCCACCCGGGGAAGCACCCTCGCCGGACGGCGCCACGATGTTCTTGGCCATGCTCTGACCACCACCGGCGCCTTCCCCACCGCCGCCACCCACGCTGAGGCTGTAGGACTTGCCCACCGACGCGCTGTGGCTCTGGCCGATGCGGTCGGTACGGCTCATGCCCACGTTGGTCACCATCATCATGCCGACGTTGAGGTTGTAGGCCGCGCCGATGTTCACCATCTTGCCCAGCCCCACGTTCTGCATGTACGCCAGGCTGATCGTCTCGGTCTTGTTCATCCCCACGTTGATCGACCAGTTCTTGCCGATCCGATCCGTCTCGTTCAGGTCCACCTTCTTCGTGCGGTTCTTGTGGATCGTCACCTTCTCGTTGCCATCCACCGTCTCCGTACGGTTCTGGTGGATGTCGATGGTCTCGTTGCCGTCCACTTCTTCCTTGCGGTTGCCGTGCACCGTGATCGTCTCGTCACGGTCCACCGTCTCCGTACGGTCGCGCTTGATGTGGCTGGTCTCGTCGCGGTCGATGGTCTTGCTGCGGTCGTTGCCTACCCAGTGCGTCTCGTCGTTCTCGACTTCGATGTCCTGGTTCTTCTCGGCGTGAATCCACAGCTGTTCCTCGCCCTTGCGGTCCTCGAAGCGCAGCGCGTTGGCGTTCTCGTAGCCACCGCCCAGGCTGGAACGGGTGAGGATGCCCGACTGGGTGGCGTTGGCCGGCAGTTGCCACGGCGGCATCTGGAAGGCGTTGTACAGCCGGCTGGTGATCACCGGCCTGTCCGGGTCGCCGTTCAGGTAGTCGACCAGCACTTCCTGGCCGATCCGCGGCAGGTGGATGCCACCGAAGCTCGAGCCCGCCCACGGGTGCGACACGCGTATCCAGCAGGAGCTGTTCTCGTCCTTGCTGCAGTAGCGGTTCCACGGGAACGACACTTTCACCCGGCCGTATTCGTCGGTGTAGATCTCCTGGCCCTTCGGCCCCGTCACCGTCGCCGTGTCCGGGCCCATGGTCTGCGGCCGGGGCGTCAGCCGCTGGGCGCGGAACGGCTGGCCCGACGGGTGCGTCTCGACCCGGATGCGCAGCACATGGCTGCTCGATCCGCTGGCCGCTTCGTAGTCGTTGTCGCTGAACTGGTAGTGCGCCGCCACCACCAGGTATTCCCGGTTCTGGCTCGCGCTAGGGTGGCGCTCCAGGTTGAACAGGTAGCCCGGCGCCAATCCCCGTGCCCGCCCCGTCGCCTGGCCGCGCAGGTGCGCGCTCTGCAGTTCCTCGACCCGCACCCGGGCGTAGGCCTCGCCCTCGCCCAGGTTGGTGTAGCCACCCGGGTAGTCGAAGATTTCGTAGCTGCCGTGGGCATGCCCGGGCGACTGGTCGCGGCGCACCGCCAGGTCCGAGCGCGGCATGGTGAAGTTGTAGTCGTGGGACATGTACTGCCCCGGCTTGACCGAGCCACCGGAGGACCAGGTGTCGATGTGGTCCTCGTCCGGGTAGGTCACGTCCGGGTCGAAGTAGGGAATGCTGGCGTAGCCGGGATACGGGTTGCACAGCCCGATGTCGTCGGTGATGACCATCACGTGCTCGCCGGCGCTGTGCTCGAACCAGAACCAGATGCCTTCGTTCTCCAGCATGCGCATCACGAACTGGGTGTCGCTCTCGCGGTACTGCACGCAGTATTCCCACACGCGGTAGCTGCGGGTGAGCATGAAGCGGGTCGGGAACGGGTAGTTGCCCAGCACCTGCTTGACCATGTCTGGCGCGGTCATGTTCTGGAAGATGCGGTAGTCGCTGCGGCGCGTGCCGTACCACAGCCAGGGCTTGAGCCGGGCCTGGTAGAGGTAGTGGCGGCCTTCCTTGCCGACCAGGGCGAATTGCTCGCACTGGCCGTTGATGTGACGCCGCGCACCGCCGGCCAGTTCGATCGCCACCGTCACCGGGGTGCCCAGGATGGCCTGGGGGTCCAGGCCCTTCTGCTCGCTCTTCATGACCAGTGTCATGTCGAACAGCCGGGAGATTTCCTCGTGGCCGTTCAGGGTCGAAAAGCGCAGCGCATCGTCACCGAACACCGTGGTGACATTGAGAACTCGATTCATCTGCCTGCCTCCCTGCAAGCTACAGCTGGCCGTCGCCTCCCGCGACGGCCATACCGACCCTGTCAATTTCAACCGAACAGGGCGGCCACAACAATTCGGATTTGCCGTAAACGACGAACAGGTCTCACTTGTCGCCGGCGTTTGCAGGGTGCGCTACGCGCACCGGAAGCTGCAGAGACGCTCCTGCGCGGTGTGCGCGGCGCACCCTACGCATGACGTCACGGCGCGTGGCGGGCGGCGCTGGCCTGGACGATGCGCTGGGCCGGGGCGTGCAGCTGGGCCATCAGGTAGTCGACGAAATCGGGCGCGTAGCGCTGGCAGGCCACCGCGCGGGACATGCACACCAGCCAGGCCTCCGCCTGCTCCGGGCCGATCGGCCACTGAGCATGGAAGCTGGGAATGGCGATGGAGCCGTACTTCTCGGCGAACAGCTTCGGCCCGCCGAGCCAGCCGCTGAGAAAGCAGACCAGCTTGTCACGCGCCACGACCAGTTCCTCCGGGTACATCGCGCGCACCTCCGCGGCTTCCGGCAGCGCATCCATGAATCGGTAGAAGTCCTCCACCAGGCGGCGCAACCCTTCCAGGCCGCCCGCCGCCCGATAGGACGCGTCGCCGACACCATACTGTTCGCTCATTACCCGCTCCTCCTTGCAATGCCGGCATTCTAGCCCCGCCGGCAAGACGCCAAGTTGAGCTGGATCAGGCACTTAGCCCTTCCGCCGTTGCGCTGTGCGCATGCCATGCACGGCGAAGGACGGCAACTCCGGGTCGCATCCGCGACCGATCGCCGCAGGCATCGGGTGTAAGCTGCTGACCAGTGAGTCACAGGAACAGCCCATGGCCCTCGGCGTATTCGACCTCTTCAAGATCGGTATCGGCCCGTCCAGTTCCCACACGGTGGGGCCGATGCGCGCCGCCGCCCGCTTCGTCGAAGGGTTGCGCCGGGAAGGGCTGTTCGACGCCACGCAGAGCCTCAGGGTCGAGCTGTACGGCTCCCTCGGCGCCACCGGCAAAGGGCACGGCAGCGACAAGGCGGTGCTGCTCGGCCTGGAGGGTGAGCAGCCAGACCGCGTCGATACCTCGACCATCGACGCCCGCCTCGCCGCCATACGCGCCAGCGAGCAGCTGAAGCTGGGCGGCGACAAGCCGATCCGCTTCGTCGAGAAGGAACACCTGGCGATGATCCGCAAGCCGCTGGACTACCACCCCAACGGCATGGTCTTCCGCGCCTTCGACGGCGCCGGCCTGCAGCTCCGCTCGCGCGAGTACTACTCGGTAGGCGGCGGCTTCGTGGTGGACGAGGAAGCCGCCGGTGCCGACCGCATCGTCGAGGACAAGACCGCCCTCGCCTATCCGTTCAGGACCGCCAAGGAACTGCTCGGCCAGTGCGCCGAGCACGACCTGTCCATCAGCCAGCTGATGCTGGCCAACGAGGCGGCCTGGCGCCCCGAGGCCGAGACCCGCGCCGGGCTACTGAACATCTGGCAGGTGATGCAGGACTGCGTGGCCGCCGGCTGCCAGAACGAGGGCATCATGCCCGGCGGCCTCAAGGTGCGCCGCCGCGCCGCCGCCCTGCACCGCCAGCTCAGCCAGAACCCCGAGGCCAGCCTGCGCGACCCGCTGACGGTGATGGACTGGGTCAACCTCTACGCCCTGGCGGTGAACGAGGAGAACGCCAGCGGCGGCCGCGTGGTCACCGCGCCCACCAACGGCGCGGCCGGCATCGTGCCGGCGGTGCTGCACTACTACCGGCGCTTCGTCCCCGGCGCCAGCGACGACGGAGTGGTGCGCTTCCTGCTCACCGCCGCCGCCATCGGCATCCTGTACAAGGAGAACGCCTCCATCTCTGGCGCCGAGGTGGGCTGCCAGGGCGAGGTCGGCGTGGCCTGCTCGATGGCCGCCGGCGCCCTGTGCGAAGTGCTCGGCGGAACCATCGCCCAAGTGGAGAACGCCGCCGAGATCGGCATGGAGCACAACCTCGGCCTGACCTGCGACCCGGTCGGCGGCCTGGTCCAGGTGCCCTGCATCGAGCGCAACGCCATGGGCTCGGTGAAGGCGATCAACGCCGCGCGCATGGCCCTGCGCGGCGACGGCCAGCACTTCATCTCGCTGGACCGGGTGATCCGCACCATGCGCGAGACGGGCGCGGACATGAAGAGCAAGTACAAGGAAACGGCCCGCGGCGGCCTGGCGGTCAACATCATCGAATGCTGAAGGGGTGGCGGCAGCCTCAACCAGTATTTGAGAATAATTCTCGGGCGTATTACTCTCGCAACTTCCAGCCCAACCCTGCGCCGCCATCGAGCCATGAACACATCATCGCCCTTCCCGTCCCACCCTCTGCGCGAGCTGCACCCCATCCAGGAACTGGAACTGCTGTCGCGCCGCCTGCGCGGGCTGCCGCGACGCAGCCAGCAGGTATTCCTGCTCAGCCGCCTGGACGGTCTCTCCTACGAGAACATTGCCGAACGGCTCGGCATCTCCATGGACCTGGTGGAAAAGAACATGCTCCGGGTCCTTCGGCAGTGCCAGCGGAGCGGGACCCGAGGGTGAAGAGTTCCCCCGAACGGCAGCGCCAGGATACGGCGACCCACTGGTACGTGCGGTTGCAGAATCCGCAGCTGCCGGCCAGCGAGCGCATCGACTTCCGCCGCTGGCTGGACAGCGACCCGGCCAATGCCGAGGCGTTCCACGACGTCGAACTGCTCTGGCGGAAACTCGACGCACCGGCCCACCGGCTGGCCGGCAACGGCTGGTACCACCGCTCGTCCCTGAGCCATCTGCGCGGCCCGGCGCTGGCCGCCTGCCTGCTCGGACTGGCGATCGGCGGCCTGCTCTGGTGGGGTGCCCCCTAGGTTCTGTACGAAAAGTGCCTGCGCTCGGTGATACTTCGTTAAAAACGGGTTCGGAATGCTCATTTACAGCTCGCTTCCTCACCCGTTTTTGTGGGGGCGCCTAGCCCTCGCCTGACCTTCGCTCGACGACTTTTCGTACAGACCCTAGCGCAAACGACTATTGCGCCCAAGGCGGCGGCGGGGGTTCGTCGCGGGGGGCGTCCTCGGCGTTGCGGGCCGCCTCGCGGCGCTCCTGCTCGATCAGGGCGGCCTTGATCTCGCGCATCACCGCGCCGACGTCCGCCTGCTCCTCCGGCTCGTCGAAGTGGCCGGTGAGCGGGGTCTCGGGGGTCAGCTCGCCTTCCTCGTAGAGCGCCCACATCTCCTTGGCGTAGCGGGTCTCCAGCAGCTCCGGGGCGAACTGGCCGAAATACTCGGCCATGTTGCGCACGTCGCGCTCGAGCATGCTGAAGGCATGGTTGTTGGCGGCGGCATCCACCGCCTGGGGCAGGTCGATGATCACCGGGCCGTAGGGGTCGAGCAGCACGTTGAATTCCGACAGGTCGCCGTGCACCAGGCCGGCGCAGAGCATCTTGACGATCTCGCCGATCATGAAGGCGTGGAACTCGCGGGCATCCTCGGGCAGCAGGTCGACATCGTTGAGCCGGGGCGCGGCATCGCCGTAGCCGTCGTCGACCAACTCCATCAGCAGCACGCCGTCGAGGAAATCGTAGGGCTTGGGCACCCGCACGCCGGCCGCGGCCAGACGGAACAGCGCGGCCACTTCGGCGTTCTGCCAGGCGTCCTCCTGTTCCTTGCGGCCATACTTGCTGCCCTTGGCCATGGCGCGGGCATCGCGGCTGTTGCGGGTCTTGCGCCCCTCCTGGTACTCGGCGGCCTGGCGGAAGCCACGCTTGTTGGCCTCCTTGTAGACCTTGGCGCAACGCAGCTCGCCGCCGCAGCGCACCACGTAGACCGAGGCTTCCTTGCCGCTCATCAGCGGCCGCACCACCTCGTCGATCAGACCATCTTCGAGCAGGGGTTCCAGGCGTTTCGGGGTTTTCATCGAACTGATCGGGTTTCCACTGGTGACAATTCCGCCCTTATACGGCAATCCGCCCTCGCCGCCCAGCTAGCCCGCCGTCAACGAGCGCCGCAGGGCCTCGATGGCGTAGCGCACCTTGGCCGGCTGGGCGTCGCGCCGGGGCGTGACCAGATGCAGGCCGATGGCCGCCGGCTGCCAGCGCGGCAGCACCGCGAGCAGTTCGCCCCGGGCCAGCAGCTCGCGGATCTCCGGCTCCGGCTGCAGCGACAGGCCCATGCCGGCCAGGGTGAACTGGCGCATCGAAAGAATGTTGTTGCACAGCACCCGCCCCTCCACCCGCAGGCGCTGCACCGCGCCCGCCGGCCCGTGCAGCGTCACCTGGGCGCCGCGCTCTTGGCCGAGGCTCAGCCAGTCCAGCTCGCTCAGCCGCTCGGGCCCGTCGATCGGGCCGCAGCGCGCCAGGTAGGACGGCGCGGCGCACAGCAGCATCGGCCAGTCGCCGATATGCCGGGCGACCAGGCTGGAGTCCTCCAGGCTGCCGACACGGATGGCCAAGTCGATGCGCTGCTCGATCAGGTCGATCTGCTCGTCCTGGAAGAACAGCCGCAGGCTCAGTTGCGGATGAGCGCGCAGCAGCGGCGCCAGGGCGTCGGTGATCAGGTGGCCGGAGAACCCAACCGGTGCCGCGATGCGCAGCTCGCCCACCGGCGCATCGCGCAGCTCGGCCAGGCGCTGCTCGGCCTGCTGCGCCAGTTGCACGATCTGCCGGCAGCTCTGGTACAGCTGCTCGCCGGCTTCGGTCAGGGTCAGCCGGCGGGTGGTGCGGTGCAGCAGGCTGACCCGGGTGCTCTCCTCGAGCTTGCGGATCTGCTGGCTGACCGCCGAGGCGGTCATGCCCAGCGACTCGGCGGCGGCCACCATGGAGCCCTTCTCCACCACGGTGGCGAACAGGGCCATGCGCTTGAGCTGCTCCATTATTAAGCTCCGCTTAATTGTCAAAGCGAATTAGGCCGCTTTTTCCCGGATTTATCCAGCGGCGATTATGTAGCCCACATTCAACGCACCCAGGAAACCTCCATGAAACTCGCCCTGATCGGCGCCACCGGCTACGTCGGTTCCGCCCTGCTCGAAGAAGCCCTGACCCGCGGCCACCAGGTGACCGCCCTGGTCCGCCACCCGGAGAAGCTGCCGCAGCACGCCAACCTCGTCGCGGTGCAAGCCGACGTGCATGACGTGGCCGCCCTCGCCGACCACCTGCGCGGCCACGACGCCGTGCTCAGCGCCTTCAACCCCGGCTGGGGCGTGGCCGACATCCGCGAGCAGTTCATCGCCGGCAGCCGCGCCATCGTCGCCGCGACCAAGGCCGCCGGGCTCAAGCGCCTGCTCGTGGTGGGCGGTGCCGGCAGCCTGTACGTGGCGCCGGGCAAGCAACTGATCGACAGCGAAGGCTTCCCCGCCGAATACAAGGAAGGCGCCGAGGGCGCGCGCCAGGCACTCGACCAGTTGCGCGAAGAGCGCGAACTGGAGTGGACCTTCCTCTCCCCCGCCGCCCACCTGGAGCCCGGCCCGCGTACCGGCCAGTTCCGCCTGGGCGGCGATGAGCTGCTGCTCAAGGATGGCCAGCCGGGGCATATCTCGGTGGCCGACCTGGCCGTCGCCCTGCTCGACGAGACCGAGCAACCGCGCCACGTCCGCCAGCGCTTCACCCTGGCCTACTGAGGAGACCGTCCATGACTCAAGTGCAATCCCGCGCCTTCGTCGCCACCGATACGCCGGCGCGCTACATCGGCCGCCTGTGCAAACACTTCGCCCACAAGGTTCCGGTCGAGTTCGACGAACACCAGGGACGCGTGGAATTCGAGTTCGGCCTGGCCCTGCTGCAGGCGGAAGACGGTGGCCTGAGCCTGCGGGTGCAGGCGGCCAGCGACGATGATCTGGAGAAACTGGAACATGTGGTGGCCAGCCACTTCGAGCGCTTCGCCTGGCAGGAAGCGCTGGCGCTGGACTGGCGGAAGCAGGGCTGAGGCGGTCGGGCCGAAACGGCTGGAGCTGTGTCGACGGCGGGTTCTGCGTCCGGGCAGTCTGACGGCGCTATACGGATAAAAGGCAGCCAGGAAATACCGTCATTCCCGCGTAGGCGGGAGTCCAGACGCGGGCAAGACAGTACGTCTTGGGTCCCCGCCTGCACGGGGACGACGGGGGTGTGTTGTAGAGAGGAGCACAGGACCCCATCTGCCCAACCATCAATCGTGGCGGAAGATGGCGGCGGCTCTGCATCAGGGCTGTCGACTGACGACCCTATACGAGCGAAGCAACCAGGAAATCCCGCCATTCCCGCGCAGGCGGGAATCCAGTCGAGGGCAAGACAGCACATCCTGGGTCCCCGCCTTCGCGGGGACGACGGGGTCACTGAGGGGTACGTAGGGGCACAGCACCCCGCCTACCCAACCATCAATCGTCGCGGAAGATGGCGGCGGCTCTGTGTCAAGCCCGTCGGCTGACGCCCCCACACGAACGAGGCAACCAGAAAATCCCGTCACTCCCGCGCAGGCGGGAATCCAGTCGCGGGCGAGACAGCGCGTCCTAGGTCCCCGCCTGCGCGGGGACGACGGAGTGCGTAAAAGCCCAGCACCCCGCCTACCCAACCATCAAGCGTCGCGGAAGATAGCGGCGGCTCTGTGTCAGAGCCCGTCGGCTGACGACCCCACACGAACGAGGCAACCCGAAAACCCCGTCATTCCCGCGCAGGCGGGAATCTAGTCGAGGGCAAGACAGCACATCCTGGGTCCCCACCTGCGCGGGGACGACGGGAGCGTAGGTGGCACGGAGCATCCCGGTACCGAGGCCCCGAACTAGGCCTCGGGAGCAGTCCTGCGCGCAGGCAAAGTCAGTTCAATGGGCTCGCCGAGGGACTCTTCCAGTCGCTGCATTTCGTAGTGGATGGCCGCGGCACCGTCGGCATGTTCCCGGGCGATCCGGGCGAAGCGCTCGGCCGCTTCGATCAGCGCCAGTACCACCGACGGGTCGAAGCGCGTGCCGCTGGCGGCGCTGATCTGCGCCACCGCCTCCTCGTGCTCCAGCGGTTGCCGGTAAGTGTGACGGCTGGTCAGTTCCTCGTAGGCGCCGGCCACCGCCATCAGCCGCGCCGCCAGCGGGATGCTTTCGCCGCGCAGCCCCTGCGGGTAGCCGCCGCCGTCCCATTGCTCATGCTGGCTGTAGACGATGTCGCGGGCGTCGCGCAGGAAGTTCGGCACGCTGCCCAGCTTGGCCTCGGCCGCCAGCAACGCGTCGCGCCCGGCGATGGTGTGGCCGTGCAGCAGCTCCAGGTCCTCGCCCTGCAAGGGCACCGGGCTGAGCAGGATGCGGTCCGGCAGGGTCAGCTTGCCGATGCCGTGCAGCAGCGCCGACTTGCCCAGCTGGGCGATGCGCTCCTCGTCCAGTTCAGCGGCCATTGGCGGTTGCTGGCGGGCCAGGGTGGCGGCCAGTTCGACCATGTACAACTCGATGCGCTCCAGGTGCCTGCCTCGCGGGTTTTCGCGCATCGACGCCAGCTTGGCCATGGCCTCGATGGTCACCTCCTGCAGGCGCTGGATATCGCGGGTACGGCGCTTCACCTCCAGCTCCAGGTACTCGCTCCTGTCGCGCTGGAAGTCGGCGCCGGCCTTGATCTGCAGGTGCGCGCGAATCCGCGCGAGGAGGAGGTGCGGGCGGATCGGCTTGGTGATGTAGTCCACGGCGCCGAGGTCGAAGCCGTACTGCTCGCCGTCGCGGTCGGCCATGGCGGTCAGGAAGATCACCGGGATCTCCGCGGTAGCGGGGTCGGCCTTGAGCCGGCGGCAGACTTCGTAGCCGTCCATCTCCGGCATCATGATGTCGAGCAGGATCAGGTCCGGCGGCGGACTGGCGGCCGCGATGCGCAGGGCCATGGCGCCGCTGTCGGCGACCTTGACCCGGTAGCTGTCGGCCAACAGCTCGCTCATCAGCATGAGGTTCTCAGGCGTGTCGTCCACCAGCAGCAATACCGGCTGGTCGGGCCGGTCGAGCATGTCCGCCATCATCCGCTCCTTGTCAGGGGCCGCGCCGCCTTGCGCGGCGGGCCGTGAAGTATTGATCGCGCTCCGCTGAGTCGGTTCCTGGCGGGCGGCGGTTTGAAAGTCAGATGTGGATTGGCAGTACCGGCGGACGGATCGACAATCGCCCCATGCAGATTCGGGGGACCGCCATTCGGCGGGCCGCCACCGGGAGACCACCATGCTCGATCAGGACCACTGCTGGCAGGCCGTATGCGACCGCGATGCCGCTCAGGACGGCCGCTTCGTCTTCGCCGTGCGCAGTACCGGCATCTACTGCCGGCCCAGTTGCCCGGCGCGCCGGCCGCGCCGCGACAACGTCAGCTTCCACGCCGACCCGGCCAGCGCCGAGGCCGCCGGCTATCGTCCGTGCCGCCGCTGCACCCCGCAGGGCCGCAGCCCGGCCGAACAGCTCGACGAGCTGGTGGTGGCCGCCTGCCGCCTGCTGGAGAACAGCGACAAGGCGCCGACCCTGGAACAGCTGGCGGCGCGCATCGGCCTGTCCGCCTCGCACCTGGCGCGCGCCTTCAAGGCCCGCACCGGAATGACGCCCAGAGCCTGGTTCGACACCCGCCGCCGCCAGCGCCTGGAGGCCACCCTGCCCCGCGCCGGCTCGGTGCTCCAGGCGGCGTTGGACGCCGGCTACTCCGGCACCCGCGCGCTGTACGAGCAAGCCTCCGCCCTGAGCCCCGCCGAGCGTCGGCGCAAGGGTGCCGGCGAGGTGCTGCGCTACGCCATCACCGACTGCCGGCTGGGTCTGCTGCTGCTCGCTACCAGCAACAAGGGCGTCTGCGCGCTGCTGTTCGGCGACGACGAGGCGGAGCTGGAGGCTGAACTGCACCAGCGCTTCGCCGCCGCCGAGCTGAGGCGCGACCAGCGCGGCCTGCGCGACTGGCTGCGCGAGGTGCTGGCCCAGGTCGAGGAACCGACACGGGCCGCCAACCTGCCGCTGGACATGCGCGGCACAGCCTTCCAGCAGCAGGTGTGGCAGGCCCTGCGCAGCATTCCGCCGGGGCAGACGCGACGCTACGGCGAGCTGGCCGAGCAACTGGGCAGCCACGCCCGCGCCGTCGCCCGCGCCTGCGCCAGCAACCCGCTGGGGCTGCTGGTGCCCTGCCACCGGGTGATCGGCGCCAGCGGGGCGCTCACCGGCTACCGCTGGGGCGTGCCGCGCAAGCAGGCGCTGCTGGAGAAGGAAGCCGAGTAGGCGGGGCTTGCCGCGGCGCCCCTTCCGGCCGAAGCTATGCGCCCCGAAGGAGCGCTCCATGGACATCGCCGAACTCACCCGCCGCCTGCACGCCATCCGCGACCACAACGACTGGCGCCGCTTCCACAACCCGAAGAACCTGGCCATGGCCGCCAGCGTGGAGATGGCCGAGCTGGTGGAAATCTTCCAGTGGCTGTCGGAAGACCAGGCCCGCCAGCTCGATACCGAGCGGCTGGAACACGCCGGCCAGGAGATCGGCGACGTCGTGCTCTACCTCCTGCTGCTGTGCGCCGAACTGGGCATCGACATGGACCAGGCGGTGCGTGCCAAGCTGGCCGATAACGAGCGGCGCTTCGTATCGTGACCCCGTCCTCGCACAGCGCCCGTGGAGGCACCCTTGACTGACCGGCACTTCGACGAACTCGCCACCCGCTTCGCCGAGAAAATCTACGGTGGCGCCAAGGGCGCCATCCGTCTGGCCGTGCTCCAGGCCGACCTCAAGGAGGCGCTGCCGGAGCGCCCGCTGCGGGTACTGGACGTCGGCGCTGGGCTCGGCCACATGAGCCTGTGGCTGGCCCAGCGCGGCCATGCCGTGACCCTGGCGGAACCGGCCGAGCCCATGCTCGAAGGCGCCCGCCAGCGCTTCGCCGACGCGGGCGTCGAGGCGCAGTTCATCCAGGCGCCCTGGCAGGACCTGCTGGGCCGGCTCACCGAACCCTACGACCTGGTGCTCTGCCACGCAGTGCTCGAATGGCTGGCCGAGCCCCACGCCATCCTGCCCGTGCTGCACCAGCTCACCGCGCCCGGCGGCTGGCTGTCGCTGGCCTTCTACAACAAGGACGCGCTGGTCTACCGCAACCTGCTCAAGGGCCACTTCCGCAAGCTGCGCAAGGAGCGCTTCGCTGGCGAGGGCCAGAGCCTGACGCCGCAGAAGCCGCTCGACCCGCGTGAACTGGCGGCGCAACTCGAAGGACGCTGGCGGGTCGAAAATCGCAGTGGCGTGCGCGTGTTCCACGACTACATGCCGAGCGAATTCCAGGCCAAGGCCGCACTGGCCGACCTGCTGGAAATGGAACTGGCCTACCGGCGCCACCCCGGCTTCGCCGGCCTGGGCCGCTACCTGCACTGGATCTGCCGGCCGCTGTAGCTCCGGACATGGGGCGCGCCCGGATTGCTTTCAGCTCCTGCAGAACCAGGCTGTCTACAGCGTCTTCGCAGATGCGGTTGGAGAAGGTGATTCACCCGAAAGGGCGAGACTGAAAACGAGGCCTGCTCGCATCAGCTGTCACTATCGCAAAGGCTATGTCCCCGTTAGATGTTGCACGCCTTGTGGGAGCGGATTTATCCGCGAATTTCGCGGCCAATCGGAATGCCGCCCAGTCGCTCCCACAAGAGCAGAGTTGTGCCACCAACACGTAACGGGTACATAGCCATCGCAAAGCCATCTAGCGCTCCCGCAACGCCTCTCCCCGTGCCCGGATGATCGGCTTGAGCAGATAGCTCAACACGCTCTTCTGCCCGGTGATGATGTCCACCGACGCCACCATCCCCGGGATGATCAGCAGCGGACTCTCCTCGCTGCCCAAGTGGCTCTTCTCCGTACGCAGCTGGATCAGGTAGAAGCTGTTACCTTCCTCGTCGGTGATGGTATCCGCGCCGATCTGCTCTAGCTGGCCCGCCACCTCGTCCTGCAGCTGCTGGCGGCGACTCTGGTACAGCGCCTGCCCGAGACGCTCTGGACCTTGACCTGGCCGACCGCTTCCTGCACGAGGACCAGCAGGAGATGCTGATCGAGAGCCTGGTGCAGATGAACTGGCGGCACCAGGCGCCCGAGCAGCTCAGCAGCCTGCTCCGCGCCCTGGAGCAGGAGGCCCGCCCCGACCTGCCGGAAGCCCAGTGGCTGCCGCGCCGCGAACGCCTCGACGCGCTGCTCGACCTGGCCGACCTGCCCGCCGCTTGGCACGCCCTTACCGCCCTGCAGCACGACGCCGACCCGCTGCTGGCGCGCGCCGCCAAGACCCTGGCCGCCGGCTGCCCGCTGACCGCCCACCTGGTCTGGGAACAGATTCGCCGCGCCCGTCACCTGTCCCTGGCCGAGGTGTTCCGCATGGAATACGCCATGAGCCTGAACTGCTGCCGCCACCCGGAATTCCCGGAAGGCGTGCGCGCCCGCCTGATCGACAAGGACCAGGCGCCGAAGTGGCACTGGCCCGACCCGGCCGCCATCCCTCGCGCGGTGATCGAGGCGCACTTCGCCCCGGTCTGGGAAGGCACTCATCCCCTGGCGGACCTGTAACCGTGGGAGCGGCCTTGGCCGCGAATCGCCCCCCGCAAGGGCATCGCGACCAAGGTCGCTCCTGATCCACGCGGACACACGAGGAGAACAACAACAATGACCCAGATCGCCTTCATCGGCCTCGGCCACATGGGCCTGCCCATGGCCCGCAACCTGCTCAAGAATGGCTTCGCCGTGTGCGTCTTCGACCTGGTCAAGGAAGCCGTCGACACCCTGGTCACCGAAGGCGCCCAGCCCGCCAGCAGCGCCACCGACACGGTCAGGAGCGCCGCCGTGGTGGTCAGCATGCTGCCCGCCAGCCACCACGTAGAAAGCCTCTACCTGGGCGAAGACGGCCTGCGAGCGTGACGAACCAGCTGTCACGTTCGCCCCGGCTCAGCGCAGGCGGACGATCTGCCCCTGCTGGGGTGGCAGATGACCCTGCACCAGGCCCGCGATGATCCGGGCAGCGGCCTCGTAGCCTTCGTTATGCACCACCTCGACCAGCTGCGTGCCGCTGTTCTCCACGCGCTGGTAGAACTTCACCATGCCCTCGCCGACATAGCGCGAGACACCGCCCGAGCCCCAGTCGACATTGCGCTTGCGCATCTGGATCGGCGCGAAGAACATCTTCGGCTCCGGCCCGCTGGCGGCCTTGTACTCGGCCTCCTCGGTGTTCTGCGCCGAGCCGGCCACGCAGCTGTAGGCCAGCTGGTCGGCGAAGTGCGCATGCACCCGGTCGCGCAGGGCCAGGTCGCTGGAGAAGTCGACGTAGACGGTCGGCACGCCGGCATCGAGACGTTCCAGATCCCGGTACGCCACGGCGCTGTCGTAGCAGCCAAGCTGCTCGACGAAGGCGATGTTGCCGGGCGAGGTGAGCCCGATGCACTCGATATCGTGTTCTTCCAGACAGAACAGGGTGCAGTAGGCGGTCTTGCTGGAGGCGCTGGAGAACACCAGGCGCCTGGCGCCGAAGAAGTCGTTGTCGATGAGGAAGTCGGCGAGCATCGCCGAGGTCAGGTACAGCGGCTTGAGCAACGCCTGGAGGTCTTCGTGCGCCGGGCTGTAGTAGGGATCGGCCGAACACAGCGGATACTGGTTGTACGGCGTCGGCAGCTCGGCACGGTGCTCGTCGAGGGCGCGGAAGCCACGCGGGGTCACACCCGCCTTGATCCGGGCATAGGTGGCGATCGGGTAGTAGCCGTAGTAGCGAGCGCCCACTTCGATGCCCTCGACACCCGACGCGACCACGTCGGCGAATCCCCACACGGGCATGTGCCCCCAGTCGGCCTCGCCTGTCGGGTAGAAATCCCAGTAGCGCATGGAGTCGCCGAACGCCGCGTAGGTGATGTTGTTGGTGGTCAGCGCGAAATGGTCGGGCTTGAGGATGACTTCGCCGGGCGCCGGGGTCAGGTCGAAGTCGAGGCTGTCGATGCGGCTCTGGTCGAGTGCGCCCTTGTGCGTGAGCAGGCGGGTCAGCTTGACGGATGGGGGCATTTGCGGGTCCTCTGGCGATCGACTGATGATGAGCCACAGGTTAGAGGGCGATGCACAAGAACGGGTTCGGAAACCGCGGCGCAACCAGCACGGAGGTGGAGAGGCCCAGAACCAAGCCGCTCAAGCGTCCACGCCAGGCACGCGCCCAGTTCACCGTGGAGGCCATCTACCAGGCCTTCGTTCGGATTCTGCAGCGCGACGGCTGGGACGCCGCCACCACCCGCGCGGTGGCGCTGGAGTCGGGCTTCGCGGTGGGCACCCTGTACGAATATTTCCCCGGCAAGGAGGCGCTGCTCTCGGGCTATATCCGCCACTGCATCGAGCAGCTGCTGGAGCACATCGACCAGCAGGTGATCGCGCCGCCGCTGGACTGGCGTACCCGGCTGTCGCGCCTGCTGCGGCTGAGCTGCGGCCCGCAGGAATCCATGTACCAGCTGTTCACCTACGAAATGGCGGGGCTGGAGGCCAGGGTCGCCGAGCCCAAGCACCACCTGCGCGCCTACCAGGAACTGCTCGGCAAGTGGCAGGAGGTATTCGACGCCTGCACGGACCTGCCTCAGCCCACGCCGCCAGTCCGGGTCGAGGCGCTGTTCCTGATGGTCTGGGGCGGGCGGCGCTACGCGGCCCTCGGCCAGCTCGACGCCATGCGCCTGCAGGAATGGCTGGAGGAGACAGAGCGCCTGATACAGGGCGCCCTGGAAAGCCCTAGCGCTCCCTGAGCGCCTCCCCCCGCGCCCGGATGATCGGCTTGAGCAGATAGCTCAACACGCTCTTGTGCCCGGTGATGATGTCCACCGACGCCACCATCCCCGGGATGATCAGCAACGGGCTCTCCTCGCTGCCCAGATGGCTTTTCTCCGTGCGCAGCTGGATCAGGTAGAAGCTGTTGCCTTCCTCGTCGGTGATGGTATCCGCGCCGATCTGCTCCAGCTGGGCCGGCAGGCCGCCGTAGATGGTGTAGTCGTAGGCGGTGAACTTGACCATCGCCTTCTGCCCGGGATGCAGGAAGGCGATGTCCTGCGGGCGGATGCGCGCTTCCACCAGCAGGGTGTCGTCCAGCGGCACGATCTCCACCAGGTCGCTGCCCGGCTGGATCACCCCGCCGATGGTGTTGACCAGCAGCTGCTTGACGATGCCGCGCACCGGCGAGGTGACCAGGGTGCGGTTGACCCGGTCCTCCAGCGCCTTGCCGCTGGCCTGCACCTTGCTCAGCTCGGTGCGCGCCTCGTTGAGCTGGGTGAGCGCGTCGCTGCGGAAGCGCGAGCGGGTCTCGGCGATCTTGCGCTCGACCTCCTTGATCGCCGACTCGGCGCGGGGAATCGCCAGGATGGTGGCGTCCAGCTGGCCGCGGTTCTCCACTTCCGAGCGGCGCAGGCGCAGCACTTCCACCTGGGATATCGCGCCCTTGGCCACCAGCGGCTCGGACATGTCGATCTCCTGGCGCAGCAGGTTCAGCCCGCGCTGGTACTGGTCGCGCTTGGAGACGTACTCGCGCAGTTCCTGGCGCCGCTGCACCAGCTGTTCCTCCAGGCCCGCCACCTCGTCCTGCAGCTGCTGGCGGCGGCTCTGGTACAGCGCCTGCTCGCTGGCGGCCAGCCTCGGCACGGCCTCCAGCGCGTTGGCCGGCAGCTCCGGTTCGCGTTCCTCGACCTCGGCGGCCAGCCGCTCCACCCGCAGCAACAGCGCCAGGCGGTCGGCCTCGGTCTCGCCGACATTGGAGGCGAAGCGGGTGTCGTCCAGGCGCAGCAGCGGCGCACCGGCCTCCACCACCTGGCCCTCGCGGACGAAAAGCTCGGCGACGATGCCGCCTTCCAGGTTCTGAATCTTCTGCAGCTTGGACGAGGGAATGGCCTTGCCATCGCCGCGGGTGACTTCGTCGACCACGGCGAAATGCGCCCACAGCAGGGCGAACAGGCTGAAACCGATCAGGCTCCAGAGGGTCAGGCGCACCAGGCGCGGGGCGTCCTCGATCAGCGCCTTGCGCACTTCCGGCAAGGGCTGCCCGACCAGGGACTCGCGGCCGCGGAAGTAGCCGCGCAGCTGTTGGGAGAAGGTGTCACGCCACATGGATGCGGCCTCCCTTGAGTGCGTCCATCACCTCGGCCTTGGGCCCGTCGGCGACGATGCGACCGCGGTCGATCACCACCAACCGGTCCACCAGGCTGAGCAGCGAGGTGCGGTGGGTGACCAGCACCAGGGTCTTGTCGGCGATGTAGGGTTTCAGGCGCTGCTTGAGGCGCTCCTCGCCGGTGTTGTCGAGGGCGCTGGTGGGCTCGTCGAGCAGCAGGATCGGCGGGTCGAGCAGCAGCGCGCGGGCCAGGGCCACGGCCTGGCGCTGGCCGCCGGAGAGCAGCTGGCCGCGCTCGCCCACCGGCAGTTCGTAGCCCTGCGGGTGCAGGCGGGCGAACTCGTGCACCCCGGCCAGCTCGGCGGCCTGTAGCACCAGCTCGTCCTCCACGTAGCGGGCGCCGCTGACCAGGTTGTCGCGCAGGCTGCCGGAGAACAGCTGGATGTCCTGGGCGACGTAGCCGATGTTGTGGCGCAGGTCGCCGACGTCCAGCTGGCGCACGTCCACGCCGTCCACCAGCAGGTGGCCGGCGTCGGCCTGGTACAGGCCCACCAGCAGCTTGGCCAGGGAACTCTTGCCCGAGCCGCTGCGGCCGATGATGCCGACCTTCTCGCCGGGCGCGATACGCAGGTCGATGCCGCTCAGGGCGGCGTCCTGCTGCTGCGGGTAGCGAAACTCCAGCTGGCGGCATTCGATGGCGCCGCGCAGTTGCGGGCGGCTGAGGGTTCGGGTCTGCTCCTCGCGCTCCTGCGGCAGCGCCATCATCTGGTCGATGCTCTGCATGCTCACCCGCGCCTGCTGGTAACGGGTGAGCAACCCGGACAGCTGGCCGAGCGGCGCCAGCGCGCGGGTGCCGAGCATGTAGCAGGCGATCAGCCCGCCCATGCTCAACTCGCCGGCGATGATCAGGTACACGCCGAGGACAATGGTCACCACCCCGGCCAGTTGCTGGATGAAGCCAGTCAGGTTGAGCGCCAGGCTCGACAGCATGCACGCGCGCAGCTCCAGGCGGCCGAGGGTGCCGATGGTCTGCTCCCACAGATACTGGCGCTCGCTCTCGGCATTGTTGACCTTGACCGCGTCGAGCCCGGCCAGGGTCTCGATCAGGCTCGACTGGCGCTCGGCGGACAGCGCCATGGTGCGTTCCATGGTCTCGGCCAGCGGCCGCTGCAGCAGCCAGCCGAGGCCCAGGGCCAGGGGGAAGGCCAGCAGCGGAATCCACACCAGGTGGCCGCCGAGCCAGGCGATCACCGCCAGCACCAGCAGGGTGAACGGCAGGTCGATCAGGCTGGTCAGGGTCAGCGAGGCGAGGAAGTCGCGCAGCACCTGGAACTCGTGGATGTGCTGGGCGAAGCTGCCGACCCGCGCCGGGCGCATCTTCATGGCCATCCCGACGATGCGCTGGTACAGGCTGGCGGAGATGATCAGGTCGGTCTTCTTGCCGGCCAGGTCCAGGCACAGGCCGCGCATGGTCTTGAGCAGCAGGTCGAACAGGAAGGCGCCGGAAATGCCCACCGCCAGAACCCACAGGGTGGCCTCGGCCTGGTTCGGCACCACCCGGTCGTAGACGTTCATCACGAACAGCGGGGCGAACAGGCCGATCAGGTTGATCAGCACGCTGGCCGCCACCGCGTCGATGTACAGCCAGCGCGAGCGCGCCAGGGTGTCGCGGAACCAGGCGCGGGTGCGTGGGATCAGGCTCTCGCGGTCCTGGTCGAAGGCGTGGCGCGGCTGGGCGAAGAACACCTCGCCGCTGTAGTCCTCCTCCAGCAGGTCGAGGGCCACGCACACCTCGCCGCCGTCGCTCTCGCCGAGCAGCAGGCGCGCCTGGTCGCCCTCGCGGGCCAGGAGGACGGCGGTGCGGCCTTCCTTGAGCAGCAGCAGCGCCGGCAGGGCGATGGCCGGGATCTGCCGCAGCGGCCGATGCAGCCAGCGCCCCTGCAGGCCGGCGCGGGCGGCGGCGCGGGGCAGCAGCTCGGGCGACAGGCGCTGGGCCGGCAGTGGCAGGCCGGCGCTGAGCATGGCCCGGGTGGCCGGGCGCCGGTGCAGTGCGCAGAGCGCCAGCAGGCCGTCCAGCAGCGGGTCGTCATGGCGCGCACGGGGGTCGCCCAGGTGCAACGTCGGGTGGTGCGCGGCGGACACGGGCTGGCTCTCGGTACTGCTCATCGGGTTCCCTCCGGCGAGCCCGGCCCGCCAACTCCTTCAGGTTCCACGCGCCCCGCCACCGCGGCCGGCGACGCGACCGTTGATCGGGACCGGGGAAGACGCCGCGCAATAGCAAAGTGACATGGCGGGGGCGATTGTTTAGCATGGCCGCCGCATGGTCAATACTTTGGCATTAACACAATAACCGTCAGGAATATGACAAATTTCTGGCGATAAAAAGTTGCCGCACCGTAGCGAACACGACGCCGGCGTCTCGCCGGGGTACGTCGGGAAGCCTGCGGAAGCCAGACAAAGGAGAGTCCGTCATGAGCAATGTCATCGCTGTTGTGAAAACCGTCGTCGGCCAGGTGATGGCCCTGTCTCCCGACGGTGTCCGGCGCCTGCTGGTCGAGGGCGACCGCCTGTTCCGCGGCGAACAGGTGCAGACCGGCGAGGCCGGCCGGATCAGCTTGACGCTCGATGACGGACAGACCGTCGACCTGGGCCGCGCCAGCCAGTGGCCCGCCCCGGCCGGCGACCAGCCCGCAGCCCCCGCCGCCCAGGCGGAAGCCGTCAGCGACGCCCCCTCGGCTGACGAACTGCAACAGGCCATCGCCGCCGGCGCCGACCCGACCACCGAGCTGCCGGCCACCGCCGCCGGCGCCAATCCCGGCACCACCAGCGGCGGCAGCGGCATCGCCGGCGGCCACGGCTTCGTGATGCTGGACGCCACCGCCGCCGAACTGGACCCGCAGGTGGGCTTCGAGACTCGCGGCCTGGACTTCGCCCCCCACACCCTCGAGCGCGACGAGCGCATCGACGACTTCGTCCCCGCCGCCGCGACGGAACCGCCGCCCATCGAGCCGGAACCGGAGCCGGAAGCGCCGGAGCCGCCCGTGGAGGAACCGGAACCACCGGTCGAACAACCCGAGCCGCCGGTGGAAGAGCCCGAGCCCCCGATCGAGGAGCCGGAGCCGCCCGTGGAAGAACCCGAGCCGCCGGTCACCCCGCCCGGCCCGGTCACCAACACCCCGCCGGTGGCTGTCGCCGACAGCTACACCCTGGCCGAGGGCGGCTCGATCAGCGGCAACCTGCTGAGCAACGACTTCGATGCCGACGGCGACAGCCTGGTCATCACCGGCTTTACCCTGAGCACCCAGCCGCTGGTCGGCCAGCCCCTCGGCAGCCCGGTCGCCATCCCCCTCGTCGGCACCCTGCAGGTCAATGCCAATGGCAGCTTCAGCTTCACCCCGCTGCCCAACTACCACGGCCCGGTGCCGGTCATCACCTACACCATCAGCGATGGCCGCAGCAGCGCCAGCACCACCGTCAGCATCGACGTCACGCCGGTCAACGACCCGCCCTTCCACCACGTGCCGCAGGCGCAGACCACCCCGGAAGATACGCCGCTGACCTTCTCCCTGCTGACCAGCAACGCCCTCGGCGCCTTCGACGTCGACTTGGACACGCTGACCACCACCCTGAGCGTGCAGCACGGCGTGCTGGAAGTGGGCCTCAACCTGCTCGGCGTCACGGTCAGCGGCAGCGGGACCGGCACCCTGGTGCTGACCGGCGGCCACGTGGCGATCAACAACGCCATGGCCCAGCTCACCTACACCCCGGACGCCAACTACCACGGCCCGGACACCCTGATCATCAGCAGCAGCGACGGCCAGGCGACGGCCACCGACAGCGTCGCGATCACCGTCACCCCGGTCAACGACCCGCCGCTGGCCGCACCGGAAACCAACAGCGGCCCGGAAGACAGCGTGGTCAGCGGCAACCTGCTGACCCACGCCAGCGACGTGGACGGCGACGCCCTGAGCATCACCGGCTTCCGCTTCGCCGCCGCGCCGCTGATGCAGCACCCGGTGGGCACGCCGGTGCAGATTCCGCTGGTCGGCACCCTGCGGATCGACAGCGACGGCACCTACACCTTCACCCCGCTGCCCAACTACAACGGCACCGTGCCCCAGGTGATCTTCACCCTCAACGACGGCACCGACAGCGCCAGCTCGACCCTGGACATCACCATCACCCCGGTCAACGACGCGCCGCTCATCCACGTGCCGCAGGCGCAGACCACCCCGGAAGACACCAGCAAGGTCTTCTCCCTGGCCACCAGCAATGCCCTCGGCGTGTTCGACCCGGAACTGGACAGCCTCACCGTCACCCTCAGCGTCACCCACGGCGTACTCGACGTCGGCCTCAACGGGCTCGGCGCGGGCGTCAGCGGCGCGGGCACCAGCACCCTGGTGCTGACCGGCAGCCAGGCGGCGATCAACAACGCCATGGCCCAGCTCACCTATACCCCGGCCCCCGACTACAACGGCCCGGACACGCTGACCATCGTCGCCAGCGACGGCACCGACACCAGCACCGACGCGGTGGCCATCACCGTCACCCCGGTCAACGATGCCCCGACCACCAGCGACCTGGGCCTGGTCACCGACGAGAACGTGCCGATCAGCAGCACCGTCACCGGCGCCGACATCGAGGGCGACACGCTCAGCTTCGCCACCACCGGTGCGCCGAGCAACGGCAGCGTGGTGCTCAACCCGGCCACTGGCGCCTTCACCTACACCCCGAACGCCGGCTACAACGGCCCGGACAGCTTCGTCGTCACCGTTTCCGACGGCAACGGCGGCTTCGCCACCAGCACCGTGACCATCGGCGTCAACCCGCTCAACGACGCGCCGGTCTCGCTGGCCGACAGCATCGTGGTGGCCGAGGGCGGCACCGCCACCGTGCTGGTCGGCGGCGCCACCAGCGTGCTGGCCAACGACAGCGACGCCGACGGCGACCCGCTCAGCGCGATCCTGGTCTCCGGCCCCGTCAACGGCACCCTGACGCTGAACGCCGACGGCACCTTCAGCTACACCCACAACG
Source organism: Pseudomonas paralcaligenes (assembly GCF_019655855.1). Taxonomy (GTDB): domain Bacteria; phylum Pseudomonadota; class Gammaproteobacteria; order Pseudomonadales; family Pseudomonadaceae; genus Aquipseudomonas; species Aquipseudomonas paralcaligenes. Next base: position 1,897 of record NZ_BPFX01000008.1, on the reverse strand, counting down.
GCAGCGAGACCACCGCCGACAGCTTCACCTACCGGGCCAACGACGGCACCGTCGACGGCAACATCGTCACCGTCAGCATCGGCATCACCCCGGTCAACGATGCGCCCCAAGCCGTCGACCTGTCGGCCAACGCCGTTCAGGGCGGCGCGCCGCTGGTCATCGCCCTGTCCGGCAGCGATCCGGATATCGGCGACGCGGTGGACAGCTTCCGCATCACCTCGCTGCCCGACCACGGCACCCTGCAGATCAACGGCGTGGCCGTCAGCGCGGCCGCCGTCGCCGCGGGCACCGCCGTGATCAGCGCGGCCGACGCCGCCAGCGGCCTGCTGACCTACCTGCCGCCGGGCGACTTCGACTCGACCAACGACGGCCCCGCGCCCACCTTCGGCTACCAGGCCTTCGACGGCGACGCCTACAGCGCCGAGGCGACCGTTACCGTCAACGTCGCCGACGCGGCGCCCGTGGCGGTGGACGACTTCGTGGTACTGACCGAGGGCAGCACGGCGGCCACGGTCAACCTGGTGATCATGCTCGACACCTCGGCGACCATGGTCAGCCCGTTCCTCGGCGGCGTGGTCAGCCTGCCGGGCGGCGGCACCACCACGCGCCTGGCCCTGGCCCAGAACGCCCTGGAGAACCTGATCACCAGCTACGGCGGCAGCCTGCAGAATGTGATGCTGGTGACCTTCGACGACAACGCCACCTACCACGGCTGGTTCAACGACCCCGCCGCCGCCATCGCCGCCATCCGCGGTGTCGGTACCGGCATCGGCACCAACTTCGACGACGCCCTGAGGCAGGTCCAGGCCAACTACGGCACCCCGCCGGACGTCGACCACACCTACGTCTACTTCCTCTCCGACGGCTACCCGGCCACCCCGCTGGGCGCCAACCGGCCGTCGGTGTCGATCTCCTCCAGCGAGCGGGACGGCTGGGTGGACTTCCTCACCGACAAGGGCGTGGATTCCGTCTACGCGGTGGGCATCGGCAGTGAACTGGTCAACGACTACGCCAAGAGCAACCTGGACACCGTGGCCTGGTCGCCGAGCGGCAACCCGCCGCTGACCTGGAACACCGACGACGGCCTGCTCCACGACCCGGGCGACTTCGTCCAGGAAAGCACCGTGCACAACCCCAACACCATCGTGGTGGTCAACCCGCTCGACCTCAACGGCGTGCTGCAGGGCACCGTGCAGGTCGGCGGCCTGCTCGACGGCAGCGTCTCCGGCAACGTCGCCGACGACTTCGGCGCCGATGGGGCGGCCGCCCAGAAGATCGTCGCGGTCAGCCTGGACAGCGATGGCGACGGCACGGGCGACCTGCCCGCGACCTTCGACGGCGACTTCTACCAGCTGGACCTGGGCGCCGACATCGGCCTGCTGAAGATCGACGCCCACAGCGGCAACTACAGCTTCAACCCGGTCACCGGCTTCAAGATCACCCAGGACGTCACCTTCAAGGTGCTCTACACCATCGCGGACGGCGACGGCAGCCAGGCCACCGCTACCCTCCACCTGACCCTGGAGAGCGGCGCCACCGGCGGACGCATGGCCCCGCTCGCCAGCGGCACGGCGGACGACGCCAGCAGCGCCGCCCTGCTGCTGGACGAGCGCGAGGACGCCCTGCTGATCGCAGACGACGCCTTCGACCACCCGGCCGACGATACGTCGTCCGGCAGCGGCCTCGAACCGAACCAGGAGAGCATCGACCTCGGCGATCTGTTGCAGGAAGACGGCGGGGATATCGGCGCCTACATCGCGTTCGAGGCCGGCACTGACGCTTCGCCTCCGATCGTGGAAAGCCCCCTGCCGGGCGGCGGGGGCGATGGGCTGCTGCTGGACGGCGGCGATCCGGGCATCCTGCCCGCGGCGATCATCAACTCGCTGGTGGCCGGCGC